>CAZOWA010000010.1:0-95087 GCA_964583695.1 uncultured Dechloromonas sp.
CCAAGGGCAAGGTCGGCATCTTTGCCGGTTCCTGGTATTCGCAGCCGATCACCGACCGCATCACCGGCAAGATGCGCCGTTCCGAGATGGATGAGCGGCTCGACGACATCAATCGCTTCGAGGCCATGCTGGTCAATGAAGGTGCACTGGTCCTCAAGTTCTGGTTCCATCTTTCCAAGGACGGCCAGAAGACCCGGCTCAAGGCGCTGGAGAAGAATCCGAATACGGCCTGGCGGGTCACCAAGGAAAGCTACGATCGCCTGAAGACCTACAACAAGCTCCAGGAAGTGGCTGGCCACGTGCTGCGCGTCAGCAATACCGCGCATGCGCCGTGGATCATCGTTGAAGGGACGGATGACGAGTACCGCTCGCTGACGGTGGGGCGCATCGTGCTCGATGCCATGAAGCGCCGCCTCCAGCAGGAAGGGCGTCAGCAGGTGCCGGTGGCGCCGCCGATCGTGCATGCTATTGACCAGAAGAACGTGCTGAGCGAGCTGAACTTGGCGCAGAAGCTGGCCAAGAAGGATTACGAGAGCCAGCTGGCCAAATATCAGGCGCGTTTGTCGGAACTGGTGCGCGATCCGCGTTTTGTCGGCAAGCGTTCGCTGGTGCTGGTGTTTGAAGGTTCCGATGCGGCTGGCAAAGGCGGCACCATCCGGCGTATCGGTGCAGCGATGGATGCCCGGCAATATCAGATCGTGCCGATTGCCGCACCGACCGAGGAAGAGCGGGCACAGCCGTATCTCTGGCGTTTCTGGCGGCATTTGCCGCGCACCGGACGGGCGGCCATTTTTGACCGTTCGTGGTACGGTCGTGTGCTGGTCGAGCGCGTAGAGGGCTTTTGCACCGAGGCCGACTGGCTGCGCGCTTACGCCGAGATCAACGATTTCGAGCACCAGATGGTCGATTCCGGCGCCGTTGTCATCAAATTCTGGCTGCAGATCAGTGCCGACGAGCAGTTGCGTCGTTTCAAGGAGCGTCAGGATACCGAGTTCAAGCGCTTCAAGATTACCGATGAAGACTGGCGCAACCGCGAAAAGTGGGACGAGTACGTTTCTGCGGTCTGCGACATGGTGGACCGTACGTCAACCGGGCTGGCGCCCTGGACGTTGGTCGAGGCCAATGACAAGAACTTCGCCCGGGTCAAGGTTCTTAAAACGGTTTGCGAGCGCCTCGAAAACGCCCTGAAAGACGACGACGGAAAATATTCGGAAAAATGAGCGAAACCCCTTACGACGAGCACTTCGTTTCCTGGTTCCGGGCGGTTACGCCCTACATCAACGCCTTTCGCGGCAAGACCTTCGTCATTGCCTTCGGCGGCAAGGCGGTGGCCAGCGAATTCGCCAAGACGCTGGCCTACGACGTCAATCTGCTGGTCAGCCTCGGCATTCGTCTGGTGATGGTGCACGGGGCGCGACCGCAGATCGAGGAAGAACTGCGCGAGAAGAATCTGGAATCGGTCTATCACCGCGGCTACCGGGTGACCGATGCCGAGGCGCTGGATTGTGTGCTCGACGCGGTGGGGAGCGTTTATCTGGAAATCGAGGCCATGCTCTCGCAAGGCTTGCCGAATACGCCGATGGCCAACAGCCGGATTCGCGTGATCGGCGGCAATTTCATCACCGGCCAGCCGATCGGGGTGCTCGACGGCATCGACATGCAGTACGCCGGCAAGGTGCGCAAGGTCGATGCCGAGGGTATCAATGCCCAGCTCGGCCTGGGCAACATCGTCCTGCTCAATTGCGAAGGGCCGTCGCCGACTGGCGAAATCTTCAACTTGCAGATGGAAGAGGCGGCCGAAGCTGTAGCCATCGCCATCAAGGCCGACAAGCTGGTTTATCTGACCGACAGTCGCGGCGTGACAGATCAGGCCGGCGAATTGCTCGATGCCATGACGGCGGATGAAGTGGCCGAACTGGTCAAGGAAGCCGAGTGGCTTTCTCCGGATATCCGGCGTTATCTGCCCTGTGCCGTGCGTGCGACACGTTCGGGCGTCGGCCGGGTGCATCTGATCAGCTATGAGCAGGATGGTGCGCTGCTGCGCGAGTTATTCACACATGACGGTGTCGGTACAGTGGTGACGCGCGAATCGCTGGAAAATATCCGCGAAGCCAAGCCGGATGACATCGCCGCGCTGATTGCCCTGATCGAGCCGATGGAGGCTGAAGGCATCCTGGTGCATCGGCCGCGCGAATTGCTGGAGCGCGAAATTGAGCATTTTTCCATCATGCTGCACGACGGCATCATCGTCGGTTGCGCGGCGCTCTACCCGCACTCGGAAGAGGAGGCCGAACTGGCTTGCCTGGCGGTCAGCCAGGAGCATCGCGAGTGGGGCTATGGCGAGCAATTGATGAAGCGCATCGAGCGGCGCGCCCGCAAAATGGGCATCAAGCGGCTGTGTGTGTTGACCACGCGCACCGAGCACTGGTTCGTCGAGCGTGGTTTCAAGCTGGGCACGGTTGACGACCTGCCGGCCAGGAAACGCGACATGTACAACTATCAGCGCCGTTCCAAGGTCCTGTTCAAGACTTTATAATCGGTCGCATCAATCCCCCTCCGGAGTTTCACATGGCACGTACCGTCAATTGCATCAAGCTGGGTCGCGAAGCTGAAGGCCTCGACCTTCCGCCGTATCCTGGTGCGCTGGGTCAGCGCATTTTCGAGAATGTCTCCAAGGAGGCATGGCAGCAGTGGATCAAGCTGCAAACCATGATCATCAACGAAAACCGCCTCAATCTGGTTGATGCCCGCCATCGCAAGTATCTGTCCGAGCAGGTCGAAAAGCATTTCTTCGGAGATGGCGCCGACCGGATTCAGGGCTATGTTCCGCCACCGGCCTGATTTTGCCGTGTAATAAAAAGCCCCGTCGCGACGGGGCTTTTTTCTTGGGGCTTACTGGGAGCCCAGCGTGTATAGGGCAATTCCGAGACAGGGCAGCATGATTGCCCCGAACGCGATGTAAACCCATTTCACGGCAAAGGTGATTTCCTCGTGCAGGGCATCGAGATCGTCCACCAGTCGTGGGAATCCGGAAAGATCGTTTTGGCGCATGCTGTCTCCCTTCCTTTACGATGAAATTGGCTTGCCATCCTTGCGGGTGATGACCAGTGTTCCGGAACGCGGTCTGCCGCCGATGGCGTTTGCGAACTGATTGGCCGGCCAGGCGGAAACCGCTGTCGGGTGCGCCGGATCGGAGCGCTCACTGGCAGTTTCGCCAGGATGCTGGATATTGACGAACAGAGTCTTGCCGTCCGGGGTGGCGGTGATGCCGGTCAGTTCGCAACCGTTCGGGCCGGTCAGGAAGCGGCGGGTTTCGCCGCTCTTCACGTCGGCAACCAGCATCTGGTTGTTGCCCAGGTTGGCGTATTCGCCCTGATTGAGCACGCTGGTCGAGACGTCGGTCTGGATCCAGAGGTGGCCGCTGGGGTCGAACCACAGACCGTCCGGGCTGCCGTAGGCATCGCCCTTGATCGTCCCGCGTTGCTGTTCGTTGGCGTGTTGCGGATCGCCAGCCATGGCGAAGATGTCCCACTCGAAAGTTTCGGCAGCAGCGTTACCGGCTTTTTCGCGCCAGCGCAGAATATGGCCGAAGGTGTTTTTGGAGCGGGGATTCGCCGCATTGAGGCCGGGAACTTCCGGTGTGCCGCGCTGGCTGTTGTTGGTCAGCGTGACATAGACTTCGCCGGTTTTCGGATGCACGGCGATCCATTCCGGGCGATCCATCTTGGTTGCGCCTGCCAGATCGGCGGCCTGGCGGCAGCGGATGGCGACATCACCGGCGTCGGCAAAGCCGGTTTCCGCGGTCAACGCGAAATTTTGCTGTTTTTCGCCATGCCGCAGGGCGATCCAGCGGCCCTTGCCGTCATCGCCAAAGCGGGCGACGTAGAGGGTGCCATAGTCGAGCAGCGTATCGGTATCGCTGCGCCCGGGAACGTAAGGATCGCGTGACACGAATTTGTAGATGTATTCGAAGCGTTCGTCGTCGCCCATGTACACCACGATTCGCCCGTCGGCAGCGCGGGTAACGGTAGCGCCTTCGTGCTTGAAGCGGCCGAGTGCGGTACGTTTGACCGGCGGCTTTTCAGGGTGCCAGGGATCGATTTCGACGACCCAGCCGAAACGGTTGGCTTCGTTGGGATGGCGTTCGAGGTCGAAGCGCTCGTCGAACTCGTGCCAGCGGTAACCGGCGGTCTTTTCGTTGATGCCGTAGCGCTTGTGTTCGGCGCCGGCTTTTTTGGGCGCCTTGAAATAGCCGTTGAAGTTTTCTTCGCAGGTCAGGTAAGTGCCCCACGGCGTGAAGCCCATGGCGCAGTTATTCAGGGTGCCGAGGACGAATTCGCCGCGCCGGTCGACCGCCGTTCGCATGGCAGGATGACCGTGGGCGGGGCCGCTGATCCGGCAGGGCGTGTCGGCGGTGATGCGACGGGCCAGGGCCGAGGGACGGACGACGTCCCAGTTGCCCTGCGTCCGCTTGATTTCGATGACCGAAACGCCGCAAGCCGCCTTGGATTTGGCGACCTTTTCGGCGCTCCAGTCGTTCATGCCACCGACGTGCAGCAGACCGTCATCCGTATATTCGTGGTTGATGCAGAGCAGGCCATGTTCGGATGACGGCTTGCCGTTCTCGGCGAACGGGAAGAAATGCATGCCGTCGTGATGCATGCCGGCCTGTTGCATCTGTTCGGCGGCGCTGTCGCTGGCATCAGGCCGGGCGCGCGGGCCGTCCGAAATCGGGTCGCCCCAGGCATAGAGCAGGTTGGCGGCGAAGCCGGGGGCGACGCGGACTTCATCGGCGATGGAAACCGGGATCGAGCCGAAGGCTTCGAGCGAACCACCGGCCCGGCCGGTGCTGGCGGCAAGGGCGGGGAGCGGTATGCCGGCGGCGGCCAGTCCGCTGCCGATGCTGCCCAGCACGGCGGCGGAAAGCAAGCGGCGCCGGAACGGGTCCGCCGGCGAGTCAGGCGTGGGGTTGGAAATATTGTTGTCGTTGGGGTCGAAGCAGCTGTGGTTCATGATGAGTTTCCGGAGAGATGACCGGGAAACTATCGCTGCTCAATGTTGCAGGCACGTGACGAAAAAGTGGCGGAACGTGTGTCTGCTCAAAGACCGTCGTGGCGCAGGTGAAAAGCGCGCTCGGCGACCCATTTCGAGTCTTCACGGTTGATTTCGGTTTGCCGGCGTCCGAAGGCATCGCGGGCATGGAGGCTGCGGGCAGCAGCCTCGATACTGCGGATGCAGCGCCAGCGATCACCGAGCTTGGTGGGAAAGAGCCGCATCTGCTCTTTCGGGTGATGTACGCGGCAGCAGTAGCAATACAGCGTTTCCGTCATCGTTGTCTTTCGTGGCGTGGGCAGGATGTGCCCACGCCGATGATAATCCACGGCGGGGCCGGGGTGTCGGAAAAATCAGCCGGTCGATTCAAGCTGCACGACCAGGCTTGCCTCGTAGCCGTGCCAGCGCAGCGGAATGGCGTAGGGTACGGCGTTTGAGCGGGCTGGCGACACATTGGGTACGGGGTCGATCAGGCGGGGCGTGGAGATGTCGAGCCCTTCACCGAAATGGCGTCGGGCGCGGCCTGCCAGGGTGTTGGCGATTTCACCGACGATGTCCGAGTGGCGCTCGTCGGTAAACACGGTTTCCCCCATTTTCAGCAGCACATGCGAAAGCAGGGCGCGCGGAGCGGAAAAGCAGATACTGCCCAGATATTGGCCGTTGACCTCGATCATGCCGTTGAAATCGTTCCACAGAATGGGCGGACCTTTTTCGAGCAGGTAGGCAGAGCGCACGCTGGCGGTTTCTCCGGTGCAGGTGGTGAAGAAATGGGTGATGGCTTCGGAAAATACTTCGATGTCTTCCGGGCGGAGTTCGTTGCGCATGCTTAATCGATCAATTCGAGCAGTGATTCAAGCAGTTCCGTGTCAGAGAACGGCTTGTGGAGAAACCCGCAGGCGCCCTTCTTGATGGCGCGCAGGGCCGTGGCTTTGTCGGAAAGGGCCGAGACGACGAGAATCTTCGTGTCGGGCAGAAAGCCGATAATCTGTTCGATGCAGGCTTCTCCATCGAGCAGCGGCATGGTGAGATCCATGGTGATCAGCGTCGGCCGGCTTTCCCGGGCCAGTTCAACGGCCAGCGCACCATTGGCGGCGAGACCGGCAATGTTGATGTGTGGCAGTTGCGGGCTGGCGATGAGGCGGGCGACGCGGTTGCGGATGACCATCGAGTCATCGACGATGAGCAGGCTGTGTGGTGTCCTCATGCGTTTCTGAATTGCAGTGTGAAACAGGTGTGGTGGAAGGGGCGCGAACTGATGCGCAGGCGCCCGCCCAGCGTGCGCAGGGTGTCCTTGACCAGGGCCAGGCCGTCGCCACGTCCGGCGTGCTCGCCAGCCTCGTCGAGCGAACTGAAACCCGGTTCGAAGATGGTGGCGATGACCTGCTCGTCGCTCATCCCGGCGATCTCTTCCGGCGTGTAGAGCTGGCGGGCAGCGAGTACGCCGCGCAGGTGTCCGGCGGAAAGCCCGCAGCCGTCGTCGTGTACCGCAATGCACAAGGAACCATCGGTGTCATGCGTCAGTTCGATGCGGATCAGTCCGGTGGGCGGCTTGCCGCGGCGCAGGCGCTCTTCGGGCGTTTCGATGCCGTGGGCGACCGCGTTGCGCACCAGTTGCGGCAGGGCCTCGCGCATCATGCTGGCCAGTGGTGGAGGCAGATGATCGAGGTTAGCCTTGGTCTCGAAACGTACCTGCTTGTTGAGATCGTCGGCGATTTTCAGGGCGTACTGCTCGATGCGGTGCAGGCTTTCCGCCAGCGGTGTGGTCGGTGTGTTCTCCCGGTTGCCATTGGCAAAGTGCTGAACCCGTCTGACCACCGAATCGACCTTGACGGTTTCGGCGAGCAGGTTGCTCAGGGCGACCGCTACCGGAATCAGGTCGTCGCCGGCCAGGTCATTGCGCTTGCGCAGGGGCTGCAAGCGGTCTTCGAAGAGGTTGGCTTCGCGGCTGATGCTGTTGCAGCCCAAAGTGGCCGCTTCGCCCTTCAGGCCATGTACGACGCGGGCAATGCGGTTGACCAGTTGGGGGTAGGACTGACGCCCGGGGTGGAAATTCTGCAATTCGCCGTTGATCTGCTGCAGTGTTTCGCGAGCGCGCTCGAGAAAACCTGCGACTTCGTCCGGGTTATGGTCGAGCACGCCGAGCAGGACGCTGATTTCGTTTTCGACCCGGGCTTCGGCCCCGGCCAGTTCGCGTTCCAGGCGAATTTTGTGCGAGATGTCGAAGATGCTGACGAGCAATGCGACGACTTCGCCGTCCTCGCGGATCTGATCGAATTCGAAGGCGAGATGGGCGGGCCCCTTGCGGCGCCGGTCGTTGGCCAACAATTCGACTTCTTTTAGCGGATTGAGTTGTTCGAGCAGCGCCTGCTTCATTTTCGGATTGAAGAGCAGGTCGATGTAATCGCGGGCCGCTTCGGCATTTTCCGGCGAGGTCAGGCGGCTGAGAAAAGCGTGGAAATTGGTGCCGGCGGCCAGGGGTTCGCCGAACAGGTTTTCCAGCGACGCCGAGTGCTGGCGACCGACGGTGCGTGCCCGTGTCAGCAGGAAAAGGCCTTCGCGTACGCTGCCGAGAATGCGGCCGGTTTCGCGTCGTGCTTCGGCGGTTTCGCGGTCGCTGGCGTTGAGCTTGCTGATGAACTTGAAAAGGATGAAAGCGAAATTCAGAAAGGCCAGGGAGATGGCAATGATCTGGATGAGGCGTACGGCCGAGGTCTTATGCTGCGCCATCCGTTCGAGGCTGTCGCTGAGGTCGCTGGCCTGCTGGGTCAGGCGATTGTTGCGGGTGGATGCCTTCTGTACGGCGGCGGAAATTTCTTCGGCAGACCCTGCCTGACCGGCAATCAGCGGGGCCACTTCACGTTCGATCGGAGTCCATGTCGCGATCACCTCGTTCAGGCGTTCTGCCGCTTCGGCGCGCTGATCCCCGGCATCGATCAGGCTGTTGCCGGTTTCCGAAAACAGCGTCGTGGCCAGGGTCTGGCGGGCATCCTCGAAGCCGAGGCGGGCTTCCGAGATTTCGGCCAGGCTGGACTGGGTGAGGGCGCCGTTGCGCATGTCCATGTCGAGCGTGAGCAGCCCCTTGGTCAATTGCTGGGCATAGGTACGCAACAGACCGGCGGTGTTGATCAGGCGGGCATCCGCCTCGATCTGGCGGGAGGTGTGGAAATTGATGGCGGCAACGCCGGCATCAATGAGCAGAAAGATGCCGATGACCAGAACAAGGTCGAGATACTTGCCGAAGAGCGAAGTAAACAGGGTTTTCATGGGGGCGGAGAGCAATGCGGAACGCCTATCTTGCCGTCCCGGCGTTACGGATTTATGAAAGACGAATCCGTTCCGCGTCACAAAACCTGCCATACGGATGTCACGGGAGTGAAATATTCGCTCCCTAAACTGGGCTTCCAGATTTTTGAGATAAGCCCCATGCAGTTAATGATCGATGACGAACTTGTCGAGCTCCGGCGGATCATGGAAGGGAGATTGCTTCACCCGGTCTTCCAGCCCATCGTCGACTTCCGGGCGCGGGCCATTCTTGGCTACGAGGCGCTGATCCGCGGGCCGGAGGATAGCGCGCTTCAGGCGCCGGATCGCCTGTTTGCTGCGGCGCGCCGGGCTGGCGTGGCGATGGACCTGGAACACGCTTGCCGGGAGACCAGCTTGCATGCCTTCGCTGCCCAGCGCCTGGCCGGGCGTCTTTTCCTCAATGTCACGCCGGGGTGCCTGCTCAATAGCCAGATGATGAATGGGCATACGCGCAGTTTGCTCAACGAACTGGGCATCGCGCCCAACCGTATCGTCATCGAATTGACCGAGAACCAGCAGATCACCGATATGCCGGGCATTCAGGAGGCGCTGCTGCACTATCGCGGGCGGGGTTTCCAGATCGCGATCGATGATCTCGGTGAAGGTTTTGCCAACCTGCGCATGTGGTCGGAGCTGCGCCCGGAATTCGTCAAGATCGACAAGCATTTCGTGCAGGGCATCGCCGACGACCGTATCAAGTACCACTTCGTTCGGGCCATGCAGGATCTGGCGGAAATCTGCAATGCCTCGCTAGTCGCCGAGGGGATTGAACGGGTCGAGGATTTCAACTGCATTCGTGACATGGGCATTGCCTGCGGGCAGGGCTATTTCATTGCCCGTCCGGCGAGTGAGCCGGCCCGCCAGCTGACGAGCGTCGTCGTCGAGGCACTGGGCCTGCAGCGCATGGCACTTTCGCCGAGTGGCGGACAGGCGGGCAAAATGCCGAGCGCGCGCACCCTGCTGCGCGCCATCGAACCCTTGCCGCAGGACGCCACCAATGCGCTGGCCATACAGCGCTTCGAGGCAGATCCCGAGCTCGATGTCCTGCCCGTGGTGCATCAGGGCTTGCCGGTGGGGCTGATTAACCGGCACAGCATGATCGACCGTTTTGCCCGGCCCTTCCGCAAGGAACTTTTCGGGCGCAAGAGTTGCGAGATGTTCATGGATCATGCGCCACTCGTCGTCGATCAGCATGCCACCATCCAGGAGCTTGCCCTGATGCTGGCACTGGCGCCCAAACACTATCTCTTCGATGGCTTCATCGTGACCGGCGAGGGAAAATATCTCGGGGTCGGCAGCAGCCACGACCTGATGGCGACGATCACCGAAATGCAGATCAGCGCGGCGCGCTATGCCAATCCGCTCACCCAGTTGCCGGGCAACGTGCCGATCAACGAGCACATCGACCGCATGTTGCAGACGGGAACGGAATTCGTCGCCGCCTACATCGATATCGACAATTTCAAACCGTATAACGACAGCTTTGGCTATCGCCGCGGGGATGACGTGATTCAGTCGCTGGCGCGGCTGATCTGCGATGTAACCGACGAGCGTCTCGATTTTGTCGGCCACATTGGTGGCGATGACTTTTTCGTGATCTTCCAGAGTAGCGATTGGGAAATGCGCTGCTGGCAGCTGATCCAGACCTTCTCGGACGCAATGGGCGCCATGCTCAGCCCGGAGGAGCGTGCACTGGGTGGTTACATGGCCGAAAACCGGCGGGGGGAATTGAGCTTTCAGGCCCTGCCCACCCTCTCCATCGGTGCGGTGCGTGTCGAGCCCGGGGAGTGCGATTCACACCGCGAAGTTGCTGCAGCTGCTTCAGCCGCCAAGAAACAGGCTAAAAAAAAAGCCAAGGATCCCGCCAGCGAATCATTCGGTGGGTCGGTCTTCGTGGAACGTCGCCGCATGGCCGGTGGCGAACGCATTAGCCTGCCGCTTGCGACATTGAACTGAATGTTGCGGTCAACCCGAAAAAACGCCTGAAAAAGGGAAGCGGCCTATGGCGCCGGCGGCAGGCGTAGTTCGGGATGCTCGCGCCGGGCCTGGCCGATTTTTTCCAGCGCCTCGGGGTAGGCAAAGGCTTCGATGTCCTGAACGATTTCGTTGCCGAGCGGCCCGAGGCCACTGCGAATGATCGAAACATGCTGCTTGCAGCGTTCGTAGGCCTCGATATCGGCGGTTTCGAGAAACGCTCCGAGTTCGTCGATGATGGCCCGCAGCTTCACCCAGTCGGCCGGCGCGAGCTGTTCCGGCAGCACTTCGGGCAGCGCCTTGCGCAATGCATCCAGCAGGCTGGCCTGGCTGTATTCCAGTGTTTCGAGAAGCGCATCGAGTACGGGCATCTCGGCCTTTTCCTTGAGTGCATTTTCGAGGTCGGCCGCGCGCTGGCGCAATTCGCTGGCGCCGATGTTGGCGGCGACGCCTTTCAATGAATGCGTGATCAGGCGGGCCTCGTCAAGCTGGCCGGCGGCGAGTGCGGCCCGCACCCGTGATGCATCGTTGAAGTGGAGATCGGTGAATTTTTTCAGCAGATGCACGTAATTGGCCAGTTTACCTCGTACCACGTTCAGGCCGGCCTCTACGTCCAGTCCGGGAATGGCATTGATTGCCAGCCTGATTGAGTCCAGGGCGAGATCCGCTGCGCCTGACCCGGTGGTGCTGCGTTCCTCCACAGGCGAGATGATTGTGGGTCGCGAGAACGGCAGCCACTTGAGCAGCGAGGCATAAAGTACCTGCGGATTGACTGGCTTGGCCACAAAGTCGTTCATGCCGGCATCAAGGCAGGCACGCCTGTCTTCTTCGAAGGCACTCGCCGTCATGGCGAGGATCGGCCGCGTCTGCCAGTCAGGCAGGAGACGGATGGCTCGCGTTGCCTCAAGTCCGTCCATTTCCGGCATCTGGATGTCCATCAGTACCAGCTCGTAGCTTGTGCTTCGAGCCTTGTCGACCGCGATGCGGCCATTTTCGGCGAGATCGACACTCAGGCCGACATCGCGCAGCAGTTCGAGGGCGACTTCCTGATTGAACGGGTTGTCTTCGACGAGCAGGATGCGACTGCCGGCATGGTAGCGCTGCAGGTCGGTGTCGGCGTTGATCAGCGGCGTATCGGGCCGGGCCGGCATGATGCCGATGCCGCGCTGCATGCGGGCAGTGAACCAGAAGGTGCTGCCCTTGCCCGGCTGGCTGAACACGCCGACCTCGCCCGACATGAGGCTGGCCAGGCGTTTGGTGATGGCAAGGCCCAGCCCGGTGCCGCCGTATTTGCGGGTGGTCGACACATCGGCCTGTTCGAAGACGCTGAAGAGCTGCGGCAGTTTTTCCGGCAGGATGCCGATGCCGGTATCGCTGACCTCAAAACGGACAAGAAGGCCGTCCTTGTCTTCATCGACCAGGCGCGCGCGCAGCTGGACAGTGCCGTGTTCGGTGAATTTCACGGCATTGCCGGCATAGTTGAGGATGGCCTGACGCAGACGGGTGGGGTCGCCGTTCAGCCAGGCTGGAACGTTTCCTTCGTCGATTTCGATGCGCAGGCCCTTGTTGCGGGCCGTTTCGCTGATCAGCGCGCTGACATGGTCAAGGACATCCCTGAGCAGGAAATCGCCATTTTCCAGTTGCAGCTTGCCGGCCTCAATCTTTGACAGGTCGAGAATGTCGTTGATGACGGAGAGCAGGTGCTGGGCTGCCGTTCCGATCTTGTGCAGCCGGTCGGCCTGGAGCGGTGTGGGGCTTTCTTTGGTGAGCAGATGCGTGATGCCGAGGATGGCATTCATCGGCGTACGGATTTCATGGCTCATGTTGGCCAGGAAAGCGCTTTTGGCGACGTTGGCCGACTCGGCCTGCGCCATGGCGAGCGTCAGTTCATGTGTGCGCTGCTCGACCAGTTGTTCGAGATGTTGGTGATGCTGGCTCAGTTCCTCTTCCAGCCGAACGCGCTCGGTGATGTCGTGAACGATCGAGAAAAGAAAATTGCCCTCGCCAATGCGGATTTCGCCGCTGAATACCTCGACGTCGCGCAGGCTGCCATCGGCCAGGCGGTGGCGAAAGTGAAAACAGTTGCGTTCCGACTGGCGCGCCTTCGCCAATTCTTCGCGGAGTTCGTCCGCGCTTAGTGTGTTGATGTCGGTGATCAACATGCCCAGCAGTGTTTCGCGTGTCCAGCCATAAAAAGAACTGGCCGCCGGGTTGGCGTCGACAATGTGGCCATCCTGCGGATCGATGATCAGCATCGGGGTGTGGCTGTTCCTGAACAAGGCTGCATAGCGTGCTTCACTTTGGCGAAGCTCCTCCTCGCCGGCTCGTAGTGCTCGTACCTTTTCCGCGACCTGGCGACGGAGCAGCCGGTTGCCGATAAGCATCATGGCCAGCAAAGCGAAGAGGGTGATGACGCCGCCCCAGACATAGTTTGGTACGCCATCCAGCGGTGCCGCACCCATCCAGCGTTTGAGGGTGACGTAGTAAACCGATTCGTGATCCTCAAGCCAGGCGGACAGGTGTTGGTCGATGGCGCGTAACAGGTCGGCATTACGCCCTTTGGGGGCTGCGTAGAAAAGCGGTGCGGGCTGGAACATCAACGAGGATTCGCTGAGCTTGAAGCGGCGCGCTTCCAGATCGCCGAAAAAGCGGTTGGCGACGGCGGCATCGACCTCGCCACGGGCAGCCATGGAAAAGCCTTTTTCCAGCGTGTCGACCGCGACCAGTTGGGCGTGCACCCCGAAGCCGTTGAGCAGTTCGCGCAGATAGGTCTGCTGAATGGAGCCGTTGAGTACCGCAATCCGCTTGTTGCGCAGGTCGAGGAAGGAGTTGAACGGAGTCGATCCCGGATGGTAGATGGCAGACCAGCTATGCAGCGCCGGGGTCTGGTGGAAGTCGAACAGTACGGCCCGCTTTTCGTTGTAGGCGACATCGGGCATCAGGTCGATCTGCCCTTTTTCCAGTGCGTCGAGACATTCCTGCCAGGCACAGGGTACGGCGGTCAGCGTCCACCGTTCGCGGCGGGCGATCTCGCCGAGCAGGTCGCCCAGGATGCCGCTCGGCTGCCCATCGGGGCCAAGCAGTATTTTCGGTTCGTTGTTATAAACCCCGACGCGAACTTCGCGTGCATCCGCCATGGCCGGGTAGATCAGGGAGGCGAGCAGCACGAAACCGAGCAGCATGCGTGCTGCGAAGGTGCTTGTCTGGACCATGCTGTTTAATGACACTGGAATTCTCCCCTGTCTGTCTCCTCATTCTAGACCTGTGGGAGTGGTGCAGCCAAGCAATTGATTGGACGAAAAAATAGCCCGGCTAAAAAGCCGGGCGCGAAGGAGAGAGATCAGTTTTTTTGCTGATGCTAACGACTGAATGTGACAGCCTGATGACGCGGAACGATCTGCTACGGTCAACCGGAAAAAACGGCCAGAATCGGAAACCGGTCGTTTGCTTTCCTGTTGCTTCAGACGATGGTTTGTACGCCGTTACCGGTACCAAGCAGGAGCACGTTGGCTGGTCGCAGCGCAAAAAGGCCGTTGGTGACGACGCCGGGGATGTGATTGATCGTTGCCTCCAAGCCTTTCGGATCGGAAATGGCCAGGCCTTTGACGTCGAGGATCAGGTTGCCGTTATCGGTCACGAAACCCTCACGCAGCACCGGCGTTCCGCCCAGGAGCGCCAGTTCGCGGGCAACGTGGGCGCGCGCCATGGGAATCACTTCGACGGGCAGGGGAAACTTGCCCATTACATCGACCCGTTTCGATGCGTCGCAGATGCAGACGAAGGTTTTTGCTACGGCAGCGACGATCTTCTCGCGGGTCAGCGCGCCGCCGCCGCCCTTGATCATGTTGAGGCCGGCGTCGATTTCGTCGGCGCCATCGACGTAGATCGGAATGTCGTCGACGTCGTTGAGATCAAGCACTGCGATGCCGTGCCCCTCAAGGCGCTTGCGGGTCGCTTCGGAACTGGCGACGGCGCCGCGGTAACGCTCCTTGAGCGGAGCCAGGGCATCGATGAAGAAGTTGGCCGTCGAACCCGTGCCCACCCCGATCACGCTGCCCGGCGCCGCGTTTTGGGCGACATAGTCGGCAGCAGCCTGGGCGACAGCCTGCTTGAGTTCATCCTGGGTCATTGCTTTTCTCCTGTTTGGTTATATAACAATTCTACTGTCAAAAAAGTTTAATCATTTGACGCTGCCAAAACGCATAAACTGCATAGCTTGTTTTTTACCGGAGAGCACGATGACACAGAGCAAAAAAACTACGGCAGCGCCGGCACCCAAGCCGCTGAAAAAGCTGGTTCCCCGTCCCGCCGAAGCCGTCAAGGCTGCCAAACAGGAAGCAGGGGTATCGGTCGTCACGGCCAAGGCCAAGGTTGCAGCACCGGAGGCAAGCAAGCCGGCGGTGGTTCCAACGCAGGCGCCCGTAGTAAGGAAGGCGCCTGTGAAGGCGGCCGCAGCCAAGCCGGCAGCCGCTACAAGTGCCGCAGCTGCGCCTGCACCCAAAGCCCGCGCACCGCGCAAACCGACACGCGAGGATGAAACCCTGGCGCGCCACCAGAAGTCGCTGGCCGAGGCGCTGGAAAAGGCGCAGGCCATCAAGTACGACCAGCCCAAGGTCATGCGCCAGGAAGTGGTGCCCGAGAAGAAGCCGGTCAAGGCGAAGAAGGTCAAGCTTGTCCGCGACAGCTACGCCATGCCGGAAGCTGAGCACCAACAGATCGCTGTACTCAAGAAACGCCTCGCGGCCAAGGGTGTCGAGGTCAAGAAGAGCGAATTGCTGCGCGCCGGCTTCGCTGTGCTGACAGCGCTCAATGATGCCGAACTGAAGGCGGTGATGAGCCATATCGAGCGCATCAAGACCGGGCGGCCGAGCAAGGCTTCCAAAAAATAAAAGGGGTATTTCGATTTTGTTACAGCCTGTCATGTGGCTGTAACAAAGCGCGACTAACCTGCACATCGTTGTCCAACCAATCATGTGCAGGAGTTACCCAATGTTCAAGCAAAGCAAGCTTTTTTCAGCACTGGCAGTGGCCGGTGTTGCCCTGTTCGGTGCTCAGGCAGCCCAGGCGCAAGTGATCAAGATTGACGGCTCTTCGACGGTTTATCCGATCACCGAAGCCGTTGCAGAAGAATTCCAGAAGGCCAAGAAGAACGCCGTCAAAGTAACGGTCGGCATCTCCGGCACCGGCGGCGGTTTCAAGAAATTCTGCCGCGATGAAACCGATTTCTCCAATGCCTCGCGACCGATTACCGAAAAAGAAATGGCCACCTGCAAGGAAGCCGGCGTCCAGTACATCGAAATGCCGGTGGCCTTCGATGCGCTGACGGTTGTCATCAACCCGAAGAACACCTTCCTGAAGCAGGCAACTGTCGAGGAAATGAAGAAGCTGTGGGAGCCGGCAGCCCAGGGCACCATCACCAAGTGGAATCAGGTCAATCCGGCCTGGCCTGATGCACCGGTCAAGCTCTTCGGCGCCGGTGCCGACTCCGGTACGTTCGAATATTTCACCGAAGCCATGGTCGGCAAGGCCAAGTCCTCGCGCGGCGACTACACCGCTTCCGAAGACGACAATGTGCTGGTTCAGGGCGTCTCGCGTGATGTCAATGCCATCGGTTACTTCGGCTACGCCTACTATGCCGAGAATACCAAGAAGCTGAAGGCGCTGCCCATCGTCAATCCGAAGACCGGCAAGGCCGTCGAGCCGTCTGCCGCAAACGTCGAGAACGGTACTTACGCACCGCTGTCGCGTCCGATCTTCGTCTATGTCAAGGTCAAGTCGCTGGACAAGCCGGAAGTCAAGGAATTCGTCGAGTTCTACATGAAGAACGCCGCTGCCCTGACCAAGGAGGTCAAGTACGTGCCGTTGCCCGCTTCCGCCTATACCGGCAATCTTGAGCATGTCGCCAAGAAAAAGATGGGCACGGTTTTCGGTGGTCACAATGAAATTGGCATCACCATTGAAGACCTGATGAAACGCGAAGCAAAGATGTAAGCTCCACTCCGGCGGGCTGCACGCCCGCCGGTCGAGGGAGATCCGTTCCAGACGGGTCTCCTGTTTGCAAGGAACAGTTCAGGTGACTTCACATATCATGTCTGCCAATAACGCCTCCGATCTGCCGACCGTCAGCGATCGGCTGGCCAAAAATGCCCTGCGCAATGTCAGCGAACGATTGATCGAGGCAGTGCTTTTCGGGGCTGCTGCCGTCTCGGTGCTGACCACCGTCGGCATCGTCTATGTGCTCGTCAGCGAGTCGATCCACTTTTTCCAGAGTGTCAGCATTGTCGAGTTTCTGACCGATACTCAATGGACACCGCTTTTCGATGACGCCCATTTCGGCATCATGGTGCTGGTTTCCGGGACGCTCGTCTCATCCGCCGTGGCGCTGCTCGTTGCCATCCCGATGGGCACCATCATCGCCATCTATCTTTCCGAGTTTGCCGATTCGCGGGTGCGTGAAATCGCCAAGCCGGTGCTTGAACTGCTCGGGGGTATCCCGACCATCGTCTTCGGCTACTTCGCCCTGCTCATGGTGACTCCCATGCTGCAGGTGATCTTTCCAGAATTGCCCGGTTTCTCGCTTCTTTCTGCCGGTCTGGTCATGGGTATCATGATCGTGCCCTATATTGCCTCGCTTTCCGAAGACGCCATGCGCGCCGTGCCGATGAGCCTGCGTGAAGGTTCTTACGCGATGGGGTCGACGCGCCTGCACACCGCCATCCATGTGGTCGTGCCGGCCGCCATTTCCGGCCTGGCTGCTTCCTACATTCTCGCCATCTCGCGGGCGGTCGGCGAAACCATGATTCTCGCCGTCGCCGCGGGCATGCAGCCCAACCTGACCTGGAACCCGATGGAACCGGCGGCCACCATCACTTCCTTCATCGTCCAGGTGGCACTTGGCGATCTGCCGCATGGCTCGATCGGCTACCAGACCATTTTTGCCGCCGGCCTGACCCTGATGATGATCACCCTGATCTTCAACATCATCGGTCAGTGGCTGCGCGCCAAGTTCCGGGAGAACTACTGATGCAAGCCCTGACTACCGAACAGATCCGCAGCCTGATTGCGCGCGGCAAGCTCAAGGACACCATCTTCAAGGGGCTGGGCATCATTTGCCTGGGCATCGGCCTGCTTGTCATCGTGCTGCTCGTGGCCGACATGGTGATCAAGGGGTCGGAGCGATTCACCCTCGATTTCTTTCTCAACTTCCCGTCGCGTCGCGCTGCCCAGGCCGGCATCCTTTCCTCGTGGGTGGGTTCGCTACTGGTCATGCTGGTCACGGCATTCGCTGCCGTGCCGCTCGGTGTCGCTGCCGGTCTCTATCTCGAGGAATACGCCAAGCGGAACTGGATCACCAACATCATCGAGATCAACATCACCAATCTGGCGGCGGTGCCTTCCATCGTCTATGGCCTGCTTGCGCTCGGCATCTTCGTCTATACCTTCGGGTTTGGGCAAAGCATCCTGTCGGCCGGCCTGACCCTGGCACTG
The DNA here is from genome assembly GCA_964583695.1 of uncultured Dechloromonas sp. Lineage (GTDB taxonomy): Bacteria > Pseudomonadota > Gammaproteobacteria > Burkholderiales > Rhodocyclaceae > Azonexus. The sequence continues at coordinate 17,818 of CAZOWA010000010.1, forward strand.
TTGATCCTGCCCATCATCATCGTTTCCACCCGCGAAGCGATCCGCGCCATTCCAGCGATGATCCGCGAAGGTTCGATGGCGGTTGGTGCGACGCGCTGGCAAACCTGCCGCTACCACATCATCCCCTACGCCATGCCCGGCATCCTGACCGGCGTGATCATCGGCCTGGCCCGCGCCATCGGTGAAACGGCACCGATCATCACGATTGGTGCGCTGACCTTCATTGCCTTCCTGCCGCCGGTGCCCTTCACTGAAGTCAGCGAGGGGGTCAATGCCGGCCTGTTCGACTGGGTGATGTCACCCTTCACCGTGATGCCGATCCAGATTTTCAACTGGACCTCGCGTCCCGACCCGGCCTTCGAAATCAATGCTGCTGCCGCCGGCTTCGTGCTGATGGCCATGGTGCTGACCATGAACGGCATCGCCATCTGGCTGCGCTACAAGCTTCGCAAGAACATCAAGTGGTAAAAGGACACAACATGCAAATGCACGATACCCCCACGCTAAAGGCCGAAGCCCGCAACCTCAACTTTTTCTACGGCGAGGCCAAGGCGCTCAAGAACATTAACATGCCGATCTACGACAAGAAGGTCACCGCGCTGATCGGGCCTTCCGGTTGCGGCAAATCGACCTATCTGCGCAGCTTCAACCGCATGCACGACCTCTACCCGGGCAATCGCTACGAGGGCGAGATCCGCTTCTATCCCGACAACACCAACCTGCTCGCGCCGGAAGTCGATCCCATCGAAGTGCGCATGCGCATCGGCATGGTCTTCCAGAAACCGAATCCCTTCCCGAAATCGATCTACGAAAACGTTGCCTACGGTCTGCGCGTGCGGGGCGAGAACAACAAGCGCGTGCTGGATGACAAGGTCGAGCAGGCCCTGCGCGGCGCCGCGATCTGGGACGAGGTGAAGGACCGCCAGCAGGATCTGGCGACCAATCTCTCCGGCGGTCAGCAGCAACGTCTGTGCATTGCCCGCGCCCTGGCTACCGATCCCGAATTGCTGCTCTTCGACGAGCCGACTTCGGCGCTCGATCCGATTGCCACCGGCGCCATTGAGGAACTGGTGCATGAACTGAAGAAGCGCGTCACCATCCTCATCGTGACCCACAACATGCAGCAGGCCGCGCGCGTTTCCGACTACACCGCCTACATGTATCTTGGCGAGATGATCGAGTTCGGCAAGACCGACGAAATCTTCATCAAGCCGCAGGACAAGCGTACCGAAGACTACATTACAGGCAGGATGGGGTAATCCCCTCGCGAGGAGAACAAGAAATGAACGAAAGCCAACACCTTTCCAGCCAGTTCGACGAAGAGCTTTCCCGCTTGCGCACACATGTGCTGCAAATGGGGGGGCTGGTCGAAACACAGGTGGCTGCGGCGATTGAGGCGTATGCCACCGGCGAGGTGGCGAGCGTCAAGAGCATTGTCGAGACGGATCGCAAGATCAACGAACTGGAAAAAGCCATCGACGACGACTGCGCGCACGTCATCGCCAAGCGTCAGCCGACGGCCTCCGATCTGCGCCTGGTGCTCGGCATCAGCAAGATCGTTACCGACCTGGAGCGGGCCGGCGACGAAGCCAAGAAAATTGCCAAGGGCGTGCGCCGCATCTACGAAGGCGGTCACTCGCCGGCACAATACGGCGTCGGCATCCGGCATCTGGCCGAAGCGGCGCTGGCCCTGGTGCATCAGGCGCTGGACGGCTTTGCGCGGCTCGATGTCGAGATGGCGAGAAATGTCATCGCGGCGGACTCCGATGTCGATACCGAGTTCAAGTCCATCATCCGCCAGCTGATCACCCACATGATGGAAGATCCGCGCACCATCACCACGTCGCTCGACATCATCACCATTGCCCGCGCCATCGAACGTATCGGCGATCATGCCAAGAACGTTTCCGAGCAGGTGATCTACGTCGTTGAGGGGCGCGATGTCCGCCATACCAAGGAGCTGACCCAGTGACACCGACCATACTCGTCGTCGAAGACGAGCCGGCCATTCAGGAACTGGTAGTCATCAATCTCAAGCACGCCGGGTTTCTGGTCGTACGGGCTGGCAGCGCGGAAGAGGCCGAATCGGCAATCCGTGCAGCGCTACCTGATCTGGTGGTGCTCGACTGGATGTTGCCGGGCCAGTCCGGCGTGGCACTCGCCCGGAAAATCCGGGCTGACGAGCGGACGCGCGAACTGCCGATCATCATGCTGACTGCACGCGTGCATGAAGAAGATAAGGTGCAGGGGCTTGAAGCCGGGGCGGACGATTACGTCACGAAACCTTTCTCGCCCAAGGAACTGGTGGCCCGCGTGCGCGCCGTGCTGCGGCGCCGGGCGCCGCACCTGGCAGGCGAGGCGGTCGAGGTCGGTGATCTCGCGCTGAACCCGGCCACGCATCGCGTGCTGGCCGCAGGCAAGCCGATCGAACTGGGGCCGACGGAATTCCGTTTGCTGTTCTTTTTCATGACTCACGCCGAGCGTGTTTATACCCGCGCGCAGTTGCTCGACGAAGTGTGGGGCGACCATGTCTTCATCGAGGAGCGCACGGTGGATGTACATATCCGTCGCCTGCGTGCTGCGCTGGAAGCCTCGGGGCACCACGAGCGGGTTGAAACCGTGCGCGGCACCGGCTACCGGTTTCGGGCGGCCTGAGCGGCGTGTCGGGGCAAATCATCCGGGCCGTGCTGCTGGCCCTGCTGTCCGGTCTTGTGGCCCTGCCGGTCGGCGTGTTTGGCGCGACCTGGGCGGGGTGGACACTGTTCTGCATCGGTCTTGCTTTGCAGATGCTTTTTCACTTTCGCAACTTCGCCCGGCTCGACCGCTGGTCGCACCGCCCCGTTGTTGACGAAAGCCTCGAAGGCGAAGGAGCATGGGACGGGATTTTTGGTCGCCTCTACCGGCACGAGAAGGACCTGCGTGCCCAGATCGCCGATCGCGACGGGCAGATCGAGCGGTTGTTTGCCGCCATGCAGGCACTGACCGACGGCGTCGTTGCTCTCGATCTCAATCATCAGATCGTCTATTGCAACACGACAGCCGAGGATCAGCTGGGACTGGTGCTGGCGAGCGATCAGGGACAGCCCATCATCAATCTGGTCCGCCAGCCCGAGTTCGTGACTTACCTGAACCGGCTGGATTTCGAACGCCCACTCACCATGCGTTCCGATCGTGCCGATGGCCGCGTGCTTTCCATCTACGTGATTCCCTATGCCGGGAACCGTCGTCTCATGCAGATCAAGGATGTCACGCAAAGCGACCGCCTCGACCAGATGCGGCGCGATTTCGTGGCCAACGTGTCACACGAGTTGCGCACGCCGCTCACTGTGCTTTCCGGTTTTCTCGAAACCTTGCAGGAAATTGATGTCGACCGCGAGGAGCAGCAGCGTTACCTGCACATGATGTCGGAGCAGTCGAAACGCATGGAATCCATCGTTCAGGATCTGCTGACACTTTCCTCGATCGAGTCGGCGCCGCCCCCTGGCGATGATCTGGTCGATATGGCCAATCTGATCGACAAGCTGAGGCGTGATGCCGAAGCGCTCTCTGCCGGGCGGCATAGCATCGTCGTCGAAAGTGACGGTCAGGGCGACCTGCGTGGAGCAGAACCGGAGCTGGTTAGCGCTTTCGGCAACCTGGTGGCCAATGCCGTGCGCTACACCCCCGCGGGCGGGACGGTACGCATTCTCTGGCATGCCACCGAGAAGGGCGGCGAATTTGCCGTCGAGGATACCGGCATCGGTATCGATCCCAAGCACATTCCTCGTCTGACCGAGCGCTTCTACCGTGTCGACCGCGGCCGCTCGCGCGATGCGGGTGGAACAGGTCTGGGGCTGGCCATCGTCAAGCATTCGCTCAATCGCCACCAGGCACAGCTGGAAATCCGCAGCACCCCGGGGCAGGGGAGTCGGTTTGCGGCAAAGTTTCCGGCAACGCGGGTGGTCGGGGTGTGATGGAAGCGCTTCCCTCAGCGGGAAGCGCGCGGGAGAATGAGGCCTTTCCCAGCCTGTCAGGATTACGTCATGAGCCAGCATTTCGATCAACACGCCGCAAGCTGGGACGACGACCCGGCCAAGGTTCAGCGTGCGCGCAGTGTCGCCGAGGCAATTTGTGCGAAAGTTCCGGTTCACCGCAGCATGCCCGTTCTCGAATACGGTTGTGGCACCGGCTTGCTAAGTTTTGAACTGGCCCCGCATGTCGGGCCGATTACCGCTGCCGACAGTTCGTCCGGCATGCTCGACGTGTTGCGCCGCAAGGTCGCCATGCGTCCTGAGGTCGATATCCGCCCCGGTGCGCTCGACCTGCTGCGCGATGGTTTGCCGGCAGAGCGCTACGGCCTCATCTGCTCGCTGATGACGCTGCATCACATCGACGATACGGCTGGCATCCTTCGCGCCTTCCATGACTTGCTGGAGACGACGGGTTACCTGTGCATTGCCGATCTGGATGCTGAGGATGGCAGTTTTCACAGTTACGGTTTTGACGGACATCGTGGTTTCGACCGAAAGGCTCTGGGCGATTTGTGCCGTGCCGCCGGGTTTGCCGAAGTCGAATTCAGCACGGTTTTCGAGATTGAGAAAAAATCGGCCGACGGTACGCCGCGGAATTATCCAGTTTTCCTGATGTGTGCCATTCGGCGTGGCTAGAAAACGTTTCCCGTTTTTCGTCGTTTTTTCGGGTTGACCGTGGAAGTCCGATTCACCAATCGCTTCGGAATAAATAGTTGATCCGTCCTTGCTAATATGGAGATATGCAAGCAGAATCCCCTCGGCTATCAATGAAATAGCATGTTTTACAGCAAAGGCGCTTGTCGCACGGGCCTTCCGGGCGATGGGCTGACCAATTCAAAAGGGGACGACGATGAGGTTATTTCTGGCAGTTCTTTGTCTGGCAAGCAGTCAGGTTTTTGCTGAAGATGTCATTCGTATCGGTGTGATCGGGCCGTTTACCGGACAGTCATCGGTCGATATGGGGGAAAGCATCCGGGGGGGCGCACGGGTCTTTGCCGAAGAAGCCAATCAGCTGAGCATGATTCTTGGCAAGAAAATCGTGCTGATCGAGAAGGATGACGAAGCGAAGCCGGATGTCGGTTACGAGCGTGCCAAGGAACTCATCGAAAAGGACAAAGTGGCGGCCGTTGTAGGCTTCGCCAATTTCGGCGTGCTGAGCAAGGCAGCCCCGCTTTTCCAGAATGCCAAAGTGCCGCTCATCGTCTCGGCGTCGGCCGGCGGCGACATTACGCGCCAGCTGAAGACGCCGGCGGGAACGCCCAATTACATCTTCCGGGTTGTCGGTCGTGACGCCCTGCAAACCAAGGCCATGTTCAAGGATCTGGTCGATCGCAACAAGATCACCAAGATCGCCATCCTGCATGACAGCACGCCTTACGGTGAAGGCGGCAAAGCCAATGCCCTGGAGGACATGAAGCAGCGCAATCTACAGCCGGTCGCGGTGGAAAGCTTCAAGGTCGGCGATACCGACATGACCGCCCAGCTCGGCAAGGCCCGCGCAGCCGGTGCGCAGGCCATCGCGCTTTACGGTCTGGCTGCCGAAGATGCCATGGTGGTCCGCAGTCTGGCGAAAATGGAGTGGAAGGTGCCCGTGGTTGCCACCTGGACAGCATCCCAGCGATCATTCATCGAGCTTGGCGGCGATGCGGCCGAAGGTGTGCGCACCACCGTGACCTTTGTCGAAAATGAGCTGGGCGGTTCGGCGCTGGAGTTCAGCAAGAATTACCGTCGGCTGGTCAGCAATCGCGGCATGTCTTCAGGGGTGGCTGCCGCGCAGACCTATGATTCCCTGCGCCTGCTCTATCTCGCGCTCAGCCTGTGTCACTGCGACAAGAGCGAGGATATCCAGAAAGCGCTGGAAAACATCAATCAGCCCAGCCGTTCGACGGTTGTCACCCATTTCAAGAAACCTTTCAGCGCTACCGAGCACGAAGCGGTCACGGCCGACATGGTGTTCATGGGTGAAATCCGCAAGGCCAAGGTCGTCTATGCCTATAAGGATGACGAACAGGCCGCACGTCTGGCACGGCAAGGGAAGTAGGCACTTGCTCTAACCGGCATTGCCGGCCGCCGGCTCAGGAGCCAAGCGTCCTGACCCGGCTGGCCGCAAGCTTGGCTCGCTCTCGCGCTTCTTCCGTCGTTTCACCGTTGGCGACAGCAACGCCCATACGCCGTTTGACAAAAGCTTCCGGCTTGCCGAAGAGGCGCAGGTCGGTACGTGGTACGGCGAGCGCCTCATCAATGCCGCTGAAGATGATGCCCTTTTCTTCCCTGCCGCCGTAGATGACGGCGGAGGCGCCGGGTTCGCGCAGCGCGGTGTCGACCGGCAGCCCGAGAATGGCGCGGGCGTGCAGTTCAAATTCCGAAAAACGTTGGGAACAGAGCGTGACCAGCCCGGTATCGTGCGGGCGCGGGCTGACTTCCGAGAACCAGACCATGTCGTCCTTGACGAACAGTTCGACCCCGAACAGTCCGCGGCCACCAAGATCGCCGGTGACCGCGGCGGCAATTTCCCGGGCGCGGGCCAGTGCTTTGGGCGACATCCGTTGCGGTTGCCAGGACTCAACATAATCGCCAGAAACCTGGATGTGACCGATGGGCTCACAAAAGTAGGTGCGTACTTCACCGGAGGCGTCGCGGGCACGCACGGTGAGCAGGGTAATTTCGTAATCGAAGTCGATGAAACCCTCGACGATGATCCGGCCAGCATTGACCCGGCCGCCACTGGCTGCGTAATCCCAGGCTTTCTGCACGTCATCGGGGCCGCGCAGTAGCGACTGGCCCTTGCCGGAGGATGACATGACCGGCTTGACGATGCATGGGTAGCCGATGCCACCGTCGATGGCAGCCTGCAACTCGTCGAGCGAATCGGCAAAACGGTAGGGCGAAGTCGGCAGGCCGAGTGTTTCGGCGGCCAGCCGGCGGATGCCTTCGCGATTCATGGTGAGCTTTGCCGCTCGTGCGGTGGGAATGACCTCAGCCAGCCCCGCGGCTTCAATGTCGACCAGCATGTCGGTGGCAATGGCCTCGATTTCCGGCACGATGAGATGCGGTTTTTCCTGTTCGACGAGCTTGCGCAGCGCCGCACCGTCGGTCATCGAGATGACGTGGGCGCGATGGGCAACCTGATGACCGGGGGCGTTTTCATAGCGGTCGACAGCGATGACTTCGACACCAAGGCGTTGCAGGGCAATGATGACTTCCTTGCCCAGTTCGCCTGCACCAAGCAGCATGACGCGTAATGCGCCGGTAGACAGAGGGGTGCCGATGTTCATAAAAAGCTCCGGAAGGAATCTGCTGGGGAGTGGCAATCTATGATCTGGAACCCAGCGAGTCAAGCAGGAAGGGGGGAGCGGGCATTATTGCGCGAACTGGTCGCGCCTCACTTGTCTTCAATATATTCCGGATAGTCAGAGCAGAGGCTTCTCGCTACAATGAAAAAACTACCACTTAAGCGATATTTGCAAACATGTTTAAGAAATTTGCCGGATTGATCATGTGTCTGGGTGGTTTGCTGCTGGTGTCGCCAGCAAGCGGAGGCGAACCGGCGCCGCTTCGGCTTGCCGTTCATCCCTATGCCAGCACCTTGGCTTTGATCAATACGCACCGGCCGCTGGCCGAGCATCTGTCGGCGAGTCTTGGGCAAAAGGTCGAGTTCTATACGGCACCGAGTTTCGAAGCCTTTATCGATACCCTGATGTCCGGGGGCTACGACATCGTGATCAGCCCGCCGCATTTCGCGGTGATGGCAATGGATAAATCCTATGTGCCACTGGTACATTACCAGTCGAAACTGGAACCCCTGCTGGTCGTTCGTACCGACAGCCCGATACGCAAGCCTTCAGATTTTCGCGGCAAGCGCATCGCGATGGCCGACAAGACTGCCTTCATTCGCATCGTTGCGGTGAAATGGCTGGCGGAAAACGGACTAGTGGCCGGGCGTGACTATGAGATCGTCGAACGCCCCAGCCATGGTGCGACTGTCGCCGCGACCGTGGCAGGTGAAGCGGATGCCGGGCTGGCCACCGATTCGGCATTGCGACAGTTGCCGCCGGATCTTCAGGAGAAGGTGCGCAGCATCAATACCGGCTTGCGCTTCCCGCATCTTTTCACCATGGCTCACCGTCGCCTGGGCGACCCGCTGATTGCCCGGATCAACAGCGCGCTGTTCTCTTTCCCCGATACGGAGGAAGGCCGGAAATTCATGGAGCGCAGTGGATTCCGCGGGTATGAAAAAATCTCGGACGAGGAGGTGCGCGCGATGAAACCTTACGTCGAGATGTATCGCGAGATGAACGAGCGCCGCTGAATCATGTTCATGCCGTTCAAACGCTCCCTGCGCATCCGCCTGCTGTTTGTCAGCTTGCTGATCGAGGCGGTCATGCTTTCAGTGCTGGTCGGCAACAGTGTTCGCCTGATCAGCGAGCACCTGACGCAGCAGGCCGAAGTGCGCATCCATGCGATTGAACTGGCCTACAAGACGGCGCTCGCCGTGCCGCTCGCCTCGAGGGATTACCCGACCCTGCGCGACATCCTCGATGGCTGGAAGGGTGCCGAGGACATCAGCTATCTGGCGGTGACCGACAACCAGGGCCAGGTTCTGGTGGCCGTCGGCTGGGATCCGCAAACCCCCTTGCCGGCGCCGTCGGCACTGAGCGCCGATAACGAGATCATTCACGTTGCCTTCCCGGTCGAGTATCAGGGCGTGTCCTATGGTCGTGCCCACTACGGCATTTCTTCCGCTTTCCTCCGCAATGCGCGGACGGCGCTGTTTCAGCAGAGCGTGAGTATTGCCCTGATCGAATTGACCCTGACTTTCCTGTTGCTGCTGGTTACAGGCTATTGGCTGACCCGCGACTTTTCGGCGCTGGCCTCAGCCAGCGAGCGGATCGGGCGTGGCGAATTCGGGGTGCGCATTCCACTTCGCGGTGATGATGAAATTACCGCGGTCGGGCGCAGCTTTAATGCCATGGCGGCTGACGTCCAGGCGCACATGGAGCGATTGGCCGAGAGCGAGCAGCGATTCCGGGCGATCGCCGACTATACCTATGCCTGGGAAAACTGGTTTGGGCCCGATGGTCGCCTGCGCTGGGTGAATCCTGCTGTTGAACGGATGACCGGCTACACCGTGCGCGATTGCATGGGCATGGCCGATTTTCCGTTGCCGCTGGTGCATCCGTCCGACCGCGAACTGCTGCGCCGCCACCAGGAGCAGGCGCTGGCTGGCAAGACTGGTCAGGATCTCGGTTTTCGCGTGGTGACGCGGGACGGCCGCACTTTGTGGGTGGCCATGGCGTGGCAGCCGATTTTTGGTGGACAGGGCGAGAGTCTGGGATATCGGGCAAGTATTCGCGACATCACCTTGCAGCATAGTGCCAACGAAGAGCTGGCTTACGCGGCATCACACGATGCCTTGACCGGAATGAACAATCGTCGGGCATTCGAGGAGGAGTTGTCCAAGGAATTGGCCAGCTTGAGTGCCGAGGCGGGGCCACTGATCCTTTATTACATCGATCTCGACCAGTTCAAGGTAATCAACGACAGTTGCGGCCATACGGCGGGGGATGCCTTCCTGCAACATCTGGCGCGCGTCATGGAGGCACGTTTTTCGTTCGGTTTCCTGGCGCGGCTGGGCGGCGACGAATTCGGCATGATCCTCACCGGGATCGATCTCGAAGAGGCAGAGCGCCGTGCGCAACACCTCATCGACGATATCCGGACCTTGTCCTTCGTCTGGGAAGGGCGCTCCTTCCGGATCGGGGCGAGTATCGGTATCGCGGTTGCCTCGCCGGAGATTTCCAGCGCCACGGATCTGATGGTCGCGGCGGACACGGCGTGCTACGCGGCCAAGGAGCGCGGGCGCAACCGGACCCAGGTGTTCATTCCGGACGAGCAGTATTTCCGCGAGCGGAAAGCGGATTTCCTGTCGCTGGCGCAGATTGCCGACGCACTGGCACGCAACCGGCTGCTGCTTTACGGGCAGCGCATCGTGCCCCTGCATGAAGGTGTCGTGCCCTACGCCGAGGTCTTGATCCGGATGCTTGGCGAGGATGGCAGCATCATTCCTCCGGGCCGATTCATTCCTGCCGCCGAACGCTACGGCATGATGCCGCTGATCGACCGCTGGGTGATCGATGCTACCTGCGCGCAGATTGCCGCCTGGCAGGCCGAAGGGCTGGAGACGCCGCGCCTGCACATCAATCTTTCCGGGTTGACGCTGGCCGATCCGGGGCTGGAGGACTACATCCAGTTCGTTTTCCGCGAGCACGGCATCGAACCGCGGCGTGTCGGTTTCGAAATCACCGAAAGCTGTGCCATCGCCCAACTCGATCTGGCCCTTGCTTTCATTGATTTTTGCGGGAAGACCGGTTGCGAACTGGCGCTGGACGATTTTGGCAGCGGCTTGTCGAGTTTCGGTTACCTGAAACGCTTCAAGGTCAGTTCTCTCAAGATCGACGGCATGTTCGTCAAAAATGCGGATAGCGATGCCGACGACCGTGCCGTGATCGAGGCTATCGTTCGTCTGGCACGTCACAAAAGGCTGCACACCGTGGCTGAGTTCGTGCACAGCGAGGCTGTGCTGGAAACGGTACGAGGGCTTGGCGCTGACTACGGTCAGGGTTTCCACCTGCACATGCCGGAGCCTCTGGGCAATCTGGTGCGTTGAATTACCGCCGCGCCTGTAAGCGCAGTGTCATGATCCTGTCACCGGCCTTTCATGGGCGCCGTTTACCGTGCACCCATGCCCAAGGTCAGAAGCGTTTTCATCTCGGACATTCACCTCGGCACGCGGGCGTGCCAGGCTGAGCGTCTCCTCGATTTTCTCCGCGAACATCCTGCCGAACAGATCTTCCTGATTGGCGACATCATCGATTTCTGGGCGATGAGTCGCGGCATCTGCTGGACGCCCGCACAGAACACCGTAGTTCAGAAACTCTTGCGGCGGGCGCGTCACGGCGAGCGGGTGGTGTTCATTCCCGGCAATCACGACGAGGCCCTGCGCGAATATTGCGGGACGGTCTTCGGCGATATTGCAGTGCTCGACGAGGTTGTCCATGAAACGGCGGATGGCCGCCGCTTCCTGCTCATCCACGGCGACCAGTTCGATCAGGTGACGCGGCATCACCGTTGGGTGGCCGTGCTCGGCGACAAGGCCTATGACCTGCTGGTCAGCATCAACCTTTACCTTTCCTGGCTGCGACGCAAGCTCGGTCGTCCGGGCTACTGGTCGCTGGCCGGCTTTGCCAAGCGCAAGGTCAAGAAGGCACTCAACTTCATCTTCGATTTCGAGGAATCCGCCGTCCATCATGCCCACGAACGCGGGCTGGACGGTGTGATCTGCGGCCATATCCATTGGGCCCAGATGCGCGAGATCGATGGTCTTTCCTATATCAATTGCGGCGACTGGGTGGATTCCTGCACCGGCATCGTCGAACACTGCGACGGTCGGCTCGAACTGGTCAGCTGGGGCGCTCCCCCGGATCTGCCGGCAAGTGTGCCGTTGCTTGAAACTGCGGAGGTCTGAATGCGTGTTCTGATGGTGTCCGATGTGTATTTCCCGCGGGTAAATGGCGTTTCTTCATCCATCGAGAGTTTTCGCTGCCAGCTGGCGGTGCATGGCATCGAAGTCCGGCTGGTGGTGCCGCGTTACGGCGATGAGGCCGAGGAGGATGGCGTCGTGCGTGTCCCGGGGAGAGCGCTGCCGGGCGATCCGGAAGACCGGCTGGTCGGCTGGCGGGCCATGTGCCGGGCGGTAGATGCTGCCGCCGAAGGCTGCGATCTGATTCATGTCCAGACGCCCTTTAGCGCGCATTACGCCGGGGTCAAGGTGGCCAGGCAGCAAGGTTTGCCGGTCATTGCGACTTATCACACCCTGTTTGAAGAGCTTTTGCCCGGCTACATCCCCTTTCTGCCTGAGGGTTTGCTGAAGTGGCTGGCGCGGGAGGTTTCGCGGCGTCAGGGCAACGACGTCGATGCACTGATCGTTCCTTCGACGGCGATGGAAACGCGTCTGCTTGAATACGGAGTCAAGACGCCGCTACATATTCTGCCCACCGGCATTCCCGTGACGCGTTTTGCCGGTGGTGATGGCCGAGCATTTCGGCGCAGACATGGCATTTTGTCGACGCGCCCGGTGGCGCTGTTCGTTGGTCGCATCTCGCCGGAGAAAAATATCGGGTTCCTGCTTGATGCACTGGTGCACGCCCGCCGCATGCGGCCGGATATCCTGTTGGTGATCGCGGGCGAGGGGCCGGCCATGGAGGGACTGCAAGCGCAGGTCAAGGCGCTCGGCCTGCGCGACTCGGTGCAGTTCATCGGCTATCTGGATCGCCACAGCGAACTGCCCGACTGCTACGCTGCGGCAGATGCCTTCGTGTTTGCCTCGCGTACGGAAACGCAGGGGCTCGTCCTGCTCGAAGCCATGGCGGCCGGCCTGCCGGTCATTGCGCTTGCCGAAATGGGTACGAAAGATATTCTGGCGCCGGGCAGGGGGTGCATTTCGCCGCCGGCTGATCCGGTGGCGTTCGGTGAAACGCTGGGGCATTTTTTCAACCGCCCGTCGGCCTGGGGCTACCTGCGCGACGAAGCGCCGGAATACGCCGAAACGTGGTCGGCACAAGCGATGTCCAGCCGGCTGGCAGTGCTTTATCGCCAGCTTGCCACACCAGTCGGCGTGACCGGCGAAGTGGCCACGGTACCGACCTGATCTACGTGCGGCACCTCAGGCACCGCTGCCGATCCGCTGGTTGGTATTACGCAGGCGATCTGCCATCACGCGCATGACCTGGGTCGCGAAAAACGGCGTTTGCTGGACGAGGAACTGAAAGCGCTTTTCATCGACAGCGACGAACTCGCAATCGCTTAGCGCAACGACCGTCGCCGAGCGCGGCCCCGGTGAGACGATGCCCATTTCACCGACGATGCTGCCGTGTTGCAGCTCTTCGACAACACAGGAATTGACGACCACCTGCGCCGAGCCGCTGGAGAGTACGTACATCAGATGTCCTTCTTCACCAGCACTGAACAGGGGCTGGCCGGCTGCGATCTTGACGATGGTCGGGTTGTGCGAAAAAAGTTCGAAGAAGATCATGCTCAGGCTTTCCGAAAAGACGGGAAACCTGTTTTAGCACAGTCGATTGGCTGGCACATTTCAGAAATGTTACAAAAGAGCCTGGTTGATTCCTTCGGGCGGAAAACCTCAGATTTCCTTGCGCTGGATCAATTCGATCTTGTGGCCGTCCGGGTTTTCGACGACCTTGCCTCCGCGAGCCTTGATGGTGCTGAGTCGCTGCCATCCCGTGGGCGGTGTGTGAGGGCGGATCCAACTAGCCAGAATTCGAAGTCGCCGAAAAGATAAGCGAGGCCGCAATGTGCCGCCGCCAGGCTGCGGCAATTTGCCGCATAGAGAAAGGCAGGCGAATTTTTTAGAATTCCCGCCTGTTCCCATTTTGCACGCCATGTCCCAGACGCACATCGCCACGCTCTATCTCGATTATTTCGGAGAGGTCCGCCGCTTTCTCGCGCGCCGGCTGCCTTGCCTGGAGAGCGCGGCGGAACTGGCCAATGAAGTCTTCGTGCGGCGGCTGACGGCAAGCCGGCCGGTGGACAACGAACGTGCCTTCCTGCTGCGCATCGCCGAGAACCTCGCGCACGACCACTTCCGCGCGCACGGCGACGTGCACAGCCGCTGCGTCGATATCGACGACTGCCACGATCTGGCCAGCGAAGCGCCCAGCCCGGAACGCCACGCCATCGCCCGCCAGCAGGTACGCTTGCTGCGCCAGGCCATCGAAGAACTGCCGCCGCGCTGCCGCGAAGTCTTCATCCGCCATCGTTTCGACGAAACGCCGCAGAAAACGCTGGCCAGCGAATACGGCATCAGCCTCAGCGCCATCGAAAAACTGCTGGTGCGCGCTCTGGTGCACCTGCGCCTGCGTCTGCACTGGTCATGAGCGCCCCCGAGCAGCCCGAGCGCCAGCTTGCCGAAGAGGCCGCCACCTGGTTCCTGCGCATGCGCGAAGGCCGCGCCAGCGCCCGCCGGCAACAGGAATTCAGCAACTGGCTGAACGCTGCCGACAGCCATCGCGCCGAATACGACCGCTTCCAGCGCCTGTGGGGCGCGCTCGACGGTGCGCGACCGCGGGCCGGCCAGCAGCGCCGCGTGGCTGCCGCCCTCGCCGTGCTGGTCCTGGCGCTCGGGCTCGTTTGGCAAAATCCTGCGGTCGACCTCGAAAAAACAACAAAAATCGGCGAGCGCCAGCATATCAGCCTCGCCGACGGCAGCGAAATCGACCTCGACGGACGCACCCGCATCCAGGTTGAACAAGGCTTCTTCAGCCGCCGCCTGATCCTCGAACACGGTCAGATCTTCGTGCGCGTCGCCCCCGGCCTGCGTCCCTTCGTCGTCGAGGCCGGCGGCGGCGAAATCCGCGACATCGGCACCGCCTTCAACGTCGCTAGCGAAAACGGCCAGGTCAGTGTCAGCGTGCGCGAAGGCATCGTCGACATCAGCCCGGCGGCGAGCCGCGAACGCTTCCGCGTCGAAGCCGGCCAGCGCCTGAGCTATGCCGGCCAGGCAGTCGGCTCGCTGCGTTCGGCCGCAGCAGACGCCAGCGAATCATGGACATCTGGCCGTTGGCAATTCGACGACGTCAGCCTGGCCGAGGTCGTCGCCCAGATCAACCGCCAGCACGAACGCCCGGTCTACCTCGCCGACGCCCGATTGGAGCGCTACCGGGTCAGCGGTGTCTTCGCCGCCGAGGATCGAGCCGCCCTACTGCAGGCCCTCACCCGCCTCTACCCGCTGCGTCTCGACGAAACCGCCAGCGGCACGCGTATCGGCCCACGCTGAAGCCGGCAGAAATTTTTTTGCCGCTGCGATGTGCGGGTGCATGAAAGATTCCCGTCTACCCCTCCATGCGCACAAAAAGCGCGAACAACAACATTGGGGAAATTATGCACAAACTACTACGCCTGGCCGTACTCATCGCCGGCCTCCACACCGCCACCGCCCTCGCCCAGATCGCCGCCGTCGACATCCCGGCGCAAAGCCTGGCCGGCGCCCTGAACAGCCTGGCCCGTCAGAGCGGCATCCAGATCCTGTTCAACCCGGAAGACCTGAAGGGCCTGCAGGCCCCGGCCGTGAACGGCCAGCTGGACGCCCGTGCGGCGCTGCAGAAACTGCTCTCCGACAGCGGCTTCCAGGCCAGCGCCGGTAATGGCAGCTACGTCATCCAACGCGCCCCGGCCGAGCAGAGCACGCTGCCGGAAGTTCTCGTTACGGCCCGCGCCGAGCCTGGGTACAAGGCGGAGAGAGCGACGGTGGCGGGGAAGGTGCCGGTCTCGCTGCGGCAGATTCCGAATTCGGTATCGGTGATCACCCGGCAGCAGATGGATGATCAGAACATGGTTACTGTTACCGATGCGCTCACCATGGCCACGGGCGTAACGGCCATTCCGAATGACGCGACGCAGAGTCAGTTTGCGGCCCGTGGCTATTCGCTCAATGTCGCGAACGACGGCATGCCCGCTTACAACGGTCTTGGTGGTTACCAGCAGTTTGATCTGGCTCTTTATGAGCGCGTCGAAGTTCTACGCGGTCCGTCGGGATTGTTGCAAGGGTCAGGAGATCCTGGTGGTGTGGTCAATCTGGTCAGGAAACGTGCCAAGGACGAGTTTGCCGTATCCGGACTTGTTGGCGCTGGTTCCTGGAACAATTACCGAACCGAAGTCGACGTCACCGGCCCTCTGAATGCCGATAAATCGCTGCGCGGGCGGGCTGTTTTTGCGGCACAGGACCGGGATTATTTCTATGATCGCGCTCACGACCAGAAACTGCTTGGCTACGGCATCCTCGAATACGACCCCTCGCCTCGCACTACTCTTTCCTTGTCTGCCACCGTACAGCACGATGACGGGCCAGCCTATTATGGTGGCCCCGCCTATTCCAACGGCACCTTCCTGAACATCTCCCGCTCCACCAACCTCTATCCGTCCTGGGCACGTACCGAGTGGTACACACAGGAATTGGCCGGCGAGGTCGAACATCGTTTCGGCAATGAATGGGTAGCTAAGGCGCGGGTTAGTACCCGCCACCAGGACTTTTACTGGAAAGATGCCATTCCCTCCACGGTCAATCCTGCAACCAATATCCTCAGCTACCAGCGGCGTATTGGCGATTACAACTACGACCGCGATGCCGTCGACCTTTATATTAATGGCCCCTATGAGCTTTTGGGACGCACCCACCAGTTGCTGCTCGGTTACAACTACGACAAGTTGGTAAACGGCGGGCGCAAGGGGGCCGCCTCCACCGTAACCGGTGTCACTCTCGGCGATCTGTCAGCGGTGACTGAGCCGGACATCGCTTACACCAGCGGTTTTGAAACCGAAACAGTACAGAGCGGCTTTTACGGCCAAAGCCGCGTCAGTCTGGCCGACCCGCTGACGCTGATCCTGGGCGGGCGTTATTCTGACTTCAATAGCCGCTACCACAATATCGCACCCAGCGTACCGACAGACTGGACCCAAGGCGGCAAAGCCAATAATCGGTTGACGCCTTATGCCGGACTGGTTTATGACGTCAATAAATCAGTATCGCTGTACGCAAGCTATGCTGACATTTTCATTCCGCAAACCAATCTGACCTACTCCGGCGAAATGCTGAAGCCGCGCGTCGGCAAGCAGTACGAAATCGGCAGCAAGGCGGATTTCCTGGATGGCAAACTGAGTGCGAGTGTCGCTATTTTCGATATTCGTGACCGTAATCGCTCGTATGCCGACCCGGATCACGCTGGCTACTACCTGGCGATGGGCGAGGTCGAAAGCAAAGGTTGGGAAACTGAAATCTCCGGCAAGCTGGCGTCGAACTGGGACATCGTGGCCGGGTATACCCGGCTGGAAACCAAATATCTCAAGGACAGCAATCCGGCCAATCAGGGACAACGATTCAGTAACTGGTATCCTCGTCATACCCTTAAATTGTGGAACAAGTACCGCTTCACGGATCCCGCGCTGAAAGGTTTTAGCGTTGGCCTGGGCGTTAACGCGATGAGTGGCTATTCCGGCAATGGCAGCACTTCCAGTCTCAAGCAGGGCGGATATGCTCTGGTTAATGCCCAGCTCGGCTACCGAATTGATCGGAACTATTCGCTGGACTTGACCGTAAGCAACCTGTTTGACCGCGTTTATCACACCGCTGGCATTCGTTCGCTGCAAAGCTACAACGGCTATGGTGAACCGCGTAATGTGATGCTGACTATGCGTTTCAATTATTGAGCCACACAAGGAGATAATATATGCACCGCCGCACCCTTCTTGCCGCCATCCTGAGTTTTAGCTTCGCCCGTCTAGCAGGTGCGGATGAGAAAGCGGTGGGCATGGCCCAGCCGCCTGCCAGCGACGACGAATTGCGCGAGCACCCGCGCTGTATCATCTGCAACATGGACCGGCGCAAGTTCCACCATGCCCGCCATCTGCTGGTCTATGGCGACGACAGTGTGCAGGGTACCTGTTCGATCCATTGCGCGGCGGAGTGCATGCTGCGCGAGCGGCGCAAGGGCTTCCGCGCTATCTACGCGCCGGATTACGCCAGCGTCGGGGCGCCGAAGCCATTGATCGAAGCGGCTTCGGCTATCTACCTGATCGGTAGCGACCTGCCTGGTGTGATGACGCCGGTGAGCAAGGTTGCCTTCGCCAGCCGTGAGGCTGCACAGGTGGCGCAGAAAACCTATGGTGGCCAGCTCGACAATTTCGCAGGCGCCATCCGTCTGTCGATGGAAGAAACTGCGAACAGCCTGCTGCGGCGTTACGACAACGACTTGGAGCGTCGGCGCCGTTCCGGTCAGGGCTGAAAACGGGGCGGGCTGCGTCTTGCTTGCCCGAACGGTCCCCACTTTCTCCAGCGATATTGGTGCGCAACCTAACCGTGCTTGCCCTGTTTGCCCTCAAGGGTACGCCTACAAACTAGAGTGCATGGACAACCTGCGCATGACGCAGCAGCGGATCGCCGACCACCTCGGTTCCGTGCGGGAAGTAATGCCCGTCTGTCAGTGGCGTTAACCGGCGTTTGGGAAATCCACAGATACGTCAGGCGAGAAAAGATGTGGTTCAGAATTGCAATCACTTGCCGGTCAATGGCCTGCCTAGTTCCCTAAAAATTAAAAATCTGCTCCCGGCTGGAGGCGTTCAATTCTTCTCAATCAGCTCCACCTTATAGCCGTCCGGGTCTTCGACAAAGGCAATGATGGTGGTGCCGTGCTTCATTGGCCCGGCTTCACGCACGACCTTGCCGCCACGCTCCTTGATCGCCGCGCAGGCGGCGGCCGCATCGGGTACGGCCAGCGCGACGTGGCCGTAGCCGTTGCCGAGCTCGTAGCTCGGCGTGTCCCAGTTGTGGGTCAGTTCGAGCACGGCTTCCTTCGCCTCGTCGCCGTAGCCCACGAAAGCCAGCGTGAAGCGGCCTTCCGGGTAGTCGGTACGGCGCAGCAGGTGCATGCCGAGAATCTCGGTGTAGAAGGCGATGGATTTGTCGAGATCGCCGACGCGGATCATGGTGTGCAGGATGCGCATGTGTTTTCCTTAAATGGCAGGGATATGCTGCCCAAGCTGGCGCAGTTCGAAGCGTAGCGCCTTCCAGTCAGGGCAGAGTTGTTTCACCACAGACCAAAAACGCGGACTGTGGTTCATTTCCCTGAGGTGGGCGAGTTCGTGGCAGACGACGTAATCGACCACTGCCGGCGGCATGAGGACGAGGCGCCAGTTGAGCGAGATCATTCCCTTGTGGTTGCAGCTGCCCCAGCGCGTTCGGGCGGACGACAGGCGCAGGGGGGGCGGGCTGACACCGAGCTGGGGTGCGTAGCAGGCCAGACGCTCCGCAAAATGCTGGCGGGCGATTTCCTGCAATGCCTTTTTTAGCAAAATATTCGGGTTCACCGTGGAAGATGGCCACAGATGCAGGCGGTCGCCGACCCGCTGCCAGCGGGCGCGGCCAATGGGGGTTACGGTCAGTGTCAGAGGCTGGCCGAGGACGGAGATCTGCATTCCATCATCGATTCGGAGGGCTTCGGCGGCAGGGCGTTCGCGCCAGGACGCGAGTTTGTCGAGTACCCATTGCCCGTGCTGGCGGATCAATGATTCGATGTCGCCCAGTCGTGCCCGCTGGGGGGCGCCGACGCGCAGGCCACGTTGGTCGATGGAGAGCCCTATGGTGCGGCGTGTGCTGCGTCTCAGCCGGTAGCTGACCGCCGTGCCGGCGATGTCAATCCGGTGAACAGCTTCAGCTGGGCTGTCGGGCGGCATCCGGGTAACGGTGCGGCGAGATGCGCTGCATTTCAGCTTCGATCCATTCTTCGGCGCGCTGGTTGACCTCGGCTTCGCTCATTCCGGTTGCGTCGAAGGCCGGCCCGATGCTTACCGTGACTGTGCCCGGGGTTTTCAGGAAAGCCTGTCGTGGCCAAAGCTCGCCGGCGTCGTGGGCAATCGGTACGATCTTGCAGCCGACATGGGTGGCGAGATAGGCGCCGCCCACCTTGTAGCGTCGTTTTTGCCCCGGCGGCACGCGGGTGCCCTCGGGGAAGACGATGACGTAAAAGCCCTGTTGCAGACGCTCGCGGCCCTGGGTGACTACCTGTTCGAGCGCATCCTTGCCGGCGCTGCGGTCGATGGAGATCATCTTCATCGCAGCCAGTCCCCAGCCCAGCATCGGTACCCGCAGCAGTTCCTTTTTCAGCACGAAGACACAGTAAGCGCCGTTCGGTACGTAGTCCTGAAGGACCATGGTTTCCCAGGCCGACTGGTGCTTGGCAAGGATGACGCAGGGTTCCTTCGGCATGTTTTCGAGCCCGATGACCCTGGGGCGGATGCCGAGGATGTGTTCAATGCCCCATTGCATGCCGAGGCGCCACATCTTGCCCCCCCGGTAACCCCAGATGCCGCGCATGACCAGCGCGGTAAAAATCACGACGGGCACGGTCAGCAGCGACCAGAGAATGGCAAGAACCATGAACAGGGTGGAACGTAGAGCGATCATGCCTTGCCTTTATGGAGAAGTGCCTCGACCGCAGCGGCAAGATCGGCGAAGGTTTGCGTGCCTTCTGGCAGATTGCCTTCGGCCTGT
Source organism: uncultured Dechloromonas sp. (assembly GCA_964583695.1). Taxonomy (GTDB): domain Bacteria; phylum Pseudomonadota; class Gammaproteobacteria; order Burkholderiales; family Rhodocyclaceae; genus Azonexus. The sequence continues at coordinate 37,945 of CAZOWA010000010.1, forward strand.
GTCTTTTCGCCCTTGCCGGTGAGTACCAGTATTGGCTTGCAGCCCATGCTGGCCCCGGCTTGCAGGTCGCGCAGGGAGTCGCCGATAGCTGGTACGCCTTGCAGGTCGGCATTCATGGTTTCGGCAATGCGCCTGAACATGCCGGGTTTCGGTTTGCGGCAGTCGCATTTCGAATCGGCTGCGTGCGGGCAATAAAAAATCGCATCCACCCGCCCGCCGACGGCAAACAGCGCCTTGTGCATCTTTTCGTGAATCTGGTTCAGGGTGTCCATGTCGAACAGGCCGCGTCCGACACCCGACTGGTTGGTGGCGACAACGACCCGGTAGCCGGCCTGGTTCAGCTTGGCGATGGCCTCCAGGCTGCCGGGGATCGGCTTCCATTCGGCCGGGTTCTTGATGAACTGGGCGGAGTCGAAATTGATGACGCCGTCGCGGTCGAGAATGACGAGTTTCATGTCCGTGATGTCCGGATCAGGCCGACAGGCGCGAAAGATCGGCGACCTTGTTCATTGCCAGATGCAGTTTCGCGAGCAGGCCGAGACGGTTGGCGCGCAGGGCCGGATCGTCAGCATTAACCATGACGCCATCGAAGAAGGCATCGACCGGGGCGCGTAATGCGGCCAGCGCGGTCAGCGATTCGGTGTAGTCGCCGGTGACGAAAGCGGCGTCGGCGGCCGGGACGACCTCGACCAGCGCATCGTGCAGCGCCACTTCGGCGGCTTCCTTGAGCAGGGCGTTGTCGACGGTCGGCTCGACCGGGTTTTCGACCTTCTTGAGGATGTTGCCGACGCGCTTGTTGGCGGCAGCCAGCGCGGCGGCTTCGGGCAGGGCCGAAAAGGCGCGCACGGCGGCCAGGCGCTTGACGATGTCGCCCAGGCGCTGCGGCCGCTGGCTGACCACGGCATCGACTTCCTGCGCCGTGTAACCCTGCTCGCGCAGGTTACCGGCGAGGCGGTCGTAGATGAAGTCGGCCAGCGAAGCTTCGGCGTTCTTGAAGCCTTCGACCGTGGCAAAGGCGCTGCCGGCGACGGTCAGCAGGGAATTCAGCGGCAGATCGAGATTGCCTTCGGCCAGCATGCGGATGGTGCCCAGCGCGTGACGGCGCAGCGCAAACGGGTCGCGGTCGCCGGTCGGGATCTGGCCGATGCCGAACATGCCGACCAAGGTTTCCAGCTTGTCGGCCAGCGCTACGATGGTGCCGACGCGGCCGCGTGGCAACGAGTCACCGGCAAAGCGCGGCTTGTAGTGGTCTTCGATGGCATCGGCGACCTCGGTATTGAGGCCGTCGTGCTGGGCGTAGTAGCGGCCCATGATGCCTTGCAGTTCGGGGAATTCGCCGACCATGTCGGTCAGCAGATCGGCCTTGGCCAGCACGGCGGCCTGTTCGGCATGCTGCACCAGTTCGCCGCCGCCGAGGTGTTCGGCGATGGCGCGGGCAATTGCTGCAACGCGCTGCATGCGCTCGCCCTGGGTGCCCAGCTTGTTGTGATAGACGACCTTGGACAGCCCGATGACGCGGCTTTCCAGCGACTTCTTGCGATCCTGGTCGAAGAAGAACTTGGCGTCGGCCAGGCGCGGGCGCACGACGCGCTCGTTGCCGCCGATCACCGCGCTCGGGTCGGCCGGGGAAATGTTGCTGACGACGAGGAACTTGTTGGTCAGCTTGCCGGCGGCGTCGAGCAGCGGGAAGTACTTCTGGTTGGCCTTCATGGTCAGGATCAGGCATTCCTGCGGCACGGCGAGGAATTCCTCCTCGAACTGGCCGACCAGCACGTTCGGGCGTTCGACCAGCGCGGTGACTTCGTCGAGCAGGGCGTCGTCGTCGATGGGCTTGCCGCCGGCCTTGGCAGCGGCAGCGGCGAGCTGGCGGGCGATTTCGGCGCGACGCTCGGCGAAGGATGCGATCACGGCGCCCTCGGCGGCCAGCTTTGCAGCGTATTCGTCAGCGTTGGCAAGTACGACTGGATCGACCTTGGCTTCAAAGCGATGGCCATGCGTCTCGCGACCCGAGTTCAGGCCAAGCACGGAAACCGGCACGATGTCGCTGCCGTGCAGTGCAACGAGTCCGTGCGCCGGACGCACGAAATTGACGCTGCTCCAGCCATCAGCCAACTGGTAGCTCATCACCTTCGGGATGGGCAGCGCGGCCAGCGCGGCTTCGACCGCCTTTTGCAGGCCTTCGGCCAGCGTGGCGCCCTTGGCCAGGCTGTCGTAGAAGAGGATGTCGGCCTTGCCATCATTTTCGCGGCGCAGGCTGGGCACGGCCGATGCATCGGCGCCCAGCGCGGCGAGCTTCTTGAGCAACGCAGGCGTGGCGTTGCCGGCGGCATCGAGACCGACGGCGACGGGCATGAGCTTCTGGACGACCGGCTTGTCAGCGGCAACAGCCATCACATCGGTGATACGGGCAGCTAGACGGCGTGGCGAGGCGTAAGCGGTCACTTCCGCGGTCAACCCGAAAAATCCGGAATTTTTGAGATTCTGGGCAAGGGTGTCGGCGAATGTTTCGCCGAGCTTCTTCAGCGCCTTGGGCGGCAGTTCTTCGACGAAGAGTTCAACGAGCAGATTTTGGGTAGTCATCTCAGGCAGCTTTCTTGGCGTTCTGTTCGGCGAGCTTGGCCAGCACATCGTCGGCCCAGGCACGTGGGGCCATCGGGAAGCCGAGGCGGGCGCGCGAGTCGAGGTAGGCCTGGGCGACGGAACGGGCCAGGTTGCGGATGCGACCGATGTAGGCGGCGCGTTCGGTGACCGAAATGGCGCCGCGCGCGTCGAGCAGGTTGAAGGTGTGCGCGGCCTTGAGCACCTGTTCGTAGGCCGGCAGCGCCAGTTGCGCTTCCATCAGCTTGACGGCGGTAGCTTCGTGCTGGCCGAAGGCGTGGAAGAGGAAGTCGACGTTGCTGTGCTCGAAGTTGTAGGCCGACTGCTCGACTTCGTTCTGGTGATAGACGTCGCCGTAGGTCAGGCCGTCGGTCCAGGTCAGGTCGAAGACGTTTTCGACGCCTTGCAGGTACATGGCCAGGCGTTCGATGCCGTAGGTGATTTCGCCGGTGATCGGCTTGCAGTCGATGCCGCCGACCTGCTGGAAATAGGTGAACTGGGTCACTTCCATGCCGTTCATCCAGACTTCCCAGCCGAGGCCCCAGGCGCCCAGGGTCGGGTTTTCCCAGTCGTCCTCGACGAAACGCACGTCGTTCTTCTTCAGGTCGAAGCCGAGGGCTTCGAGGGAGCCGAGGTAGAGCTCAAGAATGTTGTCCGGCGCCGGCTTGAGCACTACCTGGTACTGGTAGTAGTGCTGCATGCGGTTCGGGTTTTCGCCATAACGGCCGTCCTTGGGGCGGCGCGACGGCTGCACGTAGGCGGCTTTCCACGGCTCCGGGCCGATGGCGCGCAGGAAGGTGGCGGTATGGCTGGTGCCGGCGCCGACTTCCATGTCGTACGGTTGAAGCAGGGCGCAGCCCTTGTCGCTCCAGTATTGCTGCAGACGCAGGATGATTTCTTGGAAGGTGGGTTTCTTGCTGGTCGTCATCGGACGCACTCGGTAAGACGGAAAGCCTCGGATTTTACTCGGTTTTACCCCGATCCGGCAGAGCTTGTCCGGCAACCGTGAAGGCCTGCGGGCAGGCGCCGTGTGGCCATGTTCATGGCCCATTCTGGCGGGTGTTTTGTTGCTGCTGCGCAACACCTGATCTGCGCTTTGGAATCTGTTGTTTTGACAAAATCCAATTAAATCAATAGAATGCAAACTGTGTTGCGGTGCAGCATCGTTTTCGCGATGGGATCAGGCGTGGTGCCATGCGGAATTCGGACCTGTTGTTTTCCTTGTCCGCCGATGCCGTGCCCCCTGAAACCGCCCTTGGCCAATTAGTTTGACGGCCGAGGCAACAGTGAAGGAGGTCGCATGTTCGCTACGACTTTTCTCCCGCCCGCCGTGTTGCGGGTTTCCAACGTAATTTACGCGCTGTTCCAGAAGTTTTTGATGGTCTCCGGCCTGGTTTTTGTCACCGGCCTGATCGGCCTGCAAACCGGTAATGCCGGCTGGCTTGATGGGTTGAAAACGCTCATGCCGTCGGCCAATGCCTCAGTGGCCGAAGAAAGAGATGCGGCGCCGCTTGCTGCCCGAGGCGACGCAGTTTCGCTGAGTCCCCGCATGCTGGGCGCGCTTGATTACGTTTCCCGGCGCTATCACGTCTCTACCGATGCGTTGCAGCCAATTTTTGCTACGGCCCAGTCGGCCGGCGAGCAATGGCACATCGATCCCTTACTGATCATTGCGGTGATCGGCATCGAGTCGAATTTCAATCCGTTCTGCCAGAGCGGTTTTGGCGCTCAGGGCTTGATGCAGGTGGTGCCACGTTTCCACATGGACAAGTTGCCGGAAGAAGCCGAGGCGGATGCCTTTCTCGATCCGGTGACCAATGTTCAGATCGGTACTCGCGTGCTTCACGAGTTCATTCGCATGAATGGCGACCTGGAGGATGGTCTGCAGCAATTTGGTGGTGCGGCCAAGGATCCGGAACGACGCTATTCGAGCAAGGTACTTGCCGAGAAACAGCGTCTGGAACAGGCGGCCCAGCGGTTGCGCGCTACCTGATCAAGCCTCGCTGGCATTTGTTTTTGCCGGTGCGGATATCGCGTTGTAATATCGCCCCTGTTTTTCAACGGGTTTGGCGATGAAACACAATCTGGGCATTTGCCTTTTTGCCGGAATTTTCCTGTTCACCGCGGAAGTTGCCATTGCTGCGGATGATTTGCCGGCGCCGGTCGATGTGACGCCGAGCGCCGTCTGTTCCGGCGATTTGCGGGCCAGCTACGCGCGCAGCAGTATGGCTGAGCGGATCAGGGCCTATCAGGTGCTGACCGAGGAGGCCTTGAGCCTGCGCGAGCGGGCGATTGCCTTTCTCGGCGAGTTGAAGGAACGCGATGCCCGCCACGAGACGCTGACCGGCAGCGATCTGAAGCGCCTCAATCAGGGTGCTGCGTTACTGCTTGCCCAGCGTCAGGCCTTGCTTGCGACGGCTGCCGAATACGAGTGCTGGCTCGACGATCCTGTCTCCGATGATCCGGCCACGGCGCGGGCGCAGGCGTCGGGTATTGCCATGTCGCTGTCCGCTGCCCTCATCCTTTACGACAATTACCTGACGGCGGTTGGTGTCTATCGTGCGACACCGTTCCTGCGCAATCACCTCAATCGCCCGGACAGCGGCTTCGGCATTCCGCCTGGAGAGTTGACGCGCATTTCGGCCTCTTTCAATTCGGCCATCAATCGGGCCCGCGTGCGTCGCGGTCTGGTCTGGTACGAGCAGCACGGCCGCATGCTTGGCGAATCGGCCAATGGTGACGAACGTTACCTCGCCGCGCTCATCGACCAGAGCCTGTCCTACAACATGGTGCGCCGCGCCCGGCCTGTCGGTTATGCCGCCAACCTGATGGGATTCTTTGGCGAGTTGTCGATCGATACGCTCAATCTCCTGAAAAACGAGGGGGTGAATTTTTCCAGCATGGTGTTCGGCAATACTGTTGGTCTGATCGAATCGCGGCGCGGCAAGCTTGATGGCGATGCGCAGACGCTGGCGAAACTGTCCGGCACCGTGCAAGCCGGCGACATCCTTCTGGAAAAGACACCATTTCGTCTGACCGACGCCTTCATTCCTGGCCATTGGGGGCACGCCGCAGTCTGGGTGGGCAACGAAGAGGAATTGCGTGCTCTCGGTATCTGGGAACACCCGGTCGTTCGGCCTTATCAGGCGCGGATCAGGGAGGGGAGGGGCGTCGTCGAAGCCTTGCGCGCCGGGGTCAAGATGAACTCGCTGGCCCATTTCATCAATGTCGATGATCTGGCGGTCTTGCGCCGTGAAAAATCCAGCCGGGAACAGCGCATCGACGTCATCCTGCAAGCCTTGCGGCAGGTCGGCAAGGCGTACGACTTCAATTTTGATGTCGAGTCGACCGACCGCATTGTCTGTTCGGAACTGGTCTATCACGCCTACGGAGACATTCGCTGGCCGGTCGCCCGGCACCTTGGGCGGGCAACGGTCAGTCCGGACAACATCGCGGTGCTTGCCACAGGCGACGGGCCACTGAGCGTTTCACTGCTGTATCACGACGGCCACGAAGTGGCGGAAGATCCGCGACATTACATCGAGCGCCTCGTCCAGCCCGAGGTGGTCAAGGTGGCGCGCGGCGGCTAGGTCTTCAGGTGGGGGCGTCGATGAATTCGATCAATTCCCGCACGAAACGCTCGCGCTGCCACTGGTGGGGCGAATGGTCGGTACCTTCGTAGATGCGCAGTACGGCGTTCGGGATCTTGTCGGCGACGTAGTGCGCCGTCGACGCGTGGTAGAAATTGCTCTCGCCGCCATAGACCAATAGCGTCGGCAGCGGGATGTTGGCCAGCACGTCACGGTAATCCGCGGCGGTCAGGCTCTGCCAGCAGTGGATCAGCGGTTCCGGGTCCTGGGCGCGCAGGGCGGCACGTGAGCGCTCCCAGCCACTGGCGTTTTGCCGGTATTTCTCGTTGGCACGCTCGTTTAGTCCATTCGCTGTCAGCTTCAGCACGCCTTCAGCAAAATCTTCGCGCAGCCACGAAATCAGCTCATTGTTACGGTCAACCGGAAAATTCCCGTAAATTCCGTGATCCCAATCGTCGCCGGTCAGCAGGCGGGGCGACTGGTCGATCAGGCACAGCTTGCCCAGCCCGTGCGTGGCGTGGTCGCGCAGATATTGCCAGAGTGTCAGTGCGCCCATCGAATGTCCGACGGCGGTGGCATGTTCAATGCCGTAACGGTCGATCAGGTTGCGCAGGTCGCGTGCCATGCGCTCGACGGTGGCCGAGTCCGGATGGGCCAGTGCATGACCGCCGTGACCACGCGCATCCCAGCGATAAACGCGGTGCCTGGCTTCCAGTTCTGCCATGAAAGGGAACCATTCCTGGCTGCTGGCAGTCCAGCCATGCAGCAGGATCAGCGGCGTGCCTTCACCGGAGATCCGGACGTGGATTTTCTCGCCATCGTCGGCCAGAAAGTGCGTCATAGCCCAACCCTTTGAAATCGCAAGGTCGCCAGTATAATCGCCGGCGTCAATACGCAGGAGTATGGAAATGTTCGACTGGAGAGACTACAACAACGGCATCATCGCCTTCGACGCCGGCTACGTGCGCCCCATCCTGGCCGCCATCCACATGATCGTCGACGACGGCCGGGTCGCCTTCATCGATACCGGCAGCAACGACTCGCTGCCCAATGTGCTGGAAGCGCTGAACAAGGTCGGCCTCGGCCGCGATGCTGTCGATTACATCATCCTCACCCATATCCACCTCGACCACGCCGGCGGCGCCGGGGCGCTCATGCGCGAATTCCCCAACGCCAAACTGGTCGTCCATCCGCGCGGCTCTCGCCACATGGCCGAGCCCTCCAAGCTTGTCGCCGGCGTCACCGCCGTTTATGGCAAGGACTACGTCGACAACGTCTACGGCGACATCCTGCCCATCCCGGCCGAGCGCATCATCGACGCTCACGAAGGACTGACTATCCAGCTCGGCGGCCGCGAACTGCTCATGATCGACACCCCGGGCCACGCCAAGCACCACATCTGCATCATCGACCAGAAAGCCAAGGCCATCTTCACCGGCGACATGTTCGGGCTTTCCTACCGCGAGTTTGACGTCGACGGCCGCCAGTTCATCCAGCCGACGACCAGCCCGACCCAGTTCGATCCCGCCGAAATGCGCGCTTCCATCGACCGCCTGATGAGCTACGGCCCGCAGGCCATGTACCTCACGCACTACGCGCAAGTCACCGATGTGGCGGCGCAGGCCATCAACCTGCACCGCCGCCTCGACGCCCACGTCGCCATCGCCGAAGTGCATGTCAACGACGGCGAAACCCGCCATGCTGTCATCAAGCAGGAACTCACTGCCTACCTGATCGCCGAACTCCGCAGCCACGGCTGTACGCTGCCCGAAGCGACCATCCTCGACCTCCTTGCCACCGACATCGAACTCAACGTCCAGGGCCTGACTTGGTGGATGGATCATCGGGGTTGAGAATCGTACCGACGTCGATTGCAGGCCTGGATTCCCCCGACTGCTGCGGTCAACCTGAAAAAATGGCTAAAAATGCCAAACGGCCGTTGTTATCCGAAGCTGGCCAGTGCTTGTTCAGATTGCGTTTGTCCGGCCAATAGTTCGAGTCTTAACTCGTCTCTTTGTTTACTGCTGGGTAATGTCTCCAGATCGTGCAGGCCGGCTCTGTAATGTTCGAGTGCCTCGCGATGGGCGAAACGTTTAGCTGCGCGCCGGCCTGCTTTCAGCCAGCAGGGTACGGCCTGCTCTGCCACGCCGGCAGCGCTCCAGTGCTGCGCCAGTAGTTCAGGGTGATGACGTGTGACCACGGTATCGTGTTTTTCCAGCGCTTGTACTACCTGAAGGTGCGCAGCCTGGCGCGCTGTTCGTGTTTGCGATCGATAGACTGCCTCTTGTAGCAAGGCATGCCTGAATTGCCAGCGGCCATCGCCAATTTCCTGAACAAGCCCGGAGCCCTGCAGGAGGGACATGGCATCCGCTAGTGCTTGTGGCGTCAATTCGCCAATTCTGGCGAGCAAGGACTGATCGAATTCGCGTCCGATTGTCGCTGCCAGCTGAGCCAGTCCGCGCGCCGGGCCGACGCGGTCGAGGCGCGCCATCAGCACATCGTGCAGATTAGCCGGCAAATCGTCTTTCTGTTCGCTGTCGTGAGCGGCGGTGAGTTCTTCGGCGAATAGTGGAATACCTTCCGCTTTTGCAACGATCTGCCTGAGCTGAGGTTGTGTAAGACCAGAACGCAGGGTGCTGACCAGGTCTGCCACGTCGCCATCCGACAAGGGGGCCAGTGTCATGACGTCTACGTCCGGCCACGGAGATTGCCAATCGGGTCGTGCCGTAAATAACATGAGTACGGGTGCGGGCGTGCGACGATTGACCAGGATGGACAATGCTTCAAGCGACGAAGCGTCAGCCCAGTGCATGTCCTCGACGACGAACAGCACTGTCCACGGATTGACCAAAGGGACCAGCAGGTCGGCCAACAGTTCGACAGTTGCCGTCTTCAACTGCTCGGGCGACGAAGTCGGCGGTGGCGGTCGTACCTCTTCCGCAAGACCCAGCATATGCGCCAGCAAAGGTAGTCCATTTTGCTCGTAAGCTGGCGCACGCGTTTGAAGCATGTACTTCACTTTGGCAAGTTTGGTTGCGTCGTTGTCAGAGCTCTGGAATTGGCACAAATCCGCGTAGAAAGCGATTACTGGATGTAATGACGAGTGCCGGGTTTCAGCAAAGAAGCGCTGCTTTACAACGCGTGACCCGATGTCGAGTTGGCCGGCAAGGGTGTTAACCAGGCGCGATTTTCCGATCCCGGCCTCGCCCCTGATGATCAATGGCCGAAACTCTCCGCGCTGCGCTCTTGCCCATTCCTTCATCAATGACGTCAATTCGCGTTGCCGTCCGATGAACGGAGTGAGCTGTTCTGCAGCGACAAAACAATGGCTGACTTCGGTTTCGCCGATAGTGATCCGCTCAGCCGGGGCAAAGCGTTGTCTGGCGCCAGACTCCCCGATGACGCGGGCGATTTCCATGTCTTTGGGCAGTCCCCTGCGCGAAACTTTTTCAGGGTGGGTGAACTGGAAGTAACCTGCCGTTCGCCGCCGCGTTTCCGCGCTGACGACAATCTCACCTGCCTCCGCCAGTTCGTGCAGGCGGATGGCGATACCCGACGTTGTGCCGATGGCATCGGGCGTGGCCGCTTCCGACGACGTCAGAATCAGCCCGCTATGGACGCCAATACCGATGGAGACCTGCTGCGTTGATTCGTCGATCAGCGCCTGTGCCGAATGCAGGGCGTATAAGGCGGCATTTTCCAGCGCCTGTGGATAGCCAAAGTAGGCGAGGAGTCCTCCGTTGTGGTTCTGCACCAGATGGCCGCCGTGGAGGCGCACGATTTCCTGGCAGCGGAGTCGTGGCGTGTGCAACTTTACTGCTGCCTCCTCTGGGTCGTCCTCGTCTTCGGCGACCAGGCTGCAATAAAGCACCGTAACTTGGCGCCTGTCCTCGGGAATTTTTGGAGGAGGAACAACAGGTCTGGTGGCAAGTGACTCGTCCCGAAGCCGTTGTGCGAATGCTTGCAACTGGGGGCTGGGCGCGATGCCGAGATCGCGCTTCAGTGTGCGCTGACAGGTTTCGAACTGGGCGAGTGCCGCATCGGGGCGGCCATTAAGTGCAAGCAGGCGCATCGTCCGCAATTGCCCTGCTTCGCTCAGAGGCTCCAGTGCGACGTGACGTTGCGCGAATTGCAGGGCAGTACCAATGTTGCCGCACCGCTCATGACAGTCGGTCAGACGGGTAAGCAGACTCAACATGTGCAGATGCAGGGATTCGCGTTTTTCCAGTTGCCACTCTTCAAAGCCGCAGCATCCGGGTAGAGATAGATCGGCGAGGAAGGGGCCTCGGTAGTAATCGGCGCATGCCTCCAGGCGGGAAAGGCACGTCTTGCAGAATTCCGGGCGTGGGTTGGGGCAGGCTGGCAACGGGATGGTCAGGTCGTTGGCGCTTAGCCAATGTGGACTGTCCGGGTCGAGGCCGAGAAGATCGCGGCTGGATACGAGGAAATCCCGCCCGGTGGCAGTGGTAAGTACGGCACGCAACTGAAAAATCGTCTGGCGGAGGTTGAGGCGAGCTGCTTCCTTGGGCAAGTCGCACCAGAACAGATCGGCCAGCGTGTCACGACGGTGCTGACCAGGTTGCGCCGCCAGATAGACCAGCAGGGCTGCAAGCTTGCCACTGCCCAGACCAGCAACAGGTTGGTCGTTCCACGAGATGCGCAACGGGCCGAAGGTGGACAGGGAAAGCATGGGGGCAGTGGCGATATTTGAAATCGAAAAATGATGTTAGCACCTAACGGATAGATAACGGACCCCATGTATTTTTCATCGTGATTGATCCGTTGCTTTTAAGGTGCTCTATGTCTGTGCACGTCATTTCGCCAAATTGGTCAGGTTTTTTGGAGTCTCTGGGCATATTTGTCTGGTCTTTTTGGACCATATACCTAAGGCATAGGGCGTGAAACAATTCTGCATTGGTTGAAGCTGCGACAGGACCGCGCGAAGACGCGGCCATCGTGATTTTCGACGAATCATGTACTGCAATACTCGGGGAGCCTCAGCATGAACAAGACCTACCGCCTGATTTGGAATGAATTGACCAATGCATGGGTCGCAGTTTCCGAAATCACCAAGGCGCGTGGCAAGCGCACTTCGGGCGCGACGCTTCTGGCTACGGCCGGTTTGCTTGCTGCTTCCTCTGTGCCGGGCTTTGCGAGCGATATTGTCACGGATGGTCGAACACAAACCCAGCTCAGCGTCAGCGGCAATGTTACGACAATCACTACTGCGACCACGCGTGGGGTGAATGCATTCAACTCCTTCTCCAGATTCAGTGTCGATCAAGGCGATACGGCCAAACTGATGCTGCCGGGCGGCACCACGAATCTGCTCAATCTGGTGCATGACCGGCAAAGCTATATCAACGGCCTGGTCAATGCCTACAAGGACGGGCGCATCGGCGGCAACGTCTTTTTCTTCAACCCGTATGGCGTTGTGGTGGGCAAGAGTGGTGTCATCAATACCGGTTCGCTGACCATTGCGACGCCAACGCCGGCCTTTATGGATCAGCTGCTTTCGCCTGATGGAAAAATCGACAGTGTTGCTACTGAGAATGCGCTGGTCGGGCGTATCCCCCTGTCTGCTACCGGGCTGGTTTCGGTGCAAGGGAAAATCAATGCGCTCGATCAGGTCTCCATTGCCGCTACCAACGTTGATATCTCTGGTCAGATTCAGGCGGGACCTCAGTCTGTGCAGAGGTTTGCCGATCTGGTCAATATCGAGGGCATGCCGGTTGCAGTCGATGTTCGCAGTAATGGTGGGGTTGTCCGCATTGTTGCTGTCGACAATGTTGCGGTCAGTGGCACGCTGTCTGCCGACGGGATGGGTGAGAGCTCGTCGGGTGGCGAGGTTACGGTCAAGGCTGGTGGCAATGCGTTGCTGGCTTCGGGCGCCAGGTTGAGCGCCAATGCCGGCAACAGCGGAGATGGCGGCTTTGTCGAATTCAGCGCAGTAGGCACGGTCGAACTTGCCGGCGGCCGCCTTGAGGCTTCAGCAGAGCAAGGCCAGTCGGGCCGCATCCTGATCGATCCTGCCAACCTGAGCATCAGTGCCGATCTGTTACGAAGCGGATCCAATACCGGCGTTGATGGCATCACCTGGAATGCCGGAAGTCTGACGTTACAGGCAGACGCGCAACTGAGCATAGCCGATGGCGTGGTGGTGTCCACTCGTCAGGTTGCGGGTGCAGGCAGGGATGCTCATATCAATGATGCTTCTACCGGTGATTCTGGAAACCTGACTCTTGAAGCGAGCAGCATTACCCTTGGTGTGGGCTCAATGTTGCTGGCACAAGCGACAAATGGCTACGCGGCCGGTGATGTCAGCCTGATTGCCAAGAGTGAATTCAGTCCGTTAAACAGTGATTCCTGGTCTGGACAGGCAAATATCAGTCTCGATGGGGCTACCATTAAGGGCAAGGACATCAAGTTATCGGCAAGTTCGACTTACGATGACTCGGTGCTGACAGCCTTGCTGCCGGTAACTGTTTCGGTCGTAGGTACGGGCGTCGATGTCAATTCGAGCACGTTGAGTGCGTCCGGCGATTTGAGCGTTGAAGCGGTCTCGCTGACCAAAGCATCGACTTCAGGCGTCTTGCCTCTGGGTAGCACTGTGGCTGTTTCTACTGCGGCGGTTGATGTCAGTGGCGCCTCCGCCCTGAGCGCGGGTGGCGATCTGAAGCTGAATGCCTCGTCGACGGTTGAATCGAAGGTTGTGCCCGGCCTGCCTGACTTGAAAAAGCTGCCGGGTGATGCTGGTGCTGCGCTTAATGTCATCGTCAGTACTGCCAGTGCTCACGCAGGTGATAGCACGACGCTGACGGCTAACAACGGAGCAGCCGAAGTTAAGGCGACCAATAAGGTCACGGCAACGACCAAAGCTGACTCATCTGCGGAAGGCGTAGTTGCAGTGGGGGGTACGGTGGCCTTGTCCGAGGTCACGGCAGTGACCCAGGCTTATATCGACGGTACGGCAACGACCAACGCCGCTTCTTTGTCTGTGGCAGCCGAATCGCAGAACACGGTAACAACCAGTGCCAAGGCCGCTGCCAAGGGGGCCAACAAGCAAACAGAGGCGGAAAAGGCCGCGTCGCCAAGCCTGACCGAGAAGATTCTCGCCAAGTTCAAAAATCAGGCCAAGACAACGGAGGGTAGCGTCGAGGTTGCTGCAGCGGTGGCGATTGCCAACGTCAATAGCGTGACCCAAGCCTATGTGGCATCGACCGGGACGCAGATAACGACGGGCGCAACCACGGTGTCCAGCAAGGCGGTAACGTCCTCCAGTGTGACAGCCGATGGTAGCAGCACAAATAGCGAAGTCGGCATTGGTGCTGCCGTAGGCCTCAATGTCGGGGTATTGGTCAATCAGGCAAGCATTGCCGACAACAGCAATATTGACAGTAACGGCCTGACGGTTAGTGCAACGATGCCGACCGATACGTCCAAGAGTACTTTTGCGACCAGTGCGACCAGCGGTGCGGGAACGAGCAACGTTGGTGTGGCGGGAGCACTTGGCGTCAATGTGCTGGTCAATACCACCAGTGCCACGATTGAAGATGCTACGGTTGATGCAGGCTCGGGCGATGTGCTTGTTGAGGCAAAAAATAGCGCGGCAAGTACCGTTGCGTCGGGTGCAAAGGTCACTCCGGCGAGTGCTGACCAGCCGGCGCAGGTTGGTGTTGGTGTGACGGTCGGTACGAACGTGGCCGTCAACACGACAACCGCCGAAATTGCCGATGGCGCTAGTGTCACTGGCGGAAATAATCTTGGTCTGACGGCTAAGGCAAACAATACTGTGACCACTGCGGCCACCGGTGGTGCCGCTGGCGCCAAAGTCGGGGTAACCCCGGTTGCTGCGGTCACGGTTGCGGTGAATACGACCGATGCACACCTCGGTAAGGGTAATCAGCTTGATTTGTCGGGCAGCTTTAACAGCAGTGCCGAACAAACCAGCACGACTTCAAGTACGGCAACTGGTCAGACTGTCGGCGACAATGTGGCGGTAGGGGCATCGATTGCTCTGAGCACCGCAACGAATAGCGTGACTGCCGACATCGAGCGCGATATCACGGCAGATGGTGCGGTAGGCGTTTCTGCTGAATCGGTGGGTAACACCACTACATCAGCGACGGCCAGTGTCAAGGGCGGCGAGAAGGCTGCGAGTGATGGCAAACCACCTGCTGATGGCAAAGGTGAGCAAAAGACCGTCGATGACAAGGTCAAGGATCAGGGAGACTCTGCCAAAGCGGTGGGTAGCGATACCACGGGCAGTGACAAGACCAAGAAGCCGTCGTCGGCACTCGATCTGATTAGCGATCTGGCTGCGAAAGTCGGGCTGACCAGCAAGGCGAGTGCGGCGAGTACGGCAAGCGACACTGCCGCCAAGCCAGCAGCATCCACGCCGACGACTACTGATGCAGGGACGAAAATTGAGACGGCTGATACGGCTGCAGAAAAACCCAAGGCCGAAACCAGCGAAGGCGGCGTCAGCGTTGCAGCCGCAGCAGGCGTTAATGTCGCAGTGACGACGACTCGTTCCAGTATTGGCAATGGGAGGACGATTAACAGCGGTGGCGCAACCACCGTGAGCAGTACGACCAACATCAATGGTTCGGCAAGCGCTGACGGTAGCCAGGTAAGCAACGCCCAGGCCAATGTCGGCGTCGGTGCAGCAGTTGCATTGAACGCGGCAGTGGTAACCAATCAGGCGATAGTTCGCGATAACGCCCAGATCAATTCCGTCGGGCTGACCGTCAGCGCTCAGTTGCAGAAGCCCGAAAAAACCGGGTTTGCCGCACTATTCGACAAGTTCAAGTCATTTATTCCCGGGACGACCAACCCGGAGGCGAATAATTTCACTGCCACGTCGAAGAGTGGTGCAGGGGCAGGCGACGTTGGCGTTGCCGGGTCATTGGCGGTCAATACGCTTATCACCCGCAGTGAAGCGGTTATCGAGGGCGATAGCGATGGTTCTGGAGCCGGCGCCAGGCTTGATGCCGGTGGCGGCACGGTTACGCTGGAGGCAACGAATCAGGCGACGAGCAAGGTCGTCGCCCAGGCCAATGTCAAGAATGGCAGTAGCGGCGACCCTGGTACGGTGGGGGTGGGTGCGTCCATCGGGGTAAATGTTGCGGTCAATACCACACGTGCTGAAGCTGAGGACAAATCAGCGCTGACGGGCGCTGGTGCTGTAGATGTGGATGCATTGAGCGTCTATACGCAAAACACAGAGGTGACTGGCGGGGCTGCTGGTTCGAAAATTTCCATCACTCCGGTGGCTGCAGTGGCAATCGCTGTGAATACCACCTCTGCACGATTGGGGCGGTCCTCGGACACGCTCGATCTGAGCGGTAACCTGAATCTGGACGCCAATCAGAAGAACAGTGTGACCACCAAGGCCTCCGGACAGGCGGAAGGCGATGTGGCGGTGGGCGCATCGCTAGCGGCAGCTGTGGTGGTTGATCGGGTATCGGCTGATTTGGAGCGCGATGTGACTGCGGATGGCTGGGTAGCTATCGGCGCAAAGTCGGATACTTCGTTGACAACCTCTGCCAAGGCTGGAGCCAAGGGGACTGCCCCGGTTAAAAAAGATGCTGCCACGGGTGAAGAAAAGCCTGATGCGGGTACCACGGTCGATGAGCAGAAAACGGCGCAACTGGATTTCGCCAAGGGTACGAATAAGGCGGCAACGGACGTCGATGTAAAGACCGATACGCCGAAAGCCGAAACCCCTGATGTCAATACCAAGACACCGGATTCGACCACGAAGCCAACCGAAACTACAGCAACCACAAAGGATCAGCAGGGCAAAAAGGTTAGTGTGGCGGCAGCCATTGGGGTTGGTGTCGCCTACAACGAGGCGGTTGCGGAGGTTGGCTCGGGCAGGACGGTGAAGGCGGGAACGGACAAAAAGGTTTCTGTCGATGCACAAACGGATACCAATTACGCGACCCTGGCCAGTGGCGAGGCTGTGTCCGACAACGTTGGGGTGGCAGCTGCCGTCGCACTGACGGCGACGATGAACAAGACTCAGGCGATTGTTGGTGCAGGCACAAAGATCGAGCGGGCTGGTGATGTCAGCGTGACTGCCACGTCGAGGCAGAACATCAATAGTGGTTTCCTGCGCACGATGAGTGCGGAGGCGCTGTCCGGCGCCAGTGGTGGCGATGTTGCCGTAGCCGGAGCGTTGGCTGTGGTGGCGAACGACAACGAAACGCTGTCCAGCATCGACGAAGGATCCAGTGTCGGTCAATCCGGCCAGGCGGTGGGCGATGTGACGGTGAGGTCTGAGGACTCCAGTCACATTGCCGCCGCTGCGCGTGCCGGCGCCATTTCCAAGGGAGGAGAGAGCAAGGCGGGGGTCGGTGCATCCTTTGCCGTCTTGTTGGCAAATAACCAGAATATTGCAGCAGTCGGTCGCGATGCCGATAAAAGCAAAACCTTCGCACCAACAACGATTTACGCTGATTCGCTGACGGTTCAGGCCAGCAAGCCGGGCGTCAAGAACGTGCTGGATGTGTTGGATGGCGGACTCACTCTGTCTGACCTGAAGGCGTTCAAGGACATCAATACCAAGTCCTACATCGATAACCTTGATCCCGCTGTTTACTTCGGGCTGGATTACTACACCGAGGCGGTTGCCGGGGCTGCATCCAAAGGTGATGCAGCGGTTGCCGGCGCCTTTGCCGTGAACGTTTTTGGCAATACTACCCAAGCCTATCTGGGTGGCAACGTGTCGGCTACTTTGAGTGGTCATCAGGCAGGCGGAAAGCTTCTGGGAGCTGAGGTTTCCAGTCTTTCCAATACCCTGGCCGCCTCTTTTGCAGGGGGCGTCGCTGGTGCGAAGCAGGCAGGGGTCGGCATATCGAATACCGATATCGTCAATCTGGACAAAACTCTTGCCTCTATTGGCGAAAACGCCCACATCACTTCGAGTGCGGCTGGTTCGGGTATCGAAGTTCTGGCGGACTCCGAGCAGATCATCGTTGACGTCGGCATCAGTGGCGGCCTTGGGACGCAGAGCACAGGTGTCGGTGGCGTGCTCGGGGTCGCGGTTTCGCTGGCCAGAACTGAAGCGAGCATCGGCGATGGTTCCGTGGTCAAGGCCAAGGGAGATGTCGATGTTCTTGCGAATAGCGATAATCTGACTGTAATCGCAGCCGGAGGTGTCGGCGGTGGCAAGGATGCGGGCGTTGGTGCCAGCATTGCGGCGAATGTACTCGCAAACCAGACCCAGGCGACGGTTGGCAAAAATGCGGAACTGGCCTCGACGGGGGCTACTACGATTGCCGCCGATGCAGGTGAAACGGTGGTGTCTGCGGTAATAGCCGGAGCTGGCGGGGGACAGGCCGGAGTGGCTGGGGCTATTTCGGTGAACCTGCTACTGACGGATACTGAGGCTTCGGTTGCTCAGGGAACAAAGATCAACACGGATACGGCTTACGACAATGCCAATCAGGCCGTAGCGATCATGGCCCGTGACGACACCGTGATCGTCAGCGCAACCGGCGGTGCGGCCGGCGGTGGCAAGGCCGGGGTTGGCGCAGCGCTGGATACGAATGTCCTGGTTAAACAGGTCAAGGCCTTTGTTGCGGACGATACGGTGGTTGATACCCATCAGGCCGACATTCAGGCCAAGAAGGACATCAAGGTCGACGCAGTTTCGACCGAAAATATTGTGTCCGTAGTCGCCGGGTTCGCCGGTGGTGGCACGGCTGGTGTGGGTGGCGCGGTCGGTGTTGGTGTCGTTGATAACGATGTTCAGGCTTATGTTGGTAAATCGGCCAAAGTGGATACCGACAGCAATGTACTGATCAATGCTGAAGACGACATCACTGCCGTGCTGACGGCTGGTGCTGGTGCTGGTGGCGGTACTGCGGGCGTGGGTGGCTCTCTGGCGGTGGCAACCTTGTTGGGGAGCGCTAGGGCTTTCGTAGGTGATGAAGCTGAGGTTAATGCTCGCGGGTTGGGTGAAGCTGCCAGCGTCTACTCCGGCGAAACTGTGTTTTCCGACACGGACACGGCTCCCGCCGATTTCCTTGCGAAGCAGAAGGAAAATGCGAAGGGGCTTTCGGTTACGGCTTACAGCCGGGAGAAGTTGATCACCACCGTGGTCGGCGGTGCTGGCGGCGGTACCGCAGGTGTCGCTGCAACGGTTTCGGCCAATGTTATCGCCAATACGACGGAGGCTTCGATAGGTCGTTCGGCCAAGATCAACGACGACAACAGTGGGGCGGGTGCTGAACAAGAGGTCAGGGTCAAGGCCGTTGATGAGACCCTGCTCATCGACACTGCCGGCGCAGTGGCTGGTGGGGGAACGGCTGGGGTGGGGGCGGCGGCAAATGTCGGTGTGATTGCCAAGACCACAACAGCGAAAATCGGCAGCGCAACTACAGTTAATGCGAAGAAAGCTGTCGAACTTACTGCCGCATCATCTGATTTGAGCGTAACCACGACGGCGGGCTTTGCCGGCGGTGGTAGTGCCGGGGTTGGTGGCGCAGTCGCAGGTGTCGGTGTGGACAATGAGACCAAGGCTTATGTTGAGGATGCGACCTCGGCTGCAGACGCTGCCAAAGTCAAGGTGTCTGGTGGCGACCTTAGACTTAGCGCAGATGAGTTTTCCTCCTCCTGGCTGATTACCGGTGCAGGAGCCGGCGGAGGGGCTGCCGGTGTTGGCGTGTCCCTCGCGGCGGGCGTGAATACGTCTACGACACTGGCAAAGATCGGTGACTATGCCGAAACAGATGCCTTCGGAACCACTTCAGTCAAGGCAGATTCGACCGAGAACGTTAATACGATAACCGTCGCAGGGGCCGGTGGCGGCGCTGCTGGGGTGGCCGGGGCGCTTGCAGTCAACGTCGTGGCGTCGAATACCGAGGCAGGTATCGGGAAATACGCCGAGGTGAACCAGGACTCCAGTATTGCCAACGCTACCCAGGACGTAGAGGTTAGTGCGTTCGACATGATCGTTGCCAATAGCCCGACCGGTGCAGGTGCGGGCGGCGGTGCTGCCGGTGTTGGTGCATCAATCAATGTCATGGTGGCGCAAAACACGACTTCGGCTTACATCGATGACTGGGCCAAAGTTGATGCCGGCAAGAGTATTGGTGTCGAAGCGACCTCGGAAAAATACGTTAATTCGGCCACAGTGGCCGGCGGTGGTGCTGGAGCTGCAGGAGTGACCGGGGCTGTGTCGGTCATTGCCGTCGGTTCGTTGTTCGATGGTGATGCCAAGCGTGGGGTGGGCGGGAGTAATACCAGTGACTATGCGGACGGACAGTTGAACAAGAGTGCCGTTGGCGATCAGATGGGTTCGTCGACGCTGGCCGGTGGAGCAGCAGGTGATCTCGACAGTCGTTCCGGAAAGCTCGCAGTTGGTCAATATATGGCTGACTCTGCCAATATTCCATTGAAAAACACGCAGGCGTTTATAGGCAATCATGCAGACGTCAAGGCTGGCGAAAACATCGATGTAAAGGCGCGGGATGCCACCCTCGCGATTATCGGATCGGTGGCCGGTGCAGGAGGCGGCGCGGCCGGCGTATCGGGTTCGATGGGTGTGGTGCTGCTGCATGACAGTGCGGCAGCCTTTATTGACGATGGTGCTACGGTTGATGCCGGCAATGTCCTGAATGTGGCAGCGGAAACTGAAGAGGATGTCTATAACGTTGGCGTGACTGGAAGCGGAGCCGGTGCAGCAGCAGTGGATGGCGTCCTGGTGGTGAACGTGGTTTCTTCGAGCACCCGCGCTTATATTGGTGATGCCGATATCAATAAGGAGGTGGCTTTCGCGAGCGCGAAAACGGCACAATCCGTTTCTGTGACGGCTGACAGTGACAGCAATCTGGTTTCGGTCGCAGGTTCTGGTGGTGGGGCCGGGGCAGCCTCCGTGGGTGGAGTGGTCAATGTCAACACGCTTTCCAAGACGACTCAGGCATCGATCGATGCGGGCGCAAACGTTGCGGCCGATACTGATGTCAAGGTCAAAGCCGAGTCGGCTGAGAGCATTATCGGCGCGGGTGTTGCCATTCGCGGTGCCGGTGCGGCGGCAGTCAGTGCTGTCGCTTCGGTCAACGTCGTCGACAACACGACCGAAGCGTATATCGGTGCTGGCGCGGTTGTGGATTCCAATGGCAATGTCAGTCTGGAGGCTACTGATGACACGCTGATCGTGGCTGTGTCTGCCGTTGGTAATGGAGCGGGTGCAGCTGGTGTGGGTGCAAACGTCGGGGCGAACGTTGTTTCCAGCCATACCCGGGCTTACGTGGGCGAAGGGGCGGAAGTGAATGCCCGCGGCAATGCTGCTGCCACTACGGTTTATGACGGAACGGTTTCGGCGGCGCCGGAGGATATGCCGGCGTTGGCAGGCGGTGAACCGGGCAAACTCGATATCAACCGTGATGGCGTGAAGGATGATGACGTCAGTGATGGCGCAAAATTCAATGTGAGTGGGCAGACGGTCGCCGCTGGTGGTGAGGGGCTTGGAGCCAAGGGCTCAGCATCCGTGAAAGGTTTGTCGGTTACGGCGGTGGGCAACGAAAAAGTCATCAGTACGACCATCGGTATTGCTGGTGCCGGTGCTGCGGCTGTGACGGGTGCGGCTTCCGTCAATGTGATTGATTCGACAACCGAGGCCTACATCGCAGATCAGGCAAAAATTAACCAGACCGGTGGTGTTACCGCCAATTCTGATGTGCGGGTCAAGGCTGCTGACAACACATTCATGGTGCAAACGGGCAGTACGGTGGCAGGGGCAGGTGCTGCAGCGGTCAGCGGCTCGCTCGATACCGGCATCGTGAGCAAGCATACTCAAGCCTACATTGGAGATGCAGACGTCGATGCAGCCAACATTAATCTTGCAGCCGATTCAAACGAGGATATCACCACCGTAACGACAAACGTCTCCGTTGCTGGTGCGGCCGGTGTTGGTGGGGCCGTCGGAGTCAATGCAGTGAGCAACGAAACCCTGGCCTTTATACGGGCAGGGGCGGACATAGATGCCAGAGGAGATTTGTTGGTTAACGCCAGTCAGAAGACAGAGTTGGATGTTGTTACGGTGAGCGGTGCCGGTGGTGGAGCGGCCGGTGTGAGCGGAGCCTTGTCGGTTGGCGTGGTCGGCAATACAACCAAGGCCTATATTGAGGGTGCTGGGGATGCTGCCAGTGCGGCCGCGCTGAATGCCGGGAAAACCCTTGCGGTGAAAGCTGTTGCGGAAGAAGAGATGAACACCGCAACCGTCAGCGGTGCAGCGGGGGGGTATGCCGGTGTGGCCGGGGCGGTCGCAGTCAAGGTTGCCAGTTCGACAACTGAGGCGTCGATTGGTGATTTCACCAAGGTAAATCAGAACCGCAACGGCTCCGAGCAGGATGTGATCGTGCAGGCCGATGATACGGTTACCCTCCGGGGCGGTGGCGGCTCGGGCGGGGCCTCGCTGGTGGCCGGTGTTGGTGCCACGGTCGACGTGAATATCGTACGTAATACGACGACGGCCTATTTGGGCGCGTCGACGCAGGTTGATGCCGATCGTAACCTCACGATAAGCGCCAACTCCACCAAGGAAGTGCAATCAACTGCAGTCGCTGCTGCCGGTGGTAATACGGTAGGCATTGCAGGTGCCATCTCTGTGGTCAGTATTGGTGCGTCGCTGGATGGTGACACCCAGGCCAGATTGGGTGATACAACCAATTTTGCTGACAGCAAAGTCAAGACCAACAATGTCAGTCAAAATCTGGGCGACTCCAGCCATATTACTGGTCTGAAGGGCGATGTTTCCAGTGGCGTTGGCAAGCTGGGGGTGGCCGATGACATGAGTGAGGCTACGACCGATTCGCTCGACAAGACGCGCGCTTATATCGGCAGTGGCAGTCATGTCGTCGCTGAGGGCAACCTCTCGGTCAAGGCGGATGACAAGTTGAAGCTTTCGGTAGATGCGGCAGGCGCAGCGGGAGGTGCTGTCGGTATCGGCGGCGCTGTTGGTATCGCTGTGGCGCATGGTACGACGGAAGCTTTTGTCGGATCGTCGTCGACTGTCGATGTCGAGGGAGTCCTTGAAGTCAGTGCCACCGCAGAAAACCTCGATGCTGACGGTGCTGTGGTCAGGAGTGCCGCCGGTGCGGGCGGTGTTGTTGGTGCAAGTGCCGCGATAGCGGTAATGGATGACAGCAGTGTCACCAATGCCTACCTTGGTGCGAATGCCGAAGTCATTCAAAGCAGCGATTTGTCAGTCAGTGCCAAAACCACCCATAAAGCCAGTTCGGAAGCTTTGGGTGCGAGTTTGGGTGGCATTGCTGTCGGAGCCTCCGAAGCGTTTGCCAGCTTTACCGGCAACACAACCGCCTACGCCGATGATGGCGTGAAGATCGGCAAGACCAGCGGCAAGACTGTCACCAAGGCGTCGATAAACGCCACCGATAATTCGTCGGCCGTCACTCGTGCCGTAGCGGGCTCGGCCGGGATTTATTCGGGCGCCGGGGCCGCTGCACAGTCGGTGATGACGTCTACTGTCAGCGCCAGTCTGGAAGACGATGCCGACGTAAAGGTGCAGGGCACTGTAGAAGTTAATTCAACTTCTGCCGCCAGCGCTGCGGCGGAGGCGGTTGGCGTCAGCGTGGGTTATGGTGGTTCTGTGGGGGTTTCCTCGGCCGTTGCCACCGTGGACAACGACGTTTATGCCAAACTCGGCGCGCGTGACAAGATTGATGCCGCCCAGTTGAATGTGTACGCCAAGACTGTCGTGCCGACGGCAGGCGGTACGACAGCGAGTGCGGTCAGTTATGGCGCCTCGGGTGGATTGGTCGGGGTTAATGGCACGAATAGCGTGGCGACCTATTCAGGCAGTACACACAGCAGTATTGGCGATAATGCAGTTATCGACGGTAGTGTTGATGTGACGGCAGAGAGCAGTACCCGGCAACTGGCGAAGGCCTCTGGCATTGCCGTGGGAGGTTATCTTGCGCTCGGTGCCAATCTTGCGGTCGCCAAGAGCGATGCAGATACCCAGGCAACAATTGGCAATAAAGTAGGTGTCGAGGGTGATGCACTCTCTGTCAATGCTCTGGGCACAGACGAGAACAATGCCCAGGCAATTGCCGGAAGCGGCGGCATGGTGGCCGGATCTGCTGCAGTGGCGACGACATCGACAAGCAGCACGACCCTGGCCAAGCTTGGTTCCGGGGATGGTACGCACAAGATCGATGTTGGCAGTTTCGATCTCAAGGCGGAGCATACCAGCCGATTCAATGGTGAAGTCGATAGCCTCCAAGCTTCCATCGTCGGTGCCAGCGGAGCTGTTGCAGCGCACAGCGTAAATAGTACGGTGAAAGCGGAGGTGGAACCGAATGCGCAGGTATTGGCCCAGCACGTCAATATCGACGCCAACAACCTGGTCGACAAGCCTTGGCTGGGAAGCGATGGGGATTCGGCCAACTGGAATATCCTTTCCGGCTCGGGCGGATTGCTCAATGGGCCAGCCGGTCATGGCGAGACACATATCGTTCAGGATACGACGGCCAGCATGGGAGATTCCGCATTTGTCCATGTCATGGCGCCGGCTTCGGGTGAAGGCAGCTTCACCATGGATGCGTACAACAAAATTGCTGCACACGACAAGACCAAACTTGACTCGGGTGGCGCGATAGCAATCGCTCTGTCGGACTCCATGATCTATGTCGACAAATCTGATGCGACCGTGAGTTTTGGAAAAGACGCAGTAGTAACTAGCGACGTGGGAAATATAGGTTCCGGAGCGCGTTCGGACATTGAGCTGGATGCGCGAGCGGTCGCCAATACCTATGGTTTGGCGGGCGCTCCGGCGGGAAACGCTTACGCGAAGTACACAGGGAACAACACGGCAGTGGTCGTGAAAGGTGCGCGGCTGACGGCAGATGACGGGAAAATTGCCTTGGGCGCCGGGCAGGATTCGGCGGGAGCTCCAACCGTGATCAATGCGCGCTCGACGGTAAACCTGTGGAACAAGACGGCAATACCGATAGCTACTGTGCCCAATGCGCAGACCAGTGTTGTTAGCAACGCCAGCTTGAATATCCAGAGCGGTGGAATTGTCGAGGCAGCAGGCGATATTGGACTGAGTGCCGACAAAGGCAGCATTAATGCGGCGGCGTCGGGAATCGGCAAGGATATTTATCGCGAAGAGGCCGCAAAACTGGTCAGTGGCATCAGTAATCTTTTTGGTGGTGGGGATGTTTCGTTCGATATTCGAGGCGGATCCTCATCGACGCAAGGCACGGCTAATGTGCAAGTGGATGGTACGGTGCAGACTGGCCTGAAGCGATTCGTTTCGCTGGATCTCAACGCCCAACTTGTCGACGCTAATGGCAATGCGGTGGGAACGCCCCAATACCGATACTTTGATGACAACGGTAGCCAGATTTGTATTGGTACTCAGACATGTACCGGCTATGCGTCGAAACAGGTCATGTGGAAGCTTGTCCCCTCCAGTATCGGCGGGATTACCTATTCAGTGAGCCCGGGTGAGGCGGGAACCGGCATCATCAATCGCATTAACTTGTTGCAAAAGTTGATGGCCCAGTATTACGGGGATCCGGTCGCAGTCAATGCCTACGCCGCAGAAATCAGTTTTCTTCAACTGCAACTGGTGCAATTGGGTCTGGCGTCGATCGATGCGAACGGTAAAGTTGTCATGGGCTCCTTTAGCGGTCCGAGCCTTAAGCAACAAGAAGCAATCAAAATCACGGAAAACGCGGGTGCTGCAAATGCGCTCCAGACAACATTGACCGGCAAACCGGGGGATGTCGCTCAGAGCAACACAGTGAAAACTGTGCTGGACGATTACAGCGCCATCTCGGCCAATAATACGAGCATCACCGGCAAGCTGGCCTTGCTCAGCAAGGCGCCGGCGAACCTGGGCTCCAACACTACTTACAGTGACCTCACCACACAAATCGCAAATGCAAATTCCCTGAGGAGTGACATTGCTCTGCTGCAAAGCCAGATCAATGCCGAGAATACCGGCTATCAGGCAACGATTGCGGCCAAGACGGTGGAAATACAGCGTCTTTCCAATAAGCCATCGCGTTCAGCTGCTGACCTTACCAAGATTGCCGACGACTCGAATCAGGTCGCAGTCCTGCTAGGCAAAATTGCGGATAACAACAACGCTCTGGCGACAAAGACCGGTGAATTGAAAGGAGTTCTTGAGCAAGTTGCTGCGGACCAAACCGCGCTCAAGAGCGCTTGGGCTGACAGTACCAAATCGGCAGATACGACACTGGCAACGGAGATCAGTACATTGGTTTCCAACAACAGCACGCCTATCGCCAGAATCGATACCGCATCCGGTGCATTGACTAGCGTTTACAACACCAAGTTTGATCCGAATAACGTTGGTTCCTATACGGCTCAGGCGACTGTTCTGGGTAATCAGTACCCGACATTGAGTGATGCGGCGGCAAATGGACCCTCCGTCGATTACATCAAGGTGGACGATGTAATCGCCCGGCTCGGCAATATTCGCATTAAGGGCGACAACCTGACAGGTAGTGGGCAACTTAATGCCCCAGGTGACGCCGAGATCAGCATCACCAACAATACCCCCGATTTTCTTACCTTGGGCAAGCTGACCGTGGATAACGCCAACGGTGGCTTGGTGTCCCTAAATGATGTGCTGGTCAATAAGAATGCCGACGTCAATCGCCTTAACGTAAGTGGCAGCGGAGCTGGCTTCACCAGCTTCCAGACGCGGGACAATCAGGGTGCGGGTGTGCCGAAGATCATTGTTGAAAGTACTTACGATCCGGGTAATTACAAGATCGGTACCACTAAAATCCCTGGAATGGCGCCAAGTATCGAGTTGCAAGGGGATGTTTCAAACACTCTCGGGGAGGTGAAGATACACAGCAAGGCCGGCAATATTTATGTTGATGGCAATATCAATGCTGGCTCGGTCAGTATTCAGGCTGACAAGGGTGACTTTGTTCAGAGCTATGTAAACGGGTTTGACCACATTGCTGGCGATCCTGCTAATAATAGTCAGGGAGGGGTGGCGAGTTCATCACCAGGCACTCAACCGGGGAGCGGTATTCTTGCCAACGGTAGCGTGATGATCAGCGCCCGTTATCTGAATATCAACGGAACAGTCCAAAGTGGTGTCGAAAACTACACCTTGACCCTTTCGTCCAGCGCAAAACTGACCGCATCTGCTGCAGCATTGGGTGTGGAGCAGTCGGTTGTAGACGCCTACCGCAAGAGTTACTACGACACTCGGAGTTACAGCGAACGTTATGCCCAATATCTGATTGAAAAATCAGCTTACGATGTCTCGGAGCAACTCTGGAAGGTCTTTGGTTCTCTGTTGGGACTTACCGAACCGGTTGCTCCCGTAGCTCCTGTGAACCCAGGAGCTACGCAACAAACTACATTTACGAGCCGTTTTGGTGGCTCTGTTAGCTACGATGCAGAACTTAACCTGCTGACAGTGAATCAGGCATTTGCAAATGCCGCCCACGCAAATGGCAGTCCAACGGATATGTATACGCTCTTGAAACAAGCCGGGGACAATATCGGGGCGAGTTATGACGCAGCCAACAAGCGCTTCGTGGTCGAGGCTGCGGAGGTTCGGGGCGGGTATATCCAGCTTTATGGTCAGATCATCAACACCTGCAATCCCGGGTCGGGATGTGCCTCGCCAGGGACGCTCAAGGTCCTTGATGGCTATGGACAGATCAACATCAAGAACCCGACCGATTTGCCGGTAGTGCTCAATACGCTTGATACGGGCGCCGACCAAAGCGGTAACGGACGTGGCATCCAAGGGAAAATTGATATCACCGATATCAGGAATGTGGATAGCAGCAATAACGTTACCGCCATTCATTCAGTGATTACCCGTGAGAATGGTGCGGTCAAGGTGGCGCAGAGTACGCAAACATTCAGGGCCAACGGCACTTCCTCTACGGTATCCGGCAATGCTACTGATACGGGAGCTGTTACGCTTGGCGGTGATGGTCGCAGCGCTTCGTATATTCCACAAGTTGGTATGCGCTACGTCTGGACTGATGGAACCACCTCCAAGACAGAAACGTATTGGATATACAAAGGGGTTACGTTCCTCGGAATCAGTAGTACCAACGTTCCTACAGGCGCTGACGTGGTGTCGCAGTCAGGTCCCTATACGCTTTCAAATTATCGTCTTGATGATGGAACATATTTGTTGAAGGATTCCGCACGGACTAGCACGGTTCTCTATCAACCTCCAGCAGAAGTGCACACTACCAGCGATACCTACGTAAAAACGGATGAGTGGAGTAATTGCAATTGGTGGACCCTGTGTGTCTTGCAGAACACCTATTCCGCCTGGACGGAAACCGAAGGGAAGCTAACGGTAACCTCCCATTCTCTCAAGGCAGATAATCCAATCAATATCCAATTTATCGGTAGTGACTCGGGTAGTGTCAATGTCAATTCAAAATCTACGGTTGTTCAGAATGGTCTGATCAACAACGCAAGCGGAGTGACGACGATTACTGCTGGTACCGAAACCGGATTGACCAGTGCCAATCAGTCAATTTTGCAGGGGGCATCCGGTGCACTGATCAAGTCGAAGGATTTGACTCTGAAAGCTTCCGGCGATATTGGCAATATTGACCTTGCCAACCAGGTTAGCGCTCCGGTGCGGATCGGTATCGGCGGCGTTCTGAATGCCAGCGCGGCCAACGGAAATATTGCACTGACGCAGACTAGCGGAGATCTCAAGATCGGTTCGGTTTCAGCATCGGGTGATGCCTTGGCGACGCGCGGACGAATCACTTTGACGTCCGATGGCGACATAGTCGCGGCGGCGCCTGGCTCACTCCTTCAGGGTAATGTGATCGATCTGACTTCCGAAAATGGCAGTATTGGCTCACTCGATGCGCCGCTCAAAATTAATGTCGGTTACTCGGTCGACCCTGATGCTCGGGCACATTATGGTTTGAGCGCCAACGGCAGTGAAGACATGCTGGCGTGGATTTACTATGGATTGAAGGCGGATGCCAGAGGTGACATCGGGATTCTGGCTAATCAGTGGTCAGGTAATGCCGCCGGGAATCTTCTGGTTAATACCGTGCGCTCCCGTGGTGGTGATGTGAAACTTGTCGCGCCAGGCAGTATTGTTGACAATAATCCTATCGAAGCGATCAACACCCGAACCTGGCAGCAGCTGACAGACTATTGGAATTCCGTCGGCTTGCGCGCTGCGACGGATGCCAATAATGCCAAGCAGGCCCAGGTCATTACATCTTTCCAGAATGGTCGCACGCAGGATTATCGGACCTACTGGCAGATGCGGCAGCGTCAGGCCGATCCATCGGTCTACGATCCGAACTTTGTTTATCGGACAAGCGACGCTGAAAAAACGGCGTTATCGGAAAGTGGTGTTGATGTCGCGACGTTTGAGAAGGAGCGTACCGACCAGTACCGCAGTCTGAACAATATTGTTGGTGGATACACCACAACTTACTCTGCAAGTTTCAGTTACGTAGCGACAGCACAGGAACAGGCAGATATGCTGCATGGTGCATCGTGGACTGACCGCGAGCTAGGCATCTCGATCAGCCCGGGTCTGCTCAAGGACATTACCAACACCAATCCGGTGGTCAAGAGTGCCAACGTTTCCGGTCGCAACGTGTCGCTTGAAGCGGGTACGTCACTTGGCGAGACGCGCAGTAATCCGGTGGTGATTCCAGTCAATACGCTTCCGGAAAACCTGACTGATTCCCAGAAGGTTGCTCTGGCCGCTGCAGAGCGCTCGGATTTGACGATCACCGATACGGAAATCACGATCAAGCAGCGCAAACCACTCAACTTCGAGGCGACGCAGGCCCTGAATAGTGTGGTTGCCGCAGCACCCATAGATGGTACGGATAGCGGCAGCATCTTCCTCGCGTCGTTGAAAGACGGACTCCTTGGTACGATTTCCGCTCAAGGGGAAACGCGCATCAAGGTGCGTGGTTCGATTGTCAATGTCAGTGATGCTAGTCCTGCCGTGCAAGCAGGTAACTTGATACTGGAAGCGGCAGAAGGCGGGATAGGCTACCTGCCCGATAGCGGTTATGGTGCGACAAGCAGGCCCCTGCGCGTATCTTTGGGAAATGCCGATCTGATCGCACGCGCGGCTGATAATGTCGACATCGTCCAATCGGGCGACCTGAATGTCGATACCGTTTTCTCACGAAAAAATGTCAAGTTAACCGCAAGTGGCTCCATCTATGATGCATTTGACGATGCTGAGTTGAATGCTTTGGGCGAGACGGTAGTTTTGCGAGCCCAGAATGGCAGCATCGGACAAAGCGGAAAGACACTTGAAGTCGGCAACAATCTGAACGGACATATTGATGCTCAAGCGGCAAGCGGTATTTTCCTTGGCGGCCTGCTCGGGCAGAGCTTCGTCATCGGTGATCTGAGCGCAGGGTCGGAGATTTATTTGAGCTCCGTGGCAGATATGGGAGTACTTGGTACAGTGACTGCACCTGTCGCCCTGAATCTGATAGCAGGTGACAGAATCAACATGGCTGCGACGGCCAGTCTGGATTCAACGACGGGGAATATCCAGATTGATGCGGGTGGGTTATCCATGGCTGACGGATCTACCATTCGTGCCGACATCGGCACGGTGACGGTGAATGCACAAGGTGATGTCATCGTCGGTCAGATCGTGGCAACTCACAATGCCACGGCGGATGCGATCAGGATTACGACCGATGGTCGGATTCTTGACGGTGGCGATACCGGCGGTGCCGATCTCGTGGCGGCTACACCTGGAGCACGCCTGAGATTGAACGCCAAGGGCGGAGTAGGTGTTGCCAAGGTGTCGGGAAGTGTTGTCGATGCTACTGTCTTTGATCCGCTGGAAATAGAGGTTGCCGAGCTGGAAGCTGCTAGCCGGGATGGCGGCATCATGCTGGACTCTGTTCGGCCTCTGGTATTCACGACGGTGACTGCCGGGGAGGGTGTTTCTCTGTCCTCCGATGCTTCCGTCAGTGGTGCGCGCATTGAAGCGGGCCGTGATGTCGTGGTTACTTCCGGTGACGGGGTAAATATTCAGGAGGTGGCAGCGACATTGGGCGATGTGACCGTGAGTGCGGCCAATTCGATAGATGTTGATACTGTCAGGGCGGGGGCATCCGCAAATCTTGAGGCAGGCACGACCGTGGTATTTGACACGGTTGAGGCTGGGCAGGATGCGACGCTCCATGCTGGCGGCAATATTGCGGGGCGGACGTTGAGCGCCGGCCGGAATGCATTCATGGAGTCCGGTGGTGGCATTGATGTGCTCGATATCACTGCTGTAACTGGCACGGCAAAGCTGGTGGCGGCGGGTAGCATTATTGCCGACAAGGTTAGCGCAGGTGATCTGGCGGATCTTAATGCGGTGACAGGCGATATTGCGGTCAGCAAGATCGTCGCACGAGGAATGAAGCTTGCAGCAGGAGGCAAGCTCGACCTCGGTGAGATTTCTGCCAGTGACGCCCTGTCTTTCTCCAGTGCCAGACTTTCTGCAAATATCACGCACACGGGTTCTGGAGGTCGTCCGCTATTGCTCTCGGTCACCGGGCCTGGTGGCGCTCCGGCGACAATGATCGATCTGAAACTGAACAGTCCGGTGGGGTTCGAGTTTCCTTTGTTCAAAACGCAGGACGCCATTGTCAGGGTGGCGAACGGATTCATTCAGATTGATGACGGTTACGTTGGAAATGTTGCTGCTTTCCTGAACCCGTTCAGCTATGTGCTTATGGATAACAGCAGTCATGCAATTCGCCCTGCGGATATCCAGTTGTATGTGCCTGGTAAGGCATTTGCCCACTTTAGTCTGAATGGTTGGAATACCATTTCCGCTCCGTATGTTCTGATGCGCGATCCGGATCACGGTGCAATGATGGGAGGTTTGCGCGATTCTAGTGCGATCGAGGCCGCGCGCGAGGGGATTGAGGGAAGAATCGGCATCCCTTCCGTCAAGGATGGTTTGTTGCACGGTCTCGATGGCGCGGACGAGGGGCAGTTGGTTATGCGGCAGCCGGGGCATATAGCGGCTGTTCAGCTCAATGAAGGTGCTGAAAATGATGCTCAAAAGACGGATGAATAATGCGATCTAATTGTTGTCGTGTCCGATTTGGTGGCTTGAAAAAGCTGGTTTTAAGCTCTCTGCCGTTGCTCTGTATGTCGGGGAGTGCGTTTGCGCAGGCTTCGTTGCCGCCGTCGATTGACGCAGGCGCCCTTCAACGTCGTTCCATAGAACTGGAGCAGCAACTCCGGGATAACCAGGCTCCCGCCGTACTTCAGCCTATCGAAAAGGCTGCGCCGCCGGATACGCCGAAGGCGCAATTGCCGGTAGAAAAATTTCTACTTAAGAAGGTCAGATATTCGCCCTCCGAAATACTCAAGGAAGAGGAACTTGCGGCATTCGCCCGCGAGTTTGAAGGCAAGGAAGTGAGCAAGGTGGACCTTCAGGCGTTACTGAACAGGATTAACCTGCGTTATCGTGAGCTTGGGGTAATTACTTCGCAGGCAGTCCTGCCTCCACAGGACATCGTCGATGGTGTGGTTAATATTCGTTTGATCGAAGGGCGAATTGGCAAAATATTGCTCAAAGGTGCGCAGGACACGCATGGCGATTACGTTGAGGCATGGGTCAAGCAGAAGCTCGGTGAATTGCCGAACATTACAGAGCTGGAGCGTGACCTGCTTCGTTTTAATCGGACGAACGATGCTCAGTTGTCGGCGGAACTGCAGCCGGGGTCGAAGTTTGGTGAGTCGGACGTGGTTCTTAATCTTGTTGAGCCGCCAAGACACGACCTGCGCTTGTTTGTCGACAATATGGGCAGTCATTCGACCGGCGAAGTACGGACGGGGGTTATCTATCAGAATGCCAGCCTGCTTGGCCTGCGTGATACCTTGGGGCTGAATTACACCCATGCTGCTGGCGATGATGGTTACGGGATCAATTACTCGCTGCCCATCAATACATGGGGAACACGGTTGGCGAGCGCCTACAACCGTGACAAAACGCTGATTCGCTATGGCCCTTTCCGCGATCTGCATATCACCGGAGAGGCGGAAGCCTATGGGGCGGATATCCGCCACCCTCTGTACTTCGACAGCAGGAGTTATCTGGAAGGTTCAGTTGGTCTTCGCAAACGACATGTCACGAGCTGGATCAGTGGTGCCGAGTTGCAGGAGACCAGTACGAAAGACAGGCACCTGGGGCTGGAGTGGCAGTCTGTCGACAGCATGGGTTTCTGGAGCGCCTCTCTGAATTATGTGTCCGGTGATGCTGATTTTGCGGGGGGGCAAGATACTCATTACTCGCTGACAAGAGGGTCATTGCGCCGGGTGCAAAATCTCGCCGAAGGTTGGTCGATTCAGGGCAGGGTTGGTTTTCAGGAAACGAAGGATGTGTTGCTGCCTTCATCGGAACAGTTCCTGATTGGGGGCGAAGGTTCGGTTCGTGGCTACCAGACGGGGCTTTACAGTGGTGATACGGGACGGACAGTCAGCTTGGAACTGCATCACCCCATTTTATTTTCATTTGGCGATGCCAAGCTTTCGGGTTTTGCCTTCCTCGATCATGGGATTACCAAACCGTATAGGCCCGTAGGCTCGAAGCTCGGGCCAGATGAAATCAATGGCGCGGGATATGGGCTGAACCTGGCCGTAGGGAAACGGGTGGCAGCAAAGATATCCCTTGGGTTGCCGCTGCGTGAGCGCCCCGAGGAAAAAAGGAATTACTACATTACCGCTCAGGTGATGGTCGCTGTCTTTTGATTGCTCCGATGTACATGGATTTTTATTGCTGTTGTCATTGATTTCGGGTTTTCTGGTCATAATGTCCTGATGAACGATCTGCACATTCTGCTGGTGGATGACCACGCAATTTTTCGTCATGGTTTGCGTGCCTTGTTGTCCGATACCATGCCGAGTGCGCAGGTCAGTGAGGCTGGTTCTCTGGAAGCGGCGCTGACGCTGGATATTCCTGGATTGAGCCTGGCGTTGCTTGATATCAGGTTGCCGGGCATTGGGGGTATCGATGGGATTGCGATGATCCGGCAGCGTTGGCCGACGAGTAAGGTGATCATTCTTTCCGGTCTGGATACTCCGGAGGCATTTCTGGAGGCAATGGCTTCTGGTGCTGCCGCTTATATTCCCAAAAGCGAAAGTCCGGAGCGGATTCTTGAGGGAATTATCCAAGCCTTTTGTGATGACAATGGGTCAAATATCGCGCGTCCCATGAGCAGTCAGTTGACGCAGCGCCAACGGGAAGTTCTCGACTTGCTTTGCCAGGGTTTGTCGAACAAGCTGATTGCAAGACATTTGATGCTTTCGGAGAACACTGTACGCCGTCACGTTCAGGATATTCTCGATCACTTTCATGTGGATAGTCGCTCGGAAGCGGTTTTCGTGGCACAACGCCGGGGGTTAGTCCGATAATGGATGAGGCAAAGAGGAGGGTTTCCTCAAGCCTTGTCTTCTATGAGCAATTACGGATGCCCCTTCAGGCGATGACCTGGGCAATTTATCCAGGCATGGTGTTGCTTGTGTTGGTCTTTCTGATGATGCGCGAGCCGTGCAATCGGCTGGCTGTCGAAATCTGGTGCATTGTTGCCGGTCTGACCTGGCTGGCGGGTGCATTGCATGCACATGTCCGCTTGAAACTTCAACTCGATATGAACAAGGCCCGAGCTCTATTGGGTGAGCTGCGTGTGCTTTACGCTTTCGAGGGGGCGGTGTGGGGGAGTTTGTCCTGGGTCACCATGGGCAGTTGTTCGTTCATGGAAAGTGCGTTGGCGATTGCCATCAACGCTGCTGTGGCCGCCAGCCGGATGATGTTGCTTTCTTCGGTGTCCTCAGTGTTTCTCATCTACATCGCGGTGGGTGGGGCAGTATGGATCGCAGGTAGCTCGAATTTCTCGGGGCTGCCAATCTATATTTTGGGAACGATCGGTTTTCTTTATATCGTGACACTCATATTTCAGGCGCGCGTACATTCCCGGAGCTTGATCAATTCAATTGAATTACGCTTCGAGAATGAAGAGCTGCTGGAGCAACTGAACCAGCAGATGGAGATCGCCGAGACTGCTCGTGAGAAAGCCGAGGCGGCGAATCGTGCCAAATCGCAGTTTCTTGCTGCTGCCAGCCACGATTTGCGCCAACCGGCCCAAGCGCAAGGGCTCTTCCTGGAGGTGTTGTCGCGGACGGCATTGGATGAGCGCCAAAGATCTCTGGTGGATAACGTTTCCGCGGCAGCACGTGCTTCAGTGGATATGCTGAACACCCTGCTCGATTTTTCGCGCATCGAGGCCGGAGTGATCGAGCCGCGAATGCAGGCATTCAAGGTGCAAGGAATCCTTAACCGGATCGAAAGTGAATTCGGGCCGCAGGCCGATGCACAGAATTTGGTTTATAGATCCATAGAAAGCAGTCTGGTCGTCTATTCCGACCCGCTGCTGGTCGAGCTGATCCTGCGCAACCTGATTTCCAATGCCATTCGTTATACCGAGCGTGGCGGGTTGCTGCTGGCTTGTCGGCGGCGAGCAGGCAAGGCATCGCTGGAGGTGTGGGACACTGGTGTGGGGATTGCTGCCGAGCACCAGCAAAAGGTATTTCGTGAGTTTCTCCAATTGGGCAATCCCGAGCGTGATCGGCGCAAGGGATTGGGTCTGGGTTTGGCCATTGCCGACGGACTGGCCAGGCAGTTGGGCTGCACACTCAGTTTGCGTTCGCGTCCTGGGCGCGGCAGTGTTTTTCGGCTGTTTCTGCCACTGGGCGAGATGCTTCCCGAGAAAGTTGCTGCGCCTGCGGATGAGGTGCTCCAAACGGGCGGCGCCCGCGTGCTGGTCATCGATGATGACGAAGCCGTGCGTGGAGGCATGCATCAACTGTTGAGCGAATGGGGGTGTTGTTGCGAGTTGGCCGAATCCATTGAGGATGCGCTCGTTATTGCCCGGCACCATCCCCCTGCACTGGTCGTTAGCGACTATCGACTGCGCGGTCAACGCACGGGTGTCGAAGCTATTGCTGCGTTGCGTGATCTGCTCGGCGCGGATCTGCCGTGCATGCTCATCACGGGTGATACTGCGCCGGATCGCCTCGGCGAAGCCCATGCCAGTCAAATTCCTCTGATGCACAAACCGGTTCAACCAGCTGAATTGCGTCGTCAAGTGTTTGCTCTGTTAGCTGGCCAAGCATAGGCACTCCCGAGTTCGGGCGTGGATGGCGGTATGTTTGCCCGGGGGCTCGGGGGGGATGCTGCGGTGAACCTGAAAATTTGGCCAAAATCGGGATTGATTCTTTGGGCCTCGCTCGCCTTGTTTAACGTGGCTTTTTGCAGTATTTGATTGCGGAGGACAGCCATTGCGCGTCGACTTCTCCGGTTCGTTTGAGGCAAATTTGGTGTGTGGCGTCGAGAACGACGGTGTGAGGAAGTGCGCCGCCCGGGTTGCCAAAGCGCGCGAGCAGGCCACGCGGGTCGGATGGGCCGTAGAGCGTCTTGAGCTCAGTCAGTGCGACGCGCACGGTTTCCGGCGCTAGCGCATCCTCTGCCGGGCGATGCAGGGCTACGGTGACGACGAGGCTTTCGTTCTGCTTTGTTTGTCGGGCGAATGTGGGCATTTCGCGCAGGCAGGCCGGGCAGTCGTGGCGCCAGAAATTGATGACGGTGACCTGCGCGGGCAGGTCGGCGAGGCGAACGAAGCGTTGTCCGTTTGAGAGTTCGAAGTCGACAGCCGGGGTTCCTGCTTCGTTGCTGAGCACGGCGGTACTGCTCGCCCAGGCCAGGAGCAGTACCCCCGCCCGCAGGCGAGGGGGGTTTCTCATCACAATGTGAATTTCACGCCGCCATAAATGAAGCGTCCCCGGTTGGGCCCCCAGATGTTGGTTGTGTCGAAGCCGCCGGAGCCATCGATCCAGAGCATGCTTTCCTTGTCGCTTTGCTTGAAGTCAAAGACATTGTCGATCCCTAGGAAGGTGCTCCATTGCTTGTTCAGGCGGTATTCGCCACGCAGGTCGGCGACCCAGTAGGATGGGCTGTTGCTTCTCTTGCGTGTTCCGTCGAGGTTGTAGCGATCCGTGCCATAGAATTTGTCCAGATCCATCGGCCCCGTCCAGGTGCCCCGAAGCATGCCGGTCCATGGGCCACTTTCGTAATCGAGGCGCAAGTAGGCTCGTGTTTCCGGGCGGGCAAGGGCCAGCGCGCCCGTTTCACTGAACCGGTATTTGAAGCGCTCGACGGCGGCGGTGGTTTCGAGTTGCGGCGTGAGTTTGTAGGTGACGGTCAGGTCGCCGCCGACGACGGTAACTGGCTTGTCGGCCGAGTAAAAGCGCGTCACCGTGTCGCCGCTTACCGGGTCGATGGCCTCTGGATCGAGCATCGCCATGTTCTTGATCCGGTTGTAGTTGAGCGATCCGGCGAAGGCCAGGCGGTCTCCGGCGTATGACAGGGTGTAGGAGGCGTTGTCCGAGGTTTCGGCTTCCTTGATGTCGCGCACGATGCGTGTCGTGTCGAGGATGCCGTGCTCCTGTTCAAAGAATGATGTCGGCGCCCGGAAGCCGCGACCCACCGCAAAGCGGCTGTTCAGTTCCGGGGTGTGGTTCCAAAGCACATTGAGGCGTGGGCTGGTGATGTCGCCGAAGATATTGTGATGGTCGTAACGCACGGAACCATTCACCTCGATCACGCCATCAAGAAAGGCATGGTATGCCTGCAGGAAAACACCCGGCGTCCGGTACTTGTAGTTGTCGATGCCGTTGTTGGCGGTGGACGTACCCGTGGCGCTGTCATAGGCGCTGCCGGTGCTGCTCAGGTCTTCGTAACGGTACGTCGTGCCAACGGTTAAGAGCGTCGCCCCCAGAGGTTGCTGAGTGCTGGCTTCGAGGTAGTACTGGGTTTGGTCGGCCTTGTAGTAGGAGCCTTCGTAGAAGGAGTCCTGCTTGTGTTTGGCGTAGCCGAAGGCCAGACGCATGTTGCCTTCGCCGAGTCTGCACGTGGCGCTTGAGACGAATTGCTTGCGGTCCGTGGCGATGATTTCCGACATGCCACCCAGGCCGTCGGTGTAGGGAATGATGGCGCCACTGGATGGATCTATCCAGCCACCGCTGTCCGGCGAACCATTTTTCCCCTTGCTCCAGTTAAACGGGCTGCCGCTCAGGTTCGCCTTGATTTTGCTGTAGTTCGTACCTGTTGCGCCGCCGATGCGTTTTTCGTCGATGATGTCCAGACGGCCCTTGAGCTTGAATCCGCCAAAGTCGTCGACAAAGAAGCCAATGCCTCCCAGGTTGCGCTTGTATCCGGTGTATTCGGAAATGCCGTTGCCGTCATCGTCGACCGAGTCGTGCTGGTTGTGGCTGAAATTGGCAGTCAAGGCACCGCCTTCGAACGTCTTGGCACCAAACAGATCGGTTCCTCGCTGACCGTAAGAGCCAAACTGCTGCACGGCGGCAAACTCGTCCTTGACCGGGCGGCGGGTAACGATGTTGACCGACCCGGCCAGTGCTTCGGGTGCGATCAGGCTGGTGCCGGCGCCGCGCGAAACATCAATGCGTTCGACACCGCTCAGGCTCACGCTATCCAGCCCGTAGGCGGTGGATACCGACGAAAAGATGGGAATGCCGTCAATCAGCAGCGTGGTGTAGCGCCCGGGCAGGTTGTTGAGAACAACGTTGCGCACGTTGCAGATGGAGCATTCGAGCTGGGCGGCAATGCCAGGGCGCTTGTCCAGTACTTCGGTCAGCATCCGGACTCCACTTTTTTCGATTTCACGGGCGCTGATCGATTCCGTGGCGACAATCTCGTCTCGCAAAACCGGCTTGGCGCCAACGCTCTTGCTGCTGGAAACGACGATTTCTCCCAGCTCCTTGTCCGCGCCATAGGCTGCGCTCCAGGTGAGCAGCAAGGCAGCTGCCAGAGGGGTTAAACGAAAATGGAACATGTGCTCTCCGGGGGCTGAATCTTAAATAAATGCAATGTTATAACATTGCATTTATTTCTTCCAAGAGAATGAGTATTTCGGCTGGCATGTCCGTGAGACAGGAAGAGTCAAGCGAGGGCGTTGAGCTTCGTCATGACAAACAAGCGCTTGATTGTTGCGGTCAACCCGAAAAAACGCCGGATTTTGCCATTCGTCTTGTTATGACGCGGCATCTCTCAGTTGCTGCGTTGCCTTCTTCGAATCTGGCCGAGCAGGGCGCAGGCGGCAATGAGGCCGAGCGCCAGCCCGTTGCCGAGGCGGGCGTAGGGCGTCATGCCCTGGTGGGCACGGACTTCGCCCTTGAGCACGCCGGTGGAGAAGGGGGCGAGCACGGCCTGAATCTGCCCGTCGGCGTTCACGATGGCGGTCATGCCGGTATTGGTGGCGCGCAGCATGGGGCGGCCGGTTTCCAGGGCGCGCAGGCGGGCGATCTGCAGATGTTGGGGTTGGGCGAGTGAATCGCCGAACCAGGCGGTGTTCGAGAGGTTGGCCAGAATGCCGGCCTGCGGCAGACTGCGGATGATCTCATCCCCGAAAACGTCTTCGTAGCAGATGTTGATGGCGACCTGATGGCCGGTTACGTTGAGCGGTGGCTGAGTTTCGGCGCCCCGTGTAAAGGAGGACATCGGGATGCTGGCCAGTTGCATGAACCACGAGAAGCCGGCCGGGATGAATTCGCCGAAGGGCACGAGATGCTGCTTGCTGTAAGTCTGCGATGGCGACTGCCCGAGACTGATCGCGCTATTGAAATACCGTTCGCGGTCGCCGCTCACGCTGCCGACGACGATGTCGCCGTTCTGGCGGGCTGCGAGTCCCCTGAGCAGATCGAGATAAGCCGTCGGCACCTGGTCGATGAAGGCAGGAAAGGCGGTTTCGGGGAGCAGGGTTAGTTGCGCCGGGTTTTGTTCGATCAGGTCGTGGTAGAGGTCGAGCGTGCGGAAAAAGGCTTCCGGGCGGAATTTCATTTCCTGCGGCACGTTGCCCTGGATCAGGGCAACGCTGACCGGTTCGCCAACCGGCGACGTCCATCTCACTTGTTGCAGGCCAAAACCGCACAGGCCGAGCAAGGTGAGTGCGGTCAGGCCAATTCGCCAGCGCAGCAGCAGGGCGCCGCTCAGTGCGACCAGCAGGGAGATACCGAACACGCCCAGCAGGGGAGCAAATCCAGCCAGCGGGCTGGGCGGTGTTTGCGTATAGCCCAGCGTCAGCCAAGGGAAACCGGTAAAGATCCAGCTACGCAACCAGTCGGTGGCGGCGATCAGCGCCCCGAAATACAGGGCTTGTTGTCCGAAGTCCGCTGGCTGCCAGCGCTTGAAGAGCCAGCTGGCGAGAGCCGGGTAAAGGGCCATTGCCGCGCAGAACAAGAGCGTGGCCGGTCCAGCCAGCCACCACGGCATGCCGCCGAAGGTGGACAGGCTGACGTAGATCCAGGAAACGCCGACGAGGAAGAGCCCGAGTCCGAAGCCAAAGCCGCTGAACATGGCCTGCCGGGGTGTTGGCGCGTGTTGGAGCAAGGCAAAAAAGCCAGCCCAGACGAGCGGCGCCAGCCAGAATAGGCCGGCCGGCGCAAAGCACAGCACGCCCGCAGCACCGAAGATGGCAGCCAGGGCATACGGGGCGATGCGGTGCCTAGCCAGTAAAGTCTTCAGCACCGGCTTCGGTTTTTGTTGGCGGAGAAACGAGCAGGGTGTACAAGCGTCGGCTGTCGGCGCGCAGCACCTGGAAGCGGAAGCCGTCGATGTCCATCACTTCGTTGCGCTTCGGCACGCGGCCGAGGTGGCGCAGGACGAGGCCGCCGACGGTGTCGAATTCCTCGTCGGAGAACGTGCTCTTGAAAGCTTCGTTGAAGTCTTCGATCTCGGTGCGCGCCTTGACGCGGTAGCGGCCTGAGGCGTCGAGGCGGATGTTGTCGTGCGTTTCGTCGAAGTCGTATTCGTCTTCGATGTCGCCGACAATCTGCTCGAGCACGTCTTCAATGGTGACCAGGCCGGCGACGCCGCCATATTCATTGACGACGATGGCCATGTGGTTGCGCGAAACGCGGAACTCACGGAGCAGCACATTGAGACGCTTCGATTCCGGGATGAAGACAGCCGGGCGCAGCCAGTCGCGCAGGTCGAAATTTTCCTCGGTTTGAATGCGTAGCAGGTCCTTGGCGAGAAGAATACCGAGCACATTGTCGCGGTCGCCATCGACGACCGGAAA
The DNA here is from genome assembly GCA_964583695.1 of uncultured Dechloromonas sp. Taxonomy (GTDB): domain Bacteria; phylum Pseudomonadota; class Gammaproteobacteria; order Burkholderiales; family Rhodocyclaceae; genus Azonexus. Next base: position 78,308 of record CAZOWA010000010.1, read on the forward strand.
ACGCGAGTGAGCCGCTTCGATGACGACAGGAACGATTTCATTCAGAGGGTCTTCGACGTCGATGACGTCCATCTGGGCGCGCGGCACCATGACGTCGGTGACGCGGGTTTCGGAGACGGCCAGCGCGCCTTCGATGATGGTCAGCGCGTCGGCGTCCATCAGGTTGCGCTCGTAGGCGCCGTGCAGGATTTCCAGCAACTGCTCGCGGTCTTCAGGCTCGCGCAGCAGCAGGGAAGTCAGTCGTTCAATGAAACTCGGTTTACTGTCACTGTCCATGATATTTAAACCGCATACGGGTCGGGGTAACCCAATGCGGCGAGAATCTCCCTTTCTTCGTCTTCCATGGCCTGGGCGTCTTCGTCGTTTTCGTGATCCCAGCCCTGCAAATGCAGCATACCATGCACCGTCAGGTGCGCGTAATGAGCAGCCTCTGGCTTGTTCTGCTCGGCCGCCTCGCGCGCCACGACGCTCGGGCAGATGACCAGGTCACCCGTCACCACCGGTTCCGTGTCATACGGGAAAGACAGCACGTTGGTCGCGTAGTCCTTGCCGCGGTACTCGTTGTTCAGTGCCTGGCCTTCGTCGGCGTCGACCAGGCGGATCGTCACTTCGCCGCCGCCGACCAGTGCGGCGCGCGCCCATGTCACAAAATCCGCCCGCAAGGGTAAGCCCTCACGGTTACAGGCGTATTGCACGGACAGGTTAAGTCGGTTGCTGGTTTTTTTCATAGGCTTCGATGATGCGGGCGACCAGCGGGTGGCGCACCACGTCTTCCTTCTTGAAATGGGTAAAGGCCAGGCCGCGCACGCCCTTGAGCACGTCGATGGCTTCCTTGAGGCCGCTCTTGTGGCCCTTGGGCAGGTCGATCTGGGTAATGTCGCCGGTGACCACGGCCTTGGCGCCGATGCCGATGCGGGTCAGGAACATCTTCATCTGCTCCGGCGTCGTGTTCTGCGCCTCGTCGAGGATGATGAAGGCGTGGTTGAGCGTGCGGCCGCGCATGAAGGCGAGCGGCGCGATCTCGATAGCGCGTTTTTCGTAAAGCTTGGCGACACGGTCGGCGCCCATGAGGTCGTAGAGCGCGTCGTAGAGCGGCCGCAGATACGGATCGATCTTCTGCGTCAGATCGCCGGGCAGGAAGCCGAGGCGTTCGCCGGCTTCGACCGCCGGGCGGGTCAGGATGATGCGCTCGACAAGGTCGCGCTCGAACGCATCGACAGCGCTAGCGACGGCGAGATAGGTCTTGCCGGTGCCGGCCGGGCCGATGCCGAAGGTGATGTCGTGTTCCTGAATATGCTTGAGGTACTCGACCTGGCGCGGCGTGCGGCCATGCAGTTCGGTCTTGCGCGTGACCAGTTGCGGGCCGTCGACCGGGCCTTCGGCGCGGCGCGAGATACGGCGGACCGGCGCGTTGAGCAGTTCGATGAGCCCGAGCTGGATTTCATCGACGGTCAGCGTGTCGCGCGCCATGGCGTAGAAGTGCTGGAGCGCTTCCACGGTCAACCGGGATTTTTCGCCAAAAACGGAAAAGCGCTCGTTACGTCGGCGGATGACGACGTCGAAGGCCGTTTCGATCTGCCGGATGTTCTCGTCGAGCGGGCCGCACAGGTTGGCCAGCTGGGCGTTGTCGACCGGCGTCAGCGCGATCTCGACCGGCTTCGTCTTGGGTGCGGGCTTGGCCCGCGCTGCCGGCTTAGCCTTCTCGGATGACAATTTCGCCTCTCAGCGTGTGCGACAGCGAAGACGTGATGCGGACATCGACGAAGGTGTTGATGAGCCGCGCGCTGTTGGCAGACCCGCCGGCGAAATTGACGATGCGGTTGTTGTCCGTGCGCCCGGCCAGTTCGTTCACATCCTTCTTCGATGTGCCTTCGACCAGCACGCGCTGCACACTGCCGACCATGGCCTGGCTGATGACCTGGGCCTGTTCGTCGATGCGCTTCTGCAAACGCAGCAGGCGGGCCGATTTGACCTCGGCCGGCGTCGAATCGTCGAGTTCCAGCGCCGGAGTGCCGGGGCGCGGGCTGTAAACGAAGGAGAACGAGCTGTCGAAACCGACTTCGTCGATCAGCTTCATCGTCTTTTCGAAATCATCGTCCGTCTCGCCGGGGAAGCCGACGATGAAGTCCGACGACAGCGAAATGTCCGGCCGCGCCGCGCGCAGCTTGCGGATGATCGACTTGTATTCGAGCGTCGTGTAACCGCGCTTCATGGCCGCCAGCACGCGGTCGGAGCCGGCCTGCACGGGGAGGTGCAGGTGCGACACCAGCTTCGGCACCTTGAGGTAGGTGTCGAACAGGCGCTGCGTCATTTCGCGCGGGTGCGAGGTCGTGTAGCGGATGCGTTCGATGCCCGGTACTTCGGCGATGTACTCGATCATCATCGCCAGGTCGGCTTTCTCGTCCGTGCCGTCGAGGTCGCCGCGGTATGCATTGACGTTCTGGCCGAGCAGGGTCACTTCCTTGACGCCATGGGCAGCCAGGTCGGCCACCTCGGTCAGCACGTCGGCGAACGGCCGAGACACCTCGCCACCGCGCGTGTAAGGCACGATGCAAAAGGTGCAGAACTTCGAGCAGCCTTCCATGATCGACACGAAGGCTGAAGCGCCCTTCACTTCGGCCGGCGGCATGGCATCGAACTTTTCGATTTCCGGGAAGGAGACATCGACCGCCGCCTTGCCCTTAGCCTTGCGCTCGGCAATCAGCTGCGGCAGGCGGTGCAGCGTCTGCGGCCCGAACACGATGTCCACGTACGGCGCCCGCGCCACGATGGCGTCGCCTTCCTGGCTCGCCACGCAGCCGCCAACGCCGATGACGAGGTTGGGGTTCTGCATCTTCAGGTGGCGGACACGGCCGAGGTCGTGGAATACCTTCTCCTGCGCCTTCTCGCGCACCGAGCAGGTGTTGAACAGGATGATGTCGGCTTCCTCGGGATTATCGGTGCGGACAACCGCCTCGGAGGCATTGAGCACATCGGCCATCTTGTCCGAATCGTACTCATTCATCTGGCACCCAAAGGTGCGGATGAACAATTTCTTGGGCATGGGTAACACTTCGCGAATCAGTGGGTGCCGCTTAGTTTGATCAGCAGCACAAAAGTTCGCCATTATACCCGACCCGAAATTCGGTTGACCGCCCAAGCCCCCGCAAACTATAATCCGCGCCCTCAAGCGTGGTGATGTAGCTCAGACGGTTAGAGCGATGGATTCATAACCCATAGGTCGGCAGTTCGATTCTGCCCATCACCACCAGTTTCCCCTCGATTCCCGTGATTTTCGGGATGCGGACTGAATGGCAACTCCTGCGATCAGTCTCTGCCGTGGCCCGTGTTCATCGCCGGCCTCTTTCCGTCGAAAGGGTCTGATGCAACTTGCCTTCTGCCTCTATAAGTATTTCCCCTTTGGTGGCCTGCAACGCGATTTCATGCGTATCGCGCTGGCGTGTCAGGCACGCGGCCACGCGATCCGGGTTTATACGCTGGAGTGGCGTGGTGACCGGCCTGAGGGTTTTGAAATCATCGTGGTTCCCGTGAAGGCGCTGACCAACGCCCGGCGTTACGAGAAGTTCACGAACTGGATTGCACGCGACATGGCGACCCGCCCGGTTGATCGGGTGATCGGCTTCAACAAGATGCCTGGTCTGGATGTCTATTTCGCAGCCGATCCCTGCTACGAAGAAAAAGCACAGACCTTGCGCAACCCGCTTTACCGGCTTTCCGGACGGTACCGTCATTTCGCTGCTTATGAACGGGCGGTGTTTGCGCCGGCCGGCCGCACCGAAATCCTGATGATTTCCTCCGTGCAGCAGCCTTTTTTCGAGAAGCACTACGCTACGCCGGCCAGCCGTTTTCATCTCCTGCCGCCGGGGATTTCCCCGGATCGCCGGGCGCCGGCCAATGCGGCGGAAATACGGGCTGAATTCCGCCGGGAATTTGTATTGGCAGAGGACGATTTTCTTCTGCTTCAGGTGGGTTCCGGATTTAAGACCAAAGGGCTGGATCGTAGTCTGCGCGCGCTAGCCAATCTGCCCGAAGCGCTGCGTCAGCGCGTGCGTTTGATCGCTATCGGTGACGACGAGCCAAGCTTCTTCCTGCGCCAGGCCAAGGCACTCGGTCTGGCAGATCAGGTCAGCATCCTGCGCGGGCGCAGCGATATTCCGCGGTTTTTGCTTGGTGCCGACTTGCTGATTCACCCGGCTTACAACGAAAATACCGGTACCGTGTTGCTTGAAGCACTGGTCGCCGGCTTGCCGGTGCTGGCTAGTGCGGTGTGCGGCTACGCACACTATATCGAGGAAGCAGAGGGGGGCCGGGTGATTCCCGAGCCTTTTGAACAGAAAACTATGGATGACATGCTGCTTGCCATGTTGAGTGACGATACGGCCCGTTCGGTATGGCAGGCCAATGCCCTGGCTTTCGCGGAAACAGCAGATATCTACAGCAATGCCGAGCGGGCGGCGGATATCATTCTGGCGGTGCGCGCGTGAGCGATATTTATCTGGAAGAGCCTTTTGCCAGCCTGTGGGCTGGCCGCGACCCGTTTGCTGCGGTCGACGCGATAAAAGGGCAGATTTTCCGGGAGCTGGATGGCCGGCGCACGTTGCGAACGGAGGTCGACGGGCGCGGGTATTTCGTCAAGATTCACCGAGGCATTGGGTGGGGCGAAATTTTCAAGAACCTGATCTCGCTGCGCCTGCCGGTGCTGGGGGCCGCCAACGAGTGGCTCGCCATCCGGCGGCTTGCCGCGCAGGGCGTCGATACCATGCACGGAGTGGCATTCGGTCAGCGGGGGAGCAATCCGGCGGCGCAGCATTCCTTCATCGTGACCGAGGAACTGGCTCCGACTGTCAGTCTCGAGGACTTTTGCTGCGATTGGCCGAAACGGCCGCCGGCGGTGGCGCTGAAGCGTGCGCTGATTCGGCGCGTCGCTGAAATGGCCGCGAAGATGCATGGCTGCGGCGTCAATCATCGCGATTTCTACATCTGCCACTTCCTTTTGCATCTTGATCCTGAACCACAGCCTTCAGCATTGAAGTTGTCACTCATTGATCTGCATCGCGCCCAATGCCGCTCGGCGACGCCGCGGCGATGGCGGGACAAGGATCTGGCGGCGCTTTATTTTTCCGCGCTGGAGATTGGTTTGACGCAACGGGATTTTCTGCGCTTCCTGCGGGTGTATTTCGCTGCTCCGTTGAGGTCATTGCTGTCCAGAGAAAAATCTCTCCTCGATTATCTGGGGCGCGAGTCGGTTCGCTTGCAAGTACGTTTCAAGCGTAAGTTTGCTCAGGGTTCAGCATGATCCACTGGTTTTTCAATCCTGCATTCCGTGGTGGTGAGGTTGAGCATCGGTTCGGTAGCTTGTCCGCAGTGTTTGAGGTTGAAGGTGAGCAATTAACCTGGTCGCCATATAGCTGGGTCGTTCGGCTAAGTGTGGATGGCAGGAGCTTCTACGTAAAACGTTACACGGGGAACGGCAAGAATTTGCGGCGGCGCTGGTTCGGTTTGCGCGGCCTGCTTGCGCCACAGCGTGTAAAAAAAGAATGGCAGAACTTGCTGATCTTCAAATCTTTGGGCATTCCGACGGCAACGATGGTTTGTTATGGTTTGGAACGTCGATTAGGTTATTTCACGCGCGGAGCAATCGTTACTGAAGAGTTGCCGAACACCCTTGATCTCGCGACCTTGGCAGATAACCGGGATGCGCGTATGCACGACCGGCTTTGGGTGGCCGAGGTTTCCAGACAGGTCGCAGCTTACACTCGGACATTGCATGACGCAGGATTTGCGCACAACGACCTGAAATGGCGCAATCTGCTGGTCGACTCGTCCGAAAGGCCGACGGTTTATCTCATTGATTGCCCGACCGGTGGGTACTGGTTCGGTGTTTTTCTCGAGTATCGCAAGATTAAGGATCTGGCCTGTCTGGACAAACTTGGACGTCGTTATCTCTCGCGCACCCAGCGCCTGCGTTTTTACCTCGATTACATCGGGCATGAGCGTTTGTCAGTGGAGGACAAGCGGCGTATTCGCAAGATCGTCCAGTTTTTTGAGGGGCGCGAGTGAGCGAAGCCCTTCTCTCGATCCATGATTTGCGTGCTTGCGAGGATGCGCCGCCTACGCCTTTCCAGGTGAATTTTCCTGATGGCGCTGAGTTGCACTTCGTTTGTATCTTGCGCTTCCTGCCCGGGAGGCGTATTTCCGGCGAGGCGATCTGGCAGGGCAAGCCGGTTTTTGCCAAGTTGTTCGTGGCCGCCGGCGCCGCCCGCCATGGGGGGCGTGAGAAGGCGGGTATCGATTTGTTGCAGGGGGCCAATATTCCGACGCCCGCTTTGCTGGCCACCATTCCTTTGGCGGATGCCTTTTTGGTCGTAACCGATTTCCTGCCCGGGGCACTCTCCCTGGAGAACTCGGCAGACACCTTGGATGAGGCGCGCTTGGGGCGGGCGATCGGTTTGTTGGCTAGCTTGCATGCGGCCGGGTTGGTGCACGACGATCTGCATTTCGGAAATTTCATCGAGCACGGCGATACCATGCTGCTGATCGATGGCGACGGCGTCCGGCGGGCGCGCTCGGCCGATGACAGAAGGGAAAATCTGGCCCTGTTTTTGTCTCAATTGACGCCAATGCAGCAGGCTGCCTTGCCGATGCTGCCCGCCGCTTATGGACATCCGGGTGATCCTGAACTTTTGGCACGGTCCGTGCAGCGCAGGCGCAGCGAGCGTTTGCGCGATTACCTGCGCAAGGCCTTGCGAAATTGCACGAAATTTCAGGTTGACCGTGACACTCGACATTTTTCCGTTGTCTTGCGCGAAAAGGCCGCGCAGCTTCTGCCGGTGCTGGGTGATGCGGATCGTCTGATGGCAGAGGGGGAAATGCTCAAGGACGGTGCAACTTGCACGGTGGCCAGTGTGGACGCCGGGACGCAACTGGTGATCAAGCGCTATAACCTCAAGCATTGGCGCCACGCGCTTTCGCGCGCCTGGCGTCCGAGTCGGGCCTGGCATTCGTGGCTGGCCGGACATCGGCTGGCTTTTTATGGCATTGCTACGCCGCAGCCCCTGGCGATGCTCGAAGAACGCGTTGGGCCATTGCGCGGCCGCGCTTTTCTGGTGACCGCGCATTGCGCCGGCCCGGATTTGTTGACTGTGCTCGATCCCGATAGCGAGCCATCACTCACGATGCAGGCGGCAATCAGGCAGTTGTTTGGCACCTTGTACGAACTGAGAATCACGCATGGAGACCTGAAGGGAACCAACCTGCTTTGGTTGGATGAGCAGATTGTATTGATTGATCTGGATGCGCTGGTGCAGCATCGGCAGGCACGTGCCTTCGAGCGCGATTGGCGCCGTGACCGACAGCGACTGTTGCGCAACTGGCCGGCGGATTCCGTGCTGGCAAAATGGCTTGATCGGGCGCTGCCGGTTTAGGCCGCGGGCGTCGCTTCAGCTTCGCTGAATTGCATGGCGTGCAGTCGCGAGTAATGTCCGTTCAGCGCCAACAGTTCGGCGTGTGTCCCCCGTTCGACAATGCTCCCCTGATCCATGACGAGAATCATGTCGGCTTTTTCGATGGTGGATAGCCGATGGGCGATGACAATCGTCGTCCGGTTCGCCGTTGCGTGTTCTAGTGCCGCCTGGATGTGGCGCTCGGATTCTGTATCCAGCGCCGAGGTGGCTTCGTCAAGAATGAGGATCGGTGCGTTCTTCAGAATGGCGCGAGCGATGGCCAGGCGTTGGCGCTGACCGCCGGAGAGAAGCACGCCGTTTTCGCCGACGAGGGTTGCAAGTTTATTGGGAAGTCGCTCGATAAATTCCATCGCATTGGCCGCTTCAGCTGCCCGCGCAATCGTTTCGTGCGGCGTGTCGGCGAGGTCGCCATAGGCAATGTTGTTGGCGATGGTGTCGTTGAAGAGGGTGACTTGCTGGGTTACAAGCGCAACGTGATGGCGGAGGTTGAGTAGCGTGTAATCCTCGACATCGATGCCGTCGATGAGTATCTGGCCCTCGCCATGGTGGTAAAAGCGCGGCACCAGATTCGCCAGGGTTGATTTGCCGCTCCCGGAGCGGCCGACCAAGGCAACCATTTGTCCTGGCTCGACTGCAAAACAAATATCTCGAAGCACGTATTCCTCGTGGTTCGGATACTTGAAACTGAGGTTGCGGACTTCGATGCGTCCATCAATTTTGTCAAGGCTGACTGTGCCATCGTCAGTTTCCGGAATTTGGTCCAGTTGCTCAAAAATGCTTTCGGCACCGGCCAGACCCTTTTGAACCGTCCCACTGACTTCGGACAACTGACGGATTGGCTTCGGCAGCATGCCAGCAGCCGTCAGATAAGCCACCAGGTCCCCTGCGGAAGATTCGCCCCGTAAGAAAAGCACGAGAAAGAGCACGACGGCCATTGTCGAAAAAGTGACAAGTTGCAGTGCCGGCGTGAAAGTTGCCGAAGTTTTTACCATCCGCAACTGGCGCTCGGTGTTGATCCGTCCAGCTTCTGCGAAACGGCTGGTTTCGTAGCGCTCACCGCCAAAACTGCGAACCACTCGATAGTTCTGGATCATTTCAGAAGCAACATGGGTAAGTTCGCCCATGGAGGCCTGAATCTTTCGGCTCTGTTTGCGAAACTTCCGGCTGGCACTGGCGACCATGACTCCGATCAAGGGCAAGATCATCAGCATCACCAGAGTCAGCTTCCAGTTCAGCCAGAGCAGGTAGGAGAACAGGAAAACGACAGTCAATCCCTCCCGAATGACGACCTTGATTGCATCCGTCGCCGCGCCCGTGACCATGGTTACGTTGTATGTGATCCGGGAAATCAAATGTCCTGAGTTGTGCTGATCGAAATAGCTGTTGGGAAGATGCAGAAGGCTTACGAATAGAGCCTGACGCAGATCGTTAATCAGGCCCAGTGAGACTCTGGCTAGGTAATAGTTGCCCAGGAATGAGCCCAACCCTTGCCAGGACACGATGATGACCAACAGGGCAGGAACGCCGTACATCAGCTCGACCTTGCCTACCAGCGGAAACTGCTGCAGCGTATCGGCCGGGGCAGAAAGGCCGTCGACAAAATACTTCAGAACACTGGCCAGCATTGGCTGCGATGAGGCAAAGATCAGGTAGCCGAGAATGCTGACGCCAAACGGAGTGATAAACGGCCGGAGATAACTCAAAAGCCGCAGGTAAATACGTAAAGAGGAGGGCGGCTCCGCAGCTTTTTTTGGCATGGCGTGGCGGTTCGATCCGAAAAATCAGGTCGGCGAGTTTAGCATGGCCCCATCGGCGTATACGCGCACGATGCTCGTGTAAACTGTCGCCTTTGTGAAGGAGTTCGATTGAAGAGCTTAAGCTTGGAAGAGTATCAAGCATTGCGCGCTGGTGCCGAGGTTTTGGAGGGGGACGCTCACGGAGATAAGGTGCTCAGGCTTGAAAATGGCAACATTCTGAAGATGTTCCGCCGCAAGCGCCTGATTTCGTCGGCGGCCTGGAGGCCTTATGCGCGGCGTTTTGCTGATAATTGTGCTGCATTGAAAAAGCTTGGCATTCCAGTGCCTGAGCTGATGGCGGTGCTGAAGGTGCCTGCTATCCAACGTGACGCGGTTTTGTATATTCCTCTTCCCGGCCGAACTATCCGCGAGGTTCGGAGGTCAGGAATGAGCTCCGCAGAGGAGGATGCACTTAAGAAAAAATTTCACGAATTCGTCGACAGACTGCACTCTTTGGGAATTTATTTCCGATCGCTCCACCTTGGAAATGTTGTACTTATGCCATCAGGTGAGCTCGGGTTGATTGACGTGGCTGATGTAAAAATATACCCGTTCCCATTGAATTTCTGGCTGAAAGAGCGAAACCTTAAGCGCATCGCCACGTTGGAAGAGGATAGGTGTTTTTTGTCAAATTAAAACATTTTTTAGTCATAATTTTTACGGTTCCTGAGGTTTAAATTCGATTTTGTTTTAAGGCAGAGACATTGTTTGCGAGATGCCTATTTTTCAGGAATCGGTTCGTTTTTGTTTTGCTGTTTTTGTGTAGATGAAAATATTCCAAAAAATAGAGGCATCCAGAAACAGAACCATTCGATTGATGGACGAATAAATACTGATCGGCCGTTGGTTGATAAGCACAACAGACCATAAATTAACCAGAACGCGAAAAATCCCCGATCGCTGGAAATGGTAAAGGAGCGTTCCAGGCTGAGTGCTAGCAGGCTAAAGAACAATATTCCCCCCACCAGACCGCCCACCCGAAATGCTTCGAGAAATGATGAATGCGAGTGCCCGACAGTTGTCGGGCCCCCTTCGGAGACAAACGAAATGTTTGCCGATTCGCCTGCTCCTTGCCCAAAAAACAGGTGCTCATTGATCAATGAAATGCTTTTTGTCCAGATCTCGACGCGATAATTGGGTGCGCTTGCACGATCCATCAATATGGGCAGAAGGTCGAAAATCAGCGCAGAGGCTCCAACAATTAAAAAAGCGCTTCCCAGAAGAAAAAGGTCATCTTTTTCTCGTCTGAGTCCTGATATTAAAAATATTGTGAAAATTACTGATATGATCGGGCCGCGGCTTTTTGTCAAAAACATGACAAATAGGCACGTTATGCTGAGTGCTAGCAATAGTGCTTTTGTTTTTGTTGGGGATTTTGGATAACTCCAAAACGCCGCCAATATAGGTAGCCCAAAATATATGGCTGAATTGATAGGGTTGCCGTCACCAAATCCGCTCAGGTCGTGAAGAGTGAACCTGTATTGAGACAGAACTGAAAATCCTTCTGTTGTCGCTATCTTGAATCCGATAATGGATAAATAAAATATGCTGGACAGCATTCCAATAGCCAGGATGAAATGACGAATAGCCTTGCTGCTATCGGTGTTGAGATGAGTGGTGGTGTAGCTCGAAAGCATCAGGCATGCAATGACAAAGGCAAGCCTCAGGCTGTTCAATAATTCGCCTTCGGTTGACCAAAGCGAACTGATCGAAAAATATGCCAGATACCCCATTGTGAGGATAAGGGCAGTCTTGTGTTCTCGGAAGATGTGTTTCAGATCCGCTAAAAGTAGAATTGCCGGTAACGCCGCCACAAGGTAAAACAGTGTTTTTTGCTGGCTGCCGCTGAGCAAGAAAAATGAGGCAAGGTAGCAGTACATGCCGATTGCCACCGCTTTGCGTGCCTTGGTCATCCACCCGTATTGGTTCGTGAAATTGCTCATGAGATTAAGTGGTAATTTTGCTAAAAGGTGGCATTGATTGCTTGTGACTCAACAGAGGGGCCTGGGGCCGTGTGTTTGATGATGCTGGCTAGTGTTTGTACCGTCACGTTCAAGCCATGAAATCCATTTGCGAGATGAAAGTCAGAAAAAACACGGGAGCGCTGGCAATGTTCATCATAGTTCTGTTCTATGGACGCTATTCTCGCTTGAAAATCTTCGATGTTTACTGCCGAAACGCCAAAGTGGATATCTTGGGAGAATATGTCACGCTCTTCGCTTAAGTTGCAGTAGATGATTGGTAGTCCGGCTAGTGCCGCTTCAATCACTGCATTCGACATGATGTTGACCACAATGCTTGCTTGGCTCAAAGCTTCCGAAAGGTGGGTTCTTGGTGGCAGTACGCTGATGTTGTCCGATGTTTCTGCAGCTTCTTGCCAAAACGGTACGGTGCTCCTCGGATGGCTTTTGACGATCATGCGGTATTCCCGATGTGCTCTTGCCCAGTTTCGGAGGAGAGCATAGGTGTTTTGGTATCCTGGTTTTTTCTCTTTATCTGGTCCTACACCGAGGATTAGAACGGTTTTTTTTATCTGCTCCGGTTTCGGTAGGTCAAAGCTTTGGTCGATCATGTGTGACCCGGTTAACAGAGCTGTCGAATTTCCAAATCGGAGGGGGCGCGATTGGAGAGCCTCTAGGGAGCTTCGGCCGAATAGCAGGTAGTAGTCGTAGTCGTTCATGCCCAGACGGCGCGACCCTTCTAGCGTCGTTGCATGCGCCAAGTGAACCAGTAGGGAATTTTCCTCATTCAGACGCAGTCGCAAAAATGGTGAATAAAGGCTGCCATTGCGGTCATTCAAAAGTATTTTGGGTCGGTAGTGCTCTACAAGCCAAGTGGCGTGCGCAGCATAGTAAAAGTAACGTAGGGGAACTGATTGTGGTGGCCGGGCCAGGAATCTTTTTTTGCAGATTATTTGTGGCTCGTCCAGGGATGTTTCTGTTAAGCGGTAGCCTTGACCGATTAGCGCTTCAATCAGCAGTTTTTTTCTTTTTAGTCCAATGACGAATGGTGCTGATTGCAACAGAAGGATGTCGCAAGTTTGTCTTTCAATGCTGTTGCGTAGACGGGTTTTGGCGAGAAGGCCCAGCCAGGTGTCAACCAGTGCGTCTCGGAGGAAGCGAAGAAGCGTGCCGCCCAACGCGTACCTTTCTCGCAACTGCATCCATCGATAGTGATCCAGGGCGGCGGATTTTTCCCGCCAAGAGTTATCGTGCTTCATTTTAAGTGTTTGCCCGGATGTGTCAGATATTTGTTTTTGATCTGGTTTCGTCAGGGAATATGCCCTCAAGCCGAAAGTTGAGCAAGTTTCTTCTGGTAGAAGTGATGCCTGTCTTGGAAAAATAGGTGGATGATCGAAATGGCATTAATCCGGTTCAATGACTTCCTTCAGTTTTTTCTGGAAACGTTTTGATTTCCTGTGTTTGAAGTGGTACGGATTTTTTTGCGCTACGGTGGCTGCCTCAAGGTGGTCGAGGTGCCGGAAAAATAATTTTGGGGGTAGCGTGATAAACGAATAGCCTCTATCTGTAAGGATATTTTGCGCCATGTACCCAGGATTCATGTTGCCCATGTTGAAACACAAGCCTTCGTCTTTCATTGCACCGATGTTCCATATCGAAAAGAAACTACGAATGTGAACGTCAGGTACGTTCTTGCTTGGTGGCTTCTCTCTTAGGCCCAGCATGAAGGCAAGCATCTTTTTTCTGCGGCTGGCCCCCTTTTTGAGCTTTTTCAAGACTGCTCTGACGCTTCCCTCGTATACCTGATCCAGGCAACCGACCGCACCGATCTTTTTGTGTCCGGCCATTTCGGTGAAAAGCATGTCGAGCGCCAGAGGACTATAGATAATCGTGTCTGTGTGCATCAGTACCAGATACGGCTTGTTGGTTGTGTTGAACACGAGGTCAATCGCAATCGCATGTGCCGTGTGCCCTTCTTCTGCCTGCTCTGGCCTTCTCTTGATTAGCTTTATTTTGGGGATACTTTCCAGCATTTCGACGCTACCGTCAGTCGATCCGTTATCTACAACCCAGATGTCGCAATGATCGTTCTCGGTGATCGAAATGATGTGTTTGAGGCATGCGTGGGTCAATTCCTTTGTGTTGTAATTGACAATGCATATGTCGAATTGGGTCTTGATCTGATTGTGAGGGATTTGGGACATCCGGTTATTCCTTTTGTCTGGTTTTGTCGGAATCGGAATTCCGGCAGGACTTCCTGATCAGAACATGCAAGGCGTGCTCATGTCACTGCATTAAGAGCTTTCAGGACGTCAGACACGCTGATGAATGGTCTCCAGATGGGTTTGCGAATTCCTGGTAGTACAACTTTCGGGCAAACTACTTTTGCGGGTCTCCAGTCGGGGCGCCAATGGAATTTCGGGTTTTTCTTGCGATAGATGGTTACGACAGGGATGCCGAGAAACGAGGCGAGGTGGCCATTGCCAGAGTCATTGGCAATGACGGCTCCCGATTCGAAAATGTAAGACGCAAGATTCTCGATGGCTGGGAAAAGTGGGGTGTCGAAACAATTTCCAGGCATCGTTTTCCAACGCTCATGGTTGCCAGGCGCTACGACAATCTTTGGTTCTGCGCCCAGTGAGCGAAGCTTGTGACAGAGTTTGAGGAACGCTTGAGGCGACCAGTCTTTTTTTTCTGGCCAGGCAGAGTCTGGGCTGACGATGATTCGTTGCGGATATTTTCGGAATTTCAGGTTGCCTGGAGGCGCCAGGGGGACGTCACGAATCAGGGTTTTTAGACCCATGACGTCGCGCATGTATTCAATGGTGATGTCGACGACGCTTTCTGTCGTGTATTTCCGGCGGCGGATCGGTCCGCCGCAATCAAGCAAGCGCTCGAGTGCTGCGTAAATTTCCGGGTGGAGTGTCGAGGATTTCTCTTCGCGAAGATCAAAACGCCATTCCGCAGGCGGTTTTTGGCAGATCAGTATCCATTTGCGTCGCATCGCGTCGGTTGTGGCCGGATCCATACGATTGCGGAGAAATTGTGGTGGGCTCATGACCACAAGGTCGAAGTCGGCCAGTGCTGCATCCATTTCGTCGAGCGTTGGATAGGGGCGTATTTCGAACTGGGGAAGCCACTGGCGCAGCTGGTAGCCAATGTTGCCAAAGTAGGTGACTGCGTAGCCGTTGATGCGCAGATTCTCTGCCATCATCAGATAGATCAATCCGTCGCCGAGCGAATTAAAGGCAACTAGCGCAACGCGTGGCTGAGCACTATCGTTCATGCGCGAAGCTCATTGCTGATCATTGGCAAACCAAAGAAGTTTCGCTGTGCAGCCGTGTCAGAAAAAAGATCCAGCAATCGCTTCTCGTAATCGTCATGTGATGGCGGGCGGCCAAAAAAGACAGCTATTTTTTTTGAAAGCACATTAGCGTCGCGAAGGGGAAAGAGCCAGAGCGGGTCTCCGACTACCTCAGAGGCTCCGCCGCAATCGGTTGCAATAACCGGAACGCCGGCAACCATGGCTTCCAATAAAACCATGCCGAACGGCTCGTGGTCGGAGCTGAGTACGAACAGGTCGAATGCCCGGAACAGGCGGGCAACATTCTTGACCTGCCCGAGGAATCGAACATTGCCGGCGATGTCCAGTGTCGCAGCCTGCGCCTTGAGTGCGCCTTCCAGTGGGCCGCTTCCGGCGATGACCAGCAAAGTGCCCGCCGGGAGTTGAGGCAAAGCCTTGGCGAATCCGGCGAGCAGGGTGGCCTGGTCCTTGTCGGCATGCAGTCGCCCGACGTTGGCGATGACCGGAATGCCGCTGGGGAGTCCCAACATATGCCGGGCCTCCTCGCGAGTGAGCAGATTGGCCCGGGCGGCAGCGACGTCGATGCGGTTGTACAGGGTCTGGATCTTTTCAGGTGGCCAGCTTTTCAGGTGGCCGCGAATGTTGTCGCGTACGGCGTTGGAAACGGCAAGAAGCGATAGCCGTCGCCGGAAGCTGTTAGCAAACCAGCGTCGTGACGGCCGCTTGTAGTCGTCGAAGGCGTGGTGCACGCCGATGATCGGAAGTTTGGTGGCCAGGCAGGCGATGTAAATCGGCTTTGCCCGATGCGCGATGATCATCGCTACGTCGCGGCTGGCAACGATTTTTCGGAAGGCGCGAATGGCGCCAAGCTTGAGACCGGCAACTGCCTTGCCATCAAAATTCAGAAAAATGACTTCGTCAGACGCAGATTGGCTGGCAACCTCGTCACTGGGTTTGCCGGTCAGATAGACCGTCAGTACCTTGTACGGAGTGCCGTCGAACAGAGCTGCGTATTGCCGGGCAACGTCCGCAAATGGCCCGTAGTGGCAATGACAGAATTGGACGATCCAGCGCTCTGCCACGGTCAACTCGAAAAATTGCCGTTTTTTACCACCAGCACGTCCTGCATGATCAGGTACTGCAGGTCGGAGCCGAAGAACATGTTCAGCGCATCGGTTGGCGAGCAGATCATCGGTTCGCCGCGCCGGTTTAGCGAGGTGTTGAGTACGACGCCGTTACCGGTGATCTTTTCCATCTGCTTCATCAGGTCGTAATAGCGCGGGTTGTAGTCGCGCTTCAAAACCTGGGCGCGCGAGGTGCCGTCTTCGTGGACGACTTCTGGTACGCGCGCCTTCCATTCTTCGGCGACTTCGAAGGTGAAGGTCATGAACGGCGCCGGATGGTTGCTCCCCAGCATCTGCGGGCCGACCGTGTCGAGCATGCTTGGGCAGAAGGGGCGCCAGCGTTCTCGGAACTTGATTTGTTCGTTGATCCGGTCGGCGACGCCGGGAGCGCTCGGGCAGCCGAGGATGGAACGCCCACCCAACGCGCGCGGGCCGAATTCCATGCGCCCCTGGAACCAGGCGACCGGGTTACCGTCGGCAAGAATCTGCGCGATGCGCTCGGGCACGGCGGTGTCCCCGTTGGCGATGATTTCGAACTGCGGCTTGGCCGGATGGCGGGCGCAGGCGGCGATGACGTCTTCGTTGCTGTATTCCGGGCCGAGGTAAACGTGCTCCATCTTCTCGACCGGCACGCCGCGCTCGACCGAGACGTACGCGGCGGCGCCGATGGCGGTTCCGGCATCGCCGGAAGCAGGCTGGACGAACAGTTCTTTCAGTTCCGGGCGGGCAATGATCTTCTGGTTGAGCTTGACGTTCAGCGCGCCGCCGCCGGCAAAGGCAAGACGGCCGGTTTCCTTCAGGATGTCGCCGAGGTAGTAATCCATCATCTGCAGCGACAAATCCTCAAACAGCTTCTGCATGCTCGCCGCGTAGTGGATGTAGGGATCGTCGGCAATGTCGCCGTGGCGCATCGGGCCCAGCCACTCGATCAGCTTGGGCGAGAAGTAGTAGCCCTTGCCCTTTTCCTTGTAGCGGCGGAAGCCGATCACGTTGGCGTAGTCAGTGTTGATGATCAGTTCGCCGTTCTCGAACTTGGCCAGGCGCGAGAAATCATATTTGCTCGGGTCGCCGTAGGGGGCCATGCCCATCACCTTGTATTCGCCGTCGAGCATCTCGAAGCCGAGGTATTCGG
>CAZOWA010000011.1:0-87414 GCA_964583695.1 uncultured Dechloromonas sp.
CGCGAGTGGGGCGTCGCCAAGAACGAGAACCCGAACCAGGGCGCCTTCGTCATCGACGAACTGACCGATCTGGTCGAGGAAGCCGTGCTCAAGGAATTCGAAGCCATCGCCTCGCGCGGCGGCGTACTGGGCGCCATGGAAACCGGCTACCAGCGCGGCAAGATCCAGGAAGAGTCGATGTACTACGAGCACAAGAAGCACGACGGCTCCTACCCGATCATCGGCGTCAATACCTTCCTGAATCCGAAGGGCATGGCGCAACAGGAAATCGAACTGGCACGCTCGAGTGAGGAAGAGAAGCAGTCGCAGATCAAGCGCCTGCGCGACTTCCATGCCCGTAACGCCGACAAGGCACCGGCCATGCTGGCCAAACTCAAGCAGACCGTGATCGAGGACGGCAACGTCTTCGCCGTGCTGGTCGATGCGGTGAAATACTGCTCGCTGGGCCAGATCAGCAACGCGCTCTACGAAGTTGGCGGGCAGTACCGGCGCAGCATGTAAGTTGTTCCACAGCACGTGCCAGAAAAATGAACAGTTGATTTGCGCGATACTCAACTCCCTGTGAAATATCTGTGGATTTAAATCTGGGCATTCAATCTAGAATTGTCGGATATTTCTCGGGGGGTTTCTGGGTGAAGGCTCTTGCGGTTGTTTTTCTGATGTTCGGTGTTTTCGGGCAAGGGTTTGCTGGAGAGGTGGCCCGAGAAGCGACGCAATACAAGCGAGTTGCGCTTGTGATCGGGAACAGCAAATACCCGGGCGTTTCCCTGCGTAACCCGGCGAACGATGCGCATGACATGGCGGTTGTTTTGCGCAAAACCGGGTTTGATGTCATTGAAAAGATTGACGTTACCCAAAAGGAAATGAATCGCGCCATCGTGCAGTTTGGCGGGATGTTGAATGCGGATACGGTCGCGCTTTTCTACTATGCTGGTCACGGCATGCAGGTCAAAGGGAAAAACTACCTTATTCCGATTGACGCCCAAATTGACACGGAAAACTCGGTGCGGGCAGAAACCGTCGATGTCGACACGATCCTCGACCAACTCAACGCCAGTCCGCTGAATATCGTTGTTCTCGATGCCTGCCGGAACAATCCGTTTGAACGGCGATTCCGGTCTCTGGGTGGAGGGCTGGCACAAATGGATGCGCCCAAAGGTACCTTGATTGCCTACGCAACGGCACCGGGCAAAGTGGCTTCTGACGGAGAAGGGCGCAACGGTTTATACACTCAGGAACTGCTCAAGGTGCTGCAAACACCGGGGCTGGAGGTGGAGAAGGCCTTTAAGCGGGTCAGAGCCAATGTTGCCAGGGCTACCGGCGATAACCAGATTCCCTGGGAGGCCTCTTCATTGACCGGGGAGTTCATGTTCTCCGCTGATGCCGTGACACAGCGCGAAGCCGAACAGCATCAACGTGAAACATTGCAGAAAGCCTTGAAGGCGCAGCAGGAAGAAAACGAACGGAAACTGGCGGATGCCTTGAAGCAGGTTAACGAGAAAACGGCCAAGGATCAGGAGCAGTCCCAGCGCGAAAAGGCGGAATTGCAGCGGGCGCTCAAGACGCAACAGGATGCGAGTGAGCGCGCCGTTGCGGAAGCCCTGAGAAAGGCCGAGGAAAAGGCCAATCGAGAGCGGGCAGAGTTACAGCAGTCGATGGAAAAGATGATCAAGGAAATGCTGGCGCGTCAAAATTCCGGGGATGTGGCTCAGTCTCCTGCACGGCCAGCGGTTACGCAAGGCAAGTCGGTCGATGCGGCGTTGCCGGCTCAACCCGCGCGTATCGCCAGCGTTCAACCTTCATCATCGGTTGTACCGGCACTTTCTACTGCGATGCCGGAAGCCGGAAAGTCCTTTGCGGCAACGGGTGAAGAATGGGAGTACAAAGTTGAGGATCGAACATTCGGCAGCAGTCAGGTACTGGTACAGCGCGTCGTTGGCGGCGTGCCCGGCACGGGAGTAATCGAGCAATACTCCTTGAACGGCAGGTTTTTGGGGGAGTGGGCATTTGCCGGTAAGCCCGTGGTTACGGGTCTGCCGACGACGTCGGAGGTATTGTTCGGCCCGCACTGGAACGGTGACAAGGATGCAACGGTGAGCATCCTTGGGCTTTCGCGTTGTGCTGCGGCACGTTGTCAGGCGAGGATTTCCAGCATGGGAGTGGAAGAAATCGTTGTGCCGGCAGGAAAATTCAACACCGGGAAATATGAGGTCATTATTGATTTTGTCGGAACCTCACCGATGGATATTGGCACCGTCGTACTGAATGTATGGTATTCGGCGGAACATCAGCGCCTGATCAGGCAGACGGCGAAGGCCTACGGGTTCAGGAATGCCTATCGATCCGACGAGTTCGTCGAGTTGGTGGCTATTCGAGGCGTTCGGCCCTGAGAGGGTGTCAGCTTCAATCCTTCGGATGCCACTCCACGGGAATCAGTTCGCGTTGCGGTCGGCCGATGAAGTAGCCTTGTGCCAGATGAACTTCCATGCGTTCCAGTTCCTCGAGAACTTCGGCGGATTCGACGTATTCGGCGACGACGGTGATTCCCATCTCGCGCGCCAGTGAGCGGATGCTGGTGACGAAGGTGTGATCTTTTTCGCTGTCCAGCATGTTGGCGATGAAGTCGCCCTCGATTTTCAGGAAGTCGATGGGGAAGCGGCGCAGGTAGTGGAAGGATGAGAAGCCGGAGCCAAAGTCATCGATCGCCAGTTTGAAGCCGTCCGCTTTCAGTTCGGAGAGGAAACTTTCCAGAAGCGAAAGGTTCTTGACGGTGTCGCGCTCCGTAATCTCGAAGACGATCTGGTCTGGCGGGAATCCGCTGTTGGCAACGATACGCCGGATGTCACGGGCGAATTCGTTGAACACCAGTGCGCGCGGTGAAAGATTCACAAAGACGAAACCGTCATGCTTCATGGCCGACAGCGCGTGCAGCGCCTGTTCCATGACCAGGGTGTCCATGCGGTGGATGACGCCCATTTTTTCTGCAATTTCGACGAAATCGTCGGCCCGGATGATCTCGCCGCCGAGCTCGATGCGTGACAGCACTTCGTAGGCGGCGATACGGTGGTTGGCGACGTCGAGGATGGGCTGGAAAAAAGGAATGATGCGCCTGGCTTCCAGTGCTTCGAGCACCATCACGCTTTTCTGGGTGATGCCCCGGAAAACGTCGACCACATCTTCGGCGGTCGGCATGGCGACCTGGCCTTTGCCGGCCGCCTTGGCCTTGTACATCATGTTGTCGGCGAAGAGCAGGAGATCCTTCGGGTTACTGGCGTGGTCGGGGAATACGGCCAGGCCGATCGATGCGGTGCCGCGCAGGCGTTCATCGTTTTCAGCTTCGATCACCATGTTTTCGACGGCCAGGCGTACCCGCTCGGCGATCATCACCACGGCATCGGCATCCGCTTCCGGCAGCAGTGCGACAAATTCATCGCCGCCGTAACGGGCAAGGATGTCTCCCTCGCGCAGGGCAGCCTGCACCTGACGGGCGAAGCGTTGCAGATAGCGGTCGCCGACGGTGTGCCCGTAGTTGTCGTTGATCAGTTTGAAGTTATCCAGGTCGATCAGGAGCAGGCCGAATTTGTAGTCATGGCGATGGGCGCGACCCACTTCATAGGAGGCCAGTTCCCAGAACACCCGCTGGTTGAACAGATCGGTGAGCGGGTCGCGGGTGGCGTAGTACTCCAGATCGCGGGTGTATTTGTAGATGGCTTTGACCGAGCCGACGACGTTGAGCAGGGTCGACAAAACACTTTCCATGACGAGAAAGCGCGTCTCGTCTTCGAGCACACCGGCATGCACGCCGATACCAACGATCCCCCCGATCTTCGGCATGTCGACGAAGAAGGATTTGACACGTACGGCAACTTCGGAATCCGTCAGGCGGATCTCCGGCGCAGTGTTGTCGGTTACATGATGGTGAATCGTGCATTCAGTGACATCAGAGAAAACCGGCAGACCTTTCAGTTCTTCGTGGATGTAGCCCTCGACCATTGCACGGGTCTTGAGGTTTGGGGGGCCGCGCCAGAAGATTTCCAGGTCGAACAGTTCGTCGTCGATCTTGAAGATGGAGAACAGAACATGCGTTGGCATGATGGTATTGATATCGCCGAGCAGACGCCCGACGTATTCCCGCCAGTCGCGTACGACGTCGGAGGTGATGACGAATTTTTCCAGCAGGCCGATCTCGAACTTGAGTACTTCCTTGTCGACGGCGATGCTGCGCAATTTTTCCACCAGACCGTTCAGTGCATCGACAATCCCGTTGAATTCGGCGAAACCGAGATCATGCTTGTTGATCCGGATCTTGCTCAGGTCGCCCACCGCATTGACCGCCTCGAAGCTTTCCTGCAATTCCTGAACGGAACCTTCAATACGCCGTCCGACCCACCAGACGATAAGGCCCGCCAAAAGCAGGGCGAGGGGGAGTAGAACCGAGAAAGCGATGAGGAGATCGCGCCGCGCCTTGGACAGCAGGCCACCAAATTCCTGGCGCACTTCCACTGCCCCCAGTATTTCTCCGCTCCTGGCGTTGTGGTGGCAGCTCAGGCAGCGTTCTTCAGCAATCAGGGGGTAAATGTGGCGGGACTGTTCGCTGGTGTCGCGACGGACTTCGCCAGCGGTGGCGAAGACGGTCTTCAATTCTTCATCGAGAGGGGGCTGGGCTATTTCACCGTAGATATCAATCACCCGCTGGCCGCGATAGATCTGTACGTTGAGTCCGGTGCCTTCGCCGGATTCGGCCGTTGCCCGCAGGAAAGCGTCGGCCTGGCTGCGACTCCAGCCGCGGCTCATCAACTGGTACATCGAGGCGAAGGTGACTTTTGCCGTGGCTTCGGAAGTGCGTGCTGCGTTGCTCTTGATGACGTTGTCGAATATGTTGCTCAGCGCAAAATAGGTGCCGCCGAAAAACAGCGCGGCCACCAGTGCTGATGCAGCGAAAATGAAATTCCGTATACGCATACGTGCCCCTGCCTGAGCGAATCCAACTATGGGCAAAATTATCGCGCAAAACACGGCGCGTTCGAGGTGAATCAGCGACATAAAATTTTCGCCTGCAGGGGGGGTATTCCTGTCAGGAGTTGGCTTCGTGCCGGGAAAACCGAAAAATCCGGTGCCTGGTTTCACCGGGTGCCTTTGAGGTGGTATCTGCTCGTCATTCCGCGGTGAGCGGGTTATGCTTATGTCTTTCAATGTTCAGGGTAGTGTGATCATGCTCAAAAGCTTTTCCAGAGTGTCGCTGGCTGTTGTCCTTTCCTTGTCTTCCCTGCTCGTCGTTGCGGCAGATCGTCCGCAGGTTGGTGCTTACGTGCAGGCTTATTCCGGCGAGGAAAATGTCAGTGTTTATGTGGTGCGCCTCGGTGCTCCGGAAAAGGCGGAGGCCCTGGTTCTGGTGGCCGGTGTCGATAGTGCGATTGACGGGGTGATCCAGAAGGCGACGGTAAGTAATGATGGAAACGGTCGTCGCAGCTATCGTGTCAAGTCGGGCAATCAGGATTACGAAATCCTGCGTCTGGAGCGTACTGGCGGACGCGTTTTCCTGGCGACGCATCCGCATGGGCTGGGCGACTACCGGATTTCCTACGATCAGGCACTGAGCCGCGGTACGAATGCGGAACATCTGCTCACGCAGTGGCTTGAGCAGAAGCCGGGCAAGCGCTGAACAGGCGGTTTGCCACTTGTTGCGGTGAACCGGAAAAAACGCCTTTTTTTCGGGTTCGCCGTCGGCTTGCCAGCGGTCTGGTTTCCCCGGCGCCAGCTAGTAGATGCCGGGGAGAAGGCGCCAGGTGCGCTTCTGGTATTCACGATATTCGGGGAAGGTGCTGGCGAGGAACGTTTCCTCGCGCATCACCGAGTGCAGCATGTAGCCCCAGCCCCACAGTGAAAGCAGCAGTACTGCGAGGGAGGCGCTGGACAGCACATAACCCGAGATGATCAGGATGTTGCAGAGATAGACCGGGTGACGGATGTACTTGTACGGCCCGCTGTCGACAATGAAAAACGGGCGATGCGTATCGAAAAGCGGCGAATAGTTTTTGCCGAGCTGATCCAGCGCCCGGCTGAGAAAAAGGAAGGCGCACAGCGTCAATCCAACGCCACCGGCGCGCAGCCACAGTGGGGCCTGAAGGTAACCGTAGCGCGCCTCACCGATCCAGAACCCAAGCAGGACAAGCAGGCTGCTCGTCACGAAAGCGAGCTTGGTAACCCTTCTGGCCAGCGGCATTGCCTCGACGGGGGCCTTGTCCGGACCGGCGTAGCGCTGGTCCTTGCGCAGGCGGGCGTATTTCGCGATGTACAGGCAGAAGGTCGTCAGGTGAATGAGCGAAAACAGGAGCGATTGCTGCGGGGTCATTGATCCGGAAAGTTCACCATCGAAAAGGCGCGTTGTACTTTGGCTGCACCCCAGAGGATCGGCGTCGACGGAGCCGTCGACGCATCGCCAACCACCGTGCCTTCCTTGGGTTCGAGCAGCACGCGGCCGGCGCTGTTGCTCACCTCGACCCGTCCGGAGATCACCATGACGTCGAGCGCGCCGTCAATCGGTCCGGCAAAGAAATCGGTGCCGCGTATGCCGATGACAGCGACCGGCGTATTGATCACCCATTCTTGCTTGTGTTTTCCCCGGAAAATGCCGCTCACCATGCGGAAAGCACCTTTCAGGTCGAGCTCGGCCAGTGAGTGCGATGGCGTTTCCGAAATCGTCTTGGCGCGCAGGCGGGTGTTTTCGCCCAGGTTGAGCGTGCCGCCATCGCTCAGTGCCAGTTGCAAACGGCTATCCGCTCCGGTCTGCAAGAGGTCGTCGTGTGCAATTACAGCAGCCTGGACCAGCCGCTCCCGGGTTGCTCCACGCTCGATCCAGGCTTCGCCGTACAGGCGCTCAACGCGTGCAAATTCCGCTGCGCTCAGGTGGGTAGACCAACCGATAAAACCCAGAGCCAGGAGGAACAGGTACCAGTGCGAACGATTGAGAGCCATTGATTTTTCCTGCTGGGGAATGTTCCGGTCATTATCCATCAGGATGGCCTGGGCGGGGAGTTTGTCACGGTGAACCGGAAAAACAGCCTTTTTTCCGGTTCACCGTGACAGTTCGCAGCGTAGCTGGCAAAAGGATGTATGCAGCCCGCTTTCAAGCACAAGGTCGATTTGTCTTTGTTATGAATATGGAATTGACGGAAAATTACGCCGGAATTTTCCACGGATCGAGTTTCCTCTCACCATGTCAGAACAAGATACCCCGAACGAA
The DNA here is from genome assembly GCA_964583695.1 of uncultured Dechloromonas sp. Classification (GTDB taxonomy): domain Bacteria; phylum Pseudomonadota; class Gammaproteobacteria; order Burkholderiales; family Rhodocyclaceae; genus Azonexus. The sequence continues at coordinate 7,244 of CAZOWA010000011.1, forward strand.
ATATCTCCGGAGTCGCCGGAAGCATCTCCTGCCCGCACGCTGCCGGCTGGCCTGTGGCCTGCCTTCTGGAGCCTGCTTGCTGCCGCCTTCAGCTTTGCCGCAGCAATCGGCGCGTTCAATCATGAAGGCCGGTACGCCATCCTGAATGGCGGCATGGCCCTGGCCTGTTCACTCGCCGGGGTGATGCTCAACCGCTGGCAGGCAGCACACCAGGGTGACGAGGTCGCTCCGCTGGCACGCATCCCGCTGGTGACGATGAACCTGCTGGCGTTTGCCGTGCTCTTCCTGAGCGGTGCGCTGCTGGTTGAGTTGTCGCACAAGGGGTGGCGCGGGGTTGATTTCTTCGGCGATCAACTCATCTGGAAGGAGGGCGCACGCGACATGGCGCTTGCGCTCGGGCTGGTTTTCGCGGCGCTCGCCGCGTTGGGTTGGGCGTTGCGCAATAACCAGCGCTGGTCGCCCCGGCGCAGTGCCGTGACAGCCGGGGTCGCTGCCGTGTTGACGCTTCTGCTGGGCCCGACAATCACCTTCGAGTCGCTTGAAGGTGGCGATCTCGACGATCGCGCGCTGTTCTACAAATATTCCGTGATCGATCTGTTTGGCCCGGCTGATGCTGTCAGTCTGTATGCCGATGTGACGCAGGAAAATGGCGAAGAGCGCCCGGTCATCTGCGTGGCGCAGGAAAGCTCGCGCTTTCTGATTTTTGGTACGCGCAGCAATGCGGAAAGGAGAACTTCCTACGACGACCCGCTTTCCTCTCATCAGGCTGCTTTGTGCGAGGCCGAAGTCGAGGCGGCGATGAGTTCGGGCCGGGCGGTCGAGGGCTTGCTTTTCAAGGAGAACCTGAGCGGCTTCTTCGCCCGTATGCGGGCGCTGCCTGCGGCAACCCGCCAGCGTCAGCTCTTCGTTCACCTTGAGCGCTTGCCGGCACCGCTCGGGCAACAACTGGAGAATTACCTGCCAAAAGTTTCCGGCGCGGGGTTTACGGCTTTCGATGTGGCGCTCGCGGTGGGGGACAAGGAATCAGCGCTTGCCTTGATGCCGCAGGTCGAAGGGCTTCTGCCGCATCAGCGTCAGGGCTTGTTCTCGGCGGGAGCGGCGCAGGCCATCGCGGGCCTGGGCGGTGAGACTGAAGAGTCGCTCGCCCGGCAGCGTCGCGACACGTACCAGACCATGATGGGTATCGGCATGCAGCTCGGCAGCGCCGATCTCATGCGCAGCGCCATCACCTCGCTGGTCATGTCGTCTTTCCGGGATGGTCAATACGCGGACTACAAGGGCGGCTATACCGATTTCGACTTTTATCTGGCCAATCGCCACTGCGATGTGGATTACGCAAAGTTTCTGCTGGATCAGCAGCACCAGCCGACGGCCAGCCATCTGCTGCATTTGCTCTCGATTGTCGGTCTTGCCCAGTATCCCGGCTCGGGAAATGGCTATTCCCAGTCTTTCAAGTATGCAGACACTTCGCTGGGCCTGCCGGATGCCAACCAGCTTGCGCGCTGCGAGGCGCTTGGTGCTTTTTATGGCGAGCACGTCAAGGACTTTAACCGAGCTGGTAGTGGGTCGAGCATCGTCGATGCCTATACCTCCGTCTATGACCAGATGCGTGGCGCGGTAGACGAGTGGTGGACGCGTGATCGCGATCGTCGCCAGATGTCGGCAAGTGCGGATGCGCGTCTTGTCGCCGTGCAGGGTGATCCGGCGGTTGCCGTCAATACCGCCGTCGCTTTCCTCAAGGCGCAGCCGCCTTCTTTCGAGCAGATCTGTGCGTGGACGAATTCAGCCTATACCTGGAATCGTGTTGTAGCGAAAAGCAATCCGGAAATGACTGCCGCAGTGCGCGAGATGTCCGCCCAATGGCGTAATGCGCGTACCCTGCGCAAGGGGGCCGATGAAATTTGTACGTTGCGCTCTCCCTATTCCGTCACTGATGACTACGAAACGCCCGCCGGGGCGATCCGCTATATCGACAGGGTTCTTGCGCAGTCGGGGTTGCCCTGCCGCACCCGGGTCGATCAATATTACGGCAATGTGCTGGCGTGTAATGCGCGGATGGAGGCTTGGGAGTAGGGGCAACGCGGAATGTCACGGTCGACCCGAAAAATGGCGATTTTTCGGGTTGACCGCAGCAAGCTCCAATTCGGGTATCACCCAAAGCAGTGGATGACGGATGATGGCGTTTTCCCGTCAAGGGCATGGGGCCGTTTTGGCGTAATCGGGTGAAAGCGGGAGGTGCAAATGGATGACCGGATCATCAACCTTGGCTTTCTCTGGTTCTTTGGTGCTGCGGTGCTGGGGCCGCTGGTGGGCTGGTTGCTGCGTCGGCGCATCGGCTTCGAGCGAGCAGTCGGTATAGGCTGTCTCATTATCGGGCTGACCGGATCGGCGGCGGGTGTTGTCGGTGCCCTTGACCGAGCCGCACAAGTGCGGGAAATGCTTCAGGCTGAAGGGCATTTTCAGGAATACGTCGAAGAGTTCAGCCGCGACTCTGAAGGCAAAGTGACGCGCAATGTTTCACCGCTTGTCGCCTTCAAGACGGCGGATGGCGTCGAGCATGTCATCAAGGGGCTGGGGGGGAGCCAGCCCGAAAGATCGCCGGGTGATGTGGTACCGCTAATCTACCATCCGGATGCGCCGGAGAGCGCGGTCATCAACGATTTCCAGAATCTGTGGGGTGTCATCCTGGCATTCGCGATTTTCGGCGGCATGCCGACCTTGTTCGGGATATTTTTCCTGTTTTTCGCGGCGGAACACGACGCCCCCAGGCAAGCTGCACCGCCGGGGCGGTTTGACGCTGTGCGCAAGCAGTACTCAGGGTATTTTGTGATCGCAGGCAACGTGGCTTTTGCCTGTGCGGGCATACTTCTCTTTCTTGTCGGTGACGACACGCTGTTTGGCATTGCCCGCGCTTTTTCCGTGGTTGCAGTCGCCTGCGGGATTCACCTTGTTGCCGAACTGGTTTCTCCCCAACGCGAATGGATGCGCGTGGGAGTTCTGGTGGTGGTCGGTGTCGGATTCGCGCTTTTCGGTGGGGGCGGTTTGCTGTTGGCTGGCTGACAAGCTTCGATGGATGCGGGTTGGAATGAAGTTCTTGTCGGAATGAGGTATCGCCCTTGTTTAGTCGGGTGAAAACGGGACTTGAAAATGGATGAACATGTCTATGTTGTCGGGGTCATTCCATTCTTTGCCGCGCTGGTGTTGGGGCCATTGACCGGCTGGCTGTTACATCCGCGTATCGGCCTGGAGCGGGCGGTGAGCGTGGCCAGTCTGATCATCGGGCTGACCGGGTCTGTAGTCGGTATCGCCATCACCGTGGATCGTGTGGAGCAGTTACGCGGGATGGTCAAGGTTGAGGGGCATTTTCAGGGGTATGTAAAAGAAGTCAGTCGTGACTCGGAGGGGAATGTCACACACAACTATGCACCGCAAGTGCTGTATAAGGCGGCGGATGGTGTTGAGCGTGTCGTCAGCGGCTTGGGGGGGAGTCAGTCCAAACTGTCTCCGGGCGAAGCCGTCTCCGTGCTCTATGACCCGGATGCGCCGGAAAGAGCCGTGGTTGCGGACTTTCAGAACATGTGGGGTATTGTGCTGGCGTTCGCCATGTTCGGTGGCGCACCCACAGCATTCGGTATCCGCGTGCTTGTTCTGACTGCACGCCAGGAGAGGCAGGAGCAAGACAGTTCTTCGGAAGTGAGTTGACGTTTCGTAAAGCCCTCAAACTCGGAAGTGTGCCACTGCGCCGCTTAGCGCCGTGGCCAGTTCGCGCAGGTGGGTTGCCGTGGCGGCACTGTCACGGACTTCGGCATGGTTTTCGTCGGCCATGCGGGCGATGCGTTCCACGTTTTTCGCGATGTCGGTGCTGGCAGAGGCTTGTTCCCGCAGCGCTTCGGTAATTTCCGAAATCGCATCCAGCACCTGCCGGGTATGGGCCTTGACCTGGTTGATCGTCTCGCCGGCCCGCTGCGCCGCGCTGACGCCCTGCGCCACACGTTCGACACCCCGTTTCATGCTGACCACCGCCTCATTTGTGCCGGACTGGACGACCTGAATCATGCCGGCGATTTCCTGGGTGGCCTGCCCGGTGCGCTCGGCCAGTTTGCGTACCTCGTCGGCAACAACCGCGAAGCCGCGGCCGGTTTCTCCCGCACGTGCCGCCTCGATGGCGGCGTTCAACGCCAGCAGGTTGGTCTGGTCGGCGATTTCCTTGATCGTGCCGACGATCACCGAAATGTTGTTGGAATGGCGCCCAAGCTCCTCGACGGTGGCGGACGACTGGTTCACCGTTTCGGCGATGCTGCCGATCTCGCGCACGACGCTCTCGACGAGGGCGGCGCCTTCTTCGGCAATGGTTTCCGAGCGGCCGGAGTATTTGTGCGCTTCCTGCGCGTTGTGGCTGATGTTGTCGACGCCGACCGTCATCTGCTGAACGGAGGCTGCCATGCTGGCTGCGGCATCACTCTGGGTGGCGCTGCTTGTGGCGATGTGGCTGCTCGAAGACGCCAGTTGCTGGGCGGCGCTCTGCAAATCCTCGACATCTGCCTTCAGTTCGCCGAGCAGTTCGCGGAATGTTTTCGCCATGTGGTCGAAGTCGCCGCCAGCCTGATGCAGCTCATCAATACCGTGATTGACGAAAGTGACACCGAGGTCACCGCCGGCCATCTTGTGCGCGCCGTCGGAAAAGCTGTCGACACTATCCATGACCGAATAATAGAAGCCGGCGCCAAGGTACAGCGTTGTGATCATGGCCAGCAGCGCGACGCAGAAGACGGCCAGCAGTTCCTGGCTGGCGGCCCGCTCACGCGCCCTGATCTGTTCGTCGAATTTCGGTATCAGTACATCGAACACCAGTTTGTAACCCTGATCGATGGCCTGCGTGACCAGGTCGAAATAGCTTTCGGGGGAAGATGAAAGGCTGTTGCTGAGAATCTCGTCCTGAAGAAAGCCTCTTACCTTGCGGGCGCGCTCGTTGAATTCCCGGCTGGGTGTTTGCAGACTGCCGCCGAACTCCGGCGAGTATTGCGTCACCTTGTCGATGTTCTTGCCCTGGGCGTAGAGTGTCTTGTCCAGCGTGGCGGTGATTGAAACGATTTCCCTACGCATTTGCAGGGTCAGCTCCTGTTCGGCGAGTGCGACCGTGCCGTGCGAACGCGCCTGGCCCAGAGCATCGAGCAGCGCCGGCATTTTCGCGACGACGCTGTCCATCAGGTAATAGGTGTCCATCACCGGATCAAGCGTGAGTTCGGTCTCGTCGGCAATCTCGATCATGAACTCCAGCGACTTGTCGATCAGCGCAGAGTGGCGTGCAAAATTTTCCGGGGCATCCCAAGTGCCGCTTTTTTCGCGAATCTCCTTCCATGCTGCGTCGATCGCCCTCCATTCATCTTTCTCACGTAATTTCGGGGTCAGCAGCGCCGCAGTATCTTCGAAGGCCTTGTCCGCCTCCTGTTCAACAGCTTTGAGGGTTGTCGACGAACCTGGCTTCTGTGCGCCAACGGTCAGGTCACGGTGTTGTTGCACCAGCTGCAGCGCCCGGTTGAAGGGCGTGAGCATCTGCAATCCGGAAAGCTCATGACGTGCAGTGCCGATTTCCTTGTTCAGGCTGGTGTAGATCGATAGCGCCATGACCAGCATGACGGAGGAGACGACCGCGCCGAGAAGGATGAATTTCGTCCGGTAGCGCAGGCGATTGAGCAGGTTGATTGCTGGAGAGAACAGGGATCGCATGTCGGTACCTCCGCGAAAATGAGACTGGCGTGCCATGCTCGACGGAACGGAGGAGCAAAGGCCAGAAGACGCCGGACGGATATTCATTATGGATAAACATTCGCGGTTTTCAATCTGATTTCACGCGTTGAACATTAAGAAAACCGTTTCCGCGGTGAACCTGAAATTCAAGCTTGTTTTGCTAATCGGGATGGACTGCGTTTCGTCACAACCCGGCATGCTCTTGTGCTAGCATGGCCCGCGCAAAACAGTCGATGCCCGACGGGCAATGTCGGCAAATGAAATCAGCTTGTGGCTCGCCAAATCTGGCGATAGCTTCAGCGGGAAAACGAGGACAGGCGATGTGGTTGGGTATCATTATCGGGTTGGGGTTGGGCGCAGCCTTCGAGTCGTTTAAGGCAGCTGTGATCTTGGCAACGGTCGGTGGTATCGTCGGTGCCATTTTGAAAAATGGTGCTGGCCGGGGTGGCGCTTCGAATGAAGTGCAGGCCCAGATTCGTGATCTGCAGGAGCGCCTGAGTGAGGCCGTTCAGCGCATCTATCAGCTGGAGCAGCGGCTGAAAGCGGGTGGAGTGGCCGCTGTTCCGCCAACTGCCCCAGCGCAGGTTTGCGCAAGTTTGCCGACCGCAGGAGAGGCCATCCATGAAGACGAATTGACGCGTCAGGCTCTAGCCGCCGAAAGCATCGAAGACGAGGTGGTGACCCCGCCGGTCAGACAATCGGAAGAAGCCCCGGAAACCCTTGTTCCGGTCATGGCTCAGGCAGCGGAACCCGAACAGCCTGTCGTCGCGACGGAAGCTGAAGTTGCCGAACCCGTTCCCCTGCGCTCCTGGCAGCAAGCTCGGGTGAATGCCGCACAGCGTGCGGTTGAGGTGCCTGTTGCTGCCGAACCGACCTGGATTTCCGAATTCATCGCTCGCTGGGTGATGGGGGGCAATCCCATCGTCAAGGTCGGGGTGCTGATTCTCTTCCTCGGTCTGGCGTTCCTGCTCCGCTACGTTACCGAAAATACCGAAGTGCCGATCAGCCTGCGTTATGCCGGCGTCGCGGCAGCCGGCATCGGTCTGCTGCTCTTTGGCTGGCGCTGGCGCAATCGCAGCGACAGTTACGGCCTGATTCTCCAGGGGGCCGGTATCGGTGTGCTTTACCTGACGACGCTGGCGGGCATGAAGCTGCATCCGCTGATCCCGCCGGAATTTGGCTTTGTGGTGCTGATCGTTGTCGCGGCCTTTGCCGTTTTACTCGCCCTCTTGCAGGATTCGCTGGCGCTTGCCGCGGTTGCCGCGCTGGGCGGCTTCGCCGCGCCCGTGCTGGCTTCGACCGGCAGTGCCAACCACCTGTTCTTCTTCGCCTACCTGACGGTGATCAATCTCGGTATTGTCGCCATTGCCTGGTTCAAGGCATGGCGTCCGCTCAATGTCATCGGCTTCGTCTGTTCGATTTTTCTTGCCGCTGCCTGGGGCGACAAGTATTACCAGCCAGCCCTGTTCAACATTGCCGAGCCTTTCCTGATCCTGCTTTTCGTGCTCTACGTGCTGGTCGCTTTCCTCTTTGCCCGGCGCACGCTGGCCGATGCGGAAAGCGATGAAAGCGTCGGGTCGGCCCTGACGCAGGTCAATTATGTCGATGCCTCGCTGGTTTTCGGGGTACCGATGTCGACATTCGGTCTGCAATACATGCTGGTGCGCAGCTTAGAGAACGGCGCCGCCTTCAGTGCGCTGGCTTTCGGGTTGGTCTACATCGTTCTGGGTTTTGCCTTGTTCCGCAACACGGGCAAGCGTTACGCCCTGCTCAGCGAAACCATGGTCGCACTGGCCGTGATTTTTGGCAGCCTTGCCATTCCGCTCGGTCTGGAAGGGGAGTGGACCTCGGCGGCCTGGGCCGTCGAGGCGGCAGGTGTCTATTGGGTGGGCGTGCGCCAGAACCGGTTGCAGGGACGCTTGTTCGCCTTGCTGCTGATGTTCGGGGCGGCCGTCTATTTTGCTCTCGATGTGCGCTCCGGTTCCGGCATTCAAGCCCTTGACGGGTCCTGGATGGGCTGCCTTCTGCTCATCCTGTCCACTGCCTGGACGTATCGCCTGATGCGTACCGCGCCGGCGGCTTGCCTGCGTGATTACGAAGAAGGGATGCGGCCATGGCTGATTGCGGCCAGCAGCTTTTTCGTTGCCCTGATGCCCTTCCTGCTCTTGCCGCTTGATTCGGCGAGTGCCGCGCTGGCCGTCATCGGCTTGCTCAGCCTGGTGGTCGCCCGCCGCCTGGAGGAAAGCATCCTGATGGTGCTCGGCTGTTTCTACCAGCTGGTCGGCGGGGTGGTGTACCGCAACCATCACATGTTCGTCGATGCCTCGACCTTGCTCGATGTGCCAGCCTTCCAGTATCAGGGCTTCTGGATTCAGGTGCTGATCGCCATATCCGGCTTCATCAGCGCCCGCCTGCTGGCGCGGCGCGACGACGAGTCGTCAGCCGTGCCCGGCATGCTTGCGCTGCTCTGGTCCGCAGCCTGGTGGGCGCAGGCCTGGGTTATGGAGTGCGGACGCCTGATCGATGAACCGGGGCAGGTCGCCCTCGCTCTGCTGGCGGTGACCGTGGCGACGGCGCTGGTCTGGCGCTTGCTCGCGCGCCGTCTCGACTGGCGGCAGCTCGGTCAGGCCACGGTCGCCTATCTGCCCGTGCTGGCGCTGCTTCTCTTCGTTCAGCTATACGGCTTGAGCGATCAACCGCTGGCGGGATGGGGGGCATTGCTCTGGCCGCTGGCACTGGTCATGCACGTGCTTCTGCTGCGCGACCAGAAGGATTGGCTGAATGAGCGCATGCATCAGGGAGCGCACGTCGTCGGTGCCTGGCTTTTCCTGTTCATCGCCATGCTTGAAATTCACTGGCATTTCGCCGGCTGGGGCGATCCGGAAGGTGCCTGGCCGATGCTCGGCTGGCTGGTGGCGCCGCTCGCCTTCCTGTGGAGTCTGAGCAGCAGCAAGCTCGCCGAAAAGTGGCCGTTGAGCGAGTACCGCGAGGTCTATGCCGTCGGTGCTGCCCTGCCGGTGGTCGTCTTCCTGCTTGGCTGGACGTGGTTGAGCAACCTGCTGGGCGAGGGCGCTGCACCGCTGCCTTATCTGCCCGTGCTCAATCCGATTGAAATGGGCCAGATTGGCGTGCTGCTTGGTGTCGCCCTCTGGTGGCGCTCGCTCGGTGAGCATCCGCTCGTTCTCAACCGCATGCCATTGCTTGCCGTGGTGTTGGGTGTGACCGGTTTGACGGTTATCAGCAGCATGGTACTGCGCGCCTGCCATCAGTGGGGCGGAGTGCCCTGGGAAACCCATGCGCTGCTTTCGTCGCTGCTTGCCCAGAGCGCCTTGTCGATTGTCTGGAGTTCGCTTGCCATCAGCCTGATGCTGTTCGGCAATCGTTCCGCGTCGCGCTGGGTCTGGCTGGCGGGGGCTGCGCTCGTGGCGGTGGTCGTACTCAAGTTGTTCACGGTCGAACTGGCTGCAAAGGGCAGCCTCGAACGCATCGTTTCCTTTATTGCTGTTGGCATGCTGCTCCTGCTGGTCGGCTATTTCGCACCCCTGCCACCGAAGCGGGGTGTCGAGGCCGAGTCGGCGGCGGAAGAGGGGAGTGCATCATGAAAAAGCCGTTCATCCTTGCGCTGGCCGTGCTGCTGGTAACGCCCGTGCGGGCCGAGGTGCCATTACGCCCGGAAAATTTCGGGCAACGGGCACCGATTGCCGTGAGCAACGGAGGCCCCTTTTATCGTGTGAACCTGCCGATCGATGTATATCAGGGCGTCAAGCGCCCGGATCTTGGTGATTTGCGGGTCTTCAACGGCCGTGGCGAAGTGGTTCCCTACGCCTTGCTGCGCGAGCAGGCGCAGACCCAGTCGCGGCAGAGCGAGCATGTGGTGCCCTTCTTTCCACTGCCGGCGACGGCAGGGGCGAGTGGCGACGACACGGCGCTTTCGGTTACGGTCAGACAGATGGGCGATGGCACGCTGGTTGCGGTTCGCCAGTCGCAAGTGCCTGCCGCCAAGGGAGCAGGGGCGGTTCGGGGTGTGGTCATCGATGCCAGCAAGTTGCGAGACAAGCCGGTTCGTTCGCTGCGCCTGGGCGTCGGGCCGAGTTCCACCCCCTTCCATCCCTACGTTCTGGAAACCAGCAGCGACCTGCAACACTGGCGATTGCTCAAGGGGGATGCGCAACTGGTGCGCCTCAGTCACGATGGTCATCAGGTGGTCGATGACCATACGTCCTGGCCGGGTGATACCGACCGCTATTTGCGCCTGATCTGGGCCGATCCGCAACAGGCACCGGCAATCCGTTCTGTGCAGCTGGGCGTGGTCGAAACCTCGCCGGGCGAGCCGGTGGAAATCTGGTCGCCGTTGCTGGCGCCCAAGGTGGTCGAGAACAATGTTTATGAGTACCTATTGCCCGGATATCTTCCCCTGGAAAAACTGCGCGTTGACCTGCCGCAGATCAATACCCTGACCCCGGTCAACATCCAGCGGCTGGTTCCAGCGAGTGAACGGCGCAGCCATCGGCATCGTACGGAAGCCTACTGGGATACATTGTCGCGTTCGGTGGTCTATCGCCTGCAATCGCCGCAGGGCGAAATTCGCTCTCCGGACATCGAACTTTTCCGCTTTCCCGAAGCCCGCCTGCGTCTGGTTGCCGACGCAAGGGCCGGCGGCATTGGCGGCGAGCCACCGGCCTTGCGGGTAGGTTTCGTGCCGCATGTGCTGGTGTTCCTGGCGCGCGGTGAAGGACCGTTTGTCCTCGCCTGGGGTGCCGAAAACGTCAGCTCCGGTGAATTGCCCGTGTCCACCCTGCTTCCCGGTTATGAGGGCGTGCATAAATTGACGGCAAGTACGGCCACACTGTCGCTGCCTGCCGGTGGCGCGGCAGCGGCCACTACTCCGGTGTCAGGCAAGGAGGCGGAAAAGAGCGCACAGCCGTCGTCGAAGTGGATTCTCTGGAGCGTGATGGTCATCGGGCTGCTTGTCCTTGGCGGCATGGCGCGCTCACTGCTTGGACAGTTGCGTCCGGCGCCGAAATCCGAAGATTGACAGAACCCGATTGCCCTTCGGGGTGGTCGGGTTTTTTTTGCCATTTTTCCGGTTTGCCGCAGCATTTGCCCTGATTATGACAATCGAAAATTAGTGTATACTGATATTCGATGCAACGGGCATGTCCGCGCCCGAGCGTGATTCAGGAAATTCAATGATGAGAAATGTGTCTGGCAGATTAGGGGCCAAGAGTAGAACAGCCCGCGCCCTTGCGGACGACAGTACGGCGAGCCCGTTTTTTTGTTGGTGGGTTGAACCGGATGGGGAATGATGACCAGAAGCACCTGACCCTGTTGCGTGTGCTTCGCCAGCGCGTGGCAAGCCAGCAGGAGTACGGTGGCGTGGCCCGGCACGAGGCCGCGCGGACGAACGTGATTACCTGTCCCAATTGCGGTTCGCCGCGTGGCGACGATGCCAGTTTGATGCTCTGCGCCTATTGTGGGCATCGATTTTTGAAGGTGGAGCCGGAGGCCGGTATTTATCTCGGAAAGGCCGGCAAGCAAAAAAAATGATGGATTTTTTCCGTATCAGCAACGACGAGCCGGCGTGGCTGGCCGAGATGGAAAACAACCGGCAACGCTGGTTCGCTTTTGTCGAGAAACTCGAAATCCGGATGGACGAGTTGTGCGAAGCGGCGCTTCCCGAACTGCGTGTCGCCCTCGCTGAGGACGAGGATGTCCACAAACGCGGGTTCGGGCGGATGTTTTCGGCCATCAAGGGGCAGCTCGAAAATATTCGTGAAAAAGCCATGACGGTGAGTGAGGAACGGGTTCGTTCCTTCTTTGGCCAGCATGCTGAAAGCCTGCCTGCCGGATCTCCCTACCTCAAGATGCTCTACGAATTCCGGCATGCCTGTCTTGAGCGCGAACGCAGTCTGGAAGAGCGTCTACGGCAATGGGTCGAGCGCATGGAGCAAGCGACCCGGCGCGACTTCGAGGCGGAATACGAGGCAATACGCGACGAATGGCACAGTGTGCGCGAAGCCTTTTCATGCCATCAGTGTGGCGCACCGATTGTCATCGAAAAGCTGTTTTTCGTGACGACCTACGTAGCTTGTTCGCATTGCCGGGCGCGCAACACTTTCGAGCCGGGTTCGTCCTCTCGGCAACTTGAATTCGTGGCGCGCGAGGTAGCGCGTTCCCGCACGGCGCATTTGCTCGACGCCTGTCTTGCCGAAAAAGCAAAATTGGCCGAGTGCCGCGACAACATCCACCGCAACCGTGCTTCGGTCAGCGATGCGCCGGATGAAGCGCAGTGCAAGGCGGCGCAGCGTAGCTTCTGGCAAAGCCAGCAGCAGGAGTCACGAATCAGGGTGCTGGCGCTTTACGAGACCTATCTCGATGCCCTGTTTGCCGAGTGGACCAGCATGGTTCCGGATCTCGCCGAGCATCACCTCCGCCTGCGGCAATCGATGTTGAACGATTTCAAGTCGTCCGGCGATTGATCATTTTTGCAATACCTTATCAACAACAATCAGGAGATAGTCATGTTCAAGAAATTCATTGGCAGCGTTTTGAGCAGCATCGAGACCTCGGCGCGCGCACTGCCCGAACAGGAAACGTGTGCAGAAGAGGCACCGCCTGCAATAAAAAAGCCGGTTGAATTTGACCCGGAAACACTGCACGGCACGCATTACAGCATCGAGGATTTCGATGCCGAGGTCGAGCGCCGGGTAGCAGCATGGATGGATCGCCTGGATGACAGCGATGTGGAACCCGACCTGGAAAGAACGGTGCGCAACGATCAGCGGAAAAGTGTTTATGCAGAATGGACGGGCGCCGATTCCGATCAAGTGACCCGGTGGCAGCTTGCCAACTCCATGGCGCATTCCGGCGTCGCTTCGCTCGGCATGATCAAGGAAGAAGCGGGCGATGCCATGCTTGCCCCGATCCACGGCATTTCCCTGAAAGACTATGCCGCGATGACCCTGAAGGTCAGCCAGGGCGTCGACAACGTCGCCATCTGCAAAGCCATGGGCATCGAGCCGGCCATCTGGGAAGAGGTCAATGTGCTTTGGGGGCAACGAATGGCGGAAGATCACAGCTTCAAGGTGACCACGCTGTTCAGCCAGTATTTTGCCGAAGGCGTTACCCACCCGGCGCTGGAAGCGCTAGGGGCTAATGTCTCCGCTGATGGCCTGGCCAATCTGGAGCGCCTGCGCAACGACCGCTATTTTTATGAAGAACTGTGCGGTGCCCGTCAGGCGGCCTACGAATATGGCTACGATGGTGCCCAGTGGATTCTCGAAAATTTCGGGGTTTCCCTGGGTGACTTTCAGGCTGTGGCAGTCGAGTACGGTCTGCGTCAGAACAAGGAATGGTCGTCTGCTGAAATCATGGGATATCAGGAATATCAGGATCAAAAACGCCAGGAGTACGCAGCCCGTTTTGCCGAGCAACAAGGTGGCAACGTTGCTGACGACGTCGAGTTCTGAGGCAAGAGCGTTTTTGTTGTGGGCGTGGCCGGCGTTGCCGGCCACTGCAATCAGTCGCCGAAACGGCGCAGCCCTTCCAGATCCAGCACGTTGATGCCGCCATACTCGCTGCGTACCAGCCCGGCATCTTCCAGCACCTTCAGCGCCTGATTGGCGCGCTGGCGCGAAACGCCGGCCAGGTAGCCAAGTTCTTCCTGGGAAATCTGCAACAGGCGGTTGGTGTAGGGATAAAGCACCGGGTTGAACAAAGCCGCCAGCCCACGGGCGATGCGGGCATCGGTATCGAGCATGCGTTCGTTTTCGATCATGCCGATGAACTGCCCGAGACGCTCGTTCAACTGGGCGATCATGTAGCGATTGAACGGAATGCTGTGATCGAGCAGCCAGGTGAAGGTTGCCCGGTTCATGAAGGCAACCCGGCTTTCCCGAATGGCCATCACATCGTAACGGCGCGGTTCCTTCTTGAGCAACGAGCCTTCGCCGAACCAGGCACCGGAACTGATGCCGGTCAGCGAGGTGGTCTTGCCGGTCGTCCAGTGGCTGGCCATCTTGCCCAGGCCATTGACGATGCCCATCCAGTAATCGACCGGCTCGCCCTTCATGCAGATGAAGGCGCCTGCCGCAAAGGTTCTCTCCGTAGTGCCGGCGAGCGCCCGGTTCATTTCCTCTTCGGTCAGCGCCTGCCCCCACTGGGAGGAACGCAGCAATTCTTCGGCGTTTTTCAATTTATTTCCTGGATTGTCTGCCGGACGACAATTATAAGCCCGCCCTGTGCATACACTGAGTCGCAAGTGTGGAGTTGTTGTGGGTGTTGCAAGGTTCATGTAAGCGGACCGTCCCCACAATGATTCAAACAAACGTTAGACCGCATCAAAAATAGTGCGGCAATGAGGAGACTTAAAGAATGCCCGAACAAGCGAATTTCGCTTCGCTGGATGGTTTGCATACGTTCCCGCGGCGATTGTTTCACCATGCGACGGTGCGCCCCAACGCGCCGGCCATGCGCGAGAAGTATCTCGGTATCTGGCAGACGTGGACCTGGGGCGATGTTGCCGAGCGCGTGCGCGCCCTGGCCTGCGGTCTGGCCTCGCTCGGTTTCAAGCGCGGCGACAACCTGGCCATCATCGGCGACAACCGTCCCCACCTCTACATGATGATGACGGCCGCCCAATGTCTGGGTGGCGTGCCGGTGCCGCTTTATCAGGATGCGGTCGGCGCCGAGATGCTCTTCGTCTTGCAGGATGCCGGCATCCGTTTCGTGGTCGTCGAGGATCAGGAGCAGGTCGACAAGATGCTGGAAATCCAGGATCAGGGCTGCACCCTCGAACACATTATCTATGACGATCCGCGCGGCATGCGGCATTACAACCAGCCCTTCCTGCACGATATCCACGAACTTATGGAAATGGGGCGCATCCATGATCGCAACCATCCGGATTTCCTCAATACTGAAGTGGCTCAGGGCCATTTCGATGACATTTCGGTAATGCTCTACACCTCGGGCACGACCGGCAAGCCGAAGGGCGTCTGTCAGACGCATGCGGCGTTCATCGCCGCAGCCGAGGGTGGCGTGCAGGTCGACAAGCTGGATGCCGACGGCGACATTCTTTCCTACCTGCCCATGGCCTGGGTGGGCGACCATCTGTTCTCCTACGCGCAGGCCCTGGTCGCCGGCTTCACCATCAATTGCCCGGAATCCGGCGATACGGTGATGACCGATCTGCGGGAAATCGGCCCGACCTGCTACTTCGCGCCGCCACGGGTTTTTGAAAGCCTGCTGACCTCGGTGATGATCCGCATGGAAGATGCCGGCAAGCTCAAGCAGAAAATGTTTCACCACTTCATGGCGGTGGCCAAGCGCTGCGGCGCCGACATTCTGGACGGAAAATCCGTGTCAACTGCGGATCGCCTGCAATACTGGCTGGGCAACATCCTCGTCTATGGCCCGCTGCGCAACGTGCTTGGCATGAGCCGCATCAAGGTGGCCTACACCGCCGGCGCCGCCATCGGGCCGGATCTTTTCAAGTTCTATCGCTCCATCGGCATCAACCTCAAGCAGTTCTATGGCCAGACCGAGACTTGCGCCTACGTCTGCCTGCAACCCGATGGTCAGATCAAATTCGATTCAGTCGGCCAGCCGGCGCCGGGTGTCGAGATCAGGATCGCCGACAATGGCGAAGTGCTGGTCAAGGGCCCGATGCTGCTCAAGGAGTACTACAAGCGTCCGGATGCGACGGCTGAATCGCTCAATGCCGAAGGCTACTTCATGACCGGCGATGCCGGCTTCCTCGATGAAGATGGTCATCTCAAGATCATTGACCGGGCCAAGGACGTCGGCAAACTGAAGAACGGCGCAATGTTTGCCCCGAACTACATCGAGAACAAGCTGAAGTTTTTCCAGCACGTCAAGGAAGCGGTCTGCTTCGGCAATGAGCGTGACATGGTTTGCGCCTTCGTCAATATCGACGTCAGCGCCGTGGGCAACTGGGCCGAACGGCGTGGCATCGCCTATTCCGGTTACGCCGACCTCGCCGGCAAGCCGGAAGTGCTGGAACTGATCCGCGAATGCGTCGAGCAGGTCAATGCCGATCTGGTGCACGACGCCATGGTCGCCGACTCCCAGATCCACCGTTTCCTCGTGCTGCACAAGGAACTCGATCCGGACGACGACGAACTGACCCGCACGCGCAAGGTGCGCCGCAATTTCGTCGCGGAAAAATACAAGGTGCTGATCGACGCGCTCTATGAGGGCAAGGCGAACCAGTTCATCGAAACCGAGGTCAAGTTCGAGGATGGCCGGCGCGGCAAGGTGTCGGCCGACCTGAAGATCGTCGATGCCAAGACCTTCCCGATCGTGAAAAAGGCAGCCTGAACATGAGCAAAAAAATAGGCGACGTCATTCTCGACCTGCAGAACATTTCCCTGCGCTTTGGTGGCGTCAAGGCGCTGACCGATATTTCCTTCGATGTCCGTGAGCACGAAATCCGCGCCATCATCGGTCCGAATGGTGCGGGCAAGAGTTCCATGCTCAATGTCATCAACGGTGTGTATCACCCGCAGGAAGGCAGGATTTTCTGGCACGGCAATGAGCGCAAGAAAATGGAGCCGCACATGGCAGCGCAGCAGAGCATTGCGCGCACTTTCCAGAACATCGCGCTGTTCAAGGGCATGAGCGTGCTCGACAACATCATGACCGGGCGCATCACCAAGATGAAATCCAATTTCATCGAGCATGCGCTGTGGTTCGGCCGGGCGAAAAAGGAAGAGTTGGAGCACCGCAAGAAGGTTGAGGAGGTGATCGATTTTCTGGAAATCCAGCACATCCGCAAGACGCCGGTGGGCCGACTGCCTTACGGTCTGCAAAAGCGTGTCGAACTGGGCCGGGCGCTTGCTGCCGAGCCGAAGATGCTGCTGCTCGACGAGCCGATGGCCGGCATGAATGTCGAGGAAAAACAGGATATGTGCCGCTTCATCCTCGACGTCAATGATCAGTTCGGCACCACCATTGTGCTCATCGAGCACGACATGGGGGTCGTCATGGATATTTCCGATCGCGTCGTCGTGCTCGATTACGGCAAAAAAATCGGCGATGGCGTGCCGGAAGACGTCAAGAACAACGAGGAGGTCATCAAGGCCTACCTCGGTGCTGGCCACTAAGGAGCGGGCAAGATGAATTTTTTCTTTGAAGTTCTCATTGGCGGTCTCTTGTCCGGGGTGATGTATGCCCTGGTCGCACTGGGCTTCGTTCTGATCTACAAGGCTTCCGGCGTGTTCAATTTCGCCCAGGGCGCCATGGTCTATCTCGCAGCGCTCTCCGTGGTCGGTGTCATGGAGTGGGGCGTGCCGCTCTGGCTGGCGGTGATCATCGCCTTTGCCGTCATGACGGCTTTCGGCATCGCCACCGAGAAGTTCGTGCTGAGAAAGCTGGTCAACCAGCCGCCCATCGCGCTGTTCATGGCGACCATCGGTCTGGCGTTCTTCATCGAAGGTCTGGCCCCGATGGTGTTCGGCAGCGATCCGCGCGCCCTCGATCTCGGCATCGTCGACGAGCCGATTCCCTGGATCATGGATAACTGGAATATGGTGATTTCCAAGTTCGATCTGGTGGCTGCCGGGGTGGCCTCGGTGCTGGTCGCCACGCTGGCCCTGTTCTTCCAGTACACCCGGGTTGGCCGGGCATTGCGGGCGGTGGCCGACGATCACCAGGCCGCTTTGTCCATCGGGATTCCGTTGCAGAACATCTGGGCCATCGTCTGGGGTGTGGCCGGTTTCGTGGCGCTGGTGGCCGGCATGATGTGGGGCGCGCGCAACGGCGTGCAGTTTGCGCTCACTTTCACCGCACTCAAGGCATTGCCGGTGTTGATTCTTGGTGGCTTTACTTCGGTGCCGGGGGCGATTGTCGGCGGCCTGATCATCGGCGCCTCGGAGAAGCTGGCCGAAATCTATCTGCCGCCGGTCATGCAGGATCTGTTCGGGGGTAACTTCGGTGGCATCGAGGGCTGGTTTCCTTATGTGCTGGCGCTGCTTTTCCTGCTCGTCCGGCCGGAAGGCTTGTTTGGCGAACGCCACATCGACCGTGTTTAAGAGAGGCTAGAACAAGATGCTTTACCGTGAAGCCGGTCAGTTCAAGACCAACTACGCCGAGGACCAGCAACTGTTTCCAATCCGCCAGGACCGGATTGGTGTCATTGCACTGCTTGTCGTCGCTTTTCTCGGGGTGCCGCTCTTCGCCAGCGAATACTGGTTCTCGGCCATCCTCATTCCCTTCCTGATCTTCGCGCTGGCTGCGCTGGGGCTGAACATCCTGACCGGCTACGCTGGTCAGTTGTCTCTCGGTTCGGCGGCCTTCATGGCAGTGGGCGCTTACGCCGCCTATAACTTCCAGTTGCGGGTCGAGGGCATTCCGCTGCTCGTTTCCTTCATCTGTGCCGGTTTGACGGCCGCTGGGGTGGGCATTCTGTTCGGCCTGCCGTCGCTGCGCATCAAGGGCTTTTACCTGGCCGTGGCGACGCTGGCGGCGCAGTTCTTCATCGTCTGGTGCCTGACCAAATTTCCCTGGCTGTCCAACAACTCGTCGTCGGGCGTGATCTCGACGCAGCGACTGGTCATTCTCGGCTACGAACTGACGGCGCCGGTTGAAAAATACCTGCTCGTCCTGTCCATCGTGGTCCTTATGGCGCTGGCTGCCAAGAACATGGTTCGCTCCTCGACGGGCCGGGCCTGGATGGCGGTACGCGATATGGATGTGGCTGCCTCGGTGATCGGCATCAAGCTCATGCCGACCAAGCTGCTCGCCTTCGCCGTCAGTTCCTTCTACTGCGGGGTGGCCGGCGCGCTCTACGCCTTCTGCTACCTCGGTTCGGTCGAGCCGGACGGCTTCTCGCTGGAAATGTCGTTCAAGATCCTGTTCATGATCATCATCGGCGGCGTCGGGTCGATCATGGGCAGCTTCCTCGGTGCGGCCTTCATCCTGCTGCTGCCGATCTTCCTCGACGTTGCCCTGCCGTTCGTGGCGGATCTTTTCGGACTTCCCTTTGCCAGTGCCACCGTGTCCCACATCCAGATTACGGTATTCGGTGCGCTGATCATGTTCTTCCTGATCGTCGAGCCGCACGGGTTGGCCCGTCTGTGGCAGATCGCCAAGGAGAAACTGCGTTTGTGGCCTTTCCCGCACTAGGAACGACCATTACCTGAGCGGCGGCCTCGTCGCTCTTCTGTAAAACTGGAGGAGACACACCAATGATCAAAAAATTCAAACCCGCTGTTGCCGCCGTTGCGGTTTCCCTGGCCATGCTGTCGCAAGGTGCGATGGCTGCCGAAGAGCAGTTCTTCCCGTTGATCGACTATCGCGTCGGACCTTACGGTTCGAACGGCCAGTCGTTCTACGGTGGCTTCATCGACTATCTGAACTACATCAACCTCAAGGAAAAAGGGGTGAATGGCGTCCAGATGACCTATGAAGAGTGCGAAACGGAATACAACAACGCCAAGGGCGTCGAGTGTTACGAGCGCCTCAAGGGCAAGGCCGCCAAGTCGTCCGGCCCGATCCACACGATGTCCACCGGCATTTCCTACGCGCTGGTCGACAAGTCGGCCCAGGACAAGCTGCCGCTGGCCATGATGGGTTACGGCCGTACCGACGCGGTTGATGGCTCGGTCTTCCCGTATGCCTTCCCGCTGGTCACAACCTACCAGATGCAGGCTTCGGCCATCGTCAAGTTCCTCAAGGACAAGAATGGTGGCAATCTGGCAGGCAAGAAGGTCGTTTATCTCTATCACGATTCCGCTTACGGCAAGGAAGCCATCATTGCGATGGAGGCGGAGGCCTCCCTGAACAAGTTTACGCTGGTGCAGATCCCGGTGGCCCACCCGGGCAACGAGCAGGGCGCCCAGTGGCTGAAAATTCGTCAGGAAAAGCCGGATTACGTGGTGTTCTGGGGCTGGGGTGTGATGAACCAGACCGCCCTCAAGGCCGCCCAGAAGGTCGGCTTCCCGCGCGACAAGATGATCGGCTCGTGGTGGACCGGTTCCGAGGAAGACGTCATCCCGGCCGGCGACGCTGCCAAGGGCTACATGGCCGCGACCTGGAACGTGGCGGGCAAGCAGGTGCCGGTCATCGCCGACATCGAGAAGGTGGTCTATGGCGCCGGCAAGGGCAACATGCAGGACAAGACAAAGATCGGCACCATCCTTTATAACCGTGGCGTTTCCGCGGCCGTCCTGTCGGTCGAGGCAATTCGCAAGGGTCAGGAAAAGTACGGCAAGGGCAAGGCGCTGAATGGCGAGCAGATGCGCTGGGCGCTGGAAAACCTGAACATCACCGATGCGCGCCTGAAGGCGATCGGGGCTACCGATCTGTTGCCGGAAATCAAGACTTCCTGCGACAACCACGAAGGTTCCGGCAAGGTGAAGGTACAGCAGTGGGATGGCGCCAAGTGGGTGCCGGTGTCCGGCTGGATCGAGGGCAACAAGGCGCTGATCCACCCGCTCTTCCAGGCATCTGCCAAGCAGTACGCCAAGGAAAAGGGCATCACGCCGCGTGATTGCTCGAAGGAAAAATAAGGCGAGAGAGAGGAGACGCGAGGGGGAAACCCCTCGCTGTTTTCTGGTTTCCATGCTTCGGGAACAGCTATGAGTACACAAACGAACGCAGCAACTGCCGACAGCTACTTGAACATCAACAACATCGAGGTCATTTACGATCACGTGATTCTTGTGCTCAAGGGGGTTTCGCTACAGGTTCCCAAGGGGAAGATCGTTGCCCTGCTGGGCGCCAACGGTGCCGGCAAATCGACGACGCTGAAAGCCATTTCGAACCTGTTGCATGCCGAACGCGGCGATGTGACCAAGGGTTCGGTCGAATACAAGGGCCAGCGCATCGACCAGTTGTCGCCCAACGAACTGGTCAAACGCGGCGTCATTCAGGTCATGGAAGGCAGGCATTGTTTCGGCCACCTGACCATCGAGGAAAACCTGCTGACCGGCGCCTACACACGCAGCATTTCACGCAGTGAATTGAAGGACAGCCTGGAGAAGGTCTATCACTATTTCCCGCGCCTGAAAACGCGGCGCACCTCGCAGGCTGGTTACACTTCCGGTGGCGAGCAGCAAATGTGTGCCATCGGCCGGGCGCTGATGGCCAAGCCGGAAATGATCCTGCTCGATGAACCGTCGATGGGTCTGGCACCGCAGATCGTCGAAGAGATTTTCGAGATCGTGAAGGATCTGAACAGCCGCGAGAACGTGAGTTTTCTGCTGGCCGAGCAGAACACCATGGTTGCCCTGCGCTATGCGGACTTCGGGTACATCCTGGAGAACGGGCGGGTGGTGATGGAGGGGGATGCGGAGGAGCTTAGAACCAACGAAGACGTTAAAGAGTTTTACCTGGGACTGAGTTCGGCTGGACGCAAATCCTTCAAGGACGTAAAGCACTATCGCCGCCGCAAACGCTGGCTCTCTTAGCGGGTTGCAGTGCGCCCCGCAGGGCGGCGTTGTCGGCGGGCTTGTTGGCAGGAGCCAACGGCGCTCGCCTTCGCCTTGCCCTGAGCGGCTACTTTGCAACCCTCGGGCCGTGCCGGTTTCGCTAAAAAGCTGAATGCCACGGTCAACCGGAAAAAACGGAGAATTTTGTCATGAGCTATTACGACCCGCTCGAAACCCGCGATCCGGATGAGCGCGAGGCGGATTTGATGGACAAGCTGGCGCGCCAGGTGGCGCATGCCAAGGAAACGACGCATTACTATTTTCAGGCGCTGGCCGGGGTGAACCCGTTCGAGTGCACGACCCGCGAGGCGCTGGCGCGGTTGCCGCTGACCCGCAAGCGCGACCTCATCGACTTGCAGAAAAAGACGCCGCCCTTCGGGGGGCTCAATGCGCTGTCGCGGCACAAGGCCAAGCGGGTGTTTGCCTCGCCCGGCCCGATCTACGAGTTGCAGGGCATGGAGATGGATCACTGGCGCATGGCGCGCGTACTCTACGCCGCCGGCTTCCGCCATGGCGACCTGATCCACAACTGTTTCTCCTACCATTTCACACCGGGCGCCTTCCTCATGGAAGGCGGCGCGCGCAAGCTGGGCTGTGCGGTGTTTCCCGGTGGCGTCGGGCAGACCGAGCAACAGGTGCAGGCCATGGTCGACCTGCGCCCCGATGGCTATGTGGGCACCCCGTCCTTCCTGCGCATTATTGTCGAGAAGGCCGAGGAAATGGGGGCGGATATTTCCTCCCTGAGAAAAGCGCTGGTTTCAGGCGAGGCGCTGCCCGGCGTGACGCGCGAGTTCCTGCGCGAACGGGGTATCAGCGTGCGCCAGTGCTACGCCACGGCGGATATCGGGGCCATCGCCTACGAGACGGAAGCGGAAGAGGGCATGGTGGTCGAGGAAGAACTGCTGGTCGAAATCGTTCGCCCCGGCACCGGTGATCCGGTGGCGCCGGGCGAGGTCGGCGAGGTGGTCGTGACCACCTTCAGTCCCGACTACCCGCTGATCCGCTTCGCGACGGGCGATCTTTCCGCCATCCTGCCTGGACGCTCACCCTGCGGGCGCAGCAATGTCCGGCTCAAAGGCTGGATGGGGCGTGCCGACCAGACGACCAAAATCAAGGGCATGTTCGTGCATCCCGAGCAGGTGGCGGATATTGCACGCCGTCATCCGGAGGTGCAACGCATGCGACTGGTCGTCGATAATCCGGGCGGTCAGGATCGCATGGTGCTGCACTGCGAAATCGAGCCCGGCGCCGAGTCGCTCGACACGGCGCTGGTGGCCAGTTTGCGCGAAGTGACCAAGTTGCGTGGCGAAGTCGCGTTTTCTGCCCCGGGGGGCTTGCCGAATGACGGGAAAGTGATCGAAGATAGCCGGGTTTATTGAACCGGCCCTCTCTTCATGCGCTTTCTCATTCTTGCAGTCGCCCTGCTGGCAGGATCGGCAGTGGCTGACGAAACGCCGTTGCGCCCGTCGGCGCGTCTGTTGTTCAAACAGCCGGAGCTGCTTCAGGCCGGGCGCTGCGTGATTTACGAAGAGGGCGGAGCCGGCTGGCTGCTGACCGATCCGGTGTACTACATCAAGGGCAAGGTGGTCGCAGCCGAGGTCAAGACGCGGCATCTCGGCCGTTGCCCGGAAGTGCCGGGCAAGACGCTGGAACAGTACAGCCGGGAAGAATTTAATCAGTACGTTCTGGCGCATCCCTGTGTTTCGGCCGAGGCGCCGGAGCGCGACGAGCAGGTCGGCATCGTTCGCCTCAGCGTGACGGCCTGGGAAACGCCGCATGCCCGCCAGATGGCCGCCAAAGGGCGCCTCTTCCGCGGCATGTTCATCGACAAGCCCTTGTCCAAGGGCATGGAAATCGAGCTTGAGGCCGACCTGCTCGGGCCCTGTCCCTGAGCTAGTCTTGAGCGCCGGCAGGCCTGGCCAGCGTGATCGCGCCGAGCGCGGCGAGACGCTCGATTTCTTCCCCGCTCAGACCGAGTGCGGCCAGTTGTTCGGCAGAGTGTTCGCCGAGCAGCGGCGGTGGCGCCTGCACCTTCGCCGGCGTGCGTGACAGGCGGGGAGCCGGTGCCGGCTGGCGAACGCCGGCAACATCGACAAAGGCGTTGCGCGCCTGGTGGTGCGGGTGTTCAGTGGCCTCACGCATGCTGAGCACCGGCCAGACGCAATCATCGGTGTCGGCAAACAGGGCGTTCCAGTAGTCGCGTGGCTGAGCATTGAAAATGGCGACCAGGCGTTCTTTCATTGCGGGCCAGCGTGCCGTGTCGTATTGCGGGCCGCTGAAATCGGGATCGCCAACCAGTCCGAGGCGCTCGACGAAGGTCTTGTAGAACTGTGGTTCCAGTGGGCAGACGCTGATCCACAAGCCGTCAGCGCACTGATAAACATCATAGAAGGGCGCGCTTGAATCGATGGCACATTGCCCTTGCCACTCGCCCAGTGCATCAAGGTTGAACAGGCCGTGACCGAGCAGTGCGGCCCCTTCGCACATGGCCGCATCGATGACCTGACCCTGTCCGCTGTGCTGCGCCTCGAACAGTGCGCAGGCGATCCCCCAGGCCAGTAACAGGCCTCCGCCGCCCATGTCGCCAACCAGCGTTGGCGGTGCCCAGGGCGCGCCGCCGTGCCGGCGACCGGCGTCGAGCATGCCGGCCAGTGCGGCGTAGTTGGCGTCGTGCCCGGCGCGTGGGGCGAGCGGCCCGTCCTGGCCCCAGCCCGTCATGCGGCCGTAGATCAGGCGGGGGTTCCGGGTCAGGCAGGTGTCCGGCCCGAAGCCGAGGCGTTCCATCACCCCCGGCCGAAAACCCTCGATCACCACGTCGGCGCCATCAATCAGTGTATCGATCAGCGCCTTGCTCTCCGGATGCTTGAGGTCGATGCACAGCGATTTCTTGCCGCGGTTGGCCACGGCCTTGCGTCCGCCGCCAAAAAGCTGCGAAGCGAAGGTGCCGCCGGCACGTTCAAGCAGCGTGACCTCCGCCCCCATGTCGGCGAGCAGCATGCCGCAGAAGGGCCCGGGGCCGATGCCGGCGAACTCGATGACTTTCACGCCGGCCAGCGGGCCGCGTCCTGAAGTAGCAGATGTTTTTTTCATTCGTCTTTTTTGCCGTTTTTTCCGGTTGACCGCAGTATCGCATGGCGCCGATTGCCTGTGCTGCGGCTCTTCGGGCATGATCTGCCGTTCGCTGGGAGAAACCGATGAAAAGCAGGATCGACGAACTGTTGGCCCGGATCGAGACCTTACAGGACGAACTCGAATCCGAATACCGCAATACCCGTGAAGATTGGGCACGCCGCAAGGCCGAACTGGCCGACGAATTTGCCCGTCAGCAACGGCGCTACAAGACCGGGTTGTTCCGTTTCCTCATCCGCTCGCGCATCCTCGTGCTGCTCAGCGCACCGGTCATCTACGCCGGCTGGATTCCCTTCCTGCTGATGGATCTGTTCGTCACCGTCTACCAGCGCATCTGCTTCCCGATCTATCGCATTCCCCGGGTGCGCCGGGCCGACTACATCGTTTTCGACCGGGCCGATCTGCCTTACCTGAACATCGTCGAGAAGTTCAACTGTTTCTACTGTTCCTACGGCAACGGCGTCGCCGCCTACACGCGCGAAGTCGCCGCCCGAACCGAACAGTACTGGTGCCCGATCAAGCACGCGCGGCGAATCAGGGCCGCGCATGACCGCTATCCGGCCTTCTTCGATTACGGCGATGCCGAGGCGTTCCAGCAGGGGCTGGAACGGATAAGGCGGCAATACGGCGAAGGCGAAAAATAAGGTGCCCGGGCTTTACGCCCAGCGAATGGCCGCGGCGCCAAAGGCGATCAACATCGCCCCGGCAACGCGCAGTCGCCCCATCGGTTCCTTGAGTAGAAGGCTGCCCATCAGGGCGGCGAAAATTACCGAAGTTTCGCGCAGGGCGGCAACTGCCGGAATCGAGGCAAGGCTCATGGCCCACAGCACGATCCCGTAGGAGCCGGTGGTGAGCACCGCCCCCGAAAGAGCAAACGCCCAGCGCTGGCGAAGGTGCTGGAAGATGGCGCCCCTCTTTCGCCAGATCGCGATGCCCATGATTCCCCAGGAATCGAGAAAAAACAGCCACAGCGTGTACGAGGCAGCGTCGCCGGCCAGTCGTACTCCGATGCCGTCAATGACTGTGTACAGGGCGATGATCAGCGAATTACCCACGGCAAAGTAAATGCCCGTTTTCCGGACGGCGCCCGCGCGCAGGCCGATGACGGCCGGCAGCATGATGCCGGCCCCGACCAGTGCTACGCCGGCCATCAATGGCAGGGTGATCGGTTCGCCGAACAAGGGAGCCGCCAGCACCACCAGCAACGGGGCCATGCCGCGCATCAGCGGATAGGCCATCGAAAGGTCTGCATGGCGGTAGCTTTCGACCAGGGCCATGAAGTAGGCAATATGCACGAAGACCGAAATCGCCAGCCAGGGGCGGGCGGCTTCCGCCGGCAAGGGAAACCAGGGCAGCAGGACGACGGCAAGGACGCTGCCGCCGAGTGCCAGTGAGGCGGTGTCGAGCAACTTGTCCGGACTTTTCTTGATGAGAAAATTCCAGCTGGCGTGCATCAACGCAGAAAAGAGGACGACCAGCGCGATTCCCGTTGTCATCAGCCAGCCCAGGGAAGGGAGTAGGTCTTGATGTTGGTGAAGCTCTTCATCGCCTCAAGAACACCTTCCTTGTAACCCAGCCCGGAATCCTTGATGCCGCCGAACGGCGTCAGTTCAAGCCGGTAACCGGGGACTTCACGTACGTTCAGCGTTCCGACATGGAGTTCGTTGACCAGGCGGGTGATAACCTCCAGGCGATCCGTGCACACCGCCGAAGACAATCCGTAGGCCGTGCCATTGACCATGGCAATCACTTCATCAAGGTTGCCGAAGCGGATCACCGGCGAGACTGGCCCGAAAGTTTCTTCGCGGACCAGTGTCATCTCCGGACGAACGTTGTCGAGCAAGGTTGGCGAATAGAGAGCGCCTTCCCGGAAATTGCCGCAAAGCAGTCGGGCGCCCCCTGCGACCGCTTCATTGACCCGGTTTTCGAACAGGCGGGCCGCCGTTTCGTCGATGACCGTGCCCATCTCCATTGCTTCGTTCGTCGGGTCACCGTATTTCCACTGGCGGGTTTTCTCCAGCAGACGGGCAACGAAATCATCGGCCACGGCATGCTGGACGAAAATTCGTTTCACCGCCGTGCAGCGCTGTCCGGAATTCTTGTAGGAGCCGGATGCCGCAAGCGATGCCGCTTCGTCGAGGTCGGCATCGTCCATCACGATCAGGGGATCGTTGCCGCCCAGTTCGAGCACCATCCGGCGATAGCCAATGCGGCTGGCAATCTGTTTGCCGATATGCACCCCGCCGGTGAAGGTGACCAGTTCGACATCGGGATGGGTAATCAGCTCGTCGGCAATTTCGGCCGGATCACCGGTCACGACCTGGAACATGGGCGGCGGCAGGCCCGCTTCGTAAAGAATGTCGGCGAAGAGCAGGGCAGAGAACGGCACCTTTTCCGAAGGCTTGAGCACCATCCGGTTGTTGCTGGCAATGGCCGGGACGACCTTGTGCGCCACCTGATTCATCGGATGGTTGAAGGGCGTGATGGCCGAGATGACACCAAGCAGGGGGTCGCGCTGCGTATAGACACGGCGCGAACGACCATGCGGTGTGATGTCGCAGGAAAAAGTCTGGCTGTCATCCTGCAAGACCGCATTGGCGGCAAAGCGCAGGACGTCACGGACCCGCCCGGCTTCATACAACGTGTCCTTGCGGCACAGACCGGCCTCGGCGGTGATCAGGGCACTGATTTCGGCGCTGCGCGCGACCACGATGTCGGCCGCCCGGTTGAGTATTTCGGCCCGCTCGTAGCGGGAGAGTCTGGCCCGGTAGGCGCGGGCGATGCGGAAGGCGTCACGCACCTGTTCCAGGCTGGCCTTGGGGACGCTGCCGATACATTCGCCGGTGTAGGGGTTGTGTACTTCAATGACCCGCTCGCTTTGGACAGTCTGGCCACCAATGCGCATCGCCTCGCGGCGGAAATTTTTTGAAGAAGCGTTCATGCGTTCACTCTCCTGAAGTCAGATGGGCACCGGACTTGTCGTCCAGTACCTGATGAAGGCGCGCCCGGCTGTCGGCCGCGTGGCGCTGCAAAAGATCGGCGGCGAGTTCTCCCCGATGGCTGATGACCGCTTCGTAAATCGCCTGGTGTTCGCGTAGCGAGGTGGCGAGCGAGTTTTCGTCGTGGAGATAGGTCTGTCGTCTGAACAGGGATAGTTCGGCGACCAGACGGTTGTAGGTTTCATGTAGTTTCCGGTTGCCGGTGCAGCGGGCGAGAGCGTCGTGAAAAGCGACGTTGAGCGCGGTGTAGCGATTGATATTGCTGCTCGCCACCGCGCTTTCCATGTCGGTCAGAATGCCCCGCAGGGCAGTTGCTTCGTCGGTGGAGATACGTCTTGCCGCCTTGCTTCCGATCATTGCTTCGAGAACGATCCGTACTTCGTAAATCTGGTCGGCCTCGTCGAGATCCAGCGTGCGGACATAAACGCCGCAGTTCTTGACGATGGTGATCAGGCCTTTTTCCTCCAGCCCACGAAAGGCTTCCCGGACCGGGCCTCGCGAAACGCCGATCAACGCCGCAAGGGCGACTTCGCGCAGGGGCTCGCCAGGCAACAGGCGACCGTCGAGGATCATGCGTTCGATCTCCTCCTGAACCAGCGTGGGGAGCGATTGGTTTTTCAGAACTTCCAGAGCGTTGGGGAGTGTCATGGTGAGGTAATCGTCTTGTTCGAAGATGGAGTTTCAAGGTTCATCTGACTGTCAATGGATTGTCAACAATCTGCAATACAACGATTTTAGACTGGCCTCATTGCAGTGCGATGACAAGTGAGGAACCTGATGCAGCACGCCGTTGAAGTTCGAAATCTGACCAAGCGTTTTGGCAGTTGCCTGGCGCTGGACAACATTTCCATTCGTGTCGTCCCCGGCGAGATGGTTGCCCTACTCGGCGCCTCGGGGTCGGGTAAGTCGACCTTGCTGCGGCATTTGCCTGGTTTTATTGCCGCCGATTCCGGCGAGGTCGAGGTGCTTGGCCAGCCCATTCAGGGAAATGGCCGCATCGTCAAGAACATTCGCGATACCCGTGCCCGCATCGGTTTCGTGTTTCAACAGTTCAATCTGGTTGCCCGCCTGCCGGTGATCACCAATGTGCTGATTGGCTTGTTGCGGCGTACCAGCCTGTGGCGCAGTCTGCTCATGCGCTTTTCCGTTCCCCAGCGCCAGCAGGCACTGGAGGCGCTGGTTGCGGTCGGCATTGAACAGACTGCCTGGCAGCGGGCCGCCACCCTGTCCGGTGGCCAGCAGCAACGAGCGGCGCTGGCCCGCTGTCTGGTTCAGGAAGCACGGGTGATCCTGGCAGATGAGCCCATCGCTTCACTGGATCCGGAATCGTCACGCAAGGTGATGGAACTGCTGGCCAAATTCAATCGGGAGCACGGCTGCACCATTCTCGTTTCCCTGCATCAGGTCGAATTCGCCATTAAATACTGTCCGCGCACCATTGCCCTGAATGCCGGCAAGGTCGTCTACGACGGCCCTTCCAGCGCCCTGACACCGGCATTGCTCGGTGATCTTTATGGCACGGATGCCCGCGAACTGTTCGAGCCCGGCTTGTTTGGCGAGTGCCCCCCGGCCAATGCGGCGAGTTTGCCGAGCAAGCTGATTGCTGCCTGACCTCATTCCACTGACCCGTTTTTCTGAAAGGACAACCCATGCTTCATTCCATCAAATCCCTGATTGCCGCCGTCGCGCTGGCGGTCGCCGGCACGGCGGTCGCTGCCGACGTCAACGAAATCAACTTCGGCATCATTGCCACCGAGAAGGCCGGGGCGCTCAAGCAGATGTGGGAGCCCTTCCTCGACGACATGACGAAGGCCGTCGGCGTCAAGGTCAATGGTTTCTACGCCACCGACTACGCCGGCATCATCGAGGCGCAGCGCTTCAACAAGGTGCACATTGCCTGGTACGGCAACAAGGCAGCCATCGATGCGGTCGATCGTGCCGGCGGCGAGGTTTTCGCCCAGTTTATCGACCTCGACGGCACGCCGGGTTACTACTCCTACATCATCACCCACAAGGACAGCCCGGTCGCCAGCCTCGACCAGATGCTGAAGAACGGCAAGGAGCTTTCGTTCGGTATCGGTGATCCGTCATCGACCTCCGGCACGCTGGTTCCAACCTATTACGTGTTCACGATGAACAACCTTGATCCGAAGACCCATTTCAAGATCACCCGCTCGTCCAACCACGAGGGGAATTTCCTGGCGGTGCTCAACAAGCAGGTCGATGTCGCAACGAGCAACAGCGAAATGACCCAGAAAATGAAGGAAAAATCGCCAGAAAAGCTCGAACAGATCCGCATTTTGTGGACCTCGCCCCTGATCCCGCGCGATCCGCTGGTCTGGCGCAAGGATCTGCCGTCCGATCTGAAGAAGAAGATCCAGGATTTTGTCGTTGGCTACGGCAAGAACGAGCGTGAAAAGGAAATTCTCAAGAACATGTATCGCCTGGCCGGTTTCAAGGCGTCCACCGATGCCCAGCTGTTGCCGATTCGCCAGCTTGAATTGTTCAAGGATCGCAAGAAGTTCGAGAACGATCCGAACATGTCCGAAGCCGAAAAGAAGGCGAAGTTCGCCGAAATCGACGCCAAGCTGGCCGAGTTCGCCAAGGCAGCGAAGTAAGGCGCTTGTGACGCCACAGGGTGGGCGGCCTGGGCCGCCCCCTTTTTTCTTCCCAACATGACAGTCAAGCCATGAACACCGTGCTTCGTATCAAGGACGTGCCGATTTCGCCGCCGCCCACCCGCTTTGGCACCACCCTCGCGTGGGCCGTGCTGCTGATGTTGTTGATCTGGTCGTGGAGTGGTGCCGACATGCGGCCACTCGCCCTGGTCAGGGATTCCGGCAACATGGCCATCTTCCTGACCGAGTTTTTCCCGCCGAATTTTCACGACTGGCGAATCTACCTGCAGGAAATGGTCATTACCGTGCATATCGCGGTCTGGGGAACGGCACTTGCCATCATCTGCGCCATCCCCTTCGGTCTGGCCTCGGCGGAGAATCTGGCGCCGAAGTGGGTCTATCAACCGATCCGGCGGGTCATGGATGCCTGCCGGGCGATCAACGAGATGGTCTTCGCCATGCTCTTCATCGTCGCCGTCGGCCTCGGCCCCTTTGCTGGCGTGCTTGCCCTGTGGGTACATACCACGGGGGTTCTTGCCAAGCTGTTTGCCGAAGCCGTCGAAGCCATTGACCCGCGTCCGGTCGAAGGGGTGCGTGCCACCGGGGCCAACAAGCTGGAAGAAATACTCTATGGGGTGATTCCGCAGGTTCTGCCGCTGTGGATTTCCTATTCGCTGTACCGCTTCGAATCGAATGTCCGTTCCGCTTCGGTGGTCGGCATGGTCGGTGCCGGCGGCATCGGCGTCATCCTCTACGAACTGATCCGCGGCTTCGACTATGCCGAGACTTCCGCCGTACTGATCATGATCATCGTCGGCGTCACGTTGATCGATGTGTTTTCCGCCCGTATCCGCCAGTGGGCCATCTAGAAAATCAGGAACTTCCAATGAACAAAAGCATTCATCTGAATGGCGTCGACTATCGCTGGCCGAGCCGTCCCGTCGTGGTCGTCTGCATTGATGGCGGCGACCCGGCCTATATCGAGCAGGGAATTCGTGACGGCATCATCCCCAACATCGAGCGCTTCCTGCGCGAAGGCTTTGCAGCGACAGCCGACGGAACGGTGCCGAGCTTTACCTGCCCGAACAACATGTCCCTGATTACCGGCGCGCCACCCTCCGTGCATGGCATTTCCGGCAATTTCTACCTCGACATGGCGACCGGCGAGGCGGTGGTGATGACCGGCCCGGAGTTGCTGCGCAGCCGTACCATCCTGGCCGAATTCGCCGATGCCGGGGCAAAGGTGGTATCGATTACCGCCAAGGACAAATTGCGCAAGCAGTTAGGCAAGGATCTCGACCTGACCCGGGGCAATATCAGCTTTTCCTCCGAAATGGCCAGCCAATGCACGCTGGCCGAAAACGGCATCGAAGGTGTTCTTGAGCTGCTTGGCCAGCCACAGCCGGATATGTATTCGATGGAGCTCTCCCTGTTCGTGCTGGAAGCGGGTGTGCGTCTGCTGGAGCGGGAAAGTCCGGATCTGATGTTCCTGTCGCTGACCGATTTCATCCAGCACAAGCACGCGCCGGGCGATCCGGTCGCCAACGATTTTTATCGGCGGATCGACGAGAAGTTCGGCGAGCTTGCCAAAAAAGGCGCAATTTTGGGGTTGACCGCAGATCACGGGATGAGCGACAAGTCGCTACCCAATGGAGAGCCGAACGTCCTTTTCCTTCAGGATGTGCTCGACGAGGCTTTCGGCACCGGTGCGACGAAGGTGATTTGCCCGATTACCGATGCCTTTGTCCGTCATCACGGCGCCCTCGGCGGCTTTGTCCGTGTCTGGTGCCTCGATCCGCAGCTTGCGCCGGCGTCGGTCGTCGAATGTGTTCGCCACCTGTCAGGCGTTGCCCAGGTGCTGGACAAGGCGGAAGCCTGCCAAGCCTACGATCTTCCTGCCGACCGGGAGGGTGATGTGGTGGTAATTGCCGAAGCCAATGCGGTGATCGGTGGTACAACACGCGAACATGACTTGTCAGCCTTGCGGGATGCCCGCTTGCGCAGCCACGGTGGACTATCCGAGGCGCGCGTTCCCTTCATCATCAGCCAGCCCCTGAACCACGAGTATCGCCAGCGAGCGGCGAGCGGTGGTTTGAAGAGTCACCAGATTTTCGAATTTGCCATCAACGGCACGCAGGCTTTGTCATGAATTTGCCAAGCCATGGCCGCATGGCGGTATTTGATCGCCCGAACGCGCCCTTCCGTCTGGTCGACTATCCGCTCAGGCCGCCGCTGCCCGGTGAAGTGCTGGTGCGCATCCTGATGTCTACCATATGTCGTTCGGATATCCACTCCTATCAAGGGCACAGGCCCAGCCCGTGCCCCGGCCTGCTCGGCCACGAGATCATCGGTACTATCGAGGCTGTCGGCAGTCCCGGCCATTGCGACATGAAGGGTAGCGAACTGGCGCCCGGCGACCGGGTGACGTGGAGCGAATATTTCACCCCCGGCCCGGACTACTTCAGCGAAGTGCTCGATCTGCCGCAGAAATCGTTCGGGGTTGAAAAATACGGCCACCTTTCAGCCGAGCAGGCGCCGCATCATCACGGCGGTTTCGCCGAGTTCTGCTACATCATGCCTAACTCCTGGATCTTGCGTCTCCCTGATGCACTGAGTGACGAGGAGGCGACGCCGATCAACTGCGGCGTCGCGACGATGGCCGCCGTCATCGAAGCGGCGGAGATCAAACTCGGCGACAGCGTGGTCATTCAGGGCCTGGGTCTGCTCGGCATCTACGGTGCGGCGCTGGCCAGGGCGCGTGGTGCCGGCAAGCTCATTGGTCTGGATATTTCGGCGGAGCGCCGTGCGCTGGCCCTCCGCTTTGGCGTTGATGTCGCTCTCGATCCGGCCACCGATGGCGGAGTCGATGCAATCAAGGCCCTCTGCCAGCCGGCTGGCGCCGATGTTGTCCTTGAGGTTTGCGGTGACCCGGCCGTATTGCCGGCCGCGCTGGCGATGCTGCGGATGGGCGGGCGCTACGTGCTGGCCGGCGTGGTGAATCCGGCCTCGAACGTCAGCCTCGATGCGAATCTGATCCTGCGCAAGATGCTCACCCTGAAAGGTGTTCATAACTATCATCCGCGCCATCTCGTGCAGGCGATGGAATTCGTCCTCGGCAACCATCACCGCTTTCCGTTTCACGAACTGGTCGATGGTAAATATCGGCTCGACGAAATTGATCAGGCCATGGCCGATGCCGCCGGCCGACGCGTCCTGCGCGCCGCTATCGTGCCCTGATCTACGTACCCTCAGGAGAAAAACATGCAAGATCCTGTTCTGCTTACGCCAGGCCCTTTGACGACTTCGGCACTGACCAAATCAGCCATGCTTCACGACTGGGGGTCGTGGGACAAAGCTTTCAATGCCCTGACCGCCTCGGTGTGTCGTGACCTGGTGGCGATTGTTCATGGTGGCGAAAGTCATGTCTGCATCCCGCTGCAGGGTAGCGGCACGTTTGCCGTCGAGGCCGCGCTCGGTTCGCTGGTGCCACGCCACGGCAAGGTGCTCGTGCCGAACAACGGCGCCTATTGCCAACGGATTGTCCGCATCCTTGGCTATCTTGGGCGGCAGGTCGTGGTTCTTGACCACCGTGAAGATGAGCCGGCCGATCCGGCACGGATCGATGCCGTGCTGGCAGCCGATCCCTTGATCACCCATGTCGCCCAGGTGCATTGCGAGACGGGGACCGGTATTCTCAATCCGCTGCCGGAGATTGCCGCGGTCGTCGCCCGGCATCGGCGTGCCTTGATTGTCGATGCGATGAGTTCCTTTGGGGCGATTGCG
This sequence comes from uncultured Dechloromonas sp., assembly GCA_964583695.1. Taxonomy (GTDB): domain Bacteria; phylum Pseudomonadota; class Gammaproteobacteria; order Burkholderiales; family Rhodocyclaceae; genus Azonexus. The sequence goes on from CAZOWA010000011.1 coordinate 40,973, forward strand.
ATTGACGTGGACAACATTCCTTTCGACGCCCTCATTGCCGCTTCCGGGAAATGCCTGGAAGGCGTGCCGGGAATGGGCTTCGTGCTCGCTCGTCGAGAAGCACTGGCCGGCGCTCAGGGCAATGCGCATTCGCTGGCCCTCGATTTGTTCGACCAGTGGCAATACATGGAGAAGACCGGCCAATGGCGATTCACTCCGCCCACTCATGTCGTCGCCGCGCTGCGTCAGGCGCTCGGCCAGTATCTGGCAGAAGGTGGCCAGCCGGCGCGTCTGGGTCGCTATCAGGAGAATTGCCGGGCTCTGCTTGAGGAAATGAAACAGCTTGGGTTCGCCAGCTTTTTGCCGGAAAGCGTTCAGGCACCGATTATCGTGACCTTCCACGCACCGGATCATCCGGCCTACGAATTCGCTGAATTTTATGGCCGGGTTCGCGATAAAGGCTTTATCCTCTATCCCGGCAAGTTGACGGTTGTCGAGACTTTCCGGGTCGGCTGTATCGGTGCCATCGGGCCGGAGACCCTACGGGCGGCCAGCACGGCGATTGCCGAAGCGCTGGCCGAAATGGGCGTCAGCCCTTGCGCCCAAGCAGTCCCTTGACTGCTTCCTGCAAGTCGGCGGGAAGGACGATCAGTTTGGCATTGTCCTTTTCGCCCAGGCGCTCCATGGCGGCGATGTATTTTTCGCCGAGCAGGAAGGCCATCGGGCCGGCCTGATCGCCAATCGCTGCCGATACGCGGCGGATGGCTTCGGCCGATGCTTCGGCCATCATCACTTGGGCGTTGGCGTCGCGCTTGGCGGATTCGAGACGTGCTTCGGCTTCGAGAATTGCCGATTGCTTGGCACCTTCCGATTTGGTGACGACGGCCTTGCGCTCACGTTCTGCGGCAGCCTGCATCTCCATCGCGCGCTGCATGGATTCGGAGGGCTTGATGTCCTGGATTTCCACCGACTTCACCGTCAGGCCCCAGTCGATGGCCTCGTCGGCAATGCTTTCGCGCAGGCGGGCCTTGATCTTGTCTCGCGATGACAGCGCTTCGTCGAGTTCCATTTCGCCGACGATGGAGCGCAGCGTGGTCATAATCAGATTGCGGATCGCCTCGGAAAAATCTGTGACGCCATAGACCGCCTTGACCGGGTCGGTGACCTTGATGAAGGCAATGGCGTTGGTCAGGATCACCGCGTTGTCGCGGGTGATCACTTCCTGCTCCTGAACGTCGAGGATGATGTCCTTGGTGATCAGCTGGTAGGCGATCTTGTCGAGGTAGGGGATGACGATGTTGAGGCCCGGCTTGAGGGTGCCGTGGTATTTGCCGAGCCGTTCGACGATCCATTCCTCGCCCTGTGGCACGATGCGCACGCCCTTGGCAATGGTGACGACCACAAAGACAAGGATGGCCAGCGTAACGATGAAGCCTGCGTTCATTTCCATTTTCTCCCTTTCTAAGCCTTGCTTACCTTGAGGAAACTGCCTTCCACCGCCAGTACCCTGACCCGTTCGCCGGCGGCGATGGGGGCGTCGGCCATGCAGACCCATTCTTCGGAACCGAGCAACGGCCCCTGAAAGCGTACCTTGCCTTTTTCGAAGGGGGCCACGGCGCTGACCAGCAGGCCGATCTGGCCGATGGCGTCGCCGCCGGCCGTGCCGGATCGGGTCTTGTCGAAGCTTTGTCTGAATACCCGGAACCAGAGTACGACCATGGCCAGCGAGGCGATTGTCCAGGTGGCCAGTTGAGATGTCAGCGAAAGATCGAAGGCGAGGGCAAGCAGACCGACCAGCAAGGCGCCCAGCCCGAACCAGACAATGAAAAAGGAAGGAACCACCAGTTCGGCGAGAATCAGGACAATGCCGCCGACAATCCAGGTCCACCATTCGATATGCATGACGCTCTCCTCGTTCGTGCTGCGGCGAGTATTTCGGGTTTGCGGGGGCGGGTCAAGGATTATTGCGGTTTTCCACAGTGTTGGCCGCAGCCCCGGCAACATACAATGCACGGATGAATACAGCGCTTCTCCTCCTCCCGGACTTTGCCCTGATCCTGCTCGGTACCGCCATCCGGCGCTGGATGCATCTTGGGGACCATTTCTGGAGCGGGGTAGAGAAGCTTGTCTATTTCATCCTGTTTCCTGCCCTGCTGGTCAACGCCATCATCAAGACGCGGCTTGACCTGAGTGCGGCCTTCCCCCTGTTGCTCACGGCGTTTGCGGCGATGGCCGGCGGTATGGCGCTGGGCATCATTCCCCGGTTTTTCACTCGCCTGCCGGCATTGACCTACGCCTCGATGTTTCAATGCGCCTACCGTTTCAATTCCTACATTGCGCTTGCCGTGGCCGGCATGTTGTTCGGTTCGCCGGGTATCGCGACCATGGGGCTGATCGTCGGTGCGGCAGTGCCCTTCGCTAACCTCGTGTCGGTGTGGATGCTCGCACGGCACGGCGAGGCCGGTTTGTGGCGCGAGGTGGCGCGCAACCCGTTGATCTGGGCGACTGCCTCGGGGTTTGTTCTCAACCTGGCCGGGTTCGTGCCGCCAGCACCGCTACAGGCTTTTCTCGGACGTCTTGCCGATGCGTCGATCGCACTCGGGCTGATCACTGTGGGTGCCGCACTGCGTCTGGAAAGCACGCCGGGGGTACGGGGCTTTTCCCTCTGGCTGTCTGTGGTGAAGCTCGTGGCGCTGCCGCTGATCGCCATTGGCGTTGGCGGCGCGGTCGGTTTGTCCGGGCTCAACTATCAGGTGGTGGTAATGTTTGCTGCCCTGCCCACGGCTTCGTCGGCCTACATTCTGGCCATGCGCATGGGTGGCGATGGACGCAGCGTCGCCTGGCTGATTTCCGCGACGACGCTGGTTTCCATGCTCACGCTGCCCCTGTGGGCGGCGTGGCTGGCGCAGCGCTGACTATTTCTTGGCAGCGGGTCGGCGCGCCCTGGGTTTTGCCGCAGGAGCCGCAGCTGCGGCGGCCGCTTCGGCGGCTGCTGCCGCTGCTGCACGGGCATCGGCCGACTGCTGCATCTTTTCGCGCATTTCCTGCATCATCTGCCAGGGCCACATGGCCGCTTCCGAAAAAGCGCTTTTTTCCGGGTTGACCGCAGCAGGCTCGGCTTCCGGAACTTCATGACGTGCCGCATCGGCTGCCATCCGGCCCATGGTCTGCACGGCTGAAACGGTGGTGCGCTGCATTTCCAGACCCTGAATGGTCATCTGCAACATGGAGAGATTCATGCGCAGCCAGCCTTCGACGGCCTTCATGTCCTTGATGCGTTTGTCGAGTTCGTCTACGTCGAAGGTCGGGGCGACCATGCCAGGGAGACCGAAGCCCATGTTGCCCCACATGTTGCGCATGAAGTTGAGCGGATCGTGTACCTGATCGTCGGACATCTCTATCTCCCTCGGGTTTGATGAGAACATCTTAAACCACTTTGGAAAGCAAAATGCTAAATTAGCGACCGGGCTAATATTGGATGTAAATGTCATGTTGAAGTTGCTGGTAGTTGAAGATCATGCGCTGGTGCGCGAAGGTCTGGTTCGCCTGCTCGGCCAGATCGAGCAGGGTGCGGTCGTCAGGGAAGCCGCGGATCTGGAGGCGGCGTTGAACCTGCTCGACGAGGAGGGCGAGTTTGACCTGTTGCTGCTCGACCTTGCGCTGCCCGGCGTGGATGGTTTCGCTGGCCTCGACATCCTGCGCCGACGTTATCCGGGGATGCCGGTTGCAGTGGTCTCGGCCTTCAACGATGGCCCGACCATTCGCCGCGTGCTCAATCTCGGCGCTTCCGGCTTCATTCCCAAGGCCTTTTCAGGCGAGGCGCTGCTCTCGGCGGTGCGTGAAGTGCTCGATGGCAACATCTTCAAGCCGGTTTGCCAGCAATCGTCGCGTATCGATGATGAAATGCCCCTGCCGCCCTCGAAGATCAGCGTCAAGCCTGATGAAATCGGGCTGACCGACCGTCAGGCCCAGGTGCTCGCGCTCATGGTTCGTGGCATGTCGAACCGCGACATTGCCGATCAGCTCGATCTTTCCGAAGGTACGGTCAAGATCCACGCAACCGCAGTCTTCAAGACGCTCGGGGTGACTAGCCGGACGCAGGCACTGGTTGCCGTGTCGCGTTACGACATCGATTTCGGCAACGTTTTCTGAAGCTGGTTGAGCAGTGCCCGCAGGCGTGCCGGCCGTACCGGTAAAGGCAGGCCGTGGGCGCCCACCGGGAGGGTCATCGAGGCGTCACCGGTCAGGACGATGAGTGGCGTGCCTGGTACTTTTCTTTCAAGTACGGTCGGCATGCTTGCGGTGTCGGTCAGGATGAATATATTTGGCGGAAGATCGCCGGCAATGCTGGCAGCTTCGATACGTACCGTGTAGTTCCAGCCCTCGATCAGTTGGGTGCAGGTCTGCAATTCTTCCGAATCACCGATGCACAGTACCGTGCCATTGCTTTCCGGTAATTCCTCTGCCTGGACGCGGTCGAGCGGACTGCCGCCCTGCAACAGCAGCCAGAAGCAGCTGCCCTGGCCGAGGCGGGAGCGTAGTCCGAAACCGGCATCCAGCGCCTGGGCGACGCGGGCGACGATGGACAGGCCCAGTCCCAGCCCTTTGTTCTGTTCCCGGGCTGCATTTCCGACCTGGTAAAACTCGCCGAAAATCGCTGTCTGATGTTCCGGGGCGATACCGATGCCGTTGTCGCGTACTTCGATGAGGACATCCTCGCCGCGTTGCCTTGCGGCGATCAGCACGCGGCCTCCGGAAGGCGTGTAGCGCAGTGCATTCGAGACGAGGTTGGACAGGATGCGTTCGACGAGTGCAGCGTCGGAGTTCAGCCACAGCGTGGTTGGGCGAAAACGCAAAGTGATGTTGTGGTCGACTGCCGTGCGTCGGAAGAAGTTATTGAGGCGTTCGAACATCGGGTTGATCGGGAAGGGCTGGATGCCGGGCTGAATGCCAGCAACATCAAGTCGCGAAATGTCGAGCAACGCATCAAGCAATTCGCCGAGCAGGCTGGTCGACGCTGCGATTTGTTCGGCGAGGCGCGGCAGCTCCGAGAAACTCCGGTTATTTACCTGGCGTTGCAGATCAGCGGCAAACAGCGACAGGGCATGCAACGGCTGGCGCAAATCGTGGCTGGCTGCGGCGAGGAAGCGGCTTTTCGCCTTGTTGGCCAGTTCGGCGGCTTCCTTTTGCCCGGCCAGTTCGAGTGTGGCCTGCTGAATCCGGGTTTCCAGGCTGTCGTGACTGGTCGCCAGTTCTGCGGTCATCGCCGCCATGTCGCGCACCTGTCGCCGAACCAGCTGGGCGCCGATCAACAGGACGATGATGACGAAAAGCCCAAGGGTTCCGAACTCGACCATCCGGTTGTGCCAGCTGGCCAGCAAAGTATCTTCTGGTATTGCAGCGAGGATGCGCAGATCGTCGAAGCCGCTGACCGGCGTAATGGAAACGAGCAGCCCGTTGGCACGGATCAGTCCGGATGGCGCCAGAGGGCCAGGCAGCTTGCCGTCGAACAGCGTATCGCGGACCTGGCTGCCGACCACCGGCGCCTGCCGGCTGAGATCGGTCGGATGGCAAGAGGCAATGATTTCGCCGCGGGCATTGATCAGCACGGTTTCCGCATCTTCCGAAAGCCGGTTCGACCAACAGAAATCGTGAAGATAGGCCGGTTCGATGGAGGCGCAGGCAACCCCGCCGAAACTGCCGTTTTCCCCGTAGATGCGCCGGGCCAGGGCGTAGGTGTAGCGCCCGGAGTTGGGGCCGATGAAGGGACCATAAGTCGCTGTCTCGTTACCGCTTTCAAGCTCGGTGAAATAAGGGCGTTCCTTGATATTCACCGGCGGGGCGGGGAAGTAGTCGGACACGAAACGCTGATCGCCATGGCGGTCGAAAATGATCAGTTCGCGCATCTGCGGCATCGCCCGCGAATGGCGTTGCGCCACATACTCCCAACCGGCGCTGGGCTCCCATTTTTCCCAGTTGCGGCGGTTTTTGCCCAGATCCACGGCGATTTCCCGCAGAAGAACGCTGATCGAATCGAAGGAGCGGGCCGTGTGCTCGGCCATCATCAGGCCAAACTGCTGCATGCGCTGTTCGCCGGCTTCGATGGCGCGGTGGCGGGCGATCAGCAGGTCGGCAAGAAAAACCAGCAGGATGATCAGGGTGCCGATCAGAGAAACGTAGAGCGCCAGCCCCTCGGGTTTCTGTCTCAGCATCTTGACCTACATCTCGTAGCAATACAGCGGACGAGGTGGCGTGCACTCGACCTCGATGATCCGGCTGGGCGGCGTACCCGGCACCGGGAAACTGTTGCTGATGAACAACGAGCCCGGCCGCATTTCAGTCTGAGCCTTGGCCCACAATTCGGGCATCGGTGCCGGCGAAAGAAAGGCATAGACCACGTCGAACTCGCCCAGGCGTGCCTGCCAGAGATCATCCCAGCGCCAGGAAATATTCGGCCTGCCCAGGCTGAGCACCCAGCCTACCAGCCAGGTCAGAGGTGCATTTTCGTAACCGGTGAAATGGCTTTCCGGCAGATGGTCGGCCAACGGTACCGTCGTGCTGCCGACGCCGCTGCCCAGATCAAGAAACCGGCAGGGTCCGCGTTCTGCAAGCAAATCAGCCAGCGCCTGCACCGTCTGGCGGTTGGAAAGATAGAGCGGGACCTGACCCGACAAGGCGCCGCGATATACCAGTAAAAGCAGGATGAAGGCGAGCAGGAACCAGCCGGGATCAATCGCCAGGCGCTGGGTGGCCCAAACTGCGGGCATGAACAGCGCATGAATCACCCGCCACCACCAGGGCTGTCGCGCCAGGGTCGAAAAAACCAGTGCCACGAAACCGATTGCCAGGGTCGTCTCGAACCACGGCATGGCCTCGGCCCGCATGCCGAAATACGGCCAGGCCAGCGAAAGCACGAGGATGACAGCGGCCCCTTGCAGGGCGAACTGGCGAGCGGGGGTGGAGGACATGGCGAGATTCTAAGGGAAATCACCGGCAGATGCGCCCGGCACTTGGCCGGCACCCATGCTGAATCACCAAAAAAAGGCGATTTTTCGGGTTGACCGTGGCAACCGTGAGTCATCGGCCAAAGGCGTGAATTCATCCCGCATATAATTCCCTCGTCTGTACGGAGCGTGGGGCAAGCGATGGCGCAAGCAACAAAATACCGAGGGCTTTTCCTGATCCTGCTACTTGCCTTCACGGCACCGGGGTTGGCAGAAGAGTGTGTTTATCCGGATCGTCGCGAGGGGGGGCTGACTGCACACACGGACTGCGGCGAGCTGGCTGCGGACGGGGAATTCCAGTTGTCCCGCAAGCACCTCAGGCACGTAGATTTCGACAGCCGGGGTCTGGCCTGCATCTATGCGGATGCGAAGACATATTATGTGCGTCGCGATGGGCGCTCCCGGCGTGCCGTGAATTACGACAACGGCTGCGACTACTTTGTGGCGGGCTTGGCGCGCGCCTACGACAAAGACGGGATGGTGTACGTGGACAAGGCGCTCGATGTGGTGCTGCGCCCCAACTTCGAGTTGCTCGGCGTTTTCGAGCACGGCTACGCAATGGTTTGCAACGGCCCATTCACGCGGGAACAGGTCGGGGAGCACTCGATTTCCCATGGTGGCCAATGCGGGGTCATCGATCGACAAGGTCGCCTGGTCATGCCGGCGGAACTGGCCATCGATGATCGGCAGAAATTCAGGAACTACGTGAATAGCCACAATGAATGCCCGCCACCGCCCATCGAAACCGAAGCCTCCGCCATCTGCCATGCGCGACGACACCTGCTTGCCGAAATCTACCCGCGGCAGGCCGCGAAAAAAGTGCTGCGTGCAGTGCGGGAGCCGGGGCGCTGGCGGGTCCGTTTTGCCTGGTGCGATCGACATCATTGCAATCCCGAGGTCGAGCTCGACACCGAGACGGCCGACTTTCACAGCATTGTGCCGGGAGACAGGCGCTGAGCCTTGTCCCGACTTCATCAATCAGGGGGAGGCGAGACAGGCGAAAGCCAATCCATCAGCCCCTTCTCTGGCTTCGCGGGCGTGGCCTGGTGGCTGCGTACGGGGTTTTTGAGAATATGTGTTCGAAATATTTTCAACGAATGACATTCGCACTAACATGCCGGTTTTGCCCGGCGCGTCAGTGCGGCGGGGGTGAGTCAAGGAGCCTGAGCAATGCGTCGTTTTTCCCTTTGTGTCGTACCTTTCCTGTTCCTTCTGAGCCAGATTTCCGGATGTTCGCAGCAGACGGCGGAAGAGAAAGGCAAGGCGCTGGCTACGGAAAAGATTGATCTGGTCAAGGGCGTTGGCGAAGCGCTCAAGGAAAAGGGCGGGCAGGCTGCGGAATCGGTGGCGCAGGGGACCGGCGAGCTCTTGCAAGGAGCGGATCGCGGGTTCAGCAAGGCGTTTGACTGGAAACTGAGCAGTGGCCCCGGATTGACTGCGGCCGGGCTGAGCGTGTCCCGCGTACAACAGTCTCCTTCCTCTACGGGGGCCGTAGATGCCTATCTCGTCGCCACGCGCGATGCCGAAGGTGTGCTTCTGATGCTGGCTTTCGACGCGCAAAAGCAGGAAATGGCGCGGGTCAAAGTCGATCTGAAAATGGCGGCCGGGGAAGGGCGCTATCAGACGTTGGCCCTCGACGAGCGTACACCGGTGAAGTCGATTCGCGAGGTTAGTTTCGAGCTGTTGCCGGCGGCGAAATAAGGCAGGGAGGCGCAGGGCCTCCCTTTTCATATGCGTCTTTGACTAGCCCAGCAGCGTCGCCCGGATTTTTTCCCTTACCACGCCGGCCTTGTCCGCCGCCTGTTGACGAACCGGGCCATAGCCGCGCACCTCGCTCGGCCAGGCGGCCAGCGCGAGGGCGTTTTCCGCTTGATTCGTCTGGCTCAGGATGAGGTCGAGATCGGTTTCGTAATCGGCGAGGAGTTTGCGATCCAGTGCCTTGTCGTCCGTAAAGCGGAAGGGATCGAGCCAGCTGCCGCGTAGCGTCCGGGCCCTGGCCAGCCATTTGAAGACGCCGAGCATCCAGGGGCCGAAGGTGATTTTCTTCGGGCGTCCGTCGAGGCCGGGGCGGGCGATGCCGGCGGGCGCCAGATGGAAACTGATGCGCAGGTCGCCGTCGAAAGTTTCGCCGAGTTGCTTGAGAAAATCCGTTTCAGCATACAGGCGGGCGACTTCGTACTCGTCCTTGGGTGCAAGCAGGCGGGCATACTCGGTGGCGACCTGGCGGGTCAGGGCGTCGTTGCCGAGGGCGCGGACGGCCGTGATCCGCTGGCGGTAGCGCTCGGCCAGGGCTGCATTCTGGTAGGCGGTCAGGTGTTCGATGCGGCTGGCGATGAGTGCGTCGAGCGTCAGCGGCGCGAACGGCGTGCCGGCGAGCGGGCCGGCAATTTCCGCCACTTTTTTCGGGTTGACCGCGCCCCGGAGGAAGTCACCTTGGGTGGCGGCATGCCGCCCCCACAGGAAGGCTTGCCGATTGGCGTCGACTGCCGCGCCATTCAGTTCGATGGCCTTGTCCAGCGATTCGCCGGAAACCGGGATCAGCCCCTTTTGCCAGGCATAGCCGAGAAGCAGCATGTTGGCGTAGAGGGCGTCGCCCATCAGGCGGGTGGCGAGGTGCTGGCTGTCGATGAATTCGGCGTGGTCGGCGCCCAGCGTGTCGATCAGGCTTTGCTGCATGCCGCGCTGCGGGAAGTGCCAGTCGCGGTTGCGGGTGAAGTCGGCAGTCGGTGTTTCGGTGCAGCTGACCACGGCGCGGGTACGTCCTTCGAGCATCTTGGAGAGCGCCTCGGTGCCGGCGCTGACGACGAGGTCGCCGCCCAGCACGGCATGGGCTTCGCCCGTGGCGATGCGGGCGGCGTGGATGTCTTCCTGACGTTCGGCAATGCGCAGATGGGTGAACACGGCACCGTACTTTTGCGCCAGCCCGGTCATGTCGAGCACCGACACGCCTTTGCCGTCGAGATGCGCCGCCATGCCGATGAGGGCGCCGATGGTGATGACGCCCATGCCGCCCACGCCGGTGATGAGCAGGTTGTACGGCTGGTCGAGGCCGGGCAGGGCAGGCGTTGGCAAAATCGGGCCATTTTTCAGGTTGACCGCGGCATCGGTGATTGAAGCGCCCTTTTTCAGCTTGCCGCCCTCGATGGTCACGAAGCTCGGGCAGAAACCCTTGACGCAGGAAAGATCCTGGTTGCAGGACGATTGCTCGATCTGGCGCTTGGTGCCGAAGGCGGTTTCAACCGGGACGATGGAGAGGCAGTTCGATTGCACCGAACAGTCGCCACAGCCTTCGCAGACGGCCTCGTTGATGACGGTGCGGCGGGTGAGGGCGGGCATCTTGCCGCGTTTGCGGCGACGCCGCGCTTCGGTGGCGCAGACCTGGTCGTAGATCAGGATGGAGACGCCGGGGAACTCGCGCAGTTCGCGCTGTACGGCATCGAGTTCGTCGCGGTGGCGCACCGGCACGTTGGGGGCCAGGTCGCTCGCGCCCGCATATTTTTCCGGCTGGGCGGCGACGATGACCATCTTTTCGACGCCTTCGGCTTCCAGCTGGCGGGTGATGCGGGCGACGCTCAGCGTGCCGTCCACCGGCTGGCCGCCGGTCATGGCCACGGCGTCGTTGTAGAGGATCTTGTAGGTGATCGGCACTTTTGCCGAGATGGACTGGCGAATGGCGAGCAGCCCGGAGTGGAAATAGGTGCCGTCGCCGAGGTTGGCGAAAATGTGTTTTTCCGAGGTGAAGGGCGCCTGGCCGACCCAGGTGACGCCTTCGCCGCCCATGTGGGTGAAGGTCGAGGTCTTGCGCTCGGGCATCCAGGTCACCATGTAGTGACAGCCGATGCCGGCCACGGCGCGCGAACCTTCGGGTACGCGGGTCGAGGTGTTGTGCGGGCAGCCGGAGCAGAAATGCGGCTTGCGCTCGGCGAGCACGATCGGCGTTTGCGCAGCCTTCTGCTTGGCTTCGATGATCTTGAGCCGGGCGGCGATGGTCGGCGAGGTGAAGAAGCGGCCGATGCGTTCGGCGATGACGCGGGCGATGGTCGATACCGGCAGTTCGCTGGCAGCCGGCAGCAGCCAGTTGCCCTGCGACCACTCGCCGATTTCGTCAAATTTGCCGATGACGCGGGGGCGGACATCCTCACGCCAGTTGTAGAGCTCTTCCTTCAGCTGGTATTCGAGCAGTTGCCGCTTTTCCTCGACGACGAGAATTTCCTCCAGCCCTTCGGCGAAGTGGCGCACGCCCTCCGGTTCCAGTGGCCAGACCATGCCGATCTTGTAGAGGCGGATGCCGATTTCGGCAGCCAGCGCATCGTCGATGCCCAGCTCGTCGAGCGCCTGGCGTACGTCGAGATAACTTTTGCCGGCGGTGATGATGCCGAGGCGCGGGGCCGGCGCATCGATGACGATGCGGTTGAGCCTGTTGGCGCGGCAATAGGCGAGCGCCGCGTACAGCTTGTAGTTGAGCAGCCGCGCTTCCTGAACGAGCGGCGGGTCGGGCCAGCGGATGTTGAGGCCATCCGGCGGCAATTCGAAATCCGCCGGGAAAACGGGGTTCACCGCAGCCATGTCGATATTGACCGAGGCGCTCGTCTCTACCGTGTCGGCCAGCGCCTTGAAGGCCACCCAGCAGCCGGAATAACGGCTCATCGCCCAGCCGTGCAGGCCGTAGTCGAGGTATTCCTGAACGTTCGATGGATACAGAACCGGCATCAGCACGGCCTTGAAAATGTGCTCGGTCTGGTGCGGCAGGGTTGATGATTTCGAGGCGTGGTCGTCGCCGGCAATCACCAGTACGCCACCGTGCGGCGCGGTGCCGGCGGCATTGGCGTGGCGGAAAACGTCGCCGCAGCGATCAACCCCCGGCCCCTTGCCGTACCACATGCCGAACACGCCGTCGTATTGCGCGCCGGGAAACAGGCCGACTTGCTGGCTGCCCCAGACGGCGGTGGCGGCGAGGTCTTCGTTGACGCCGGGCTGAAATGTAATGTGATGTTCGGCGAGGTGTTTTTTCGCTTTCCACAGTCCTTGGTCAAGGCCGCCGAGCGGGCTGCCGCGATAACCGGAAATGAAGCCGGCGGTGTTCAGCCCGGCGGCAAGGTCGCGCTCGCGTTGCAACATGGGCAGGCGGATCAGGGCTTGGGTGCCGGTCAGAAAGACGCGGCCGGTGGTGCGGGTGTATTTGTCGTCCAGCGTGGTGGACGCTTCGGGCTGAGCGGGAAGGCTCATGTTTGTCTCCTGTTTTTACGCCTTGTGAGCGTTGGTGGACACCGCATTGTCGGGGGTGGTGGCAACGGGTGTTTTGGAGCTGAGATTGTGGCCGGCCGGAATCGTTCCGGCAAGCGTATTTAATGGCCTTTTATGAAAGGGAGCGTGACCCGGAAAGTGCTGCCGGTTCCAGGTGTGCTTTCCACTTCGATGCGGCCGCCCATCAGTTCGATAAGGCGGCTGGCGATGGTCAGGCCGAGGCCGGTGCCGCCATAGTGACGGGTGGTCGAGCCATCAGCCTGGGTAAATGCCTGAAAGACCGTTTCCAGCCGGTCTGCCGGGATGCCGATGCCCGTGTCAGCGACGGTGAAGCCGATGAATACGCTGTCGGCCTCCGTCGTTTCGGTGTCGAGGCTGACCGTGACACTGCCTTGTTGCGTGAATTTGATGGCATTGCCGATCAGGTTGAGCAGGATCTGGCGAACGCGCAACGGGTCGCCCAGTACAATTTCCGGGAGCGATTCCGCTAGGTCGAGATGCAGGCCGATCTCTTTCTTCTCGGCCAGCGGTGCCATCAGGCGGATGACCTGCCTGACGAGGTCGGCGGGGTCGAAGGCGGTCTTCTCGATGATCAGTTTGCCGGCTTCGACCTTGGAAAGATCGAGAATGTCGTTGAGGATGCCGAGCAGACTTTCTGCCGAATTTTGCGCGACGCCGAGGTATTCCTGTGTTTCGTTGTCGAGCGGATTCATGCGGGCGAGTTCGATCATGCCGATGACACCGTTCATCGGCGTCCGGATCTCGTGGCTCATGTTGGCGAGAAACTCGCTTTTCGCGCGATTGGCGGTTTCCGCTGCTTCCTTGGCCTGAGCCAGGTTGTCCATGATGCGCCGCCGCTGTTCCTCGCTCTGGGCGAGCGCCAGTTCCGCCGCATTGCGTGCGGCCAGAAACTCGTTGAATGCGGCGGCAACCGTGCGGATTTCGCTGCTGCCGGCTTCTGTTACCGCTTCCGCCGGCCGTCCGGGACGCATGTTGGCAGCCCGCTCGCGCATGGCGTCGGCAAGGTGGCCCAGCGGTCGCAGCAGGCGATGGGAAAACAGCCAGAGCGGGGGGATGACCAGAATGATCAGCGCCAGGGTAATCAGCGCCATCTCTTTCTGGATCTGGCTGATCGGGCGCAGGGCTTCCTCGCTCGGGATGACGGACGCGATGATCCAGTCGATGCTGCGCAGACGCTTGAAGGTGAATAGTCCCTGCAAGCCACGGCTGTTGGTGCCTTCGAGGGTGCCCTCGAAGCCGGCAAAGGCGCGGGCAAGGGCCGGGTTTTCCGAATCTGCCGGGGTTGGTTGCATGATGCGCGTCTTGTCCGGGTGCGAGACCATGAGGCGTTCGCTCGAGACGATGTAGAAATAGCCGTTCTCGCCGACCTTGCGATTCCACAGCGAGCCGAGCAGGGTGGGTTTGTACAGGTTGAGCACGGCAGCGGCGATGGCGAGCAGTTTGCCGTTTTCATCCAGTACCGGTGCCGCCATGACGACGATGGGCTGGCGCGTGGCCTTGCCAAGTATGGGCTGCGAGATGGCCGGTTTCAGGGTGGCGCGTACTTTCTGGATGTAATCGCGGCTCGACATGTCCAGTCCGCGGCGCCCCGGCTTGACCGGCCAGTCGACCAGCAGTGTTCCGCTGGCGTCGAAGATATAGAGATCGTCGAACAGAGTGAGCAGGGCAGTCTTGCCTTGCAGGTGGTGTTCGAGCGCCGCAAGGTCGCCGAGCTTGTCGCGCGGGATCGAGTCCGTGGAGCGGGTCAGTGCGACCAGGCGTTCCTCGATCTTGTCGTCAAGACTGCCGGCGACTTCAGTGAGTAACTGGAACTGCTCGGCCTCGATGCGGCTGGCGAGGTTGTCGCGTAGCGCATACATCTGCCCGAAAAACTCGACGAGAAGAATCAGCGCACCAATAGCGATGGCGCCAAGGGTAAGCTTCAGCTTCAGGCTGAGTGCAGGCATGTGAGTCGGCCGGGTGGCAAGGGGTGGAGGGAGCCCTAGACGCCGCTTTCCGGTGGCAGGATCTTGCCCGGATTGAGCAGGTTGTCCGGGTCGAGAGCCTGCTTGATGCTGCGCATGACGTCAATCGCCACATCGCCGTGCTCAAGCGGCATGTATTTGCGTTTGCCCAGGCCGACGCCGTGTTCGCCCGTGCAGGTGCCTTCCATTTCGATGGCGCGTTCGACGACGCGCTGACTGATCCAGGCCGCTTCGGCCATTTCCTTCGGGTTTTCGGTGTCGACCAAAACGACCAGATGGAAATTGCCGTCGCCGACGTGGCCGAAGAGGGCAATTGGAATGCTGACCTGGGCGATGTCTTCGTAGGTGGCGGCGATGCATTCCGCCAGCCGCGAAATCGGCACGCAGACATCGGTCGGGAAGCAGCGGCAGCCCGGCTTTAATTGCAGGCAGGCGAAATAGGCGTCGTGACGGGCTTGCCAGAGGCGGCTGCGATCTTCGGGGTGCGTGGCCCAGGCGAAGTTGGCACCGCCAAGGTCGCCGGCAAGTGCCTGCACGGTTTCCGCCTGCTCGGCAACGCCGGCCGGGCTGCCGTGGAATTCGAAAAACAGGGTGGGTGCTTCGGCGAGCGTGGTCTTGCTGAACTTGTTGATGGCCTGCAGCGACAGGATGTCGAGCAGTTCGATACGGGCGACCGGGACGCCGAGCTGTATGGTCTGGATCACCGTCTGAACGGCAGCCGCGATATCGGGGAAAGTACAGACTGCGGCCGAAATGGCTTCGGGAATCGGGTGCAGTTTGACAGTGAGCTCGGTCATGATGCCCAGCGTGCCTTCCGAACCGACCAGCAGGCGGGTCAGGTCATAGCCTGCCGACGATTTGCGGGCGCGACCACCGGTGGTCAGGATGCGGCCGTCCGCAAGGACGCTGGTCGTGGCCAGCACGTTGTCCTTCATCGTGCCATAACGCACTGCGTTGGTGCCGGAGGCGCGGGTGGCGGCCATGCCGCCGATCGTGGCATCGGCACCGGGGTCGATCGGGAAGAACAGGCCGCTGCCCTTGAGCGCGTCGTTCAGCTGCTTGCGGGTGACGCCGGCTTCGACGGTGGCGTCACCATCCTCGGCGTGAATGGCAAGCACCCGGTTCATCCCGGAGAGGTCGAGTGAAATGCCACCATGGGGTGCCAGTACGTGGCCTTCGACCGAACTGCCGACGCCGTAGGGAATGATCGGTACGCCATGGGTTGCACACAGTCTGACAATCGCTGCAACCTCCTGCGTGCTTTCGGCATGGACAACCCCGGCCGGGGGCTGAGGGGCGTGCACGGATTCGTCGCGGCCGTGCTGGAGGCGGGTGGATTCGCCTTGGGAAAATCGCGGGCCAAACTGTTCGGAGAGGGTTTTAACGAGAGCGTCTGGAAGGTGTGGCATGAAATACTCCATCAATTCGCGAAACTATAGCGCAAGCGCTGTTGACGCGCGGTTGCCGCAACGCCAGAATCTGACAATCTGTTTTTTTCCAACCACCAGAGATCAGGAGATATACCGATGCAAGCGAAGCTTTCCGTAGTTGCCCTGTCCGTAGTTGCCGCTTTCGCCATGTCCGCATGTGGTCAAAAGGAGGCTCCGCCGCCGCCGGCAGCTGCGCCTGCCGCTCCCGCTGCGCCTGCTGCCAAGCCGGAAGTTGTCGTCAAGCTCGGCCACGTTGCTCCGATGACTGGCCCCCAGGCTCACCTGGGTAAAGATAATGAAAGCGGCGCCGCACTGGCCGTTGCCGACCTCAACGAGAAGAAGATCGAAATCGGCGGTGCTGTTGCCAAGTTCGAACTGCTTTCCGAAGATGACCAGGCCGACCCGAAGCAAGGCACCATCGTTGCCCAGAAGCTGGTTGATGCCAAGGTCAATGGCGTTGTCGGTCACCTGAATTCCGGCACCACCATTCCTGCTTCCAAGCTGTACGCCGATGCTGGCATTCCGCAGGTTTCGCCGTCTGCAACCAACCCGAAATATACGCAACAGGGTTTTGCCACCGCATTCCGCGTCATGGCCAACGACGTTCAGCAAGGCAAGGTACTCGGCGAGTTCGCTGCCAAGGAAGGCAAGTCTGTCGCCATCGTTGATGACCGCACCGCCTACGGCCAGGGTCTGGCTGACGAATTCAAGAAGGCCGCCGAAGCTGCCGGCCTGAAAGTCGTCGCTACCGAATACACCAACGATAAGGCAACCGACTTCAAGGCCATTCTGACCAAGATCAAGTCGAAGAAGCCGGATATCGTCTTCTACGGCGGCATGGATGCTCAGGGTGGCCCGATGGCCAAGCAGATGAAGGAGCTCGGCATCAAGGCCAAGTTCGTTGGTGGCGATGGCGTCTGTACTCCGGAATTCATGAAGCTTGCCGGCGAAGCCAGCGATGGTCATTACTGCTCGCTGCCGGGTGTGCCGCTTGAAAAACTGGCCAAGGGCCCGGAATTCAAGGACAAGTTCACCAAGAAGTTCAACATGGAAATCCAGCTCTACGCACCGAATGCCTACGATGCGGTGATGGTGCTGGCCGATGCCATGAAGCGTGCAGGTTCCGTTGAGCCGGCGAAGTACCTGCCGGAAGTCGGCAAGACCAAGCTGGAAGGTGTGACCGGCAGCATCGCATTCGACCAGTTCGGCGATCTGACCAGCGGTGCCATTTCCCTGTATCAGTACAAGGCTGGCAAGCTTGAGTACGTTTCGACCATGGGTGGCGCCCCGGCTGCCGAAGCCGCTCCTGCCGCCCCGGCCGCTCCCGCTGCCCCGGCTGCTCCCGCTGCTGAAAAGAAATAATTAGTCAGCGCATCCAAAGAAACGGCACCGTCAGGTGCCGTTTCTGTATCTAGCAGCAAGGCTTCCCAAAATGGATATTTTTCTTCAACAAATCATCAACGGATTGGTGCAAGGGAGCATCTACGCGCTCGTTGCGCTGGGTTACACCCTCGTTTACGGGATCATGGGCCTGATCAATTTCGCGCATGGCGAAGTCGTGATGATCGGTACCCTGGTCACCATTACCGTTGCAACCTCATTGATCGGTGCAGGTATGCCGCCGGTCATCGCCGGGCTGGTCGGGCTGGTCTGTGCCATTCTGGTTTCCATGGCCCTTGGCTGGGGGCTTGAGCGCCTCGCTTACCGGCCGTTGCGCAATGCACCCCGTCTCGCTCCGCTGATCACGGCGATCGGTATGTCGATCATCCTCCAGAATCTGGCGATGATCGTCTGGGGTCGCAACTATCTGACTTTCCCCGTGCTGTTGCCGAAGATGACCTTCGAGGTTGCCGGCGCCAGCTTTACTTTCGTGCAGTTGATGATCGTTGTGGTTTCCGGTCTGACGATGGCCGGGCTGATCGTCCTGATCCACCGTACCAAGCTGGGCATGGCGATGCGCGCCACGTCGCAGAATCCGGCAGTGGCCAGCCTGATGGGTGTCAATATCAATCGCGTTATCGCGGCGGCTTTCATCATCGGTTCGGCACTCGGTGCGCTGGCCGGCGTGATGGTCGGTACCTATTACGAAATCGCCCACTATCAAATGGGCTTCATGCTTGGCCTGAAAGCTTTTACCGCAGCTGTTCTGGGCGGGATCGGCAATCTCGGCGGGGCGATGGCCGGCGGCTTGCTGCTCGGCATCATCGAGGCGCTGGGGGCGGGGTATATCGGTGACCTGACCGGCGGATTCCTCGGTAGTCACTATCAGGATATTTTTGCCTTCATGGTGCTCATCGGTGTGCTGATGTTCCGTCCGTCGGGCCTGCTTGGCGAGAAAACGGGGGATCGCGCATGAACACAAAATTGCTCGATTTCCGGTCGCCTCAGGGCATGCTGCTCATGGCCACCGTTCTGGTGGCGGCGCCTTTTGTGGCGGCGAGTGGGGGGCAGGCCTGGGTGCGCATTCTCGACTTTGCCATCCTGTACGTCTTCCTCGCGCTGGGCTTGAACATCGTCGTCGGTTTTGCCGGCCTGCTCGATCTGGGTTACATCGCCTTTTATGCCGTTGGTGCCTATACCTGGGCTTTGCTGGCCAGCCCGCATTTCGGGCTGCACCTGCCGTTTTGGGTGATTTTGCCGATTGGCGCGGCCTTGGCCGGTCTGGCCGGTCTGGTGCTGGGTTCGCCGACGCTCAAGTTGCGCGGCGATTATCTGGCCATCGTGACTCTGGGGTTTGGCGAGATCGTGCGTATTTTCATGAACAACCTGAATGCGCCGGTTAATATCACCAACGGTCCGCAGGGAATCAACCTGATTGATCCGATCGTGATCGGTGGCATCAAGTTTTCGGGTAATTCGCAGATCTTCGGATTTACGCTGAGCGGCCCGCAGAAATACTACTTCCTGCTGCTGGTGCTGTGCGTCTTTGTCGTGATCATTAACCGGCGTCTGCAAAACTCCCGGATCGGGCGTGCCTGGCAGGCCATCCGCGAGGACGAGATTGCCGCCAAGGCCGTCGGCATCAATACCCGCAACCTCAAGTTGCTCGCCTTCTCCATGGGGGCAAGTTTCGGCGGTGTGGCCGGCGGGGTTTTTGCGGCCATGCAAGGTTTTGTGTCGCCGGAAAGTTTTTCGCTGATCGAATCGATCATGATTCTCGCCATGGTGGTGCTCGGCGGCATGGGGCATATCCCCGGTGTCATTCTCGGGGCCGTGTTGCTTACCATTCTGCCCGAGGTCTTGCGCTACGGGGTTGGCCCTTTGCAGACGGCTGTTTTCGGCAAAATGCTGATCGATCCGGAAAGCCTGCGCATGCTGGTTTTCGGTCTGGCACTGGTGTTGGTCATGCGTTTCCGTTCTTCCGGCTTGTGGCCGGCACCGGAGCGCGCTCGTGAATTGCAGGAGAAGGCATGATGGCGGACATCCTGCTTGAGGCGAAGGCGGTTGCCAAACATTTCGGGGGCGTCAAGGCGCTGCGCGACGTTTCGCTGACTATCCGGCGCGGCGAGGTTTACGGTCTGATCGGGCCGAACGGCGCGGGCAAGACGACCTTCTTCAACTGCATGACCGGGCTCTACATTCCGGACGGCGGCGGCTTCCAGTTCGACGGTGCGCCGCTCGTCGCCGACGCGCCTCACCAGGCCGCGCTGCGCGGTATCGCCCGTACCTTCCAGAATATTCGCCTGTTCGGCAACATGACGGCGCTGGAAAATGTCATGGTCGGGCGCCATGTGCGTACCGGCGCCGGCGTGATTGGTGCCGTCTTTCAGAACAAGGCGACTCGCCAGGAAGAGGCGGCAATTCGTCAAAAGGCCATCGACCTGCTGCATTACGTGCGGATCGAAGAACGTGCCGATGACCTCGCCAAGAACCTTTCCTACGGCGATCAACGTCGACTGGAAATCGCCCGCGCGCTGGCCACCGAGCCGAAGCTGCTCTGCCTCGACGAACCTGCCGCCGGCATGAATGCTACGGAAACCGAGGAATTGCGCGACCTGATCGAGGGCATTCGTGCCGACGGAACGACGATCCTGCTCATCGAACACGACGTCAAACTCGTCATGGGGCTGTGCGACCGCGTGGCCGTGCTCGATTACGGCGCGCTGGTCATCGAGGATGTGCCCGCCGTGGTACAGAAAGATCAACGTGTGATTGAGGCTTACCTAGGTGCTTGAAGTTACCGGACTCCACGTCGCCTATGGCGGCATCCAGGCTGTGCGCAGCATTACCTTCCACGTCAACGAAGGCGAGATGGTTGCGCTGATCGGCGCCAACGGGGCAGGCAAGACCAGTACCCTGAAGGCCGTTTCACGGGTTATCAACGCGGTTGGCGGCGACGTTCATTTCTGCGGCGAAAAAATCAGCCGCATTGCCCCGCACGACATCATCCGCAAAGGCATTGCCCTGGTTCCCGAGGGGCGCGGTGTTTTTCCACGACTCACCGTGCTCGAAAACCTCGCAATGGGCGCATTCCTGCGTAACGACAAGCCGGAAATCGCCGCCGACATGGAAAAGATCTACGGCTACTTCCCGCGCCTGAAAGAGCGGGCGACGCAGCTCGCCGGAACCCTCTCAGGCGGAGAGCAACAAATGCTGGCCATCGGCCGCGCCCTGATGAGCCGCCCGAAAATGCTCCTGCTCGACGAGCCCTCGATGGGGCTGGCACCGATCATGGTGCAGAAGATCTTCGAGGTCATCCGCATCGTCGCTGCCGAAGGCATGACTATTTTGCTCATCGAGCAGAATGCGAAACTTGCCCTGGAAAGCAGCCAGCGCGGCTACGTCATGGAAAGCGGCGAAATCACGCTGACCGGCGAATCGGCCAGCCTGCTCAACGATCCCAAGGTGCGGGCTGCCTATCTGGGTGAGTAGGCCCGGTGTCACCGTGAGGTGATGCAGGAAAGTATCGCGTCAGAAAAAGCTTTGCTGCGGTGAACCGGAAAAACGGGCCTTTTTGCCATTGGCAAAAAGGCCCGTTTTTTCGAGTTCACCGTGGAAGCCACCCCTTATCCCCACTGCGCGTGTCGGCCCGCGGGCGCAATACGGCTTAATTACGGGTTGGTTGAAAAAGTGAAGGCGTCGGCGAAGAACTCTTCTTCCGGCAGGTGGCTGATCGTGCAGAAGTCGCGTTTGGCGGCGTCGATCATGCCCGGCGAGCCGCAGGCGTACACTTGGTGTCCGCTCAGATCAGGGAAGTCGGCGAGCACGGCCTGATGCACGAAACCGGTTCGGCCTGTCCAGGTGTCGTCGGCGGCGGGTTCGGCGAGCACCGGTACATAGTGGATGTGGGCGTGTTCGGCTGCCCATTGCTCGGGCAGGCTGTTCTGGTAGAGATCGACTTTTGCCCGGGCGCCCCAGTAGATGTACATCGGGCGCTGGCACTGGCGGGCAATGGCGTGTTCGACGATGGCCTTGATCGGTGCGAAACCGGTGCCGCCGGCGAGCAGGATCATCGGTTTTGTGGAATCTTCGCGCAGGTAAAAAGTGCCGTGCGGCCCGTTGAAACGCAGGATGTCGCGCGCCTGCATTGTGCTGAAAACCTGCCCGGTGAAAAGTCCGCCCGGCACGTGACGAATGTGTAGTTGCAGCAGGCCTTCGTCTTCCGGCGCATTGGCCAGCGAGAAGCTGCGTTTCTTGCCGTCCTTGAGCAGGATGTCGATGTATTGGCCGGCAAGGAACTGCAGGCGCTCGTTGGCGGGCAGGCGCAGGTGCATTTCGATGATGTCTGGCGCCAGTTTGTCGAGCTTTTCGATGCGTGCCGGCATGGTCTTGACCGGGATGTCGCTGGCCAGGGCCAGTTGCTTGCATTCGATGACCAGGTCCGATTCTGCTTTGGCGCAGCAATAGAGGGTCAGGCCGGCAGCTTTTTCTTCATCCTTCAAGGCGTGGGGCTGGGATTTCCCATGATCAACCTGGCCGCTCAGTACTTTGCCTTTGCAGGCGCCGCAGGCGCCGTCCTTGCAGCCGTAGGGCAGGGTCAGTCCCTGCCGCAATGCGGCTTCGAGCAGGGTTTCATCGGTTTCGGCGGCAAACTGGCGGCCGCTGGGCTGGACGGTAATCTGGTAGCTCATAAGTTCCCCGTGCAGGTCGGCTACAATGCCGGCGTGCAAAAAATCCTGATTGTCGGCAGCGGAGACATTGCCCGCCGCGTTCTCTCCCAACTTTCCCGTCGCGCCCGCGTCTATGCCGTGCTGCGCGATGGCGCGCGGATACGGCAATGGCGGGAGGCAGGTGCCTTCCCCGTTCTGGCTGATCTTGATCATCGTGCCAGTCTTCTGCGCTTGAACGGTCTGGCCGATGCGGTTCTGCATCTGGCGCCACCGCCCAACCACGGGGATATGGACTCACGCACCCGCAACCTGCTGGCGGCTCTGGGTCAGGGCAAAAGTCTACCACGCAGCTTGATTTACGTGAGCACGACTGGTGTGTACGGTGATTGTACCGGCGCGATGATCGACGAGACCCGTCCGCTCAATCCACAAAGCAGTCGTGCGGCACGGCGGGTTGATGCCGAGCGCTGCCTGCGTGCCTGGGGCGCCCGGAACGGGGTGCGGGTCAGTATTTTGCGCGCGCCTGGTATCTACGGTGCCGGGCGCCTGCCCATTGAACGTCTGCGGGGTGGTGTGCCGGCCTTGTACGAAGGCGAGGATGGTTACAGTAACCATATCCATGCCGATGATCTGGCGGCAGCCTGTCTGGCGGCGCTTCGTTACGGAGGCGCCAACCGGGCCTACAATGTCGTCGATGACTCGGTTTTGCGCATGGGCGACTATTTCGACAAGGTGGCAGATGCCTTCGATCTGCCGCGTCCACCGCGCATTTCGCGCGCCATGGCCGAAACGACGCTGTCGCCGGTGCAAATGTCCTTCATGCGTGAATCGCGCCGCATCGGCAATCGGCGCGTGAAGCAAGAACTCAAATTACGCCTCGCCTATCCGACCGTCGATGACGGCATTGCCGAGGCTGCAACAAGGAGAAATGCATGCTTGTCGTAAAAGCCCTGCACATATCGCTGGTCGTTGCGTGGTTTGCCGGCCTGTTCTATCTGCCGCGCATCTTCGTGAATCTTGCCATGGTGCCGGCGGATAGCCAGGCCGAGCGGGAACGTCTGCTGCTCATGGCCGGCAAGTTGTTCAAGTTTATGACGCCGCTGGGTGTACTTGCCGTCGCGCTGGGGCTGGTGCTGTGGTTCGCCTTCGGCTTTTCCGGTGCCTGGCTACATATCAAGACCACGCTGGTTGCCGGCCTGGTCGTCTATCACTGGCATTGCGGGCGTATCCTCAATGAGTTCCGCTTGGGGACCAACAAGCGTAGCCATATCTGGTTCCGGTTTTACAATGAGATGCCGGTCCTCGTCATGTTTGCCGTGATCTTTCTGGTTGTCCTGAAGCCATTCCAACAATGAATAAATATTTCGCAATCTGCCCGCGCGGGCTGGAAGAACATCTGCTCGAAGAGCTCCGCAGGGTCGGCGCCGAAGAGCTGCGCACCACGCACGGCGGTGTCTTCTTCTCCGGTGAATGGTCGGTCTGTTACCGGGCCAACCTCGAATCGCGAATCGCCACCCGCATTCTCTGGCATATCGTCAAGGGACCCTATGCCAAGGAAGAAGACATCTACCGTCTGGCAGTGCGCCAGCTGTGGCCCAACCATTTCAATGTAACGCGCACGATGCGGGTGGTGACCACCGCCATCAAGTGCCCGCTCAAATCGCTCGATTTCGTTACCCTGCGCGTCAAGGATGCGATCTGCGACCGTTTTCGCGAGGATCGCGGCGAACGGCCGAACATCGAAACAAGGAATCCCGATGTCAGCGTCCACGTTTTTCTCAGCGAGAACGAATGCACCCTGTACCTCGATACTTCCGGTCAGCCGCTGTGGCAGCGCGGGTTCCGCAAGGCGAGCGTGGATGCACCGCTCAAGGAAAATCTGGCGGCCGGCATTCTCAGGATCACCGGCTGGCAGCCGGGAACCCCGCTCGTCGACCCGATGTGCGGCAGCGGTACCTTCCTGCTCGAAGCCGTGCAGATGGCACTTGATCGTGCCCCGGGGCTGGATCGCGGCTTTGCCTTTGAAATGCTCGGCAGTTTTCAGGCGTTGGTCTGGGCCGAAATTCGCAGGGCGGCAGAAGCCCGCGTCAAACCGGTCGAGCCGCTGGATATCAGGGGTTACGACATTGACGAAAGGGCCGTGCGGGCCACCCGCAAGAATTTGCAGGAAGCCGGGTTCGGCGGTGTCGTCACCGTCGATTGCGCCGACGCGCTGGAAATTCAGCCGCTGACCGAGCAGGGCATTCTCGTTGCCAACCCGCCCTATGGCGAGCGAATCGGCGAACAGGACGAACTGGCCGCGTTCTACCCGCAACTGGGCTCTGCGCTGAAAAAACACTGGGCCGGCTGGAACTGTTTCTTCTTTACGGCCGATTTGCGCCTGCCCAAGCTGGTCGGCTTGCGGCCCAGTCGCAAGACACCGCTGTTCAATGGGCCGCTTGAATGCCGCCTGTTCGAGATCCGCATGGTGGCCGGAAGCAACCGCAAGACGTGAGGTGGCAATAACTGCCGGATTTTGATCCTGGTCAGAAAACGGCCAGGATGTTTATGCAAATATCCATAATTCAAAATTAGACGAGGAGAGTGCTGCATGTCTGTTCAGGCCCTGTATCAGCAAAAGCGTATGTCCGCTTCGGACGCCATTCGCGTCGTAAAAAATGGCGATACCATCGTTGTGCCGACTGCGGTCGGTGAGCCGCCGAGTCTGCTGACCGCGCTCTCCGAAGCGCGCCGCGATTTTCGCGACGTGCAGGTAGCGCAGATTCTCCCCGTTCGCAAATACGCCTACTTCGATCCCGAAACCGCCGAACATGTCCGGCATACCGCCTACTTTTTTAGCGGCGCATCCCGCCCCGGTGGTCAGGAAGGCTGGATCGATTTCATCCCTGCCTATTTCTCCGAACTGCCATCTCTGCTCAGTCGCGGGCAGATTGCGTCCGATGTCGTTTTCTCCATGGCATCACCGATGGATGAGCATGGCTTTTTCTCGCTCTCGCTCGCGGCCGACTACACCATGGCGGCCATCGAAAGGGCACGGGTGGTTGTCCTTGAGGTCAATCCCAACGTGCCCTTCGCCAATGGCGATTGCCACATCCATATCTCACAGGTGGCTGCCCTGTGTGAAAGCGAAGATCCCATCCTTGAAGTCGGTCTGCCGAAAATCGGCCCGGTACAGGAAGCCATCGGCAAATACGTCGCCGACATGATTCCGGACGGTGCCACCTTGCAAATCGGTTATGGCGGCATTCCCGACGCGGTGGTGATGCAGCTCACCGACAAGCACGATCTCGGCATTCACACCGAAATGGTCGGCGACGGCATCATGACCCTCGTCGAGGCGGGCGTGGTCACCAATCGCAAAAAAAACTACCACCACGGCAAGATGCTTGCGACCTTTGCGTTGGGTTCGAAAAAACTCTACCAGTTCATGCACCGCAACCCGGCGCTGGAAATGCACCCGGTGGATTTCACCAATGATCCCTTCCTGGCCGGGCAGAACGACAACCTGCACGCGATCAACGCCACCATGCAGGTCGATTTCATGGGCCAGTGCGGTTCGGAAAGCCTGGGCTTCGCGCCCTATTCCGGTACCGGCGGACAGGCCGATTTCGTGCGTGCCGCCAACCGCTCGAAAGGCGGAAAATCGTTCATCGTTCTGCCATCGACTGCCAAGGACAACACCATCTCGCGCATCGTTCCGACGCTGACTGCGGGTACGCACGTGTCGACCAGCAAGAACGACGTCAATTATGTGGTCACCGAATACGGCGTCGCGCAACTGCGCGGAAAAACAGCCAAGCAACGTTGCGAGGCACTGATCGGCGTCGCCCATCCGGATTTCCGTGAGTCCTTGCGCGACGAGGCGCGGCGCATGAAACTGCTCTGAGATCGGCATGTTGTTGCAAAAACGATATACCGACCAGCAACTCGAGAAGATCGTCGAGGAGGCGACCATCTACATGTGTGCCTGCCCGGCACAGGTCGCGGCGCAGTTGCGTCAATTGCGCGAACTTTATCGCTATCAGTCGAGTTGCGCGCTTGAGCCGGGCAACGAGCAGTCGGTACATCGAGAAATCGCCACATCGACCATCACTGCGCATGCACTGATGGAAGACTGTCTGGAGAAAGTCCTACGCCTGGAAGGTTGGGATCCGGTGAGTCTGAAAATGCCCGATGGATTGCGTAGCAAGCGCGACACGATCCTCGGCATTGAAGGCGACTAGAGGCCTGCTTTCAGGTCGGGCTCTGCCGACCCTGTCGCTCAGGCAACGCCGGCGCTGTGCGCCTGCTGGTCCGCCCAGTAGCTTGAACGGACTAGCGGTGCACAGGCTGCGCCGGTAAACCCCATTTTTTTGGCTTCCGTCTCGTACATCTTGAAAATATCGGGATGCACGTAGCGGGTCACCGGCAGGTGATGGCCGGTGGGGGCGAGGTACTGGCCGATGGTCAGCATCTCGACGTCGTGAGCGCGCAGATCGCGCATGACTTCGAGAATTTCTTCGTCGGTTTCGCCAAGGCCGACCATCAGGCCGGATTTGGTGGAAACGTTCGGGTAGCGTGCCTTGAACTGCTTGAGGAATTCGAGCGAGTGCTTGTAGTCGGCGCCAGGGCGGGCCTGCTTGTAGAGGCGGGGCACGGTTTCCATGTTGTGGTTGAGGACGTCGGGCAGGGCGCCGCCGAGGACGTCGAGGGCGACATCCATGCGACCGCGGAAGTCGGGGACTAGCGTTTCGATGGTGGTGTCCGGTGAGAGCTCGCGGGTGTTGCGGATGACGTCGACGAAATGCTGGGCGCCGCCGTCGCGCAGGTCGTCGCGGTCGACGCTGGTGATCACGACGTAGCGCAGCTTCAGCGTGGCGACTGATTCGGCCAGTTCGCGCGGTTCATCCGGGTTGGGCGGCAGCGGCTGGCCGTGGCCGACGTCGCAGAACGGGCAGCGCCGTGTGCAGATGTCGCCGAGGATCATGAAAGTTGCCGTGCCGCGGCCGAAGCACTCGCCGATGTTCGGGCAGGTGGCTTCCTCGCAGACGGTGTGCAGCTTCTTTTCGCGCAGCATGGTCTTGATTTCGCCGAAGCGCCCGGCGCTGTTGCCGGCCTTGACGCGAATCCACTCCGGCTTTTTCAGCGCTTGCTCGACGGGCACGATCTTGATTGGGATGCGCGCAGTCTTCTGTTCGCCTTTTTGTTTGACGCCTTTTTCAGCCATGTTGTTTGTCCAGTTGCTGCTGCAGGTATTGGGAGAGTTGCTCGCCGGCTTCTTCTGCCGTGAGCGTAATGTTGAAATCCCGGGTCTGCACGACTTGCAGGCCGGCATAGCCGCAGGGATTGATCGCAGCGAAGGGGCTCAGATCCATGTCGACATTGAGCGAGAGGCCGTGATAGCTGCAGCCATTTTTGATCTTCAGGCCGAGCGCGGCGATCTTTGCCGGGCCGACATAGACGCCGGGTGCGCCGCTCCGCCGTTCGGCGGAAAGGCCGTGGCTGGCGAGAAAGTCGATGACGGCCTGCTCAATGGCGGTAACCAGTTCGCGCACCTTGATTTTCAGCCGGCCGAGATCAAGCAGAAGATAGATCACGACCTGTCCGGGGCCGTGATAGGTCACCTGGCCGCCACGGTCGATCTTGACGACGGGGATGCTGACATCGCGCAGGACATGCTCGGGTTTGCCCGCCTGGCCGAGGGTGTAGACCGGTGGGTGTTCGACGATCCACAGTTCGTCCGGCGTGTCGGCGGTGCGGCTCGCCGTGAAGGCTTGCATGGCGTGCCAGGTGGGTTCGTAGTCGACCCGGCCCAGGCGGCGGATTTCCATTCCTAGAGCACCACCTTGATCATCGGGTGCGAGCTGAGTTCGGTGTACAGGGCATCGAGCTGCGGCTTCGAGGTTGCCGTCACGGTACAGGTCAGGCTCAGGTAATTGCCGCCGGAGCTGGCACGCATTTCCATGGTTGCGCCGTCGAAGTCCGGTGCGTGTACGGTGACGATGTCGAGGACGACCTGAGCCAGGCTGTCGTCAGCCTTGCCCATAATTTTCAGGGGGAATTCGCAGGGGAATTCGAGAAGGGTGTCCTTGTACGAAGCCATTTCAGCCTTTGCGCATGACGCTGTTTTTGAAATCCTGATACCACTGCCACATCTGTTCGCCGAACGGTCCGGGCTGGCCGCTGCCGACCGGTACGCCGTCCAGCGTGGTGATGGCCAGCACTTCCTTGGTCGATGAGGTCATCCAGACCTCGTCGGCGCTGCGAAGTTCCGCTTCGGTAATTTCGGCCACTTTTTTCGGTTGACCGTGGAAGTCTGCCAATTCGAGCACGACATCGTAGGTGATGCCGGGCAGCATCAGGTGCGTCTTGGGCGGCGCGAGCAGCACGCCATCCTTGACGACGAATATGTTGGAGGCGGCGCCTTCCTTGAGAAAGCCGTCGCGGATGAGCAAGGCTTCGGCGCAGCCAGCTTCAACGGCCTGCTGGCGGGCGAGGATGTTGGCGAGCAGGGAAATGACCTTGAGATCGCAGCGTCCCCAGCGCAGATCAGGTACGGTGATGGCGGCAACGCCGCGGGCGCGGACCTCGGCAGTCGGGGTGCCCATCGGCGAGGCAAAGGCGAAACAGGTCGGCCTGACGCTGACCGGAGGAAAGGCGTGATCGCGCTTGTCGTCGGCGCCGCGGGTGACTTGCAGGTAGATCGACTGATCTTCCCAGGGAGCGGTCTCGATCAGTTTGAGGACGATGGTTTTCCATTCGTCAGCGGTGTGCGGATTGTTCATCCGCACACCGTCCAGCGTCCCTTGCAGGCGCTTGAGGTGTTCGTCCAGGCGGAAAGGCCTGCGCGAATAAACCGGAATCAGCTCATAAACGCCGTCGCCGTAGAGAAATCCCCGGTCGAGCGGTGAGATGCCGGCCTTCGACAGCGGAAGAAACTGACCGTTGAGATAGACGGGGTCGGCGACGAATGGGGTCATGTGCTTTAACTGAACCAGAGTTTGATCGTATCAATGATGCGACCGAAGATGCCGGCGAGTTCCACATTTTCAAGTGCAGGAACCGGGTATTCGCCATAAATCCTTCCGTCGACTGTGACCTTCAGGGTGCCGATGGTCTGTCCAGCCTGGACGGGGGCGATGATTTTCTCCTGCGGCAGGAATTCTGCCTTGACCTTGTCGGCATAGCCCTTGGGAACGGCGATCACCATGTCGGAAGCAAAGCCAGCCTTGACGTCATTGCGGACGCCTTTCCAGACGCGTGGGTTGCCAACGGCCTGATCCTTGCCGAAAAGCGTGACTGCGTCGTAGGCAATATAGCCCCAGTTGAGCAGCTTCATCGATTCGCTGGCACGTGCCGCGTCGGAGTCGGTGCCGAGTACGACGGATAGCAGGCGGCGCTTCTCCCGCAGCGCGGACGAAATCAGGCAGTAGCCAGCGGCCTCGGTGTGCCCGGTCTTGACACCGTCTACAGTAGGGTCGATCCAGAGCAGGCGGTTGCGGTTCGGCTGGGTGATGTTGTTGTAGCGGAATTCCTTGAGCGAATAGTATTTTTTGTATTCCTCGGGAAAGTCGCGAATCAATGCGCTTGCGAGCAAAGAGAGGTCACGTGCCGTGGTGTAATGCTGTGCATCCGGCAGGCCGGTCGAATTCATGAAGTGACTGCTTTTCATGCCGAGCCGTGAGGCTTCGCGGTTCATCATTTGCGCGAAGTTTTCCTCGCTGCCGGCAATGCCTTCGGCCAGTGTGACGCAGGCATCGTTGCCGGACTGAACGATCATACCCTTGATCAGATCTTCGACGGGGACGTTGGTGTCGACGCGGATGAACATTTTCGAGCCGCCAGTACGCCAAGCCTTTTCGCTGACGGGGAGTTGTTTGTCGAGGGCAATGGTTTTCTGGCGCAGGGCCGAAAAGGTCAGGTAAGCCGTCATCAGCTTGGTCAGCGAGGCAGGCTCGAGGCGTTCATCGGGTTTCTCGGCAGTTAGCACCTGCCCGGAACCCACCTCAAGCAGTAGCCAGGATTTTGCGGCAAGTGACGGGGGGACGGGCAGTTGCTGGGCCGATGCCGGCAGTGCAAAAGACAAGCTGAGAAGCATCAGGAAAAGCGGGCGAAACAAGGACATGAATTTTTCTTCTTTGGAAACCGTTGGGGGAGGGAATTATACGCCTGCCGTCGCCAGGCCCTGCTGCGACGCGGCGCAAAGCACTTCGACCGCTGGGTGGCGTATGCGCCTTTCGTTCGAAATGGCGTAGATCTGCTCGTTGACCCCGGTCATTGCTCCCAGAGCTTGTGCGTTGAGCTGGGTGGCAATTTGTTCGGCGAGGATGAGCGGTGCCGGGAAAATGCCCAATCCGCCCCGGCCGAAGGTATTCAGGAGCGCGCTGTCTTCAAATTCGCCGACAATCTTCGGGCGGATTTCCTGGCTGTCAAGCCAGCGATCGATACGGCTACGCAGCGCGTTATGGCGCGTAGGCAGCAACAGGGGCGCGCCGTTCAGGCTTCTCGGAAAATCCTGTTGGAAACGTTCGGCGAGTTCGGGGATTGCGAAAAGTCCGTTTTCGAAATCGCCCAGCCGGGTGCTGAAAACCTTGAGGTTGCCGCTGAGCGGTGCGGCGCGGTCGGTCAGGACGACATCGAGCCGGTGCAGCGCCAGATCGGCCAGAAGACTTTCGAATTCTCCTTCGTCGCAAACGAGGCGAACGTCGTCTGGCATTGCCGTGACCAGGGAGAGTAATCTGTAGGCGAGCAGCTTGGGAATCCCGTCCGATATGCCGACCCGAAGACGCAACATGGCTTCGTGGTCGTTATTCTGTACGGCTTCGAGCAGTGCAGTTCCGAGCTGAAATATCTGGTCGGCGTAACCGAGGGCGATGCGGCCAGCCTCACTGAGAACGATGCCACGCCCCTGGCTGTTGAACAGGGCTTTGCCGATCTGCCGTTCGAGCAACGACAACTGCCCACTGATGGTCTGGACCGCCACTCCCAGCCGTTCCGCCGCACGGGTGATGCTGCCCTCGTGGGCGACGACCCAGAAATAGTGAAGATGCTTGAAATTGAGGTGGGTCATCGTATGTTCGAAAAAATCAGATACATTTTCAATTGTGATCCTATTTTTGCGAATCTTCCAGTGCGTTAAGATGCGCACGTTTCTTTTCTGAACAGGAGTTCGCCATGAAACGCGTTCTACTTTTTCTTGCTACCAATATTGCCGTCATGCTGGTCCTCAGCGTGGTGACAAGCCTGCTCGGCGTCAATCGTTTCCTTACTGCGAATGGTCTCAATCTGGGTATGTTGCTGGCTTTTGCCGCAGTCATTGGCTTTGGTGGCTCGTTCATTTCGCTGCTCATGTCCAAGAGCATGGCCAAGTGGAGCACAGGGGCGCGTGTCATCGATGTGCCGAGCAGTTCAACCGAGGTCTGGCTGGTTGATACCGTTGCCAGACTTGCCGAGCGTGCCGGCTTGCCGATGCCCGAGGTCGCCATCTACGACGGCGAGCCCAATGCCTTTGCAACCGGTGCAAGTAAAAACAGTTCGCTGGTCGCTGTGTCCACCGGTTTGTTGCAGAGCATGACTCGTGAAGAAGCGGAAGCTGTACTGGCGCACGAAGTGGCGCACATTGCCAACGGCGACATGGTTACCCTGACCTTGATTCAGGGCGTGGTAAATACCTTCGTGATATTCCTGTCGCGTGTGGTCGGCTATGTGGTCGATTCCTTTCTGCGGCGTAATGATGAGGAAGGCAGTGGCCCGGGCATCGGCTATATGGTGACCAGCATGATCTGTGAGGTGGTTTTCGGGATTCTTGCCAGCATCATCGTTGCCTGGTTTTCACGGCAACGCGAGTTCAGGGCGGACGCGGGTGCTGCACAACTGATGCGCTCACCGGTGCCAATGCAGAATGCACTGCGTCGGCTGGCCAACCTGAATACTGAGCCCTTGCCGCAAAATATGGCGGCTTCCGGTATCGCCGGTGGCAGCAACCTGATGGCACTGTTTGCAACACATCCGCCACTTGAAGAGCGAATTGCCGCGCTAGGGCGTGCGTGATCCAAGGGGCCACCGGCCCCTTTTTTATTTGTCGAGCGTGTTGAATTTAACGTGTGGTTTTCTGGGGTTTGCCTAAAATTCTTTGCCATTCCGAGGTGCTAGCAGAGGGGGCTTAGCCTTCATTTTCATGGAAAATTCGTTTAACCGCGGCGCGTCACTCACGCTTTTGTCGCATGTCTCCTTACACGAAGGCATGGCCCGTTTGTCCCGCGGAGCCCATTTCAAAGAAGCGTCACTTGATATGGCGCTAAGTATCCTGACTGAATCGGCGGCGCAGATGTCAGGTATTCAACGGGTAAGTATCTGGGCGCTGACCAACGATCATTCGGAGTTGCGCTGCCTCGAGTTGTATGAGCTGGCTTCCGGACGCCATAGCAGCGGTGGTTTGCTGAGAGCCGATCGTTATCCCAGCTATTTCGAAGCCTTGCATCGTGAGGGGTGCATTGCGGCGGATGATGCCAGTCTTGATCCTGCGTCTTCGGAATTGGCAGTCGATTACCTCCAGCGTCACGCGATCACGGCGCTGATTCATGCGCCCATTCACATTCGAGGCGAACTGCAAGGGGCTCTTTGCCTCGAACAGGTGCTTGTGCGTCAGCCCTGGCATGCGATTCACTGCCTCTTCGCGCTGTCCCTGGCTAATCTGGTAACACTGGCGCTGGTGGAGTACGAGGCCAATGAGGCCAGGCGAGCAGCGCAGCATGCTGCCGAAAGATTGAGAGCTGTTGCAGAAGGTGCCGATTTTGCGTTTGCCGGTTCAGTCCCTTTTTAGGGAGGCACCGCAGCAATTGCTTCGTTCAGGGCTGCGAGAAGCGTTTCCACGGCTTGCCGTGTCGTTGGCGAGTCGAGGTCGGTGTCCGTATTGATCTTGCTGGCCAGTTGTTTGGCGAGGTGCATGATGCCGTACAGCGCCAGATGCTCTGCCTGGGTTGCTATGGCCAGTGCTTCGATCTTCAGTGCGTAAGCGTCGGGTGGAAGCGCCGCAAGCGCATCCTGCATGAGTTCGATACGTTCCAGTGCCTCGCCGACGAACAACTGGTCAAGTACGGATGATCGCGGATTTTCCGTGTTGCTGGAGGTGATTGCGCTTTCGAGCCGCTGGGTGAAATGCCGAGCGCGTTCGGGAAAGGCTGGATGTTCTAGTCCGGCCGGCTCGCAAAGTGTTTCGATCGTGGCGCTCAGGGCTGCGATCATGGTGGGGGTCGCAGGTGCCGCCTCCAGGTGGTCGGCGTAGCTTGCCAGCGCTTCGCCAAGGTGGAGGCAGTCGCCATCGGCTGTTTCCAGTGCGATGCCGTAAAGGGAGAAAATCGCCGGGCGCAGCCCCTCTTCACCGACTTCGTAGCGTTCTCCCCAAACGGTTTTCAGTTGGTTGCAGGCGCTGATCCAGCGCTGGTTTAGTTTGTCATCGAAACGCGCCGGTTTGGGCTTGGATAGCCAGGGAAGCACGGCTGCCGCTGCTTCCAGTGTTGGAGCAAGGGCAGCCCGAGTCGCGTCAAAATCCTCGTCGGCGCTGTCTTCCATTTTTTCTATTGCGCTGCCAGACGGGCAAAGGCATCAACGACTTCCGGAGGCGCCTGAACCAGTTCGATAAGAACGCCTTCGCCGCCAATCGGAAACTCTTCGTTGCCTTTCGGATGCAGGAAGGTGATGTCGAAGCCGGCGGCGCCTTTGCGGATGCCGCCCGGCGCAAAACGCACGCCATTTGCCGAAAGCCACTCGACTGCTTTTGGTAGGTCGTCGATCCACAGGCCGACGTGGTTGAGCGGTGTGGCATGCACGGCTGGCTTCTTCTCCGGATCAAGCGGTTGCATCAGGTCGACTTCGACTTTGAACGGGCCTGTGCCCATGGCACAGATGTCTTCGTCTACGTTTTCGCGCTCGGAAACGAAGGTGCTGGTGATTTCCAGACCGAATTTTTCAACCCACAGTGTGCGCAATTTTTCCTTGGAGGGGCCGCCGATGGCGATTTGCTGGATGCCGAGAACCTTGAATGGACGTTGCATGTTGGTTTTCCTCTAGCGGAGTGAAAGACGTAATCCATAATTATAAGGATTTCTTTTGTCCAGCCATCAAGAGCAAAAGGACGCCGATAAGGATCATCGGCAGAGAGAGCCATTGCCCCATGCTGATGACGTAGGACTGACCGAAGATTCCGGCATCGGGTTCGCGGAAGAACTCGGTAATGAAACGGAAGGCGCCGTAGCCGATCAGGAACACGCCGGAGACTGCGCTGCGCGGACGCGGTTTACTCGAGTAGAGCCAGAGAGCGACAAACAGTGCAATGCCTTCTAGACCGACATGATAAAGCTGCGAAGGATGGCGGGGCAGCATGTCACCAGCCTGCGGAAAAGCCATAGCCCAAGGCAGGCTGGCGTCAGCAACACGCCCCCAGAGTTCGCCGTTGATGAAATTGCCTATGCGTCCGGCTGCAAGCCCGAGCGGGACAAGCGGGGCAACGAAGTCCATGATGTCGAACCAGGCAAACTGGTGTTTTCGGGTCCATAGCGCCATGGCTAAGAGGACCCCGAGAAAGCCGCCGTGAAAGCTCATGCCGCCTTTCCAGATGGCCAGGATCTCCATGGGGTGTGCCAGAAAGTAGCCGGGTTCGTAAAACAGCACTTGTCCCAGTCGCCCACCGAGAATGACTCCGAGCATGCCGTAAAACAGAAGGTCGTCGAGCTGCTCTGTTGTCAGGAAGCCCGGGCGCGTCCTGATCCGGTAACGCCCGAGCAGAATAAATTGAACGAAAGCGGCGAGATACATCAAACCGTACCAGCGTACAGCCAGTGGGCCGAGCGAAAAAGCAACTGGGTCGAACTGCGGGTGAAGAAGCATGGAGAGTGGAGAGTGGGCTAGAATTGCCCGATTATAGTTCGCGCCGCTCCTTGCATCGTTTCGGCGCCTGGTTTTCGATGGAGATAGTCATGCCTCAATACCGTTCCCGCACTTCCACCCACGGCCGCAACATGGCTGGTGCCCGCGCACTCTGGCGCGCCACCGGTATGAAGGATGGCGATTTTGGTAAACCCATCATTGCCGTCGTCAATTCGTTTACGCAGTTCGTGCCCGGACACGTTCATCTTAAAGACATGGGGCAACTGGTTGCTCGTGAGATTGAGGCGGCTGGCGGTGTTGCGAAGGAGTTCAACACCATTGCCATCGACGATGGCATCGCCATGGGGCACAGCGGCATGCTCTATTCGCTGCCCAGCCGGGATCTGATTGCCGACTCTGTCGAATACATGGTTAACGCCCATTGTGCCGATGCGATGGTCTGTATTTCCAATTGCGACAAGATCACTCCGGGGATGTTGATGGCGGCGATGCGCCTGAATATTCCTGTTGTTTTCGTGTCTGGCGGGCCGATGGAGGCGGGCAAGGTGAGCTGGAAGGATCAGACCATCAAGGTTGATCTGATCGATGCGATGATCAAGGCGGGCGATAAATCGGTGAGCGACGCTGAAGTCGATAGTTTCGAACGTTCGGCTTGCCCAACCTGTGGCTCGTGCTCAGGGATGTTTACAGCCAATTCAATGAATTGCCTGACCGAAGCGTTGGGGCTTAGTCTGCCTGGCAACGGGACTATTGTTGCGACGCATGCTCGTCGCGAGGAGCTTTTCCTCAAGGCGGCTCGCCTATCGGTAGAGCTTTGCAAACGCTATTACGAGCAGGACGACTTGTCGGTTTTGCCGCGCTCCATCGCGACCAAGGCGGCATTTGAAAATGCTATGGCACTGGACGTTTCAATGGGAGGGTCGACCAATACCGTGCTTCATCTGTTGGCGACAGCTCAGGAAGCGGGCGTTGATTTCACTATGGCCGATATCGACCTCATTTCCCGAAAAGTTCCATGTCTTGCCAAGGTGGCTCCGGCGACCCAGCAGTATCACATCGAGGATGTGCATCGTGCTGGCGGCATCATGGCGATTCTTGGCGAGCTTGACCGTGCTGGGCTGATCGCACGTCATGTTCCTACGGTCCATGCCAAAAATCTGGGTGAGGCGATTGATCGCTGGGACGTCGTGCGCGAGCACGATGTGAAGGTTCATGACTTTTTCAAGGCGGCTCCTGGTGGTGTGCCGACGCAGGTGGCTTTTTCACAAAGTCGCCAATATCCCGAACTGGATCTTGACCGCACTCATGGCTGCATTCGCAACAAGGCCAATGCCTATTCTCAGGACGGTGGTCTGGCGGTTCTCTACGGCAACATCGCGCTTGATGGATGCATCGTCAAGACGGCAGGCGTTGATGAGTCAATCTGGAAGTTCAGCGGAAAGGCGCGGGTTTTTGAAAGTCAGGATGCTGCGGTCGACGCGATTTTGGGCGAAAAAATCCAGGCGGGTGATGTTGTCGTGATTCGTTACGAGGGGCCGAAAGGCGGTCCGGGTATGCAAGAGATGCTTTACCCGACCTCCTATCTGAAATCCATGGGACTGGGCAAGGCATGCGCATTGCTGACCGACGGGCGCTTCTCGGGAGGAACCTCGGGTCTTTCGATTGGTCATGCATCACCTGAGGCTGCCGATGGTGGTGCGATCGGTCTCGTTGAAGAGGGGGATGTGATTGAAATCGATATCCCGAATCGGAGGATACATCTAGCGATATCTGATGCTGAGCTGGAGCGGCGTCGCGCAGAAATGGAAGCGAAGGGTGACGCCGCCTGGCGTCCGGAGTCTCGCGAGCGTGTCGTGTCTGCTGCCTTGCAGGCCTATGCCCTGATGGCAACTTCTGCGGATAAGGGGGCGGTGCGCGACGTCAAGCAGATTCAGCGTCGCAAATAATCGGCCAATTGTAGTCGCAAGCAGCGTGTCAACTTGATGCTTGCGAACTGCGTTAATGGAGCGTGGATGTGAATTACCGAGCGGGCTACTTGATTTAGTCGCAATCAGCTGTTTGCAAGGGACCGAAAAGGGTTTTATCATCCATCGCTGATGTACTTAGTAACCCCACAATCGGAGCGAGATAATGAAAGTTGTTTACGTTGCTGTAATGGCTGCGGCCGGTATTGTAATGGCAGGTCAGGCACAGGCTGATGAGGCATTGGCCAAGGCAAAGGGCTGCATGGCATGCCACGCTATTGACAAGAAACTGGTTGGCCCCGCATACAAGGAAGTTGCAGCCAAGTACAAGGGTGATGCCAAGGCGCCGGCCATGCTGGCAGCCAAGGTCAAGGCAGGTGGCAAGGGGACTTGGGGTGCTGTTCCGATGCCCCCCAACAATGTCACCGAAGAAGAAGCCAAGAAGCTGGTTGCCTGGGTTCTCTCCCAGAAATAAGCCTGTTTTTCCAGAAAAGCCGGCCGAGAGCCGGCTTTTTGTTTTTTATCTGTTGACATAATTTTGCCTAGTCCGGATAATCCTGCGTTCTCCGGAGGGGTACCCAAGCGGTCAACGGGAACAGACTGTAAATCTGTCGGCTCTGCCTTCGAAGGTTCGAATCCTTCCCCCTCCACCAGATTAAATGCTGTAGCGGCCTGTGCTGTGGGCGAAGGGTTTTGCGGGTGTAGCTCAATGGTAGAGCTGAAGCCTTCCAAGCTTAAGACGAGGGTTCGATTCCCTTCACCCGCTCCACGACACGGTACGGCTGGAGTTTTAAGGTAGGCCCATGTGGCTCAGTGGTAGAGCACTCCCTTGGTAAGGGAGAGGTCGGCAGTTCGATCCTGCCCATGGGCACCACCGATTAGCTTGGATTCTGGATTTTTATTTTTTGATCATTGAGGAACTGGAATGGCTAAGGAAAAATTCGAGCGTACGAAACCGCACGTGAACGTTGGTACGATTGGTCACGTTGACCACGGCAAGACGACGCTGACGGCTGCGATCACCACGGTGCTGTCTGCCAAGTTTGGTGGTTCTGCCAAGAAGTACGATGAAATTGACGCGGCGCCGGAAGAAAAGGCGCGCGGCATCACCATCAACACGGCGCACGTTGAATACGAAACCGCCAACCGTCACTACGCCCACGTTGACTGCCCGGGCCACGCCGACTACGTCAAGAACATGATTACTGGTGCTGCCCAGATGGACGGCGCCATTCTCGTCTGTTCTGCCGCTGACGGCCCCATGCCGCAAACCCGCGAGCACATCCTGCTTGCTCGTCAAGTTGGTGTGCCGTACGTTCTGGTTTACATGAACAAGTGCGACATGGTTGACGACGCCGAGCTGCTCGAACTGGTCGAGATGGAACTCCGTGAGCTCCTCTCCAAGTACGACTTCCCGGGCGACGACACCCCGATCGTTCATGGTTCTGCACTCAAGGCCCTCGAAGGCGACCAGTCTGAAATTGGCGAGCCTTCCATCTTCCGTCTGGCAGATGCTCTGGACTCCTACATTCCGACCCCGGAACGCGCCATTGACCAGCCCTTCCTGATGCCGGTTGAAGACGTCTTCTCCATCTCTGGTCGCGGTACCGTGGTGACTGGTCGTGTCGAGCGCGGCATTGTCAAGGTTGGCGAAGAAATTGAAATCGTTGGTATCCGTCCGACCCAAAAGACCACCTGTACTGGTGTCGAAATGTTCCGCAAGCTCCTCGACCAAGGTCAGGCTGGCGACAACATCGGCGCGCTGCTTCGTGGTACCAAGCGTGAAGACGTCGAACGTGGCCAAGTGCTGTGCAAGCCTGCCTCTGTCAAGCCGCACACCCACTTCACCTCCGAAGTGTACATCCTGTCCAAGGATGAAGGTGGTCGTCACACCCCGTTCTTCAATGGCTATCGTCCCCAGTTCTACTTCCGTACGACCGACGTGACCGGCTCCATCGATCTGCCGGAAGGTGTTGAGATGGTGATGCCTGGCGACAACATCGCCATGACCATCAAGCTGATCGCACCGATCGCCATGGAAGAAGGTCTGCGCTTCGCCATCCGTGAAGGCGGTCGTACCGTCGGCGCCGGTGTCGTCGCCAAAATCATCGAGTAATCAGTACTTTTTGCAATCAGGGCGCTTCGGGTAACCGAGGCGCTTTGATGTTTCTGCAGCAGGGGTGTAGCTCAATTGGTAGAGCAACGGTTTCCAAAACCGTAGGTCGGGGGTTCGATTCCCTCCGCCCCTGCCACTCTCTTTAAAGATCGCGAACGTCATGGCTGACAAGATCAAGTTTGCGCTAGCGCTGGTTCTACTGGCTGCTGGCGTGGCTGGCTTCTACCTGCTCTCGGAGCAGGCAATGATTTTGCGCGTCCTGGCGGTTCTCGTTGGGTTGGCGCTGGCTGCTGCTGTGGCTTGGAAGACTGAGCCCGGTCAGCGATTTTTCTCGTTTGCCAACGAGTCTGTTATCGAGGCCAAGAAGGTTGTTTGGCCGACCCGTAAGGAAACCATGCAAACGACGGGTGCCGTGTTTGCCTTTGTCGTGGTTATGGCGGTTTTCCTCTATCTCACGGACAAGAGTCTGGAGTGGGTTCTTTACGATCTCGTGCTGGGCTGGAAGAAATCATGAGCAAACGCTGGTACGTCGTACATGCATATTCCGGCTTTGAAAAGAGCGTCATGCGCGCGATTCTTGAGCGCATCGAGCGCCTTGGAATGCAGGAAAAATTTGGGCGCATCCTGGTGCCGGTTGAGGAAGTGGTCGAGATGAAAAATGGCCAGAAGGCCATTTCCGAACGCAAGTTTTTCCCGGGCTATGTTCTGTGCGAAATGGAGATGGATGACGATTCCTGGCATTTGGTAAAGAACACGCCAAAAGTCACGGGGTTTGTCGGTGGTACTGCCACCAAGCCAACGCCGATTTCCGAAAAGGAAGTCGAAAAGATCATGCAGCAAATGCAGGAAGGTGTTGAGAAACCGCGCCCCAAAATCCTGTTCGAAGCGGGAGAGGTTGTTCGGGTCAAGGAAGGTCCGTTCACAGACTTCCACGGTTCTGTTGAAGACGTCAATTACGAAAAAAATCGCCTTCGCGTTTCGGTGACCATATTTGGTCGCGCAACGCCGGTCGAGCTGGAATTCGGTCAGGTCGAAAAGGCTTGATATCTGGGCCAGCCGAAGGCCCGTTGTTTCGGCAAGAGGAGCGTGAGTACCGGGTGACAGCCTTCGAAAGCGCGCTAAGACTCATCAGTTAGGAGCCATTATGGCAAAGAAAATTGTTGGCTACATCAAGCTGCAAGTGCCGGCAGGTAAGGCTAACCCATCGCCCCCGATCGGTCCCGCGCTCGGTCAGCGTGGTCTGAACATCATGGAATTCTGCAAGGCCTTCAATGCCCAGACTCAGGGTGTTGAGCCGGGTCTGCCGATTCCTGTTGTGATCACCGCTTTTGCGGACAAGTCTTTCACTTTTGTGATGAAGACGCCGCCGGCAACCATCCTCATCAAGAAGGCTGCTGGTATCAAATCGGGTTCCGCCAAGCCGCACACCGACAAGGTCGGCAAGATTACCCGTGCGCAGGCCGAAGAAATCGCAACGACCAAGATGCCTGACCTGACGGCGGCCGACATGGAAGCTGCTGTTCGCACCATCGCCGGTTCAGCTCGTTCGATGGGTATCACGGTGGAGGGGCTCTAATCATGGCGAAGCTGACAAAAAAACAGAAGGCAGTTCAGGGCAAGATCATTCCGCAGAAGCCTTATCCCGTCCTTGAGGCGCTGGCTCTGGCCAAGGAAACGGCAACTGCCAAGTTCGACGAATCGATCGATGTTGCGGTCAACCTCGGCGTTGATGCGCGGAAGTCCGACCAGGTCGTTCGCGGTTCCGTCGTGCTGCCGGCCGGTACCGGTAAGTCTGTGCGCGTCGCCGTTTTCGCCCAGGGCGAAAAGGCCGAAGCGGCAAAGGCTGCTGGTGCCGAGGTGGTCGGTTTTGACGATCTGGCTGCTGAGGTCAAGGCAGGCAATCTTAATTTCGACGTGGTCATCGCTACGCCGGACGCCATGAAAGTGGTCGGTCAGCTCGGTCAGGTGCTCGGTCCGCGCGGTCTGATGCCTAACCCCAAGGTGGGAACGGTGACCATGGATGTGACGACCGCCGTCAAAAATGCGAAGGCCGGTCAGGTTCAATACCGTACCGACAAGGCCGGCATTATTCACGCAACGATCGGCCGTGCTTCTTTCTCCGTCGAAAATTTGGAGCTCAATCTGAAGGCCCTGATCGACGCACTGAACAAGGCCAAGCCTGCTTCTTCCAAGGGCCAGTATCTGCGCAAGGTTGCAGTTGCTGCCACGATGGGGCC
This sequence comes from uncultured Dechloromonas sp., assembly GCA_964583695.1. Lineage (GTDB taxonomy): Bacteria > Pseudomonadota > Gammaproteobacteria > Burkholderiales > Rhodocyclaceae > Azonexus. The sequence continues at coordinate 81,846 of CAZOWA010000011.1, forward strand.
GGGCGTCCGGGTCGACCAGGCAACTCTGGTTGGCTAAAAGTACTTTGGGCTGCTGGTCGTTGCTCCGGTAACGATCAGCAGATCGTCAAAGACCGCAGGTGCTCCGGAAACGGAGCTTAATCGCGAAAGCATCCTGCGCAGACGGTGTCCCAGAACAAGATTTTCTGCCACACGGTAACGGGTGGCATAGCTTCTGGTTCAGGTCGCCGTAGGTGCGGTGGGAATGTTTCCCGCCGTGTTATGACTTGAAAGGAGGAAAGACCTGTGGGTCTCAATCTGAACGACAAAAAAGCGGTTGTAGCTGAGGTGTCGGCACAAGTTGCCAATGCACAGACGATCGTGGTCGCCGAATATCGTGGTATCGAGGTTGTTGACCTCACGGTACTGCGTAAGAAGGCCCGCGAATCCGGCGTGTATTTGCGCGTGCTGAAAAACACCTTGGTGCGCCGTGCGGTCGCGGACACCCCGTTCGCTGGCCTGGCCGACCACATGGTTGGTCCGTTGATTTACAGCGTGTCTGCTGACCCGGTGGCTGCTGCGAAGATCCTCAACGATTTCGCAAAGACCAACGACAAGCTCGTGCTGAAAGCCGGTTCCTATGCCGGCAAGGTGCTCGACAAGGCTGGTGTGCAAGCGCTCGCCTCCATCCCGAGTCGCGAAGAGCTGCTTTCCAAACTGCTGTACGTCATGAAGGCCCCGGTTACCGGCTTTGCCGTTTGCCTGGGTGCTCTGGCCAAACAGCGCGAAGAAGCCGCTGCTTGAACCGAACCGCTTACGAACTGTATTTAGGAGTTATTTGAAATGGCAATTAGCAAAGAAGACATCCTGGAAGCCGTTGGCTCCATGACCGTTATGGATCTGAATGACCTGGTCAAGGCATTCGAAGAGAAGTTTGGCGTTTCCGCCGCTGCCATGGCTGTTGCTGGCCCGGCTGCCGGTGCTGCCGCCGCTGCTGAAGAGCAGACCGAGTTCACCGTTGTCCTGGCTGCTGCTGGCGACAAGAAGGTTGAAGTCATCAAGGTGGTTCGTGCTGTTACCGGTCTGGGCCTCAAGGAAGCCAAGGATCTGGTTGATGGCGCTCCGAAGCCGGTCAAGGAAGGTGTTTCCAAGGCTGACGCTGAAGCCCTCAAGAAGCAGCTGGAAGACGCTGGCGCCAAGGTCGAAGTCAAGTAATCGACGTTTGGGTTACGGGCTGGCGGTTTACCGCCAGCCCTTTTGTGCTTTGTGCTACAGGTTTTATAGATTCGAAACGAACTTGAATAACGCCAACCGGCAAACGCAAACCGTGCTTTCCGTATCCCCCCAGGGGAGGCGAGCCTGTTTGCGTTTGCCTGTTTCGACGGGTTCCATGCTTGATTTTATCCTCACGGAGTTACCATGACTTACTCCTTCACCGAGAAGAAACGCATCCGCAAAAGCTTCGCCAAGCGCGCAAGTGTGCTCGATGTCCCTTTCCTGCTTGCGACTCAGCTTGAGTCGTTCACTGCTTTCCTCCAAGCTGAGGTTCCCGCGGAAAAGCGTAAAAACGAGGGGTTGCAAGCGGCGTTTACCTCGATTTTTCCGATCGTTTCCCATTCCGGAAATGCGCGCCTTGAGTTCGTCAGCTACATGCTGGGCGAGCCGGCTTTCGATGTCACCGAATGCCAGCAGCGCGGATTAACCTTTGCATCGTCGTTGCGTGCCAAGGTTCGCCTGGTCATCATGGATCGCGAAGCGCCGGATACCGTGAAGGAGGTCAAGGAACAGGAAGTTTACATGGGCGAAATCCCGCTCATGACGACGAACGGCTCCTTTGTCATCAATGGTACCGAGCGTGTCATCGTTTCGCAGTTGCACCGTTCTCCCGGTGTGTTCTTCGAGCATGACCGCGGCAAAACGCACAGCTCCGGCAAACTGCTTTTCTCCGCACGGATCATTCCTTACCGCGGCTCTTGGCTGGACTTCGAGTTCGATCCCAAAGATACGCTGTTTTTTCGAGTTGACCGCAGACGCAAGATGCCGGTCACCACGCTGCTCAAGGCGATCGGTATGTCGTCCGAAGAAATCCTCGCGGAGTTCTTCGAATTCGATACCTTCCTACTCGGCAAGGACAAAGTCGAATTTGCGCTCGTTCCCGAACGTCTGCGCGGTGAAACCGCACGGTTCGATTTCGTCGCGCCGGATGGAAAGGTTATTGTCGCCAAGGACAAGCGCATTACCGCCAAGCATATCCGCGACATCGCTGCCGCCTCGCTGAAGCAACTTGTAGTTCCCGAAGAGTTCATCCTCGGCCGCGTCGTTGCCCGCAATATCATCGACACCTCGACCGGAGAGGTCGTTGCCAACGCAAACGACGAAATTACCGAAACTTTGCTGGCCAAGTTGCGCGACGCCGGCATTAGCACGGTGGAAACCCTGTACACCAACGATCTGGATCGCGGCGCCTTTATTTCCAATACGCTTCGTTCGGACGAAACCGCCACCCGTCAAGCTGCGCGTGTTGCCATCTACCGCATGATGCGTCCGGGTGAGCCGCCGACAGAGGAAGCGGTTGAGATTCTTTTCAACGGCTTGTTCTATTCCGACGAGCGTTACGATCTCTCCGGCGTCGGTCGCATGAAGTTTAACCGCCGCCTCTCGCGCTCCGATGTCATCGAGTACAAGGTAACGGTGAAGAGCCTCGCTTCGCGCGCAGAAGCCGCTCTCAAGAATCTCGCCGAAGGTTCGGGCTTCCCGCTGGCGGTCGTTCAGGATCTGGTTAGCTTGCTGCCTTACGGTCCCCGTCCGATGGCCGAGAACATGACCAAGGCCGATGCCGATGCACTGTTTGCCAAGATCAAGCCCCTGGGTGCGAATGCCGAAGTTCGTGAGCAGCTGACCCTCTCGCCGCGCGATATCGTTGAAGTCATCAAGATTCTTGTTGACCTGCGCAACGGCCGCGGTGAAATCGACGATATCGATCACCTTGGTAACCGTCGTGTCCGCTCTGTTGGCGAATTGGCCGAAAACCAGTTCCGCGCAGGGTTGGTGCGTGTCGAACGTGCCGTGAAGGAGCGTCTGTCACAAGCCGAATCCGATAATCTGATGCCGCATGACCTGATCAATGCCAAGCCGATCAGCGCAGCCATCAAGGAATTTTTCGGCTCCAGCCAGTTGTCCCAGTTCATGGACCAGACCAATCCGCTGTCGGAAATTACCCACAAGCGTCGTGTGTCTGCTCTCGGTCCTGGCGGTTTGACCCGCGAACGTGCCGGCTTCGAGGTTCGCGACGTACATCCGACCCACTACGGTCGCGTTTGTCCGATCGAAACCCCGGAAGGTCCGAACATCGGTCTGATCAACTCGCTGGCCCTCTTTGCCCGCGTCAATAGCTACGGCTTCATCGAAACCGCCTACCGCAAGGTTGTGGATGGCTGCGTAACCGATCAAATCGAGTATCTGTCGGCAATCGAGGAAGGCAACTACGTCGTCGCCCAGGCAAATGCCTCATTGTCCGAAGGCAGATTGTCCGATGATCTGGTTACCTGTCGGGAAAAGGGTGAGACCATTCTCGCCGAGCCTTCGCGCGTCCAATATATGGACGTTGCGCCGGGCCAGATCGTTTCGGTTGCAGCTTCGCTCATTCCGTTCCTTGAGCATGATGATGCGAATCGCGCGTTGATGGGTGCCAACATGCAGCGCCAGGCCGTGCCCTGCCTGCGTCCGGAAAAACCGTTGGTTGGTACCGGTATCGAGCGTACTGTCGCAGTTGACTCGGGTACGGCCGTTGTGGCTCGCCGGGGTGGCAAGGTTGATTACGTTGATGCCGGACGCGTGGTGGTTCGTGTTAACGATGACGAAACCGTTGCGGGTGAAGTGGGTGTGGATATTTACAACCTGGTCAAATACACCCGCTCGAACCAGAACACCAACATCAATCAGCGTCCGATGGTCAAGGTGGGCGACATCATTGCACGCGGCGACGTGGTGGCGGATGGCGCTTCGACCGATAAGGGCGAACTCGCCCTCGGCCAGAATATGCTGATCGCCTTCATGCCGTGGAACGGCTACAACTTCGAAGACTCGATCCTGATTTCCGAGCGCGTTGTTGCCGAGGACCGCTATACCTCGATTCACATCGAGGAGCTCACTGTTGTCGCGCGCGACACGAAACTCGGCCCCGAGGAAATTACCCGCGATATCGCTTCGCTCGGCGAGGCACAATTGTCGCGTCTGGATGACTCAGGGATCGTCTACATCGGCGCTGAAGTCGAAGCCGGTGATGTACTGGTCGGCAAGGTCACTCCCAAGGGCGAAACCCAACTGACCCCGGAAGAGAAGTTGCTGCGCGCCATCTTTGGGGAGAAGGCTTCCGACGTTAAGGACACCTCGTTGCGCGTACCCTCGGGTATTGCCGGCACGGTGATCGATGTCCAGGTGTTTACCCGTGAAGGCATCGAGCGCGACAAGCGCGCCCAGTCGATCATCGACGAGCACCTGCGTCACTACAAGCTGGATCTCGCCGACCAGATGCGTATCGTCGAACGCGACGCGTTCGAGCGTATCGGTCGCCTGATTCTTGGCAAGAAGGCCAATGGTGGTCCGAAGAAGCTGGCCAAGGGCTCGGTTATCGACCAGGCCTATCTCGATGGCATGGATCCGCACCACTGGTTCGATATCCGTCTGGCCGACGACGAAATTGCCCAGCAACTGGAGCAGGTGAAAGACGGTCTGGAACAGGCGCGCAAGGACTTTGACGTTGCCTTTGAAGCCAAGCGCAAGAAACTGACGCAAGGCGACGAGTTGCCGCCGGGTGTTCAGAAGATGGTCAAGGTCTATGTTGCCGTCAAGCGCCGCTTGCAACCTGGTGACAAGATGGCCGGTCGTCACGGTAACAAGGGTGTCGTCTCGCGCATTCTTCCGGTTGAGGACATGCCGCACATGGCGGACGGCAGTCCAGTCGACATCGTCTTGAATCCGCTGGGCGTGCCGTCACGGATGAACGTCGGTCAAATTCTGGAAGTGCACCTTGGCCTCGCTGCCAAGGGTCTGGGTCACAAGATCGGCGCCATGTTGCGTGCGCAGGCCAGTGCCAAGGAAGTCCGTGGTTTCCTGGACAAGGTTTACAACTCGAATGGCAAAACCGAGAACCTTGAAGAACTGAACGATGGCGAGATTCTCGAGATGGCGAAAAACCTCGAGAGTGGCGTGCCATTCGCTACGCCTGTGTTCGACGGTGCCAAGGAAGAGGAAATCAAAGCCATGCTGGCGATGGCCGGCATGCCGTCTTCGGGACAGATGACCTTGTTTGATGGGCGTACCGGTGAGGCATTCGAGCGTCCGGTGACGGTTGGCTACATGCATTACCTGAAGCTGCATCACCTCGTTGACGACAAGATGCACGCCCGTTCGACTGGCCCGTACTCCTTGGTTACCCAGCAGCCGCTGGGCGGCAAGGCGCAGTTCGGTGGCCAGCGCTTCGGTGAAATGGAAGTGTGGGCGCTGGAAGCCTACGGTGCTTCCTACGTGCTGCAGGAAATGCTGACCGTGAAGTCCGACGACGTGAATGGCCGTACCAAGGTGTACGAAAACATCGTCAAGGGCGAGCACA
>CAZOWA010000012.1:0-87257 GCA_964583695.1 uncultured Dechloromonas sp.
ACGAGCTGCTGATCGAAGAGTCGCTGCTCGGCTGGAAGGAATACGAGATGGAAGTCGTCCGCGACAAGGCGGACAACTGCATCATCATCTGTTCCATCGAAAACCTCGATCCGATGGGCGTGCACACTGGCGACTCGATCACGGTCGCCCCGGCCCAGACGCTGACCGACAAGGAATACCAGCTGCTGCGTAACGCCTCGATCGCCGTGCTGCGCGAAATCGGCGTCGATACCGGCGGTTCCAACGTGCAGTTTTCGATCAATCCGAAGGATGGTCGCTGCATCGTCATCGAAATGAACCCGCGCGTCTCGCGTTCTTCGGCGCTGGCTTCCAAGGCAACCGGCTTCCCGATCGCCAAGATCGCCGCCAAGCTGGCCGTCGGTTACACGCTGGATGAGCTGGCCAACGACATCACCGGCGGCAAGACGCCGGCCTCGTTCGAGCCGTCCATCGACTACGTCGTCACCAAGGTGCCGCGTTTCGCCTTCGAGAAATTCCCGCAGGCCGATTCGACGCTGACCACGCAGATGAAGTCGGTCGGCGAAGTCATGGCCATGGGCCGCACCTTCCAGGAATCACTGCAAAAAGCGCTGCGTGGTCTGGAAGTTGGTGTCGACGGTTTCAACCTGAAGACGGTCGACCCAGAGGCCATCGACGAGCAGTTGGCACGTCCGTCGCCGGATCGCCTGTGGTACGTGGCCGATGCTTTCGGCGTCGGCATGAGCGTCGAAAAGGTTTTTGAACTGACCAAGATTGACCCGTGGTTCCTGGTGCAGATCAAGGAAATCGTCGATCTTGAGCTGGCTGTCGAAAAACGCGACTTTTTCGGGTTGACCGCGGAAGACATCCGCTATCTCAAGCGCAAGGGCTTTTCCGACCGTCGTCTGGCTTACCTGCTGAAAACGACCGAGGCCGAGTTCCGCAAGCGCCGTCACGAACTGGGTGTGCGCCCGGTGTACAAGCGCGTCGATACCTGCGCTGCCGAATTCTCGACCAACACCGCCTACATGTATTCGACCTACGAGGACGAGTGCGAGGCCAATCCGACCGACAAGAAGAAGATCATGGTCTTGGGCGGCGGTCCGAACCGCATCGGCCAGGGCATCGAGTTCGACTACTGCTGCGTGCATGCCGCGATGGCAATGCGCGAAGACGGTTACGAGACGATCATGGTCAACTGCAATCCGGAAACCGTGTCCACCGACTACGACACCTCGGATCGCCTCTACTTCGAGCCCCTGACGCTGGAAGACGTGCTGGAAGTCGTCGCCATCGAGAAGCCGGTCGGCGTCATCGTCCAGTACGGTGGCCAGACGCCGCTCAAGCTTGCGTTGGCATTGGAAGCCAATGGCGTGCCGATCATCGGCACCAGCCCGGAATCGATCGACATCGCCGAAGACCGTGAGCGCTTCCAGAAGCTCTTGCACGAACTCGGCCTCAAGCAGCCGCCCAACCGTACGGCGCGTACCGAAGAGGATGCGCTGCGTCTGGCGCAGGAAATCGGTTATCCGCTGGTCGTCCGTCCGTCCTATGTGCTGGGTGGCCGTGCCATGGAAATCGTCCACGAGCAGAAGGATCTCGAGCGCTACATGCGCGAAGCGGTCAAGGTGTCCAACGATTCCCCAGTGCTGCTCGACCGCTTCCTCAACGACGCCGTCGAGTGCGACGTCGATGCGCTGTCCGACGGTGACGAAGTGATCATCGGCGGCGTCATGGAACACATCGAACAGGCTGGCGTGCACTCTGGCGACTCGGCCTGCTCGCTGCCGCCGTACTCGCTGTCTGCTGCCGTGCAGGACGAACTGCGCCGTCAGACCAAGCTGATGGCCAAGGCGCTCAACGTCTGCGGTCTGATGAACGTGCAGTTCGCGATCAAGGACAACGACGTCTACGTGCTCGAAGTCAATCCGCGTGCCTCGCGTACCGTGCCCTACGTTTCCAAGGCCACCGGCCTGCAGCTGGCGAAGATCGCCGCGCGCTGCATGTCGGGGCGCAGCCTGAGGGATCAGGGCGTGACCAGGGAAGTGATTCCGCCGTATTTCTCGGTCAAGGAAGCTGTTTTCCCCTTCGTCAAGTTCCCGGGTGTCGATACCATTCTTGGTCCGGAAATGAAGTCGACCGGCGAAGTCATGGGCGTTGGCGTCACTTTTGCCGAAGCTTTCGTCAAGTCACAACTGGCGGCTGGCGTCAAACTCCCGACCGCGGGCAAGGTCTTCATGTCGGTCAAGGACAGCGACAAGGTCAAGGCCATTGAAATCGCCCGCCATCTGGTTGATGCCGGCTTCCATCTGGTGGCCACGCGCGGTACGGCGCATGCCATCGAGGCAGCTGGTTTGCCGGTGCAGCAGGTCAACAAGTTTACCGAAGGTCGTCCGCACATCGTCGACATGATCAAGAACAATGAAATTGCCCTGATCATCAACACGGTCGAGGAAAAACGCCAGGCCATCAACGATTCGCGCAACATCCGTACCTCCGGCCTGCAAGCGCGGGTGACGATGTACACGACGATCTGGGGTGCCGAAGCGGCAGCCGAGGGGATTCGTAGTCTGGGCGAACTGGTGGTTTATCCGATTCAGGCATTGCACGAGCAACTTCACTAAGACCAACCCGAGCCGCCGGGCCGCCCCGATCGGGCGCCGGCGGTTTGCTTTTGCTGGAATAAATGATGAGTAAAGTTCCTCTCACCGTGGCGGGCGCCGAAAAACTTCGTGAGGAGTTGCACCGTCTGAAAACCGTCGAGCGTCCGAACGTGATTGCGGCTATTGCCGAAGCGCGTTCGCACGGCGATCTCTCGGAAAACGCCGAGTACGATGCGGCCAAGGAGCGTCAGGGGTTTGTCGAAGGTCGCATTCAGGAGGTTGAAGGCAAGCTGTCGAATGCACAGATCATCGACCCGAAATTGCTGGATGCCGACGGTCGCTGCGTCTTCGGTGCCACAGTCGAAATGGAAGATCAGGATTCCGGCGATACGGTGACCTACCAGATCGTTGGCGAAGACGAGGCCGACATCAAGGCCGGAAAGCTTTCCGTGGCATCGCCGATGGCCCGCGCACTGATCGGCAAATACGCCGGCGATATCGCCCAGGTGCAGGCGCCGGGTGGTATTCGCGAATTCGAAATCATCGACGTTCGCTACGAGTAATTTCGGGTGGGAAAGATCGCCGAGGCCTTGTATTCGGCTTTGCTCTCACTCTGGGTTGGCAGTCTGTGGGTGATTGGCTATCTGGTCGTTCCCGTGCTCTTCGCCGGTCTCGGCGACCGGGTTCTGGCGGGGCAGGTGGCTGGCCAGTTGTTTTACATCTCGGGCTGGCTGGGGCTTGGCGCGGCGCTGTACCTGATCCTCTTTCTGGTATTTCGCCACGGTAAATCCGTTGTCGGCCAAACCGCGTTCCAGCTGGTTGTACTGATGGTCTTGTTGCTGGCTATCAATCAGTTCGGGATTCAGCCGCTGATGGGTCAGATGAAGCTGGATGCCTTGCCGGAAGACGTGATGGCGAGTGCGCTACGCGATCGCTTCGTGTTCTGGCATGGCGTCTCCAGCGTGCTCTATCTGGTGCAGAGCGCGCTGGGTTTGTGGCTGCTTGCCGGGATGGTGCGCCGCTGATCAGCCCTGGAAACTGCGCTTCGTTCTGCGTGGTTCGGCCGCGGGGCGTGCCGTTTTCTGGCCTTTTTTCGCGTTCACCGCAGCATTCGCGGTGGGCGATGGGCGATACACGACGAGCAGCTTGCCGATATGCTGTACCGGTGCGGCATCGAGTTTTGCGCAGATCTGTTCGAGATAGGCGATGCGGTCTTCACGGCTGTCGCCGTAGACGCGAATCTTGATCAGTTCGTGGGCATTCAGGTTGCGCTCGATTTCCTTGAGCACGGCATCGGTCAGGCCGTTTTCGGCAATCGAGACGACAGGATTCAGATTGTGGGCGCGGGCGCGTAATTCGCGACACTCGACAGACGATAATTGCAGCATAGTTAAACCTTTCAAAAACGGCATTTTACCCGAATGAAAAGAACCCGAACCAGCAAAGCCTGGATGCGCGAGCATGTCAATGATCCTTACGTGCAACTCGCCAAGAAGGAAGGCTGGCGTTCGCGCGCTGCCTTCAAGCTGATGGAGATGGACGACAAGGATAAACTGCTCCGGCGTGGCGAGGTTGTAGTCGACCTGGGGGCGACGCCGGGTGGCTGGTCGCAGGTTGCGGCGAAGAGGGTGGGGGAGAGCGGCATGGTAGTGGCGCTCGACCTTCTGGAAATGGAACCCATCCATAATGTCGAGTTCATCCAGGGCGATTTTCGCGAAGATGACGTGCTCAGGGCTCTGGAAGAAAAACTGGATGGGCGGCGCGTGGGGCTTGTAATGTCGGACATGGCACCCAATATGTCGGGTGTGCCGCTCGTCGATCAGGCGCGCATCATGTACCTGGCAGAACTGGGGCTGGAGTTTTCCAAGGCTCATTTGAAACCGGATGGCGCTTTTCTGGTCAAAGTCTTTCAGGGTACGGACTATGAGAATTTTCTCCGCTCCATGCGTGAGGCGTTCAGGAGTGTTGCGGTTCGCAAGCCGGATGCCTCGCGTGACCGAAGCGCCGAGCTTTATTTGCTCGGCCGTGTTTTACGTTGATAGTTGTGTATAAAATGGCGTTTTTATCGCTCGACGCCGTCGAAGGAGAGCAAGCTTGAACAACATGTTCAAAAACCTCGCAGTCTGGCTGGTCATCGGTCTGGTGCTGATGACGGTATTCAATCAATTCAACACCCGCCAGGTCGCGCAGGCTTCGATGGAGTATTCCCAGTTCATCGAGGAAGTGAAGCAGGGCCGGATCACCAAGGTGGTCATGGAAGGCCGTACGCTGAAAGCGACGACGACCGATGGCAAGCGCATCACCTCCTACGCGCCGCCTGATCTCTGGCTGGTTTCCGACTTGCTGAAGAGCGGCGTCAATATCGAAGCCAAGCCGGAAGAAGAGCCTTCCTTCCTGATGAACATTTTCGTCAGTTGGTTCCCGATGGTGCTGCTGATCGGTGTCTGGATCTTCTTCATGCGCCAGATGCAGGGCGGCGGCAAGGGCGGCGCCTTCTCCTTCGGTAAATCGAAGGCGCGCATGATGGACGAATCGACCAATGCCATCACTTTTGCTGACGTCGCCGGTTGTGACGAGGCAAAGGAGGAAGTTCAGGAAATCGTCGATTTCCTGCGTGATCCTTCCAAGTTCCAGAAACTCGGTGGTCGTATTCCCAAGGGCGTGCTGATGGTCGGTAACCCGGGTACAGGCAAGACACTGCTCGCCAAGGCGATTGCCGGTGAAGCCAAGGTGCCCTTCTTCTCGATTTCCGGTTCCGACTTTGTCGAAATGTTCGTCGGCGTCGGTGCTGCCCGCGTGCGTGACATGTTCGAAAACGCCAAGAAGCACGCACCGTGTATTCTTTTCATCGATGAAATCGATGCGGTCGGTCGTCATCGCGGCGCCGGTCTCGGCGGTGGCAACGACGAACGCGAACAGACGCTGAACCAGTTGCTGGTCGAGATGGATGGCTTCGAGGGTCATACGGGCATCATTGTCATTGCTGCAACCAATCGCCCCGACATTCTTGATCCGGCACTGTTGCGTCCAGGGCGTTTCGACCGTCAGGTCGTTGTGCCTTTGCCGGACATTCGCGGCCGCGAAGAAATCCTCAAGGTGCACATGCGCAAGGTGCCGATCTCCGGTGACGTCAAGGCCGACATCATCGCGCGTGGTACGCCGGGCTTCTCCGGTGCCGATCTGGCCAACCTGGTCAACGAAGCGGCTTTGTTCGCTGCGCGCCGTAACAAGCGTCTGGTCGACATGGACGACTTCGAGATGGCCAAGGACAAGATCATGATGGGCGCCGAGCGTCGCAGCATGGTGATGAGCGAAGAAGAGAAAATGAACACGGCCTACCATGAGTCCGGTCATGCCGTGGTTGCCAGACTGGTGCCGAAATCCGATCCGGTGCACAAGGTCACCATCATTCCGCGTGGTCGAGCCCTTGGCCTGACCATGCAGTTGCCGGTTGAAGATCGTTACGCCTACGACAAGCAGTATCTGATGAGCCGGATCGCTGTCCTGTTCGGTGGCCGCATTGCCGAAGAACTGTTCATGAACCAGATGACCACCGGCGCTTCGAACGACTTCGAACGTGCCACGTCGATGGCGCGTGACATGGTGACCCGCTATGGCATGTCGGATCTCGGTGTGATGGTGTACGGCGAAAACGACGGCGAAGTCTTCCTCGGCCGTTCCGTGACCCAGCACAAGAATGTTTCGGAAGCTACCATGCAGAAAGTCGATGCCGAAATCCGGCGTATCATCGACCAGCAGTACGCTCTGGCTCGTCAGTTGCTGGAAGACAACCGTGAGAAGGTCGAAGCCATGACGCACGCACTGCTCGAGTGGGAAACCATCGATGCCGAGCAGATCGACGACATCATGGAAGGCAAGCCGCCGCGTCCGCCCAAGCCAGCACAGAATGCATTCCGCCCGTCAGCGCCCAGCGATACACCGGGTGCCGAGCCGAGCGCTCCGGCGACGGCCTGATCAGGTCATTACCAAGGGAGCCGGGATTGATTCCCGGCTTTTTCATTTCTGACATGTCACATTTTCGTTGCGGAAGTTATCTTCTTCCTCTGGAACGCCCCTTGGTCATGGGGATCGTCAATTTGACCCCGGACTCCTTTTCCGGAGACGGTTTGGTGGGCGATGTTGATCGAGCGATCAGTCACGCGCGCGAGCAACTTGAGAGCGGTGCCGATATTCTCGATATCGGTGCCGAATCCTCGCGACCAGGCGCCATTCCGACGCCGGTCGACGAGGAGTTGGCACGCCTTGTTCCGGTCTTGAAGGAAATTTCGAAATGGGGTGTCCCAATCTCGGTGGATACCTACAAGCCTGCTGTGATGCAAGCCGCGCTTGATGCAGGTGCATCGATGGTCAACGACATTACCGGCATGACCGACCCGGCTGCGCTGGCGGTGGTGGCAAATGGTGACTGCGGTATCTGTCTGATGCACATGCAGGGCGAGCCCGGCACGATGCAGGCGGCACCGCGTTACGATGACGTTGTTTCCGAAGTGCGTTCCTTTCTTGGCGACGCATTAGAACGGTGTCGCAGGGCGGGTATTGCCGACGAGCGCTTGATGCTCGATCCAGGATTCGGGTTCGGCAAGACGCTTGAGCACAATCTTGAGTTGTTCCGTGAAATGCGTGCTACGTCGGTCGATGGTTTGCCCCTGTTGATTGGTGTGTCGCGCAAGTCGATGCTGGGTGCGATTACCGGGCGTCCCGTCGGTCAGCGTCTGGCAGCGAGTGTTGCCGCCGCGCTTCTGGCTGCGCAACGCGGCGCTGCCATTCTGCGCGTCCATGACGTAAGCGCCACGCGAGATGCGCTCGCGGTCCGGGCAGCAGTCGATTTGGGAGAAATCTGATGACTAGAAAATATTTTGGTACCGATGGTGTGCGTGGTCGCGTCGGCGACTCGCCGATCACACCAGATTTCGTCATGCGTCTTGGTTATGCCGCAGGACGGGTCTTGCTCAGGGAAAACTCGATGCCGGCCGGAGAGCGTCCGACGGTACTGATCGGCAAGGATACTAGGCTGTCCGGCTATATGCTGGAATCCGCGCTGGAGGCCGGATTTTCCGCTGCCGGGGTGGATGTCTGTCTGGTCGGCCCGCTGCCTACGCCGGCCGTGGCCTATCTGACCCGCGCCCTGCGGTTGCAGGCTGGCATCGTGATTTCCGCTTCGCACAATCCTTATTACGATAACGGGATCAAGTTTTTCTCGGCGCAGGGAACAAAGTTGCCCGACGACGTGGAGCGCGCCATCGAGTTGGAAATAGACCAGCCGATCACCTGTGTTCCGTCTGCCGATCTGGGGCGGGTGAAGCGAATTGAAGATGCGCGTGGCCGTTATATCGAATTTTGTAAAAGCACATTCCCGAACGATCTCGATTTGCGTGGGCTGAAAATTGTCGTCGACTGCGCGCATGGTGCGGCCTATCACACGGCGCCCAGCGTATTCCATGAACTGGGGGCGGATGTGGTCACGATCGGCGTTCAGCCCAATGGCCTGAACATCAATGACGGCTTTGGTGCCACGGCGCCAAAGGCCTTGAGCGCCGCTGTGCTTGAACACCAAGCGGATCTCGGTGTTGCCCTGGATGGCGACGCCGACCGAATCCTGATGGTGGATGCCGAAGGCAATCGCTACGACGGTGATCAACTGCTGCTTGCCATCGTGCGCAGCCGGGCTGCGCAGAGCACGGTCAGAGGGGTGGTCGGAACGCTGATGAGCAATCTGGCACTTGAGCATGCACTGGGTGCGATGGGCATACCCTTTGAGCGCGCCGCCGTGGGTGATCGCTATGTAGTCGAGAAGCTTGCCGAAAAAGGCTGGTTGTTCGGTGGAGAAAATTCCGGCCATATTTTGGCGCTGGATCGCCACACGACAGGCGATGGTGTCGTGGCAGCCCTTCAGGTGCTTGCGGCCATGCGGCAGGCTGGGGGTGCTCTGAAAACTTTGCTGGGCGGTTTGGTCTTGTATCCGCAAAAGTTGATCAATGTGGCAATCAGCAAGGGATTTTCCTGGAAGAATGATGCATCGATTAAGGCTGCAGTTGCCGCTGCCGAGGGACGGTTGCTCGGACGTGGGCGGGTTTTGTTGCGCCCGTCAGGGACTGAGCCATTGTTGCGTGTCATGGTCGAAGGTGAGGACGCATCGGAAGTTGCTGAGGTGGCCGAGCTTCTGGCGGGGGTGGTAAGGCGCTCAGCTGGATGATGTATGGTGCAGAATCATTGACCGGAAAAAGGCCTGACGGATATACTTGGCAAATTTTTTCGCCGAAGGGTTCTCCTTGAAAATGCGTAAAAAGCTTGTTGCGGGTAACTGGAAGATGCATGGCAGCCTCCAGCAAAACGCGCTGCTGCTTGAAGGCATCAAGGCTGAGTTGCACGGTCTGGCGTGTGATGTTGCGGTTTGTGTTCCTTACCCCTATCTTGGTCAAGTGCAGCTTGCTCTGGAGGGAACGGAGCTTGTGCTTGGAGCGCAGTCGGTGAGCGAGTTCGTATCAGGTGCCTATACCGGCGAAGTTTCTGCTTCAATGCTTCGGGAGTTCGGGTGCCGCTTCGTTCTTGTTGGTCATTCCGAGCGCCGCAGTCTTTTTGGGGAGACGGACGAGGTTGTTGCAGCAAAGTTCGAAGCCGCCTTGAAGTCAGGGCTGACTCCGGTGCTGTGCGTAGGTGAAACGCTGACTCAGCGTGAATCGGGTGAGACGAGCAGCGTAGTCTCGCGGCAGATTTCTGCGGTTTTGCAGCGTGTCGGTGTCGGTGCGGTACGTGGTGCCGTGTTGGCCTATGAGCCGGTTTGGGCAATTGGTACGGGGGTTACGGCTTCTCCGGCGCAGGCTCAGGAAGTACATGCGGCGATAAGGCAGCAAATTGCAGATCAGGATGCAGATGTCGCTGCTCAGTTGCGAATTTTGTACGGTGGTAGTGTCAAACCGCAGAATGCGGTGGAATTGTTTGCGCAGAGCGACATTGATGGCGGTTTGATCGGTGGAGCGGCGTTGGTTGTAAGTGACTTTTTGGCGATTTGCCGCGCGGCAAGTTGATGGGTTTATAAAATGACTTGGTTTTTCTCTCTGATTCTTACGATTCACATTCTCGTTGCTCTGGCAATTATTGGTCTGGTTCTCATGCAGCACGGCAAAGGTGCTGATATGGGGGCAGCGTTCGGTAGCGGTGCCTCCGGAAGTCTCTTTGGTGCAACGGGGTCGGCAAACTTCCTCAGTAGAACCACTGGCGTTCTGGCGGCGGTCTTTTTTACGACCAGTCTTACGTTGGCCTACGTTGCCTCGAAGGCGCCAAAAACGACTGGAAGTGTGATGCAAGACACGGTACAATCGCAGCCTGTTTCGCAGCCCTCTCCGGCGGGCGGAGAATCCCCGGTTTCCTCTCTCGGTGCGGATTCCAAGGCTAAGGACATACCTAAGTAAGCAGTATTTGCAGTTCCTCGCCCGGGTGTGGTTTCGGGTGAGTATTAAAAGCAGGGCCGACGTGGTGAAATTGGTAGACACGCTATCTTGAGGGGGTAGTGGCGCAAGCTGTGCGAGTTCGAGTCTCGCCGTCGGCACCAAAAAAGGGGTGGTAACCGAACTGGTTGCTGCTTGTGCGGGAATCTAACTATTGGCGGCTGAGAATGGAAAACTACTTTCCAATCCTGATGTTCGTCCTGGTGGGGGTTGCGATTGGTGTGTTGCCAGTTGCGATGGGGTTCATGCTTGCCCCGAGCCGGCCGGACCCGGAAAAACTTTCACCGTACGAATGCGGTTTCGAGGCATTCGAAGATGCGCGTATGAAGTTCGATGTGCGCTACTACCTGATTGCCATCCTGTTTATTCTTTTTGACCTGGAAATCGCCTTCCTTTTTCCGTGGGCGTCGATTTTCAAGGATATCGTCGCGACCGAGTCAATCAAAATGTTCGGTTTTGTCGAGATGCTGGTCTTTGTCGCTGTCTTGGTTGCAGGCTATGTGTATGCTTGGGCCAAGGGGGCGCTTGAATGGGAATAAGGCATGGCTATTGAAGGTATCCTCCAGGAAGGCTTTGTCACGACCAGTGCTGACAAGCTGATCAACTACATGCGTACCGGCTCCTTGTGGCCGATGACCTTTGGTCTGGCATGTTGTGCAGTTGAAATGATCCATGCGGGTTGTTCTCGGTACGACCTTGATCGCTTCGGTGTTGTTTTTCGTCCGAGTCCACGGCAGTCCGATGTGATGATCGTGGCCGGGACGCTGACCAATAAAATGGCGCCAGCCTTACGCAAGGTCTATGATCAGATGGCGGAGCCACGTTGGGTGATCTCTATGGGGTCCTGCGCCAACGGTGGTGGTTATTACCACTATTCTTATTCGGTTGTGCGCGGCTGCGACCGCATTGTTCCCGTCGATATCTATGTGCCGGGCTGTCCGCCGACTGCCGAAGCTTTGCTTTACGGGATCATTCAGTTGCAGAACAAGATCCGTCGCACCAACACCATTGCACGTTAATTGCCGAGGCTGATTCGATATGTCTGCCAAGCTGGAAACGCTTAGCCAAAATTTGCAAAAGCATTTTGGAGACAAGCTCAAGTCGCTGAAGCTGGCGTTGGGTGAGCTTACGATTGAGGTCGCTGCGGCTGATTACCTTGGGGTGATGACCTCTTTGCGTGATGAGCCTGATTTGGGTTTTGAGGAAATTTCCGACCTCTGTGGTGTCGATTATTCGACTTATGGAGACGGTGCATGGCAAGGAAAACGTTTTGCTGCTGTGTCTCATCTCTTATCGATTTCCAACAATTGGCGCCTGCGTGTCCGTGTTTTTGCCGAAGACGACGAGTTTCCCGCTGTCGATTCTGTTACCGGAGTGTGGAAGAGCGTCAATTGGTTCGAGCGTGAGGCGTTCGACCTGTTCGGTATTGCCTTTGTTGGCCATGACGATCTGCGCCGCATCCTGACAGACTACGGTTTTATCGGTCATCCATTCCGCAAGGATTTTCCCATTTCAGGTCATGTTGAAATGCGCTACGACCCAGATCAGGCACGGGTGATTTATCAGCCAGTGACCATCGAGCCCCGCGAGAATACCCCGCGCATCCTGCGCGAAGATACCTATGGGGATTCCTCTCATGGCTGATATCCGCAATTTCACGCTCAACTTCGGTCCGCAGCACCCGGCTGCGCACGGCGTTCTGCGCATGGTGCTTGAACTGGATGGTGAAGTGGTTCAGCGTGCCGATCCGCACATTGGTCTCTTGCATCGCGGTACCGAGAAATTGGCCGAGACGCGTACCTGGGTTCAGTCCGTTCCTTACATGGATCGTCTCGATTACGTTTCCATGATGTGCAACGAGCATGCTTACTGCCTGGCAACCGAGAAACTGCTCGGTATCGAGGTTCCGGAGCGGGGTAAATACATCCGCACGATGTTCGATGAGGTGACTCGTATCCTCAACCATCTGTTGTGGATCGGTTGTCATGCGCTTGACGTCGGTGCAATGACCATGGCGCTCTATACATTCCGCGAGCGCGAAGATCTCATGGATGCTTACGAGGCGGTTTCCGGTGCTCGTCTGCACGCTGCTTACTATCGTCCGGGCGGTGTGTATCGCGATTTGCCTGATCGGATGCCGCAGTATCGGGAATCGACTTGGACCAGTGCAAAAAAAGCCAAGGAAATCAACGAAAATCGCAGTGGTTCCCTGCTCGATTTTCTTGAGGATTTCACCAACCGTTTCCCTACCTATCACAGCGAATATCACACTCTGCTCACTGATAACCGGATCTGGAAACAGCGTCTGGTCAATGTCGGCGTCGTTTCTCCCGAGCGAGCCCTGCAAATGGGCTTTACTGGCGCCATGTTGCGAGGCTCCGGCTTTGCCTGGGATTTGCGCAAAAAGCAGCCATACGCTGCCTACGACAAGGTTGATTTCGATGTGCCGGTTGGCGTCAACGGCGACAGCTATGACCGCTACTTGGTTCGTATGGAGGAAATGCTCCAGTCAAACCGGATCATCAAGCAGTGTATCGATTGGCTGCGCAAGAACCCCGGTCCGGTCATCACCGAAAATCACAAGGTGGCGCCGCCGCCGCGCGAAGGCATGAAGTCGAATATGGAAGAGCTGATCCATCATTTCAAGCTCTTTACCGAAGGTATTCATGTTCCGCCGGGCGAAGCGTATGCCGCCATCGAACATCCGAAGGGCGAATTCGGTATCTATTTCATTTCTGATGGGGCAAACAAGCCTTATCGCATGAAGATTCGTGCTCCGGGTTATGTACACTTGGCCGGTATGGACGAAATGTCCCGCGGCCACATGCTGGCCGACGTCGTTACGATCATCGGCTCCCAGGATATTGTTTTTGGCGAGATCGACCGCTGATGTTTTCTGCTGACACCCTTCAGAAGTTTGCTCGCGAGGTAGCCAAGTACCCCGCCGACCAGAAACAGTCGGCCGTCATGGCCTGTCTCGCTCACGCGCAGGAAGAAAAAGGCTGGCTGCCTCCCGAGGCGGTCGAAGCCGTTGCCAACTATCTCGGCATGCCGCCCATCGCGGCTTATGAGGTCGCTTCCTTCTACAACATGTACGACCTCAAGCCCGTCGGCAAGTACAAGATTACCGTCTGTACCAATTTGCCTTGCGCGCTTTCCGGTGGTTATCACGCTGGCGAATATCTGCAGAAAAAGCTGGGTATTGGTTATGGCGAGACAACTGCCGATGGCAAATTCACTCTCAAAGAGGGTGAGTGCATGGGGGCTTGCGGTGATGCACCGGTAATGATTGTGAATAACCGCAGCATGTGTAGTCACATGCTTCCGGAACAGATCGACAAGCTGATTGAGGAGCTCAAATAATGGCGATGCTCGGATCAATCAATAGCGTCCTGATGGCCGGTCTGGAAGGTGATGCGACCTGGCAACTCAAGGATTACGTTGCACGCGGGGGCTATTCCCAGTTGCGTCGTATTTTGGAAGAGAAGATTTCCCAGGAAGACGTCATCAGCGAAGTCAAAAAGTCAGTATTGCGTGGCCGTGGTGGCGCCGGTTTTCCGACCGGACTGAAATGGTCTTTCATGCCGCGCTCCTTCCCTGGTGACAAATATATCGTCTGCAATACTGACGAAGGGGAGCCAGGTACCTTCAAGGACCGCGACATCATGCGCTACAACCCGCATGCAGTCATTGAAGGAATGGCCATCGCAGCTTATGCGATGGGTGCTACGCGCGGCTACAACTACGTGCACGGCGAAATCTGGGAAATATACAAGCGCTTCGAGGAAGCACTTGACCAAGCCCGCGCTGCCGGTTTTATCGGTCAGAACATTCTCGGCTCCGGCTTCAATTTCGAGTTGTTCGCGCACCATGGTTACGGCGCCTACATCTGTGGAGAAGAAACCGCGCTGCTCGAGTCCATCGAAGGCAAGAAGGGTCAGCCGCGCTTCAAGCCGCCGTTCCCGGCCTCTTTTGGTCTGTATGGCAAGCCGACGACGATCAATAACACGGAAACCTTCGCTTCCATTCCCTTCATCCTGAAGATGGGCGGCGAGGAATTCCTCAATCTTGGCAAGCCGAATAATGGCGGTACCAAGCTGTTCTCGGTATCCGGCCACGTCAATCGTCCGGGCAACTACGAAATTCCTCTGGGCACACCGTTTGCCACTCTGCTTGAAATGTGCGGTGGCATGCGCGGCGGGCGCAAATTGAAGGCGGTCATTCCAGGCGGTTCTTCCGCGCCGGTCATGCCGGCCGAGGTCATCATGGATTGCACCATGGATTACGACTCGATCAGCAAAGGCGGATCGATGCTTGGTTCCGGCGCCGTCATCGTGATGGACGAGACCGTTTGCATGGTCAAGGCGCTCGAGCGTCTGTCCTTCTTCTATCACGAGGAATCCTGCGGTCAATGCACGCCTTGCCGTGAAGGCACGGCTTGGATGTACAAGATCATTCACCGCATCGAAAACGGCTTGGGCAAGCCTGAAGATCTTGATCTGCTGGGCAGTGTTCTGGGCAATATTTCCGGACGGACGATCTGTGCGCTCGGCGATGCTGCAGCTTTCCCGGTGCAGAGTTTCCTCAAGCATTTCCGCAGTGAATTCGAATACCACATCGAGAACAAGACCTGTCTCGTTCCGAAGGATGTGCAGTGGGCAGGTAGCGGTTTTCACAAGGTTCAGGCCTGAGCGAAATCCGCCGAGTGATAGATACGAAAGAACTGGCTACAAGGTAGCGACATGCTAGAAATTGAAATCGACGGCAAGAAGGCGCAAGTACCCGCGGGCAGCACGGTGATGGATGCCGCGCAGCAGGTGGGCGTGTACATCCCGCACTTCTGTTATCACAAGAAACTCTCGATCGCCGCCAACTGCCGGATGTGTCTGGTCGAAGTCGAAAAGGCACCGAAGCCGTTGCCCGCGTGTGCGACGCCGGTTACCAATGGCATGAAGGTATTTACCCACTCCGACCTGGCCGTCAAGGCACAGAAAGGGGTGATGGAATTCCTGCTCATCAATCACCCGCTGGATTGCCCGATCTGCGATCAGGGCGGCGAGTGTCAGTTGCAGGATATGTCAGTCGGTTACGGCCCGATGAAGAGCCGCTATACCGAAGAAAAGCATGTTGTTTTCCACAAGAATGTCGGTCCGCTGATTTCCATGGAGGAAATGAGCCGCTGTATCCACTGCACCCGGTGTGTGCGTTTCGGCCAGGAAATCGCCGGGATCATGGAACTCGGCATGGCGAACCGGAACATGCACTCCGAGATAACCACCTTCCTTGGGCGCACGGTTGACTCCGAATTGTCGGGCAACATGATTGATCTGTGTCCGGTGGGTGCGTTGACTTCGAAGCCTTTCCGCTACACCGCCCGCTCGTGGGAGTTGCAGCGTCGCAAGTCGGTGAGCCCGCACGATTCCGTGGGCGCCAATCTGGTGGTGCAGGTCAAGCACGATGCCGTGATGCGCGTCCTGCCGCGTGAGAACGAAGCAGTCAACGAATGCTGGATTTCCGACAAGGAACGCTTTTCCTATCAGGCACTGAATTCCGATGAGCGTCTGACCCGCCCGATGGTCAAGCAGGGTGGCGAATGGAAGGAAGTGGACTGGAATGTGGCGCTTGATTACGTCGCGCACGCGCTCAAGGATGTCGTGCGTGATCATGGCGGTGACGCAATTGCAGCGCTGGCATCGCCTGCTTCTACCGTCGAAGAGATGTACCTGCTGGGCAAAGTGTTCAAGGCGCTGGGTAGCGGCAATGTCGATTTTCGTCCGCGCCAGCAGGATTTCGGCACCGACTTCAAGCGTGCCGGTACGCCTTGGCTGGGTCTTAAGCTCGCCGAGATCAAGGATCTGGATGCGGCTTTGGTCGTTGGTTCCTTCCTGCGCAAGGATCATCCACTGATCGCCCAGCGTTTGCGGCAGGCTGCGCGGAAATTCACCAAGGTCAGCCTCCTGTCCGTCACTGACGATGATCAACTCATGCCGATGCATGCCAGGCTGACGGTTGCGCCGTCGCAACTGGCGCAATCGCTGGCCGCAGTCGTCAAGGCTGCAGCCGAAATCAAGGGGCTTGCCGTTCCGGTCGGCCTGGAAAACGTCGCTGTCTGCGATACCAGCCGGAAAATCGCAAAGAGTCTCATCGATGGCGAGAAGCGCGCCATTTTCCTCGGCAACGTCGCAGCCCAGTCGGCTCAGGCAACTCAATTGCACGTGCTCGCGCTTGAGCTCGGCAAGATTACCAACGCTACGGTTGGCTTCCTCGGCGAGGCAGCCAACGTGGTTGGCGGGCATGCAGCCTGGGCTCTGCCGTCCGGGGCCAATGCCCGGACGATGTTCGAGCAGCAGCGCAAGGCTTATTTCCTGCTCGGTGTTGAGCCTGAATTTGACTGCGCCAATCCACAACTGGTACTCGGTGCGCTGAAGCAGGCGGATACCGTGATTGTTGCGTCGGTGTTCAAGAATGCATCGGCGCTTGAGTACGCTGACGTGATCCTGCCGGTGGCGCCCTACACAGAAACGTCCGGTACTTTCATCAACACCGAAGGCCGTGTTCAGAGTTTCAATGGCGTCGTCAAGGCGCGTGGCGATGCGCGTCCGGCCTGGAAGGTGCTGCGCGTATTGGGTAACGTGCTGGCGCTGGACGGTTTCTCTCAGGATTCGAGTGAAGCGGTGCGCGATGAGGTTCTTGGCAAGGGTGTCGAATTCCTGCCCAATCTCGATAACGGTCTGAACGGCGTGGCTATTTCCTTGCCGGCCGCCGTCGAGGGGCTGCAACGTATTGCCGATGTGCCGATCAATTTTGCCGATCCCATGGCCCGTCGTTCTCCCGCCTTGCAGCAGACTGCCGACGCGGTGGCTCCGGCTGCCCGCATCAATGAGCAGACTCTGGCCCAACTGGGTATTTCCTGCGGGGCGCAAGTACGTGTGAAACAGGGTAATGGCGAGGCGGTTCTGACCGCCAAGGGCGACAACAAGGTGCCGGTCGGCTGTGTCCGCGTTGCTGCGGCTCATGTCAGTACGGCTGCGCTGGGCGAGATGTTCGGCCCGATCTCCGTGGAGCGCGCATAAATGGATGCAGTGATGAATTTCGGACAGGGTGTTTTTGGTGGCATCTGGCCGGCCGTGTGGACCCTGATCAAGATCGTGCTGATCGTTGCCCCATTGATGCTTTGCGTTGCCTACCTGACTTGGGTAGAGCGCAAGGTGATCGGTTACATGCAGGTGCGTATCGGGCCGAATCGTGTTGGTCCCTGGGGTCTGATACAGCCGATTGCCGACGGCTTGAAGCTCCTGATGAAGGAAATTGTGGTGCCGAGCGGCTCCAGCAAGGGGATCTTCATCATTGCGCCGATGCTTGCCATCGCGCCGGCGCTGGCTGCGTGGGCAGTTGTGCCGTTTAACGACACGATGGTGCTTGCCAACATCGATGCAAGCCTGCTCTACATCATGGCGATCACCTCCATGGGCGTGTACGGCATCATCCTGTCGGGCTGGGCATCAAACTCCAAGTATGCGTTCCTCGGCGGCATGCGTTCGGCGGCTCAGATGATTTCCTATGAAATCTCGATGGGTTTCTCGCTGTTGTGTGTGCTGATGGTCTCCAACAGTCTGAATCTGGTGGACATCGTCAATGCTCAGAGTCATGGCATGTTTGCCGGCTGGAACCTTGATTTCCTGTCCTGGAATTGGTTGCCCCTGTTGCCGATGTTCCTGGTCTATCTGATTTCTGGTATTGCGGAAACCAATCGTGCACCGTTTGACGTGGCCGAAGGCGAGTCCGAAATCGTGGGCTTCCACGTCGAGTATTCCGGTATGGCGTTCGCCGTGTTCTTCCTGGCCGAATACGCCAACATGATTCTGGTGTCCATTCTGGTTTCCATCCTCTTTTTGGGTGGGTGGTTGTCGCCGTTCGGTTTCCTCCCCGACAGCTTTATCTGGCTGGCTGCCAAGGCATCTTTCATCCTGTTGCTCTTCCTCTGGTTCCGGGCAACCTTCCCGCGTTATCGCTACGATCAACTGATGCGTCTGGGCTGGAAGGTCTTCCTGCCAATCTGCATCATCTGGCTGGTCGTCGTAGGCGTCTGGATGATGTCCCCCCTGAATATCTGGAAGTGAGGAGAAAGACATGGGTTCGATGAAGGAAATCTTCAACAGCCTCCTCCTCAAGGAGTTGTTGAAAGGCATGGCGGTGACGGGCAAGTATTTCTTCGCCCGCAAGATTACCGTCCAGTATCCGGAAGAAAAGACGCCGCAGAGTTTCCGTTTCCGCGGTTTGCATGCCCTGCGCCGTTATCCGAACGGGGAAGAGCGCTGCATCGCATGCAAATTGTGCGAAGCGATCTGCCCGGCCATGGCCATTACCATCGAGGCGCAACCGCGTGACGATGGTTCGCGTCGTACCACGCGCTACGACATCGATCTGACCAAGTGCATTTTCTGCGGTTTTTGCGAGGAAGCCTGCCCGGTGGATGCGATTGTCGAGACCCGCGTTTTTGAATACCACGGCGAGAAGCGCGGTGATCTGTATTACACCAAGCAGATGCTGCTGGCCAACGGCGAGCGTTATGAGGCGGAAATTGCCGAAGACCGCGCGCTTGATGCCCCTTACCGATAACAGGTGCCAGCGATGGATTTTCAGACCTTTGTCTTTTTCTTCCTGTCGGCGATTCTGGTTTTTGCCAGCCTGCGCGTGATTACTGCCCGTAATCCGGTGCATGCCGCGCTCAACCTGATTCTCGCCTTCTTCACCTGCGGTGGTATCTGGGCACTGCTTCAAGCTGAATTTCTGGCCATTGCCATCATCTTGGTCTATGTCGGCGCGGTGATGGTGCTTTTCCTCTTTGTGGTGATGATGCTCGATATCAATATCGACCGGATTCGCCAGGGTTTCTGGAATTACCTGCCGCTGGGTATTGTGTTGGGAGTGGCGATGGCGGCCGAAATGGGGCTGGTTCTTGGCGCCAAGTTCTTCCGTGTGCCGGCTGCCGAGGCTCTGGTTCCGGCGGGGGTTTCCAATACCAAGAAAATTGGCGAATTGATGTTCAGCCAGTATGTCTATCCGTTCGAACTGGCCTCGCTGGTGCTGCTGGTCGGCATCATCGCAGCGATTGTCCTGACGCAGCGTGGCAAGAAGGACACCAAGTACACCAACCCGAATCGGCAGGTCTTCGTCAAAGCGAAAGATCGTATTCGCGTTGTGCAAATGCCGGCTGAAAAAGACTGAACCCCGGGAAGACTATGCTCACACTTTCTCTCTCGCATTTCCTGATCCTTGGCGCGATTCTTTTCGCGATCAGCGTGGTCGGTATCTTCCTCAACCGCAAGAACCTGCTGGTGCTGCTCATGGCCATCGAGCTGATGTTGCTTGCGGTCAACATGAATTTTGTGGCTTTTTCGCACTATCTCCAGGATCTCTCCGGTCAGGTGTTCGTGTTCTTCATCCTGACCGTCGCCGCGGCTGAATCGGCAATCGGCCTGGCCATCCTGATCGTTTTGTTCCGTAACCTCAAGAGCATCCATGTGGATGACCTGGGCAGCCTGAAGGGTTAAACATGGAAATGCAAAAACTCTACTTGCTCGTACCCCTCGCTCCTCTGATTGGAGCGATGATTGCCGGTCTGTTCTGTCGAGTCATCCCGCGTTGGGTTGCGCACACGGCGACCATTGCCGGTGTCGGTATTGCCTTCGCGCTGTCCGTGATGATTTTCATGGATGTGCAAGCCGGCCACACGTTCAATGGCCCGGTTTACACTTGGCTGACCAGCGGCAAATACACCTTTGAAGTCGGCTTCCTGATCGACACGCTCACCACGACGATGATGCTGGTGGTCACCTTCGTGTCGCTGATGGTGCATATCTACACCATCGGGTACATGCAGGAAGACCCAGGTTACAACCGTTTCTTCAGCTACATCTCGTTGTTCACCTTCTCCATGCTGATGCTGGTGATGAGCAACAACTTCATGCAGCTCTTCTTCGGCTGGGAAGCGGTCGGTCTGGTTTCCTATTTGCTGATCGGTTTCTGGTACACCCGTCCAACCGCCATCTTCGCCAACATGAAGGCCTTTTTGGTCAATCGCGTCGGCGACTTCGGCTTCATTCTCGGTATCGGTCTGGTGCTCGCCCATTTCGGTTCGCTCGATTACGCCACGGTGTTTGCCAAGGCGCCGGAATTGGCTGCAAAGACGATCAATATCTGGGGCTCGGCCGAGTGGTCGCTGCTCAGCGTCACCTGTATCTGCCTGTTCATTGGTGCCATGGGCAAATCTGCCCAGGTTCCGCTGCATGTCTGGCTGCCCGACTCGATGGAAGGCCCGACCCCGATTTCCGCGTTGATCCACGCTGCAACCATGGTGACGGCCGGTATCTTCATGGTGTCGCGCATGTCGCCGCTGTTCGAGCTGTCGACCACCGCGCTATCTTTTGTCCTGATCATCGGCGCCATCACCGCCTTGTTCATGGGCTTCCTCGGCATCATCCAGAACGACATCAAGCGCGTCGTTGCCTACTCGACGCTGTCGCAGCTTGGCTATATGACTGTCGCGCTCGGCGCTTCCGCCTATTCGGTCGCCATCTTCCACCTGATGACGCACGCCTTCTTCAAGGCGCTGCTGTTCCTTGCCGCCGGTTCGGTGATTATCGGCATGCACCATGATCAGGACATTCGCAACATGGGCGGCCTGCGCAAGTACATGCCGATTACCTGGCTGACTTCGCTGGTTGGTTCCCTGGCCCTGATCGGTACGCCTTTCCTGTCCGGTTTCTACTCGAAGGATTCGATCATCGAGGCGGTGCAGTTCTCGCATATCCCGGGTGCCGGTTTCGCCTACTTTGCCGTGCTGGCCGGAGTTTTTGTCACCGCTTTCTATTCGTTCCGGATGTATTTCCTGGTGTTCCACGGTGAGGAGCGTTTTGGCAAGGCTGATGATGCGCATCATCACGAGCATCATGGCGATCATGACGACGAAGAAACTTCGCACGACCATCATCACGGCCTCGCCCCCGGGCAAAAGCCGCACGAGACGCCGTGGGTCGTTACCCTGCCGCTGGTTCTGCTTGCCATTCCTTCGCTGGCTATTGGTTTCTTCGCCATCGAACCCATGCTCTATGGCGAGTACTTCAAGGGCGTGATATTTGTGGATCACGAGGCGCATCCGTCGATGGAACACATGGCTGAGCACTTCCAGCACAATTTCCACGACGCGGTTGGCATGGCGCTGCACTCCTTCGTCACGCCGCCGTTCATCCTGGCGCTTTCCGGTGTGCTGCTCGCCTGGTTCTTCTACATGAAGCGCCCGGATATTCCGGCTGCCATCCAGCGCAGGTTCTCCGCCATCAATACGGTACTTGAAAACAACTATTACTTTGACAAGGTCAACGAAGCTGTTTTCGCCGGTGGTGCCCGCCTGCTCGGCAAGGTGCTCTGGCGTGGTGGCGATGTCGCCGTAATTGATGGGATTTTCGTCAATGGCGCTGCCAAGCTGGTTGGCTGGATCTCTTCCATCACCCGCCTGTTCCAGACGGGTTACGTCTATCACTACGCTTTCACCATGATCATCGGCGTCTTCGTGCTGATGACCCTGTGGATCAACCGTGCCTAGCGCGAACAGTTCGCAGAAAAGCAAGGAATAACATGTCGACTTACCCGCTGCTATCTCTCGCCATCTGGATTCCGATCATTGCCGGTCTGGTGGTGCTCGCCACCGGCTCCGACCGGAATGCGCCGCTGGCCCGGATGCTCGCCCTGTTTGGCGCGCTTATCGGTTTTCTGGTGACCATCCCGCTTTGGACGGGCTTTGACACTGCCAACAGTGGCATGCAGTTCGTCGAGCTTGCCAACTGGATTCCGGGTCTGCGTATCAAATACCACCTTGGGGTGGATGGCATATCGATGCTGTTCGTTCTGCTCAATGCTTTCATCACGATCATCGTCGTGGCCGCAGGCTGGGAAGTCATCAAGGAAAAGATTGCGCAGTACAACGCGGCCTTCCTGATTATGTCGGGTTTGATGAACGGCATCTTCACTTCGCTCGATGGCATGCTGTTCTATGTTTTCTTTGAAGCGTCGCTGATCCCGCTCTATCTCATCATCGGTGTCTGGGGTGGTCCGAACCGCGTTTATGCCGCCCTGAAGTTCTTCCTCTACACCCTGTTCGGCTCTCTGCTTTTCCTGCTTGCGCTGGCCTATCTGTTCATCCAGTCCAACGGTAGCTTCTCCATCCTCGAATGGCACAAACTGCCGATCGCCATGGGGCCGCAGATCTGGTTGTTCCTCGCCTTCCTCATTGCCTTCGCCGTCAAGGTGCCGATGTGGCCGGTGCATACCTGGTTGCCCGATGCTCACGTTGAAGCGCCGACCGGCGGTTCCATCGTGCTGGCTGCGATTGCCCTGAAGCTCGGCGCCTACGGTTTCCTGCGGTTTTCCCTGCCGATCGTGCCGGATGCCTCGCATCAACTGTCCTGGCTGGTCATTGCGCTGTCGCTGATTGCCGTGGTTTATATTGGCTTCGTCGCCCTGGTTCAGGCCGACATGAAAAAGCTGGTCGCCTATTCATCCATCGCGCACATGGGTTTCGTTTCCCTCGGCTTCTTCATGTTCAGCCCGATGGGGATCGAAGGTGCGCTGGTCCAGATGGTTTCCCACGGTTTCGTTTCAGGCGCCATGTTCTTCTGTATCGGCGTCATGTATGACCGTGTGCATAGCCGCCAGATCGCCGATTACGGCGGTGTGGTGAATACCATGCCCAAGTTCGCTGCCCTGTTCATGCTGTTCTCGATGGCTAACGCGGGCCTGCCGGCGACTTCCGGCTTCGTCGGCGAGTTCATGGTCATTCTCGGTGCCGTCGAATACAACTTCTGGGTCGCCTTTGCCGCCGCAACCTCGCTGATCATCGGTGCCGCCTACACCCTGTGGATGTACAAGCGGGTGATCTTCGGCAACGTCACCAATCATCATGTCGAGGAACTCACCGACATCAATTTGCGCGAGTTCGCCATCCTTGGCGTGCTGGCCATCTGTACCCTCTTGATGGGCCTGTATCCCCAGCCCTTCACCGAAGTCATGCACGCCTCGGTCAACGAGCTGCTGAACCACGTCAATATCAGCAAGATTCAATAAACGGTAGCCGACATGTTCGACAATTTCGTTGTCCCCGATCTCCTGCCCGCCGCACCGGAAATTTTCCTCGCGGTCATGGCGCTGGCCATTCTCATGATTGATCTTCTGGTCAAGGACAGCCGCCGTACGGTGACCTTTGTCCTGACCCAGCTGACGCTGGTCGGATGCGCCTATATCCAGTTCGTGACCAGTTCCGGCGAGATTATCTACACGTTCAGCAACATGTTCGTCGATGATCTGATGTCTGACCTGCTCAAGCTCTTCCTCTACATGACCATGATCATGGTCATGTTCTACTCGCGCACCTACGTCCAGGAGCGGGAGTCGATGAACAAGGGCGAGTACTACGTTCTGGCCCTGTTCGCCACGCTCGGCATGATGGTCATGATCTCGGCCAATCACTTCCTGACCCTCTACGTCGGCCTTGAGCTCCTCTCCCTGTCGCTTTACGCGATGGTGGCCATGAATCGTGACTCGGTGGCCTCCACCGAAGCCGCCATGAAGTATTTTGTTCTCGGCGCGCTGGCGTCTGGTCTTCTGCTCTATGGCATGTCGATGATCTACGGTGCGACCGGCAGCCTCGAAATCACTACCGTGGCCGACCGTCTGTCCGGTGGCGCCAACAAGTCGGTGATGATTTTCGGTCTGGTCTTCCTGGTCTCCGGCCTGGCCTTCAAGCTCGGTGTCGTTCCCTTCCACATGTGGATTCCCGACGTCTATCAGGGCGCGCCGACCTCGGTTACCCTGCTGATCGGTTCCGCACCGAAGCTGGCTGCCTTCGCCATCGTCATGCGTCTGCTGGTCAATGGCCTGATCACCATGGCGGCCGACTGGCAGAACATGCTGATCATCCTTTCCGTGCTCTCCATGGCGGTTGGTAATCTCGCCGCCATTGCACAGACCAACCTCAAGCGCATGCTTGCCTACTCGGCAATCTCGCACATGGGCTTCATGCTGCTCGGCATCGTCACCGGTGTCGTCAGTGGCGACGCCCGCTATGCGCTGAACGCGTACAGCTCTTCGATGTTCTACGTCATCGCCTACGTGATGATGAGCCTCGGTACCTTCGGCATGATCCTGCTCATGTCGCGCGCCGGGTTCGAAGCCGAGAACATCAGCGACTTCAAGGGCCTCAACAAGCGCAGCCCGTGGTTTGCCGCCGTGATGATGATGTTCATGTTCTCGATGGCCGGCATTCCCTTCTTCATTGGCTTCTTTGCCAAGTTCACGGTGATCCTCTCCGTGGTTGTTGCCGGTTACTGGTGGCTGGCCATTGCCGCCGTCGCTTTCTCGCTGATCGGCGCCTTCTATTACCTGCGCGTCGTCAAGGTCATGTACTTCGATGCGCCGACCGATGACACCCCGATTACCGCAGGCATGGACATGCGCATCCTGATCTCGGCTAATGGTCTGGCGGTTGCGCTGCTCGGCATTTTCCCGCAGTTCATCATGACCCTGTGCGCCTTTGCCATTCTCCGTTCGCTCTGATGCGAACCGGTTGTGCTGATTGATTGCTAACGCCCCGCTGGTCGGGGCGTTTTCCTGTCCGGAGAGAAAAATGTCGCATGACGCCCACCTGATCGAATCGGAAATTTCCAGCGAACGAGTGTTCAAGGGCGTTTTGCTTGATGTGCGCAAGGATCGTGTCCTGCTGCCGAACGGACAGGAATCGATCCGCGAATACATTGCCCATCCCGGTGCCGTCGTCATTCTGGCTTTTCTGCCCAACGGCAATCTGCTGTTCGAACGCCAGTTCCGCTATCCGTTGCGCCGCGTCTTTCTTGAACTGCCGGCCGGGAAAATCGACCCAGGCGAGGCGATCATCGATACGGCCCGCCGCGAACTTCTGGAAGAGACGGGGTATACCGCCAGCGACTGGGAATACCTCGGCGTGATGCACCCGTGTATTGGCTATTCGGACGAACGAATCGAGATTTTCGAAGCCCGCGGCCTGCACCTCGCCGGCGAAAAGCAGCTCGATCACAACGAATTTCTCGATGTGCTCGAAGTCTCGCCGGAAGAGGCTCGCCAGGCGGTGTGGGAAGGCCGGATCACCGACGCCAAGACCATCACGGCATTGTTCTGGCTTGATCGCCCTTGAGAGGCTGCTGCGGTCAACCTGAAAAAACGTCTGTTTTTCTGAATCGGAGTGAGCCGAGTTCTCCGGAGCGATTGCTCCTCAGGGGGTGGCTTTGGCGATCATTAGCAGGCCGGAAAAGGTAGCCCGAGCCGCGCTGAGTGCCTGCTCATGGGTTTCCGGTAGTGATAGTGACTTATCAAGGTGTTGCATGAGCTGGCTCCAACCACTTTCGGCATCAGTCTGTCTGGCCAGTGTATTGAGAAAGGAAAAGTCCGCGACCGGTTTCCCGAAGTGCTGAGAGAGATGCGCACATATCTGGCGTGAACCGTGTCGCGACCCTTCTACCACGTAAAGCACCCCGGCGATGTTGGCGATGGTCGCCAGTGGCAACGAGAACCCTGACTCCGGCCCTAGCGATGTGCAGGAATCTCCAAGTTCGGCAACAAGCAGGGGAAGTCGCGGCAGATAAGGGTAGCCCGCATTCAGCGCACCTGCGGCGAGCCGTTGCTGCAAGCTGTTCTCAAAGCCCAGATAAAAACGGTACATTACTTTCAGAAACAGCCGATAGTTGGCCGGTGTAACCGAGGGGGTCATCAGCCCACAGAAAGGTGCACTCTTCTCGAGCACGGCGTGTTCCAGGCGCAATGCCTGACGGAAGCGGTTCAGCGCCTCAGACATGTTCGGCAAATTCGAGCAGCAGTTCGCGAAGCTTCAGGGCCAGCAAGCGGGATTCATTGTTCCAGGGACGGCTGCTTCCCAGTCGTTTCTCTACCCAGCGTTCGAATGAGCGCCGCGGTGCAATGCCAAACTCTCCATCGTGATACTCAACGGGCTTTTCCGGGTTCCCTCCCCAGGCGATTTCGTGCACATATTCCTGGCGGGTGAGATAAACCAGCAGGAATTCGCGTTCCGATATCCTGACTTTTACGGCCAGCAGCCCGGCAACTTCGGACAGGCCGAAGTCGGGAATTTGTTGCGACAGGCACTCACCCATCCAGATCGATTCAAGCGGTCGCGTCTGAAGCCAGGCATCGATTGCGGCAAGTTGCCCGGAACCGAGCTCCAGGCCCCAGCTTGCCGTTTCATCGCCAAATTGAAGGGTGGCGCCATCCGCCTCGAATTCCCGGGCCAGCCAAGCACCAATGTTACCGGGCCAGGCCGAGAACAGATTGCCGGATGCGTAAATCATGGTGCGGATATCGGAAAATCGCCTTGCCAGGCCGTCAACCAGTTGAATTCTGCGCTGAGCCCAGTAAGAAGCGAGAGCGATCGAGTGCTGCTTCACCTCCTGCGCAATCGTCTCGAGCTGGCGCCTCGACAACATGGTGGGTTCCGGGTGGTGACAGGCAATCAGCCCCCAGAGATCCTGACCTATCTGAATGGGGAAAGAGAGCGAAGAGAGAACGCCCATGTTGGCCAGATACAGCTGGTGAACCGGTGAAACGCTACGTAGGTCGCTGTAGCTCAGATCGGGCGGCTCGTGGCCTTCCCGAAAGAGCAGGGATACCGGCCGGGCCTGCGCGTCCGGAATGAAACGCCAGGGATTCAGGCGATACAGAGTCCGGGCAATTTGCGGAATATCGCTGGCGGGGAAACGCAGACCGAGATAACTGCCATAGATGCCTTGCTGGCGTTTCTCGGCAATAACCTCGCCATCGCCATCTTCCCTGAAGCGGTAGTACAACACTCGTGGAAATTCGGATATGTCGGCAATTTTGGCTACCAGTGCGTTCTGGCGCTCGGCAATCGCCGCCTCATTGATCGGTGTGCCAATTTCCTGGGAAGTATTGGAATATATCCTGTCCCAGGCTATGTTTTGCGTGATTTCGATGATCGCCTGCCCGCCAGCATTGCGGCTGAGCGCTATGTCAAGCTGGCCTCTCGCTGTTGATGACGTGCCGAATTCGAGCCTGCTGCCCGGCTGTTCCGGGAGCGATTGCAACCAGCCGAGGAAAGGTTCAGGTGGTGTGGCGCCGAGGCGGAAGTGCGAAGTATCGAGCCATTCACCCATATTCTCGGAACAGGCTGTGAGCAGGCCTTCTCGACAGCATACAAGCAGTACGCCGTGAGGCTGAATGGCTGCTGAAAGGTGGAGCGCTTCCTTTTCACAACTATCGATGAAGCGCTTATCCATGGGTGATGCTCGCCAGCAAGTCCTCGAATGCCGCCGCCTCCATCGGACGCGAGAGGTAGTAGCCCTGCAGTACGTCACAGCCATGCTTTTCAAGCCAGATGCGCTGTACCTCGGTTTCAACACCCTCGGCGACCGAGCGCAGGTTCAGGGTGCTGGTCAGGCTGAGTATGGCCATCGTGATTCCCTCATCGTCGCTGTCCTGTCCGAGCCCATCGACAAAACTCTTGTCGATTTTTAGCTCCGATATCGGCAAGCGCTTCAGGTAGGAGAGCGAGGAATAGCCTGTGCCAAAATCATCAACGCTGATCTGGATACCATGCTCATGGAGTTCGGCAAGATTGTCGATGACGGCAGAACTGCTCTCGAGCAAGGCGTCCTCGGTGATTTCGACACCGATCAGAGCCGGGGGGACACCCATTTCCTGTGCCATCCGGATGATTTCCGTGCCTGCGCCGGCCTCTCTCATGATTCGCGGCGAGCAGTTGAAAGCGATTGGCGGCGGGTTGAGTCCGAGCTTCAGCCAGGTGGCAAGATGGGAGAACAGCAACTCCTGAACCCGCCGGGTCACTTCGCCGATTAGTCCGCAAGCCTCGCCGATCGGGATGAACTCGCCCGGCGGAATGTCGCCAAGTTCCGGGTCGCGCCAGCGCAGCAAGGCTTCGGCGCCCAGCAACTGGCGAATTTTTCCGGCGCAGAACTTGGGCTGGAATACGAGTCGCAGGCGATTCTGGTTGAGTGCAGCGCGCAGGGCGCTTTCCATGGTCGCACGCCGGAGCAGGCGAACATGCAGGTCGGGCAGGAAAAACTCGACACGATTGCGACCCAGTTCCTTGGCCCGGTACATCGCTGAATCCGCTGCTTTCAGTAGGGCCACGCTATCCTTTCCATCTTCCGGATAGAAGGCGACGCCGACGCTGGCGGAGACAAACAGCTGGCGATCATGGATATTG
Source organism: uncultured Dechloromonas sp. (assembly GCA_964583695.1). Lineage (GTDB taxonomy): Bacteria > Pseudomonadota > Gammaproteobacteria > Burkholderiales > Rhodocyclaceae > Azonexus. The sequence continues at coordinate 28,335 of CAZOWA010000012.1, forward strand.
AACGAGGCGCCGAGTTCGTCAATGATTCTGCGAGCTACCAGGTGAGCCATCTGTTCGTTGCACTCAGACAGGATGGCAGTGAACTCGTCACCACCCAGACGGGCAACCGTGTCGATATCACGCATGACTTGCTGGAGGCGGTTTGCGACCTGCTTGAGCAACTCGTCACCAACATCGTGGCCGAGCGTATCGTTGATGTCCTTGAAGTTGTCGAGGTCAATGAACATCAACGCAACGCGCTCATTCTTGCGACGTGCCTGCGCCAGCGCATGACGCAGGCGGTCCTGAAGGAGCGTACGGTTGGGAAGGCCGGTCAGAGCGTCATGGGCTGCGAGATATTCGGCCTTGCGCTGGGCATTCTTGATATCGGTGATATCGGAAAAGACGGCCACGTAATGCTCGATGGCCCCGTTTTCGTTGTCGACCCGGTTGATGGTCAGCCATTCAGGATAAACATCGCCATCTTTACGGCGGTTCCAGATTTCACCCTGCCAGAAACCGTGCTCATTCAAACTGTCCCACATGGACTGGTAGAAATCCTTGCTGTGCCGCCCCGACCTGACCAGTTCGCCGATCGGGCGCCCCTTTGCCTCCGGTAGCGTATAGCCGGTTATCCCGGTAAAGGCGCGGTTGGTGGTCTGGACTACTCCGGACGGGTCGGTGACGACGATCGCTTCCCCTGCATGATCGAACACCTTGGCAGTAATCCGCAGTTGATCCTCGGCTTCGCGGCGAGCTGAAATATCTTCGGCTTCCATGGTCAGCGCCACCGGATTGCCATCAGCATCGAAAAGGGTCTGGTGAATTGCGTGCAGGTGCCGGACGCGGCCACCCTGTTCGAGGGAGTGTTCCGAAGTGATCGCTGTACGGGTACGCAGGGAGCTTACCGAGCTCTCCCAGAATGAAGCAGCAATTTCCGGCGGCAGGATGGCAAAATCCGTTTTCCCGATTACGTCGGCTTCCTGGAGGTCGAAAAATTCGAGAAAACGGTGATTCGCGTACAGATAGGCGCCGTAGATGTCACGCATCGCGAAAATTACCGTCGTATGGGCCATCAGCGAAGTCAGGCGCTGTTCCGACTCGAACAGGGCATTCTGTGCCACGACGATGTCGGTGACGTCCAGCATGCTGACTACCAGTGTGGAAACATCGCCAATCGCATTCAGTCCGGGCATGACGTTGACGCGAACGCTTCGCTCCCCGAATCTGACCATGGCATGTTCGGGCTCTCCGTGCGCCAGGGCATGCCCCATCCACAGGCTCATTCCCGCCAGCTCTTCTGGTAGCTTCAGGCTGTTCAGATGGTGCCGGATGGCTGACGGGCGCAGGTCGAACTTGCGGGCGGCAGGGGCGTTGAAGCGGACGAGTTGCATCGCCCGGTCGAAAACAAGCACCGGGAATTCGAGCGCATCGTAAAGGTGGACGTATTCCTCAGAGAGCTTCGACAGCTCCATGGTCTTGACGTTGAGCTCCTCGTTCAGGCTGACCAGTTCTTCATTGGTTGCCTGCATTTCCTCGTTGGCAGCTTCAAGTTCCTCATTGGTCGCCTGCAATTCCTCGTTGGATGCCTGAGCCTCCTCGTTCAGCGCCTGCATTTCCTCATTTGCTGTTGCCATTTCTTCAACCAGAGCCTGAAGATGCTCGCGAGTCGCCATCAACTCGTCTTCAAGCACCTCGCTGGCCGAAGAGGGGGACTCATCGGCAGCTTCCTCCGCCAATGTCTCGGGCACAAAGAGCACAACCAGGAAATTGCCGCCAGCTTCGCGCACTGGCTGCATCATGATGCGTAGAAGGGCTTTGGCGACACGCCGACGCCTTCCTCGCTGGGGCTTTCCGGTCTGCTGGCAGCGTCGCTGAAGCGTGAATACCTCGCTACGCAATTCGGGCAGGATGACATCGCCGAGATTGAGGCGTGAGGTCCCCTGCGGAAACTGGAGAAAACGCTCTACCTCGCCAATGCTGTGCAATACGTTGCCGTCGTTGTCGCAAAGCACCGCCGTGGCATTGAATTGAGACAGCAGGCCGGAAACCAGAATCTCGAAGCTCTGGTCACGGCGCTGGATCGGAAGGTGACGGGTTATTCCGTGGGTGGCCATTGGCAGAACGGCCGAATCGCCGACCTTGTAAAAAAGCCGTTCCTTCCGGTCCACCGCGGAAAAAAGTTGTTCCGCTTGCGTGACGCTTTCCGAGCGCCCGAGGAAGAGATAGCTTTCCTTGTAAAGACCGAAATGGAAGGTTTGCAATACCTTGCTTTGCAAGGGCGCATCGAAGTAAATCAGGACGTTGCGGCAGGAAACCAGATCAAGACGCAGGAAGGGCGGGTCGCTGACCAGGTTGTGTCGGGCAAAGACGATCATGTCACGCAAGGTCTTGCCTGCCTCATACGCGTTACCGGCGGGACGGAAATAGCGCCTGAGCAGTTCTTCGGGAATCTCGGTCATCGATGCTGCCGGATACACCCCCCGGCGCGCAACGTTGAGCGCATCTTCATCGACATCGGTGGCGAAAATCTGGACGCGATGGCTCGCCAGTCGCTCCTGCAAGGCTTCGGCAAGAAGAATCGCGATCGAATAGGCTTCTTCACCGCTGGCGCAGCCGGCTACCCAGATCCGGATTTCGCTGCCGGGAGATTTCTTTCTGGTTATTTCCTTCACGGCACTGTTCAGCGCAGCGAACGCGTCCCGATCACGGAAAAACGCTGTGACGGAAATGAGAATGTCCCGGGCCAGGAATTCCAGTTCGTCCGGATGTGCCTCGATGAATCGTACGTACTCAGCCAGGTCGACAGACTGTGTAGCCGCCTGCCTGCGCCGTATGCGTCGCAGGAGCGTACCCGTCTTGTATCCGGAAAAATCGAATTTCAGGCGCTCACGCAGTTGCACCATCAACTGCTTGTAGAGGTCGGCGGGTGGGTTTTCCGTATCGCCCTCGGACTGGGCGTGCAGCAGCAGATCCGAAATCTGCCTGGCAATCATGTCTGGTGGCAGGATGTGATCGGCAACACCGGCTTCGATGGCGGCCCTGGGCATGCCGTCGTATTTTGCTGTTTCTGGCTGTTGCACGAGCGTGAAGCCACCAGCAGCCTGAATCGCGCGCAGGCCGGCCGTGCCGTCCGAACCCGTTCCGGAGAGAACGACGCCAATGGCTGATTCGCCTTCTTCGCTGGCCAGCGAAATCAGAAACTGATTGACCGAGGGCTTAGGCACCACTTCCGGGGAGGCTGCCGTCAGGACCAGATGACCATCCTTGTACAGGGCGTTGGAATTGGCTGGGACGACGTAGATCACACCGGCCTCCGGAACATCGCCTTGTTCCAGTTCCTTAACTCTCAGTGTGGTTTCCCGACCGAGGATCTCCACCATCATGCTGCGGTAATTGGGCGACAGGTGCTGGAGAACGACGTATGCGCATGGCGTATCGATCTTGAGGGCACCGACGAGCTGAGTGATTGCCTCCAGCCCCCCAGCTGAAGCACCGATACCGGCTACATGCACCTTGGTCATGCGACTCCCCTTTTTTTGGGCAGTATATTTTTAACCTCGAAGCCTCGCAATCCGTATTTTCGGTGCAGGCATGGCCAGTGCGTTCAGAGGGGAAAGCTCAGAATTCCTTTAGCTTGCGGTACAGGGTTTGCCGACTGATGCCCAGCTGACGTGCAGCTGCCGAGAGATTTCCGCGCGAGTTTTGCACCGCGCCCTGTATCGCCGAGCGCGACAGTTCGGCGAGGTTGGTTGGGGAGGGGGCTCGGGGAGCGGGAGACGACTTGGCAACGGCAAGTTCGTCGACCAAGTCATCCGGCAGATGCTGCCATTCGATGCGCTGCTCGCCTTCGTCGAGCATGGCGACGGCGGTACGCAGCACATTGGCGTACTGGCGAAGGTTGCCCGGCCAGCGGTAGGCGGCGAGGGCGGCGAGCAATTCGGGGGCTACATGCAAACCGTGGTCCGGCAGCAGTTCCTGCAGCAGCTTGTCGGTGAGTGCCGGGAAATCGCTGCGCGAACGCAGGGAAGGCAGATTCAGGGTGAGACCGTTGATGCGGTAGTAGAGATCGCTGCGGAAACGCCCGTTTTCGGATGCTTCGCGCAGGTTGTGGTGGGTGGCGCAGATCAGGGCGAAATTGACGGGGATGGCCTGTCCGCCACCGAGCGGCGTGACCTGGCGCTCCTGCAACACGCGCAGCAGGCGGGTTTGCATGCCGAGCGGCATGTCGCCGATTTCATCGAGGAACAGGGTGCCGCCATCTGCCTCACGCAGGCGGCCGACCATGCCTTCCTTGCGGGCGCCGGTGAAGGCGCCGGGGGCGTAGCCAAATAGTTCGGCTTCAATGAGGTTTTCGGGGAGGGCGGCGCAGTTGATGGCGACGAAGGGGCCGGCGCGTTGCGGTGAAATGTCATGCACGCCGCGTGCGAAAAGCTCCTTGCCGACGCCGGATTCGCCATGCAGGAGCAGGGGGATCGGCTTGCCGGCGATGCGCCGTGCCTTGTCCGCCGCCGAGCGCCACTGGCTGTCGCCGGTATCCAGTCGTGACAGGGCATCGCCGGACGGATTGACGGCGACTTTGGGTGGTGTGTTGCTGATCAGCGGGCGCGCCTCGGCGAAGACCTGTCCATAGATCGGCGTGCCGTCGTGACGGTGCAACAGGATGGCTTGCTGCGGTCGCCGGCGGGCGAGGGTGAGAATCTGTTCGAGCGGCAGATCAAGGGCGCGGAAAATCGGGGTGGCGCCAATGTCAGCCGTCGACAGACCGAGAAATTTCAGGGCATTGCGGTTCGCACCGATGATCCAGCCATCGTCGGAGAGCGCGACGATGCCCTCGGCCACGCTGCCGATCCCTTCCGGACGGTTATGCAGGTGCAGGCGGATGTGGCGTCGGCAGGCATCGGCGACTAGCCGGTTTTCGATCATGCGGGCGGCGGTATTGACCAGCCCCAGTGTGTGCGGATGGCGGCTGCGCTGGTCGCCGGAAATGTCGAGGATGCCGAGCAGTTCGCCGGTGGCGGAGACGATGGGGGCGGCAGCGCAGGTCAGGAAGCCGTTGCGTTCGAGAAAGTGTTCGGCGCCGTGAATTTCCACCCCTTCGGCTTCGGCCAGGGCGGTTCCGATGGCGTTCGTGCCGCGTTGCTGTTCGTGCCAGCAGGCGCCGGACATGAGCGCAACTCGTTCCGCCTTGCCGAGGAAATCCATGTCGCCCAGGGTGTGCATAAGTACGCCCCGGTTGTCCGCCAGAATGACCATGCTGTGGCTGTGCCGGACCTGCTCGAAGAGATATTCCATGACTGGCCGCGAATGGCTGACCAGGTCGTGGTTGCGGGCGAGCGAGCGTTGCAGCTCGGGGCCCGAGAGGTTGTCGCCACCGGCCAGCCGGCCCACCGGGGAAAGCCCCGCCGCAAGGCTGCGCTGCCAGGAACGGGCAAGGCGTTCGTCAAGGGTGCCAAACGCAATCTCGCTGCCTTCCAGCAGCTGATTCCGGGCCTGGCGCAGCGCCGGCGGCAATGCGGGGGAATGGGTGTACATCGGTCTCGTCTCCTCGGGCAGGTCGTTGCCTGCTTTTTTGCCGAGTATAGAGACTGTCCTCAGTGACGCAATAGTTGTCCGAAGAAATGTTGCACAAGTGTTCCATTTTGAGACAGGTGTCACCTTGTGGAGCGTTGCAGTGATTGCTGCGGTCAACCTGAAAATTTGGCAAAAAAACGGAAAATCAATGGGTTGTGGCTCGTGTTTCAGGCTGGCACGACCCTTGATATAGGTAATGGCCCGCAAGGGAATCAATTTACCCATTCGTAAAATATCAGGAGACAAAATGATCTACGCTGCCCCCGGTGCCGCAGGTGCCAAGATTGCTTTCAAAGCCCAATACGACAACTACATCGGCGGCCAGTGGGTCGCTCCGGTCAAGGGTGAATACTTCGATGTGGTGACGCCGGTCAACGGCAAGGTGTATACCAAGGCCGCCCGTTCGACGGCCGAAGATGTCGAACTGGCGCTCGATGCCGCCCACGCTGCTTTCCCGAAATGGGGCAAGACCGACGCCGCCACCCGCTCCAACATTCTCCTGAAAATCGCCGACCGTCTCGAACAGAACCTCGAACTGCTCGCCTATGCCGAAACCGTCGACAACGGTAAGCCGATCCGCGAAACGCTGGCTGCCGACATTCCGCTCGCCGTCGACCACTTCCGCTACTTTGCCGGAGCCCTGCGTTCGCAGGAAGGTGGCATCTCGGAAATCGACGAAAACACCATGGCGTACCACATCCATGAACCGCTCGGTGTCGTCGGCCAGATCATTCCCTGGAACTTCCCCATCCTGATGGCCGCCTGGAAGCTGGCTCCTGCACTGGGCGCCGGCAACTGTGTGGTGTTGAAGCCTGCCGAATCAACCCCGATCTCCATCCTGATCCTGATGGAACTGATCGCCGACCTCTTGCCGCCGGGTGTGCTCAACATCGTCAACGGCTACGGCCGCGAAGCCGGCATGCCGCTCGCCACCAGCAAGCGCATCGCCAAGATCGCCTTCACCGGCTCCACCACCACTGGCCGCGTCATCGCCCAGGCGGCTGCCAACAACCTGATTCCGGCGACGCTGGAACTGGGCGGCAAGTCGCCCAACATCTTCTTCGCCGACGTCATGGACAAGGATGACGGCTTCCTCGATAAAGCCATCGAAGGCCTGGTGCTGTTCGCCTTCAATCAGGGCGAGGTCTGTACCTGCCCGAGCCGCGCCCTGATTCAGGAATCCATTTACGAAAAGTTCATGGAAAAAGCCCTCAAGCGCGTTGCAGCGATCAAGCAAGGTTCGCCGCTCGATACCGACACCATGATGGGTGCCCAGGCATCGCAGATCCAGATGGAAAAGATCAAGTCCTACCTGCAACTGGGCAAGGATGAAGGCGCTGAATGCCTGATTGGCGGCGATGTTGCCAAGCTGGGCGGTGATCTTGAAGGTGGCTACTACATCCAGCCGACGCTCTTCAAGGGCCACAACAAGATGCGCATCTTCCAGGAAGAAATCTTCGGGCCGGTGCTCGCCGTCACCACCTTCAAGGACGAAGCCGAAGCACTTGCCATCGCCAACGACACGCTCTACGGCCTCGGCGCCGGCGTGTGGAGCCGCAATGGCAACGTCGCCTACCGCATGGGCCGCGCCATCCAGGCCGGCCGCGTCTGGACCAACTGCTACCACGCCTATCCCGCGCACGCCGCCTTCGGTGGCTACAAGGAATCGGGCATCGGTCGCGAAACCCACAAAGTGATGCTCGATCACTACCAGCAAACCAAGAACCTGCTGGTCAGCTACACCGAGCAGAAACTGGGCTTCTTCTAAGCCTTAACGACTCTTCTCCAGTCCCTTGCCTGGGGCTGCTTGCACGGGGCGGGAAACCGCCCCGTTTTTTTGGAGATCGACATGGTTGAAAAAGTGATTGCAACCGATGCGGCACTGGCGCTCATTGCCCTGCTCAGGCAAAAACACGGCAGCGCACTGATCTTTCACCAATCCGGCGGTTGCTGCGACAACAGCGCGCCCAACTGCTACCTGCCCGGCGAAATCACCATCGGCGCCGGTGACGAATATCTCGGCGACATCGGCGGCGTGCCCTTTCACATCAGCAAGACGCAATACGAATACTGGAAGCACACCCAACTGATCATCGACGTCATGGACGGCCACGGCGACAATTTCTCGCTCGAAGGCCCGGAAGGTAAAAGCTTCATCACCCGCTCGCGGCTGTTTACGGATGAGGAATGGGCCGAACTGGTGGCCAGCAATCCTGGCCTTGATTAGGTTGCACGAAACACAATTGGCAAAAACGGGCAATTTTTCCGGTTGACCGTGGCAGAACAAATTTCACCCGGCTGCGGCCGCTGTTTTTCTACTCGGCGACTGCGCCCAACAGACGAAAAGCAGCATTTGCCCCCGGCGGAATGCTCGAAATCTGCTCGAAGCGGTAATGCGCCTTGAGCGCCTCGCGCACACTGTCGGTCACCAGGATTTCTCGTGCCTTCGCGATATCCTCGCCGAGTTTCGCTGCGGCATTGACTTCGCTGCCGTAGGCGTCACGGTCGCCGATCCTGAGCAACTGGCCGAAACCGAGTCCGATGCACAGCCGGATCTGCTCGGCTTCTTCCTTCTCGACGTTATAAATGGTGCAGGTCTTCTGCATGCTCAAGGCGCATTCGATTGCCTTGGTGACATTCCTGAAAATGACCATCATGCTGTCGCCGTCCATTTTCAGCAGAATGCCGTCGAAGCCGTCGATGCAGGGAATTAGCAGGCGCTGCGACTCCTGGATGATCTGCAAGAAGTGAATGATCCCGAAGGACGCCACGCCACTTGAGAACCCGGACAGGTCGGTAAACATCACCGCCCACTCCTCGCCAAACAGATCCCAGATGCGCTGATCAATCGCCGCCTTGTCGCTCCCGGGCAGGAGGCGTTCATTGATCAGTTTTTCCAGGCGGTCTTCGGAGGCATGCAGGCCGATGTTGTGGGCGTAGGTCATGGAAGGTCTTCACGGGGCGAAGAAGGGGCACAGTTTAATGCCTTGTGCGCAAGGGGGCGAAAACAACGCGAATCGGGTTGTGGCCCGGATAGCAAAACGCCCCGGAAAACCCGAGGCGTTTTTTCTTGAGCCGGAAAGAGCTTAACCGCAGCTTCCCACAGCCCCACAAGCCGTACAGAAATCACACCCATCCTTGCGAATCATCGTGTGGTTGCCGCATTCGCCGCAGAGCTTGCCCTGGGTTGGCAACACCTTGTTGCTGATGGTGTCTTCCGGAGCTTCGAGAATGCCCATTTGCTGCAGCGGGAAGCCTTCTTCGTCGAGAATGCCGAGCATGGCGTAGCGGTGGATGATGAGCTGCGCGATGTAGGCGACGGTCGAGGGGAAGGTTTGCTGCTTGCGCGAACCTGGAACGAAGGCCATGAAGTCGCCGAGCGGTTCCGGATAGTCGAGCAGCTTGCGCAACTTCATGCCGATCCAAGCCGGATCGAGGACGCGCATGTCGAGGGAGAGAAGCTTCGACAGGCCGTCGAGGGCGCGCGGATAGTTGCCCGAAAGCCACATGGAGTAGGGGCGGGTGACGCCGTCGGGCAGGGTGATTTCCTTGAGGCCAAGGACGAAGTCTTCGCCGGTCGAGGGGTTGTTCACGTCCACCGTCCAGGAGAGGGTTCCGTCGGTGCCGGTTTTCGGTTCCTTGGTGCTGAACAGGGCGTCCTTCACCGGGGTCGCGCCCTCATGCTTGAAGGCGCCAAGCTGTTCGCAACGCCAGCGGATGATCTGGGCCATGGCCGAAACCACCGAAGGCATGCGCTTGCGCTCGCCATGCGGGGGCATGGGTAGCTCGAAGGCTTCACCCGGCGTCTTGGAGAGGGCGTCGAGTTTCATTTCGAGCCAGCCGGCGTCATTGGCGCGCATGTCCATGGACAGCGTCTTGGCGACGGCGCCGAGGCCGCGCGGTTCGGCCGGGCCGTTGGCCCAGACTTCGAACGGCCAGGCGCGGCCTTCCGGTTCGACGTGGCCGACGAAGAGCGCAAACTTGCCGATCGGCGAGTCGACCATGTAGGTCCAGCACAGGTTGCCTTCCGGCAGGTTCGGGCGGCCCGGCCAGCGCAGGCTGGCGAGCACCGGTGCCGGCAGGTTCTTGATCGACAGGCGGCGGTTGGCGTCGGAGACGAAATCCTGCGGCGATTTGGCATCGGCCGCGGCGGCGGCTTCGGCGGCGCTCGGTTCAGGCGTTACGGAAAGCACGGAGCCGAGCACGCTGTTCGGACGGTAGGTGGCCAACCCCTTGAGGCCGGATTTCCAGGCTTGCATGTAGAGATCCTGGAAATCTTCGTAGGGGTAGTCGCCCGGCACGTTCACTGTCTTGGAAATGGCGGTGTCGATGTAGGGGGCGACGGCTGCAACCATGTCCTTGTGCGCTGCGGCCGAAATTTCCAGCGCGGTGACGAAGTAATCCGGCAGTTTGGTGACGTCGCCGCCGATATGCTTGTAGTAACGCCAGGCGTAATCCTCGACCGAGTATTCCTTGAGGGTGCCGTCCGTCATGCGCTTCTTGCGGGTGTAGGTCCAGGAGAAGGGCGGTTCAATGCCGTTCGAGGCGTTGTCAGCGAAAGCCAGCGAGATGGTGCCGGTCGGGGCGATCGACAGGAGGTGCGAGTTGCGCAGGCCGTGCTTGCGGATTTCCGCCTTGACCTCGGCGGGCAGGCGGGAAGCGAAATTGCCGCCGGAGAGGTAGAGCTCGGCGTTGAACAGCGGGAAGGCACCGCGTTCCTTGGCCAGTTCGACCGAGTAGAGATAGGCTGCATCGCGCATGCTTTCGGTGATGCGGGTGGCCATGGCGCGGGCTTCCGGCTTGTCGTAGCGCAGGCGCAGCATGGTCAGGGCATCGCCCAGGCCGGTAAAGCCGAGGCCGACGCGGCGCTTGTTGGCGGCTTCCTGGGCTTGGCGATCGAGCGGCCAGTGGGTGGTGTCCAGCACGTTGTCGAGCATGCGGGTGGACACGCGGCAGACTTCGGCGAAGGCGTCGAAATCGAACGCGGCCTGTTCGGAGAAGGGGTGGCGGACGAACAGCGTCAGGTTGATCGAACCCAGGCAGCAGCAGCCGTAGGGCGGCAGCGGCTGTTCGGCGCAGGGATTGGTGGCCTCGATCACTTCGCAGTAATTGAGGTTGTTGTCCTTGTTCATGCGGTCGAGGAACAGGATGCCCGGCTCGGCGTGGTCGTAGGTGGATTTCATCACCTGATCCCACAGGTCGCGGGCGCGCACCTTGCGGTAGACCCACTGGCCGTCGTCGCGCTGGTAGGCGCCGGCAGACTTCAGGTCGCTGTTCGGTTCGGCGCGGTGGGTCAGTTCGACATCGCTGTCGGCATCGACCGCTTCCATGAAGGCATCGGTGACGCCGATGGAAATGTTGAAATTGGACAGGTCACCCTTGTCCTTGGCATGGATGAATACCTCGATATCCGGATGGTCGCAGCGCAGCACACCCATCTGGGCGCCACGGCGGGCGCCAGCCGATTCGACGGTCTCGCACGAGCGGTCGAAAACACGCATGTAGGACACCGGGCCGGAAGCGCGCGACTGGGTGCCCTTGACGCGGGCGCCTTGCGGACGGATGGAGGAGAAGTCATAGCCGACGCCGCCACCACGGCGCATGGTTTCGGCAGCCTGCGCCAGCGCGGTGTAGATGCCCGGCTTGCCATCGGTGTTCTCGACGATGGAGTCGCCGACCGGCTGCACGAAGCAGTTGATCAGCGTGGCCTGCAGATCGGTACCGGCAGCCGAATTGATGCGGCCAGCGGGAATGAAGCCGTTTTCCTGGGCCCACAGGAAGCGGGCTTCCCAATGGCCACGGTCCTTCTCTTCCTCGACCTGGGCCAGTGCCCAGGCAACGCGCTTGCGCACGTCGTGAACATTGGTTTCCTTCCCTTTTGCGTATTTCTCGATCAGCACTTCGCCGGAGATTTCCTGCTCTTGCAGGGGGGCGAATTGCGGCGGTGCGGGAATGTCAGTCAGTGAGAGTTGTTCGGATACCGGGCCCATTTTTTGCTCCTCGATCTGTCTTTGTTAATCTGGCTTGTTCGTTTTTTGAATGACGAGCAATCTACTATATCTAGTAGGTCAATACAATCCGTTGACTAGATGTTGGGTTTTGTGATGTTGGGAAAAGCGTTTTGTCATAGCCAAAAAAAGCCCGAAAAAACAAGCGCGAAGTGTGAGGACGATGTCGTTCGGGAGGCAGAAATTTTTTCCGCCCGGTTGGCAGACTTCTGCGGTGAACCGGAAAAAACGTCTTTTTTTTGGAACGCCCAGGAAGACTATCCGGAACGAATATTCCGGTAAGCTATGCCTTTTTCATTCGCCGTCGAACATCATGCCGATTCTCGCCGCCTTCCCTGTCGTTCTCGACCTGTTGTGCATCATTCACGTTTACCGGACGGGACGTCCGCAGTGGTGGTATTTCGTCATCGTCGGCTTTCCGGTCATTGGTGCACTGGCCTACCTGTTTCTGGAAGTACTGCCGCAGGCTGGCGGCACCCGCGTCGCCAAACGGGTGATCAAGGTGATCAATCCCGGAGCCGATTTGAAGGCGCGCATCAACGACGTCGAACGTTGCGGTTCGGTGGCCAACAAGGCGGCGCTGGCCGACGAGCTGATCAGTTCCGGGCAGTTTGACGATGCCATCAATCTCTACAAGAGTTGCATCGACGGTCTGCACGCCGACGATCCGGCGCTGATCTTCGGCCTTGCTGAAGCCTATTTCTACAAGCGCGACGGCGACAATGCCCTGGCTACGCTGGATCGCGTCATCGCCATCGAACCCTGGTTCCGGGCTGGCGAGGCCAAGCTGCTGCGGGCGCGTACCTTGGCCAGTACCGGGCGCTCCGACGAAGCGCTGGCGCAGTACGAGGCGATTCTCGAACATTTTCCCGGTGAGGAAGCGCGTTGCCGCTATGCCTCGCTGCTCGCCGGTCTGGGTCGTGTCGAGCAGGCCGGCCGCGTGCTGGCAGAAGCGGAGAAGCGCATGTCGCTGAACGGCCGTCAATACACGCGTGACAACCGGGAATGGCTGAGCGGAGCGCGCAAGGATATCGAGGCGTGTCAGGCCTGATTGCTGCGCGGCACCAATAAAAAACCCCGGCACCTTGCAGGGCCGGGGTCGGGAAAATTGGATTTCTCAGAGCGCCAAAAGCGTCTGCGCGTGGTGCGCCATCATCCATTCTTCGTTGGTCGGGATGACCAGCACGTCGACGCTGCTGGTGCCGGCGCTGATGTGCAGATCATGGCGGGCGTTGGCTTCCGGGTTGAGCAGGATGCCCAGCCACTGCGATTGCAGGCAGACGCGGCGGCGCACTTCGGCGGCGTGTTCGCCGATGCCGCCGGTGAATACCAGCGCATCGAGACCACCGGCCGCCGCGGCCAGTGAGCCGAGTTCGCGGGCGATGCGGTAGCAGAAGAGATCAACCGCTTCCTGGGCTTCCGGCTTGTCGCTGGCGAGCAGGGTGCGCATGTCCTGGCTGATGCCGGAGACACCGAGCAGGCCGGATTCCTTGTAAAGAATCTTGGTCATGTCCTTGACCGACAGGCTCTTGGTTTCCATGAGGTGCAGGATGACGCCAGGGTCGAGGTTGCCGCAGCGCGTGCCCATGACCAGACCATCGATGGTCGAGAAGCCGAGCGTCGTGGCGACGCATTTACGATTGACCATCGCCGCCATGCTGGCGCCGTTGCCGAGGTGGGCGACGACGACGCGGCCAGTGGCGCGGCTCGAATGCTGGGGCAGGGCGCGGGCGATGAATTCGTAGGACAGGCCGTGGAAACCGTAGCGCTTGATGCCCTCGGCGGTGATGTTGCGCGGCAGGCCGAAGGTCTGGGCGACTTCCGGCTGGCTGCGGTGGAAAGCCGTGTCGAAGCAGGCAATCTGCGGCACGTCCGGCAGCAGGGCTTGCAGGGCGATGATGCCGGCGACGTTGTGCGGCTCGTGCAGCGGAGCGAGCGGGATGAAGCTGGTCAGATGGCCGAGGACGGTGTCGTCGATGATGGTCGGCTGCGAGTAACGTTCGCCACCGTGGACGACGCGATGGCCGACGGCGACGATCTGCCAGTTGGCGTGGCTGGCGGTGAACCACTTGAGCAGGGCGTCGAAGGCCTGGGCGTGGCTGACCTTGCTGCCTTCGAGTACCTGGTCGGCGATATGCTTTCCGGCCCGGTTCTTGGCCACCATTTGCGTGGATTCGGCGCCAATGCCGTCGATCTGCCCGGAAACCTCGGCGTCGGGAGAAATCGGATGATCCAGCGAAAAGAGCGCGAACTTGATGGAGGACGATCCGGCATTGATCGTCAGAATGCCTTTTTTCATGTTCAGAGAGTTCCCTTGTTACGGTTGGCGTGAGCGACGAGTGCTGCGATGACGCAGGAGGCGGTACGGGTTTCGGCCGAGTCCGCACGGCTGGTCAGGACGATGGGGACGCGGGTGCCGAGCACGATGCCGGCAGTCAATGCATTGGCAAGGTATTCGAGCTGCTTGGCCAGCATGTTGCCTGATTCCAGGTCGGGTACGACAAGAATTTCGGCGTGGCCGGCGACTGCCGACTTGATGCCCTTGGTCTTGGCGGCGACGATGGATACGGCATTGTCGAAGGCGAGCGGACCGTCGAGGATGCCACCCCTGATCTGGCCACGGTCGGCCATCTTGCAGAGCGCGGCGGCGTGCAGGGTGGATTCGATTTTCGGGTTAACCGTCTCGACTGCCGACAAAATCGCCACTTTGGGTTCGGGAATGCCGATGACGTGGGCGAGATCGATAGCGTTCTGGATGATGTCGACCTTTTCATCCAGCGTCGGGGCGATGTTGATGGCGGCGTCGGTGATGAGCAGCGGCCGGTGATAGGTCGGCACGTCCATCAGGAAGACGTGGCTGATCCGGCGGTTGGTGCGCAGGCCGTTAGCGCGGGCGACCACTTCGCCCATCAGTTCATCGGTATGCAGGCTGCCCTTCATCAGCGCCTCGGCATCGCCGGTGCGGACCAGCGATACTGCCATCGCGGCCGAGTCGTGGCTGTGCGCGGCGTTGACGATGCGGATGGCGTGCAGGTCGATGCCGAATTCCTCGGCGACGGCGCGAATCTTGTTTTCCGGGCCGACCAGGATGGGTTCGATGATCCCGGCCTGAAAGGCCATGACCGGGCCTTTCAGCGATTCCAGATCGCAGGGGTGGGCGACGGCGGTGGGAATGGGCTCCAGCCCTTTGACCCGTGAGAGCAACTGGGTATAGCGCTCATGCTTGTCGTCGATGCGGATCTCGGGCATATGCACCTGTCGCAGATGCGAGACCTTTTCCGAAGGGGCGAGTACTTCAGCGGTGCCGCGCACCACCTGCAAACCTTCCTGGTTGGTGCATACGCAGTCGAGCACGATGTGCTTGTTGTGCTGAAATTTCTGCTTGGCGGTGACGGTGATGGTCACCGTATCGCCGATGGTGACCGGTCGGGCAAAGTGCAGGGTCTGGTCGATCAGGATGGTGCCGGGGCCGGGAAACTGGGTGCCGAGCACCGTCGAGATTAGCGAACCGCTCCACATGCCATGGGCGATCACTTCGCGGAACAGGCCGCTTTCGGAATAAGCCGGATCGACCACCGACGGATTGAGGTCGCCGGTCAGTACGGCAAACAGCTTGACATCTTCCGGCATCAGCGTGCGGGTCAGGCTCGCCGATTGTCCGACCTGAATCTCGTCGTAAGTGTGGTTGACCAGATATCGCTGTTCGTTGCTGTCGTGCATCTTCTGCTCCCGGTAACATGACAGGTGGGGAGGCCTATCTTGCATGCGTGCAAGTATAGTATGCTGCGGTGCAGCAAACAATGTCGTTCATGTGACACCGCAGCAAGCCATCAGGGCTGACACAAGCTCCAATCAAACCATTAGAGGAAAACACAACATGACCAACTCCGCTGAACAGGGTACCGCCGCAACCTCTCCCGCACTGCCGCTGGCTGGCAAGAAGGGCCTGATTACCGGTATCGCCAACGACAAGTCGATCGCTTTCGCCGTGGCTCGCGCCATCCGCGAACTGGGCGGTGAAATCGCCATCACCTACCAGAACGACAAGACCGCAAAATACACGCAGCCGCTGGCTGAAGCGCTCGATGCCAAGCTCTTCCTCAAGCTCGACGTGGCCGAACCGGGCAGTCTCGAAAACGTCATCGCCCAGTGCGGCGAAGCCTTTGGCGAGATCGACTTCGCTATCCACTCGATGGCCTTCTGCAACGCTGACGATCTGCACGGCCGCGTCATTGATGCTTCCGAAGCCGGTTTCGATTCGGCGATGAACGTTTCCTGCCACAGCTTCCTGCGCATGGCCAAGGCCCTGGAGCCGTTGATGGCGCATGGCGGCTCGCTGATTACCATGTCCTACCTGGGTGCCGAGCGCGTCGTGCGCAACTATGGTGTCATGGGCATCATCAAGGCCGCGCTTGAGTCGGCTGTCCGCTACATGGCCTACGACCTCGGCCCCAAGGGCATCCGCGTCTTTGCCGTGTCGCCCGGCCCGATCATGACCCGTGCTGCTTCCGGCATCGCCAACTTCAACACGCTGCTTGAAAACGATGCCGCCAAGGCACCGCTTGGCCGCACCGTGACCATCGAGGAAGTCGGCGCACTGACCGCCTTCCTGTGCACGGCAGGGTCTTCCGGCATGACCGGCCAGACCATCTACGTCGACGGCGGCGCCCACATCGTCGCCTGACCGGAAAAGTGCAGGGTGCCGATTGCGGCGCCCTGCGCTATGCTGTACCCCATGGCATTCCCCTGACGGAGTTGCATATGGACATCAATGGGCCTGGCATCATTGCCGATCCCGTACCGGATCATCCCCTCCTGCGCGGCCGAACCGAAATCGGCCGGGGCGAAAACACCATCGTGCTCGATGGCGACGTGGTCGACGGGCAGGAGCGCGTCTTCAAGCTGCTTTCATCACCGACCGATTACGCCTACTATACGGCCGACGACCGGCCAACCGGGCGGCATTTCCCCGTGGTTTTTGCCGATCACGGCACGGTGGGTAAATCCAGTCGCGGGTTTCCCTTCCACATCGTCGAGGTCGAGAAACTTTATCCCTTGCCCGGCAGCGGCGATGCCGCCGAAGTGGCGACCAAGATTTCAACCTCGTATTTCGACGCCTGCATGATGTGGCGCGACCTGGCTCAGGACATGGGGCGCATCGCCCTGCATCACCTGGTAGTGACGCCGATGGGATGGGCCGACACCGTGCAGCAGTCGCTCAAGGCGCTGGAAAACTTTTCCGGCGAATACGGCGCACTGCCCGACCTGATCAAGGCCGACAATCTGATGATGCGCAAGGATGGAACGCTGGTATTCTCCGACCCGGTTTTTATGGAATAGGTATGACCATCCAACAGGTTTTCTACACCTCGCGCCAGCGTGCCGAGGCCCTGGCAGCGAGCGACAACATCGCAGTTATCTCGATCACCGATCCGGGGACGCCGGAAGCTCTGCTGGGCGAGGGTTTCCGAGCGGTGCTGCGCATGTCCTTCTTCGATGCGCTGCCGGCCGATGAGTTCCTGCCGGCGCCGCTGCCCGGGCTGTTCGATCATCGCATGGCGCGGCAGATCAGCGAGTTCGTGCAGGCGCTACATGCCGTGCCGGATGCACTGTCGGTCATGGTGCATTGCGAGTACGGGGTCAGCCGGTCTGCGGCTATTGCTTTGTTTGTCGAGGCATTTTCCGGTGCGCCCCTGGCGGCGCGGGAGTTCGCCTACGAAGCCAACCAGTGGGTGATCGAGCGTTTATCCAGCCTGCATCCCGACCTGTGTATCGATATTCCCGCCATGGAAGCAGCCAACGAGCGCCGGGCACTGCCGCGTGCGGCCTGATTTTTCAGGGAAAAAGCACGCCATCTCTTGATCTGCCGCAACGAATGAAATGCCTTTGGTGTTAGGCTCTTCCGGTCTTGGTAATGCTCGGGAGGTTGTTGTGGCACTGAACGATATGCAGACCGAATCGGTAGCAGCCGTGGTCGACCGCGTGGTCACCCGCTACCGGCGCGACCCCACTTACATGGTGCAGATACTGCGCGAGGTCCAGGAAGCGCTGGACTGGCTTTCCCCGGAAACGATCAGCACGCTGGAAGTCGCGCTGGGCGTGCCGCGCACCAAGATCGAAGGCGTGGCGGGGTTTTATTCCTTTTTCTATACCGAGCCGCGCGGCAAATACCGGATTCTTTTTTCCGACAACATTACCGATCGCATGCTGGGCAACCAGCCGCTTATCGAGCGCCTGTGCAAGAACCTGTGGATCGAGCCCGGCAAGGTTTCCGAAGACGGGCTGGTCAGCGTCGCCTCGACCTCCTGTACTGGCATGTGCGATCAGGGGCCGGCGCTGCTCGTCAATAACCGGGCAATTTCCGGGTTGACCGCGGAACGCATCGACCAGATCGCCGAACTGGTACGCAATCAGGTGGATCTTGCCGAATGGCCGGCCGAATTGTTCAGCGTCCAAGACAATGTTCGTCGTGCCGACATCCTGCTTGGCGCCACGATGCAACCGGGCGATGCCCTGCGTGCCGCCCATGCGCGCGTGCCGAGCGACGGTCTGCTCGCTTCCAACACCCGTTCCTGGCGCGAAGGTCTGCCCAGCGGGCTGAGCGGGCCTTCGGCCGTACTCGACGAAATCAAGCATGCCAACCTGCGTGGTCGCGGCGGCGCCGGGTTTACCACCGGCCTGAAGTGGGAAGCCTGCCGCAACGCACCGCTCGAACCGGGCCAGCAGCGCTTTGTCGTCTGCAATGCCGACGAAGGCGAGCCGGGTACCTTCAAGGATCGTGTCCTGCTCACCTCGCATGCCGATCTGGTTTTTGAAGGCATGACCATCGCTGCCTACGCGGTCGGGGCGCGCCGCGGTTTTCTTTATCTGCGCGGCGAATACCGGCATTTGCTCGAACCGCTCAACGCCGTACTCGAACGCCGGCGTCGTGACAATCTGCTGGGCAACGACATCATCGGTATTCCCGGCGGTGATTTCGACATTGAAATCCACCTTGGGGCGGGCGCCTATGTCTGCGGCGAGGAATCGGCCCTCATCGAATCGCTCGAAGGCAAGCGCGGTACCCCGCGCAACCGGCCGCCTTTCCCGGTGACCAAGGGTTATCACCAGCAGCCGACCATCGTCAATAATGTCGAAACCTATGCCGCTGCGGCACTCATCGCCCTCAACGGTGGCGCGTGGTATGCCGGCATCGGTACCAAACACTCTGCCGGCACCAAGCTGTTGTCGGTCTCCGGTGATTGTGCCCGGCCCGGTATCTACGAGTATCCGTTCGGCGTCAGCATTCGTCAGGTGCTGGCTGATTGCGGCGCCACCGACACTCAGGCCGTGCAGGTCAGCGGGCCATCCGGGATCTGCGTCACGCCAGACGAATTTGACCGCTGCATCGGTTTTGAAGACATTCCCACGGCCGGCGCCTTCACCATTTTCGACAACAGCCGCGACATGTTCGAAGTCGCCCGCAACTACGTGCATTTCTTCCAGCACGAAAGCTGCGGATTCTGCACGCCGTGCCGGGTTGGCACCTCGCTGCTGATGAACCTGATGGACAAGCTGCACAACGGCCACGGTTCGCCCTACGACTTCAAGGAAATCGAAAATCTCAACCAGTTGCTGCGTTCGATGAGCCATTGCGGGCTGGGGCACACCGCCTGCAATCCGGTACTCGACACCATTGCCAAGTTCCGGCCGGCCTATGACCGGCGTCTGGTTCATAACGACTTCACGCCGGCCTTCGATCTCGACCGGGCGCTTGCCGCGGCGCGCCAGATGACCGGGCGCGACGATCCCGACGCCCACATTCCTGCCGAACAACCCGGGGAGGCCACGGCATGAACCACACCTTCACCATCGACGGCAAAGTCATTCCCTTTGCCGAAGGGCAAACCATCATGCAGGCGGCGACGGCGGCCGGGGTTTATATCCCGCACCTCTGTTACCACCCGGAATTCAAGCCGCACGGTTCCTGCAAGCTGTGCACCGTCAAGGTCAACGGCCGGCACGCCACTTCCTGCACCATGCTGGCCGCACCGGGCATGCGGGTCGAGAGCGAAACCGAGGAAATCAATGCCAAGCGCCGCGCGCTGACCCAGATGCTGTTCGTCGAGGGTAACCATTTCTGCCCCTCCTGCGAAAAGAGCGGCAACTGCCAGTTGCAGGCCACGGCCTACCATCTCGGCATGATGTCGCCGCATTACGATCATTTCTTCCCGAATCGTCCGGTCGATGCCTCGCACCCGGAAGTCATCCTCGAAACCAACCGCTGCATTCTCTGTTCGCTGTGCGTGCGCGCCAGCCGCGATGTCGATGGCAAGAACGTCTTCGCGCTTTCCGGGCGCGGGATCGAGACGCGGCTCATCGTCAATGCGGCCTCCGGGCGACTTGGCGACACCGATTTCACGCTGGCCGACAAGGCGGCGGAAGTCTGCCCGGTCGGGGTCATTCTCAAAAAACGCCAGGGCTTCGCGGTGCCCATCGGGCAACGCAAGTACGACGAGAAGCCGATTTCGGAACAGGTTGAAACTTCTGCGGAGGGCCAATGACATGGACGCCCCGGTCAAGAAAAAACTGAAAGTCGCCACCACCTCGCTCGCTGGCTGTTTCGGCTGCCACATGTCCTTTCTCGATATCGATGAGCGTCTGTTGACCTTGCTCGAACACATCGAGTTCGACCGTTCGCCGCTCACCGATCTCAAGGAAGTGAACCCCGAGTGCGACATCGGCATCATCGAGGGCGGGTTGTGCAATGCCGAAAACGTGCATGTCCTGCGGCACTTCCGCAAGAACTGCAAGATTCTCATCGCCACCGGCGCGTGTGCGGTCAATGGCGGTTTGCCGGCGCAGCGCAATCATCTGCCGGTGGGCGGCATTCTCGAAGAGGTCTACATCACTGGCCACGGGCTCGCCAACCAGATGATTCCCAACGATCCGGAACTGCCGCTGGTGCTGGACAAGGTGCATCCCATCCACGAAGTCGTGAAGGTCGATTACTTCATTCCCGGCTGCCCGCCCTCCGGTGACGCCATCTGGAAAGTGCTGACCGACCTGCTGGCCGGCAAGGAGCCCGAGCTGGGCCACGGCCTGATGCATTACGACTGAATTCATGGCGCTTTCAACCCATGCCTTTGTCCACTTCGCCTTGCCGTGCAAACGCACTGTCTGTGGCTTGTTTTCGCGCCCTGGGCCGAAATCGCCATGAATCACGGGAGATTTGAATGACCTACCAACTGGAAACCTGCAATCTTGAAACCGCCTCCAATCCCGAAGGCCTGCGCCGGGTGGCGATCGACCCAGTTTCCCGCGTCGAGGGGCACGGCAAGGTGACCCTGCTGCTCGACGAGCACAACCAGGTGCATCAGGTGCGCCTGCACATCGTTGAGTTCCGGGGCTTTGAAAAATTCATCCAGGGCCGCCCCTACTGGGAAGTGCCGGTCATGGTGCAGCGTCTCTGCGGTATCTGCCCGGTGTCGCACCATCTTGCCGCCTCCAAGGCGCTGGACATGATCGTCGGCGCCAAAAAGCTCACGCCCGCCGCCGAAAAACTGCGCAGGCTGATGCATTACGGCCAGATGCTCCAATCGCATGCCCTGCATTTCTTCCACCTCAGCTCGCCCGATCTGCTCTTCGGATTCGACAGCGACGTCACGCATCGCAACATCGTCGGCGTCGCCGCCGCCCATCCGGAAATCGCCAAGCAGGGCATCCTGCTGCGCAAGTTCGGGCAGGAAGTCATCCGCGTCACTGCCGGCAAGCGCGTGCACGGCACCGGCGCCGTGCCGGGCGGCATGAACAAGTCGCTGAGCATCGCCGACCGTGACGAACTGCTCAGGGACATCTACCAGATCGTCGGCTGGGCCCGCGATGCCGTGCACCTCATCGAAAAGGTGCACATCCAGGACCCCGGCCTCTACAACAGTTTCGGCACCGTGCGTTCGAGTTCGCTTTCCATCGTCGGCCACAACGGCGATCTCGACTTCTACCACGGCACCTTGCGCGCCCGTGACGACAAGGGTGACACCATCTTCGACGGCATCGATTACCAGCACTACGACCAGTACATCGACGAGGAAGTGAAAGCCTGGAGCTACATGAAGTTCCCCTTCATCCGCACGCTCGGCAAGGATCGCGGCTGGTACAAGGTCGGGCCGCTGGCGCGGGTGCAGAACTGCGACCAGATTCCCACCCCATTTGCCGAACAGGAACGCAAGGCATTCGTCGACTACGCCGGCGGCATGCCCATGCACGCGCCGCTCGCCTACCACTGGACGCGCATGATCGAGATGCTGCACGCCGCCGAAGTCATCAAGGATCTGCTCCACGACGACGACCTGCTCAGCAACGACCTGATGGTCGAAGGCGTGCGCCAGCGTGAAGGCGTTGGCGTCATCGAAGCCCCGCGCGGCACGCTGTTCCACCACTACCGTGTCGACGACAACGACCTCGTCACCATGTGCAACCTGATCGTCTCCACCACCAACAACAATCAGGCCATGAACGAAGCCGTGCGGCAGGTTGCCCGGCGCTACCTCAACGGGCGCGAAGTCACCGAAGGGCTGCTCAACCACATCGAAGTCGCCATCCGCGCCTTCGACCCCTGCCTATCCTGCGCTACCCACGCGCTGGGCAAAATGCCGCTCGAAGTCGAACTCATCGACCCGGACGGCACCCAGGTGCACGCCCTGAGCAAATCGTGAGCGCCCCGGTCGTCATTTTCGCTGTCGGCAATCCCAGCCGCGGCGACGATGCGATCGGGCCGGAAATCTGCGGTCAACTCGAAAAATGGCTCGAAAATGAACAACTCGCCGACCAGTTCGAGCTGATCGAAGACTTCCAGCTCCAGATCGAACACGCCCTCGATCTGCAAGGTCGCAGGCTCGCCCTGTTCATCGATGCCGGCGAAAACACCCCGGCCCCCTACACCTTTTGCCAGATCGAAGCCGCTAGCGGCATCGCCCACACCACCCACGAACTCCCGCCAGAAGCCGTGCTTCAGGTCTACTGGCAAACTGAAAACACCCTGCCGCCACCCGCTTTCACTCTTTGCATCAGCGGCCAGGATTTCGAACTCGGCGACCCACTCAGCAGCGCTGCCGAGCAGCACACACGTGCCGCCTTCGAACTGCTTGAAAACCTCTGTCGCCAGCCCACACTCGAGGCGTGGCGCCGGGTAAGCGGCTGAAAAAGCCGGCTTCCACGGTCAACCCGAAAAAACGCGGTTTTTTGCCATTGGCAAAATTTGGCGATTTTTCAGGTTGACCGCGGCATTTGCCGTTCGCGGTCGCGCTGTGGGCCGTTCCGGCATGGCAACGCAAAACGGGCCGCGATTGCGGCCCGTTTTGATTAGCGGCTCAATGCCTGCCAGCGCCTGATTTGTGGCGTGTCCGGCGTGTCCCATTGGGCATGGGTTGCGGCGACACGTCGGCGTTCCTGCTCGTTGTCGAGGCGTTCAAGCACGCCTTCCGGTTCGATATCGGCGGGTGCGCCGCTCAGCACTTTGCGCGTGCCGCTGCCGGTCTTGGTTTTGATGCTGGTCGGTGGTTCGGCGAAATAGACGTCTGCTCCGCCGGCCAGCCAGCGCGGGGCGCCCAGCATTCTCGGTGGCACTTCGGCGGCGCTGCCGTAGGTGGCTGTCCACTCGATGAGTGGGCTGGCGCCAGCGATGTTGTAAACGTAATGCCGGCTATGCCCGTGAATTTCGGGGCGGAAGCGTTCTATTTCCTGTCCTGCCCGGGTATGGGCGAGTAGTTCGGCCTTTTCGTCGAGGCGAGCGGAGAAGTTATGGTTGCCATGGGGGGCGACCGTGAAATGCTGGTCGCCCAGCGTGACCTGAACCGGCTGGTTCAGGCCGTTGAATACGGAAATGTCGCTTTCCTGCGAGGTGCCGCCACTGAATCCAAGGACTGCGCCGACGATGGCGCCGGCGCCGAGTAGGCGGATGCCGGCAAAGATCGGGCCGTCGGCGGTTTGCAGGCGGTCCCACCAGCCGAGTCTGGTTTGCCGTTCGCGTTCGGCGCCGATCAGGCGGATCGGGTAATCGCCGGGAACGGCACTGGGGGTGGGGGCCGCTGTCGTTGTCTCGGGCTGTTGCAGGGCATTGGCGATCTGGTTTTCGCTGCTCAGGAGTTGTTCGAGGCAGGCTGAACTCAAGGCGGAGCAGGCGCCGGCCGCGGCGTTGACCCAGCCGTCGATGACGTTGAGCCAGTCGCCGATGTTATCGTCGCTGGCTTCTGGGAGTTCGAATTCGCCCAGCATGTCAGCCCATGAAGTGGCTTCCAGTCGATCCAGCAGGGTTTGATCGAGGCACACGGCGGTGCGGATTTCGTACAGTTTGAAGAGCACGCCATGCAGTTCGTTGGCGGCGGCGACCAGACGTTTCCGTTCCTTTTTGCTGACCTTGCCATCAGCGGTGACGACGGCATAGACGTTGGCCAGCATGCCTTGCGCGTCGCGCAGGTCGGCTTCACCATGCTCAGCGAAATGCAGGGTGTTGATCAGGCCGCTCAGATATTCCGGCCAGCCTTGGCCGAGTTGGCGGGCGGCGGCGAGGTGCAGGCTGCGGCAGCGCCGGTCATGTTCGAGTACGCGCTCGCGCAGGACATCGACTTCCTTTCGCACCTGGGCCATGACTTGCGGCAGGTCGCGGCGGGAAATTTCCCGGCCGCGGAAGACAAGGCGCTTGCCCCGGGCTTCGTAGCGCTTGTCGTGCAGCGCCTTGAGGCAGGCGTATTCCTCGTCGAGATCACGCAGCTTGGCGAGGTCGGTCGACAGCACGGGCGGATAGAGCGTATTGACGGCCTGCGGCAGGGTGGCGGTGTCGATCCGCGCGGAATAGAGTTCGTCGGCCTTCGTGACGTGCCGTGTGAGTGGGCGTCCGAGGAAGGCGCCGCGATAGCGCGGGTCGTATTGTTGCAGGCGATAGCGTTCGTCGAGGGCTTCCAGCGTTTCTTCCGCCGTGGTGATTTCGCCTTCTACGGCACCGAATGCCTGTTCGGCCAGCGCGGTCTTGACTGCCGGAAGGTTCTCGAAAAGCAGGCTGGCGCTGCGTTCGTCGCGTCGAGACGGAATGTAGGTTTGCTTGGCATTGTCTTCCCGGTCGGCGCTGGCCGGGTGGGTCGACCACATCTGTGGCGGCTGGGCGAAACCGGTCTTGAAGACGCGTTCCTTTTCTCCCGCGGTCGGGGTCGCGCCATAGCCGGGATCGTCGAGGATGCGCGCCATCGTTTCGATGATGCGGGTTTGCACGGCATAGAGGTCGTAGACCTTCTTGCCGCGCCCCAGCTGGCTGTTGGCGAAGCTCAGCGTGCGCGCCCAGGCATCATCAGCTGCCTGGAGCTTGTGCAGGGCATTGACGATTTCGTCGCTGCCGGTGAGCGACACGGCGACCAGGTCGGCGTGGAATTCCATTTGTCGGGAGAGCGAACGCTGGGCGAGAACGACGAGCCGCAACAGGCTGTCCATCAGCGAGCGGATCGACCAGACGATCAGGGAAAGCAGCCAGCCGACCCAGGCAATGCGCAGATCGGTGCGGGAGATGCCGGCCAGAAAGTTGTCCAGCGCATCGCGCCGGTAAATGATCTGGCTGGCGATTTGCTGGGCGATGTAAACCCAGCTGCCGATGGCCATCGAGCGCTGGGCAAAATGGCCGAATTCGTGGGCGAGCACCGCCTTGAATTCGCTCAAATTGAGGATGTTGACCAGCGGCAGGCCGATTTCCAGATTCTTGCGCGAGGGAAAGAGCAGGTTGAGGATCGAAAGATCGTAGAACACCGCGGCATTGACCCGGGCCGACAGATAGACATGGGCCGGGCGAGGCGCGCCGGCTTCGTCGGCCAGCCGATAAAGGAATTCGAACAGGCGGGGCTGGTCGGCTGCCTTCAGTTCAAGCAGATCCTTGTTGTCGCCGCGCTGGATGAAAAACAAGGCCTTCAGCATGAAGACCGCGAGAAAGGCCGATCCGCCACCCACCAGCCAGTTGGAGAGATTGCCGCCGCCGCTGACGACGGCATCCTCAATCAGCCGCCAGGCAGTGGCGACGAACCAGCCAGCCAGAAACAGGTAGACGAGGACGAAACCCACCAGGCTGACGCTGGCCAGCCACGCCCGTTGTTTATACGTCGGGCCGGGCTGGGTCAGGTTGCTCGGGATGTCGGTGGGGCCTTGGGGGTACAGCGTGTCCATTGCCAAATTGTCCTCGGTTGAATGCGTGGTGTCGGCTGTTCGCCTCGTTGAGCCGTGCAGCCTGCGTTTCTGGGATGTCGGCGCTAGTACGTCGGCATTTTCAGGATGGTATCGAAATGCCCGGAATCGGGCAATTACAGTGGCATCGGGCATTGGTTCGGTCCACCGCATGCGCCCGGGTGCATGCTCGTTCCGGAATCTCGTTCTGCTGCGGTCAACCCGAAAAATCGGCGGATTTTGGCGATTGCCGGGAAGCCATTTTCCCAGGTACTCGACATGGCGCACTGGCTTTATTATGCTGATGTGCTTTTATTTCGCTTGCGCTTGATCGGGAGTAAGGATGACTGCCCGCAGTATCCTCATCGTTGCCGCTGCCCCATTCATCGTCCACGCCGAGTCGCTTGGTTTGTCGGGTTTCTACAAGGATCGACGGCCGGAGCTGATTCTCCAGAAACGGCTGCCCTGATTCACTATTTCGCTGGATATCCCATGCTCGTACTCGACCACGTTTCCATTTCCGTCCCAAGCACCGAGATCGCCCGTCCGTTTTACGACGCGGTGATGGCCGCGCTCGGTGTGGCGAAAGTCTATGATCGTCCCGGCGCGCTGGGTTACGGTGTCCGGTGTAACGACATTGAGGATTTTCATTCCTGTCTGGCCGTGTATGCGTCGGCCGAGGCGAATTTCGATGAAAAGCGCCATTGGTGTTTCAAGGCCACGACCCGGGCGCAGGTTGCCGCCTTTCATTCTGCCGGTCTGGCCAATGGTGGCAGCGACAATGGCGCTCCGGGTCTGCGTCCGGATTATCACGCCAATTATTTCGGTGCCTTCCTTTACGACCCGTTCGGAAATCGTATCGAGGCGGTTTGCCACCGTGGGGAATGACGGAGGCGAGATGGATTATTTTTCCGGCTTTCGTGGCCGATCACCGAGCTAGCAGGCATGCCGTCGATTCTCCTCATTGCCACGCCTCCCGGAGAGGCGCCGCTCGAAGTTCGGGCGGGATGGGTCGGCGTTACGCTGAAAATTGCGCCGGGCAATGATGCCAAACCACGGCGCTATGACGTCGTGGGCATTCATGCCAAGGTGGGCGGGCTGGGGTGGAGGATACGGAAATTTTTGCATCTTCCGCAACGAGGCCAAGAAGTCTGGCTCGGCTATGAGGTTGAACTCCTGCATGCCGTCCGGGCGCTTGAGGCGGCCGGACGTACCGAGGCTGCATTGTGGTGGACGACGAATGTGCCGCACCTGCTGCGCCCCGGCCAGACGGTGATATTTCCTGCTTCTTTTTGCCAGCTTGTGGAGCAGGCCGATATTTGACCAGTAGTTCGCTTCGTTCGGGGGCGGGAAGGATGCTCTCGGGTCTTGTTTTTTGTGATTTTTTGGGATTCCGTCGTGTTTGAAGAAAACCTGGAACAACTGCGCCCGGGGCTGACGCCATTTCCGGAGCACGTGTTCGCAAGCGACCAGCCGTGGCTGGCAGACCATCTTTGGCCCCTGCTTTCCATCGATCTCGCCTTGTTGCGTGCGGAACTGGCCGGCACGGTGGTTCATATGCTGCAACCCGTGGGGCCGATTGATGGCTATATCGGCGAAGGCACCAGCGAATTTCACAACGAATTTACGGCTCCGAACTGGTTTGCGTTGCAGCTCACCGACGACAACAAATATCGCTTTCTCGGGCAGGAGGCGTATTTCGAGCCTTATGACGACAAATACGCCCAGCGTTTGCAAAGTTATCAGGCGAAGGTGCGTGAGCATGCAAAAAACCACGGTCGCCTGGCCGGTTTCCCGCGCTATCTCAATGGTGCGGCGGACGAGAAAAACTGGCTGGATCGGCTCGGCGGAGATTTCTGGGCGGGCAACTGGGTGACGGAAGATCCGCCCCCCGCATTCAAGCTCGTTTATGACGAAGACGAAGACCACATCGAGCTCACTTTCCGCGGCAAACCCCTCTTTCCCGTGGCTTGCGCGAACGGACTGAGCATCCTGTTGTTCTACGAGCCGGAGAGCCGTATCGCACTGTTCACCTTTGATGCCTCTTGAGCCGGATACGTCGGAATAATATGATCATGGAATTGTTGTGAGGGTGGCGAAAGCCCTTGCTTTTACCCACCGTGATTCGTCGATTTTGCCGGGGTTCGTATGCCGCTGAAAAGAGTTGTTGCCCAGATTGGAGACACCGAAATCAAGGTTGAGAACACCTGGTTGAGCGGTGCGCAGCTGTTCGTCAATGGGAGTGCGGTGGCAAGGACGGACGACTACTTCGCGCTCAATAAATCGAAGCCGATGATGACGGCGAAGGTGGTGATCGACGGTGCCGAAAAACTGGTCGAGGTGTTTTGCTTCGCGATATTCACGGTAAAGATCAAGATTTGTGTGGATGGCATTCAGCTTGCCGGCGACCGCTTTTGATCGGAGCTTCCCCTGGATATTCGCCTGGGTGATGAAACCGTCGGCACATCAACCCACGGTCTGGAAATTTCTGATTTTTGTCTTTGGAGTCGTCATGAGCCTTACCTCCGTAGCAGCGCTGGATGATGGAATACGCGCCTACCACGCCGGCAATTTGGCGCTTGCCCTGAAAGAGTTCAGCGCTTCTGCCCGGGCGGGCGATCCCGTCGGCAAGCATCTTCTGGCCAGCCTGTACTATCAGGGGCATGGCGTGAGTCACGACGTGCAGAAGGCGGTCGAACTTTTTTCGGAAGCCGCCGAGGCCGGTTATCCGCCGTCGCTGGCCAATCTGGCCCTGATGTATGCCAACGGCGACGGTGTCGTCCGGGATGAAAAGAAGGCGCTGAACTACCGGATGCGAGCGGCCGAAGCCGGTGACCTGCAATCGCAGTTCAACCTCGGTCAGGCATACCGCAAGGGTGAGGGCATGCCCGGCGATCAGGTCAAGGCGGCCTTCTGGTATCGCAAGGCGGCCAAGGCCGGCTGGTTGCCGGCGCAGAACGAGCTGGGTCTGCTCTATGCTCAGGGACACGGTGTCGCGCTGGATTACGTCGAGGCTTATGCGTGGATCGACATGCCGGCGCGTGCGGGCGACGGGCAGGCCATCAAGAATCGCGCGCAGTTGCTGGAGATTCTCTCAGCGCCGGAACAGATCAAGGCGCGCAATCTCGCAGCCGAGTACGCGAAAAAATACGCGTCTCCGGCGCGCTGAAAAGGGCTTCCACACCCAAGATGCTTCCATTACGTGCGGTCAACCGGAAAAATCGCCCGATTTCGGGAATGCCAAAATTCGGCGATTTTTCCGGTTGACCGTGGCAGGCGAGGGGAAGCCCCCTCGCTGGCCGGTCATCATGCCAGGCCGCTTAACCGCGCATCCACGGGCCGCGACTGTTGTCCAGCACGGCGCGTTGTTCGGGGGTCAGCGTGTCGTAGAGTCCCTTCATTGCCTTGCTCATTTCTTCCAGGTTGCGGGCGCGTTCCTGGGTGAATTTGCTGGCCATTTCAAGACGTTCCGGCGCAGTCTTGGGGGCATCCGTGCGTTCCTTGCGCAGTTCGCCCATGCGCTTGGCTTGCGCTTCGACGGTGCTGGCCAACGTATTCCAGGATTTTTCCTGATCGGCCTGCAGCTTGAGCGACGTCTTGAGTTTGTCGAGATGGCGTGTGGCGCGTTCCTCCGGCGAGAAATCGCCGCGTTGGCCGCCACGTTCGTGACGGGCGCCATGTCCGCGGCCCATCATGCCGGATTCGGATTTTGAAAAGCCCGGGCCGTCGCCGTTATTGCAGCCGGCACCCGGACCGGCCAGTGCGACAGAGGCAGCCGCGAGGGAAACGCCGGTGACGCCGGCAAGGATCAGGTTACGGATTGGGGTTTTCATGGAGGTCTCCTGCAATAGTGAATCGCCACATGGCAGGACGAAGTCTGCGCGCCAGATGTAAGCCATTTGTGTCTGGCGGCGGATCGATTGGTAAATTTGTGTGACAGGCGAAACGGTTTTCTGCGGTTTCGCTAATTCGGGCGTTTTTTCGCGTTCACCGCAGAAGTCGCGCTGCGAGGTCAATCCGGGCGCGAGGCGCGTACGCGCTCAAGCACCTCACGCACTTCCTTTTCGCTGATCGGTTTGGAAATGTAGTCGTTCATGCCGGCGGCGAGGCAGCGTTCGCGGTCGCCGTGCATGGCATTGGCGGTGATGGCGATGACCGGAATATTCGGATTGCGCACTTCCCGGGAACGGCGCAGGCGGCGGGTGGCTTCAAAACCGTCGAGCACCGGCATCTGGCAATCCATGAGCACGACGTCGTAGTCGTTGGCGGCAAGTGCACTCAGGGCTTCTTCGCCATTTTCGGCAATGTCGATGCGGTGTCCCTGACGGCTGAGAAGCAGGCTGGCGACGCGCTGATTGATGCGGTTGTCTTCGGCGAGCAGAATGTTCAGGCCGCTGCCGGCGGTGACGTCATGGGCAGGTTCGGAAGCGTGTGGTGGCGCCGGGATTTGTGTGGTGGCGAGCGGCAGGCTGAACCAGAAGGTCGAACCTTTGCCTTCTTCGCTTTCCACGCCGATTTCGCCGCCCATCAGTTCGACGAGGCGTCGTGAAATGGACAGGCCCAGCCCGGTGCCGCCAAAGCGCCGGGTGATCGAGGTGTCGGCCTGCGCGAAGGGGGTGAACAATTCGCCAACCTTGTCCGCCGGGATGCCGATGCCGGTATCGCGGATCGTACAGCGCAGCCTGACCAGACCGGCTTCCCGGGCAATCAGGCCGAGTTCGATGGCAACTGCGCCATGATGGGTGAACTTGATTGCGTTTCCGGCAAGGTTGGTCAGCACCTGACGGATGCGACCGGCGTCGCCGATGAGTTGCTCAGGAATGTCGGGCGCGATGCTGAAGGAAAAATCGAGCGACTTTTCCCGCGCACTGATGGCCAGCAGATCGTAGGTCTGGTCGATGACGTCGTGCAGGTTGAAGCTGTTTTTGTCGATGTCGAGCTTGCCGGCCTCGATTTTCGAAAAATCGAGAATGTCGTTGATGATGGTTAGCAGGGCTTCGGCGCTGCTCTTCACGATCTGGGCGAATTCCCGTTGTTCGTCGTTGAGTTCGGTGCCGAGCAACAGGTCGCTCATGCCGATCACGCCGTTCATCGGCGTGCGGATTTCGTGGCTCATGTTGGCCAGAAAATCGCTTTTTGCGCGGCTTGCGGCTTCTGCGCGTTCGGAGGCTTCCAGCCGGGCACGGATGGCGCGGTCGTTGGCAATGGCCAGGGCAAACAGGTCGCCGATCTGTTGCAGGGTCTGGAGGCGGATCGCCGAGCGCGAAGGGTGGGGCGCGGTGTACAGGAAGAGTACGCCAAGGCACTCGCGGCCGATCATCAGCGGGATGATGTAGTGGCCATGCGGGCTCATGTCGGGCTGCCGGTTCTGGTGGCGGTGATCTTCGAAGCAATTGTCGGAAACGATGATTTCACCGGAGGCTGCGGCTTGCCCGCAGAGGCAGCGGTTGAGCGGCAAATGCCGTTCATCGGCAAGGAAGCGGTTGGAAAAATTGCCGCAGGTGAGATGAAGGGTGAGCTCGCTGGCGTTTTCTTCAAGGGTAAAAATGCCGCCTTTTTGCTCCACGGCGAGATCACGCATGTCGTGAATGGTAGCGAGCGCAGCTTCGAAACGTTCGGCCAGCGGGCGTTCGTTTTCCTGAAGGATGCGGGCGATGGCGAATTTTGCTTCGGCGCCTTCACGGGCGTCGATTTCGGCAGCTTCGTGCAGCTTGCGTTCGGTGATGTTCGAGGCTGCGCCGCGGTAGCCGATGAAGTCGCCATTGGCGGCAAACACCGGCACACCGCTCAGGCTGATCCAGATTGTTTCCATGCCGGAACGCAGCATGCGGTATTCGAAGCGGTGGAATGGCCGGTGCGCTTCGAGTTCGGCAATGTGCGCCTGCATTTCCTCCTGATCGCGTTCGTCTACCGCTGCCAGCAATTCGGCCCGGGTTTTGCCAATGGCACGCTGGACATCGAAGCCGAGCAGGGCGCTGGCGTTGTCGGAGAAGAACGAGAAGCGCAGCTCCTTGTCCATTTCCCAGAACCACCAGTCGGAACTGGTCGAGAAAATGTCGAGAAAGCGCTTCTCATTGGCGGCCAGCGACTGGTGCGCGTTCTGCAAATGTGCTTCAACGCCTTGCAGGCGACGGGAAAGGGCAATGAGCAGCGCTGCCGCGAGCATTGCGGCAAGCAGCAGGGCGATGCCGAGTTGGCGGTTGTCGGACTGCCGGGTGGCTGTGACGTTACTGAGCAGGGCGATCGATGCGGCCGGGCGTTGCTCGTAATCAGGCAGGGGAATGATGATTCCGGACCAGCGTGTGTCCTGACTGCGTGCTTCGAAGACGCCGCTTTGCTGGTCGGTGGGGGTGTTTTCCCAAGTGGTGATCAGTTGTTCCGGAAGTTCAGGCAGGGTTTGGGAAAGGATGGCAAACCCGCGGTGATCCTGCCAGGTACCGCTGAAGCCGAGTGCCCTTTTGCCGAACAGGAAGTTTTCCTCGCTGGTAAAACGCTTGGTGACTGCGGTGATTGTCTCGAGATGGGTCAGGTGCTTGATCTGCGAGGCGAACCATTCGACTTCCTGGCCGAGTTCGATATAGCCGATGAGGCGGCCGTCGACACGCCAGGGAATGACGTGGCGCAGCGTGTAGGTTGCCGTCGAACCCAGCTCGATGCCGGTGGCCGGCTTGCCGGTCGCTACAGCATCCAGCAGTGTTTTGCGCTGCACGAGATCGCCGGATTTGGAAGGCTCATGGACGCGCAGCAGGACACGGCGGTCGGTGTCGATGAAATACCAGTGACTGATGCCGAAATCCTTGCGCAGGCGTTGCAGCACGGGTTCCGCTTCGGCCTGCAGCGCGGCGGTGTCGGCCCGTTGCATTGCGCGAACCAGACCCGGCCTGGCGGCCGCATCATCGGCAAACCATGCAAGGCGCAGCTCGCTTTCGTTCTGAAGCCTCTGCCAGATGTCACGAACCTGCAGCACCCGCGTTTCGGTGAGGTTCTTCTCGCGCTCGGCCTGGTGACTTTTGAAGGCGAGCCCGAACAGAACGAGAAGAACGAGCAACACCAGGCTGACCGGGAGCAGAACTTGTTGCTTCAGGCGGAAACGGCCAGTGGGCTGCATAGAATTCATGACGTCTTCAGGGTGAAGGCGTCATCTCGATGGGTTGGGACGACCTGCCGGAGTTCCGCCACCGACAGGGACATGGCGGGCGAATCAGCGATAGACCAGCACGGGAATCTTGGAGTGGGTCAAAACCTTGTTGGTTTCGCTGCCCAGCAAAAAGCCGCTGATTCCACGTCGACCGTGGGAGGCCATGAAGATCAGGTCACAGCCGGACTGGGTGGCGGCTTCGATGATGGCTTCGTAGGGAATGTCGCTGGTGGCTGAGGTCGTCGCACATTCGACGCCGGCTTCGGTACAAAGGGCCTGAATTTCACCAAGATATTGGCTGGCCTGCTGGTCGGCGAGTTCGGCGAATTTTTCCGGGGTGGTCGGTTCGATCAGGGCGCCTTCGCCGAAATAGGCGATCGGGTATTCCGGTTTGGCGAAAAAGACGGTGACGCGTGCACCGGCTTCCTTGGCGAAGGCAATCGCGCTTCGGGCAGTGGCTTGAGAAAGTTCGGAACCGTCGGTCGGTACAAGAATGTGCTTGAACATGGTCTACCTCCTGAAACTGTCTGCTGGCGTTGCAATTCGCCTTCTTGAAGATCATGCTACGCCAAGTCAGGAGGATTTCAAACATGCGCGTCGGATTTCTCGGTGCGGCCGGCGAAGTCACCGGTTCATGCACTTTGGTCGAGGTGGGTGACCTGCGTTTTTTGGTCGATTGCGGGATGTTTCAGGGTGGGCCGGAGGCACGCAGCAAGAACCTCAAGGCACTGAATTTCGGTTTCGATGTGCGGAAAATCGATTTCGTCCTGCTGACCCATGCCCACATTGATCATTCCGGCCTGCTGCCCCGGCTTGTCATGCTCGGTTATCGCGGGCCGATCTACGCGACGCCGGCCAGTATCGAACTGCTCGAAGTGCTGCTGCCCGACAGTGCCCACATTCAGGAAAAAGAGGCGGAGTGGCAGTTGCGCAGCAGGCATCGGCGTGGGCGGGGCGAGCGCGGGATTCCCGCGCCCCTCTATTCGGTTGCGCAGGCCCAGGCATCCCTCAAGCTGTTGCGGCCAGTGCCTTATGGCCTGATCATCCATCCGGCAGAAACGGTCAGCGTCTGTTTCCACGATGCCGGCCACATTCTCGGCTCTTCGTGGCTGGAAGTGACGGTGAGCGGCGAGGGCAAGCCGCGCAAACTGGTTTTTTCCGGCGATCTCGGCATGCCGGATCGCCCTGTGTTGCGCGATCCGGAGAAGCCGGTTCCGCAGGCGGACTTCCTGCTGGTCGAATCCACCTACGGCGACCGTTTACACCGCTCCCTGGCTGAAACCGAGGACGAAATCGTCGATGCCTTCGCCCGCACGCGTGCGGCTGGCGGGAACATGGTGCTTCCTGCCTTTGCCGTTGGACGAACGCAGGAAATCCTTTATTTGCTGGCCGATCTGGTGCGCCGCAAGCGGATCTCGCCGATCAAGGTTTATGTCGACTCGCCGATGGCCAATTCGGCAACACGGATCACGCTCGCACATCAGGAGTTGCTCGATCCGGAAACGTGCGAGTTGATCGACTGGCAGCAAAAACATCCGGAAAAGATGAAGATCGAGTTCGTGGCCGATGTCGAGCGTTCGAAGGCGCTGAACGACATACGCAGCGGTGCCGTCATCATTTCTGCTAGCGGCATGTGCGAGGCTGGGCGCATCAAGTATCACCTGCGCGAAAACCTGCCGCGCAGCGAATGCACGGTGCTCATCGCCGGTTTTCAGGCGGCCGGTACCTTGGGCCGCCGGTTGGTTGATGGCGCCCGGCTGGTGCATATTTTCGGTCAGCCGGTGCCGGTCCGGGCAAGGATCTATACCGTCGGCGGCTTGTCGGCACACGCGGATCAGACCGCCTTGCTCAACTGGCTGCGGGGTTTTCGTCAGGCACCGGGCAAGGTGTTTGTCGGGCACGGCGAAGCCGCTGCATCGGAAAATTTCGTGGTGGCGGTAAAAAATCACCTGGATTGGCTTGATGTCCGCTTGGCACGCCCCGGCGAGTTCGTCACGCTGTAAGATAACGAAAGAATTTCAGAGGCGAGGTAATGAAGATGTCCAGCACTTCCTCAGCAAGAAACGAAGGCCTTGATATGCACAGCCTGAGTCCGCTCGAATCACTGGGTAATTCGGTAAGCAAGGCCGTCGATCCCTATGGCGTCACGACGTCGCTGCTCAATGCGCAGATGGCCTGGATGATGCACCCGCAGGAGCTTTCCCGTGCGATGAATGCGCTGTCCGGGGATCTTCTCGCCCTGCAGTCGCACGTGATGCGACGGGCGATGGGGCTGCCGTCCAACGACGTCATTCAGCCCAATGCCGATGATGCCCGTTTTTCCGACCCGGTCTGGACCGATTCGGCAAGCTGGGACATCATCAAAGAGTGGTACCTTGCCTTTACGCACCGCCTTGAGGACATGCTGTTCGAGACGCCGGGGCTTTCCGACAAGGAGCGCCGGCGTTCTGCCTTCTGGCTGCGCAAATGGCTGAACATGGTGGCGCCGACCAATTTCTTCTGGCTCAATCCGGTGGCGATGGAGCGTTTTGTCGCAACCAACGGAGAAAGCCTGAAGAAGGGCTGGGAGAACTTCCAGCGCGATGCAAAGGCGAAAAACATCCTGATGGTCGAGCCGGATGCCTTTACCGTTGGCAAGGATCTGGCAACCACACCGGGCAAGGTGGTTTTCCGCAATCGTCTGGTCGAACTCATTCATTACGCACCGACCACCGAAAAAGTGCGGGCGATGCCCATCGTGATCACCACGCCATGGATCAACAAGTTCTACATCCTCGACCTGACGGCCAAGAAGAGCATGGTCAAGTATCTGACCGACCAGGGCTTCTCGGTGTTCATCACGAGCTGGAAAAACCCGGGTGAAGAACTTTCCGGCGTGCGTCTCGACGATTACCTGCTGGAGGGGGTCAATGAGGCGGTACGTGTCGCCTGCGAATTCTGCAAGGTACCGCAGGTGCATCTGGTCGGTTACTGCATCGGCGGTACGCTGGTCAGTACCTACATGGCCTGGGCCAACAAGCATTTCCCCGCCGACAAGATGCCGGTAGCACACTGGACACTATTTACCACCCTGACCGATTTTGCCCATCCGGGCGATATTGACGTCTTTATCGACGAGGCCTGTATTGGCGCGCTGGAAGAGTCGATGGCCAAGAAGGGCTATCTCGATGGTAGCGAAATGGCGACTTCCTTCCGCATGCTGCGTTCGAACAGCCTGATCTGGCATTACTGGGTGAAGAGCTATCTGATGGGCGATGCGCTACCACCGTTCGACGTGCTTTTCTGGAACATGGATACGACGCGCATGCCGCAGGCCATGCATTCCTACTACCTGCGCGAGATGTATCTGCACAACAACCTGATCAAACGCGACAAGCTGACCATCGCCGGCGAGGCGATCGACCTCGACCGTGTGACGCAGCCGCTATATGCCGTCACTGCGGAAGACGACCACATCGCACCCTGGAAGCAGTGCTATCGCATTCGCAAGCAGATTAATGTAGCGGCACCGGTACGCTTCGTGTTGTCTACCTCGGGCCATATCCTGGGTATCGTCAATCCGCCGGCCAATCCTCCCAAGCGGGCGTACTGGATCGCCGAGCCGGAACGTAACGAGCACTGGGAACACTGGTTTGACCGTGCCGACAAGAAGCCGGGTACCTGGTGGGAAGACTGGACCCGCTGGTTGGGTGAGCGGACCGGCGATCTGGTCGAGGCTTACCCGGTAAGCAACCGCAAGTTCCCGGCGCTCGCCGATGCGCCCGGTACCTACGTTCTTGAGAAGTGAGACCGGCCAATGGGATCGAAGGGGGCGTTAACGTGAATACCAGCCTGGTTCCGGTCAATCGCCTGTCTCCGCGAGCAGGGGCCGATTTGTTGCGGATCGTGCAGATCAATGAGGAAATCAAGTCGGTCGTCGGTGTCGCCTTCAGGATCAACATCATGGCGCTCAACGCCATCTTTCTTGCCAAGCGTGCCGGAACGGCTGCGCTCGGATTTGGTGTTCTCTCCAATGAGCTGAGGGTCTTTTCCCAGGATCTGAGAACCTGCATGTCGTCGCTGACTGCGTTGATTTACGCCTGTGTCAAGGAGGTTTCGGTCGCGTTGCAGGACATTCGCTACACCCGGCTGATTCGCCAGGCCGTCGAGCTTGCCGGGAAAAACGGGCCAGGTGCCGTTCTTGCCAAACGCGATGCGGAGAACGAGGCGCATGCCCGGCACCTCCAGCAATTGCGTAACCGGCTCAGGCGCGCACTCGAGGATGCCTTCCAGATGGTTGAACTGGGCGGGGTGCTGGCCAAGTCGGCGAAGATCGAGGCGGCCTACGGGCAGTCATTCGCAGCGTCGCTGGCGCAGGTGTCGGGAGAGTTCGACGGTGTGGTCGAAGAAATCCGGCGCTCCCTTGAATCGCTGCGTCGCTCGGCATTTTTTACGGTGTAGTCAGACCCGCCAGAGGCTTGCATGAAAACGACAAAGACAATTTTTCAGGATGGCAACCACAAATGGGTGGCCATTGTGCGCGATCCCGAGCGCCCCAATTACCTGATTGATACCAACGAATATCTGGTTACCCACGGCGCCCAGGGTATCTTGCTCGATCCCGGTGGTGCCGAGGTGTTCCCTGCGGTGTTTGCGGCGCTTGCTTCGGAGTTCGACCCATCCAAGCTGACCTGCATGTTTGCCTCGCATCAAGACCCGGATATCTGCTCTTCACTCGCGCTGTGGCTGGAATTCAATCCGGGGATGCACTGTTACGTGAGCTGGTTGTGGAGCAGCTTCATTCCGCATTTCGGTGGTTCCGCCGATACGTTTATTCCGATGCCCGACGAAGGGCTGGATATCCCGCTTGACGGTTTGATGCTGAAGGCGGTGCCAGCACACTATCTGCATTCTTCCGGCAATTTCCACCTCTACGACAAGGAGGCGAAGATACTCTTCTCAGGCGATGTCGGTGCGGCACTTCTGCCGCCGGGGCACGACCATCTGTTTGTCGAGGATTTCGACAGCCACATTCGCCATGCCGAAGCCTTCCACCGGCGCTGGATGGGCTCGAACGAAGCCAAGCGGCGCTGGTGCGAACGCGTGTCGCAGATGGAGGTCGATATGCTCTGCCCTCAACATGGGGCCATTTATCGCGGCCCTGACGTGCAGCGTTTCATCAACTGGTTCGATAGCCTGCAGGTGGGTGTGGTCGGCGCCTGATCCGAAAATTAACCGGAATCAAGGTTTTCGGGAGGACTGCATCCGACAATGCAGTCCTCTTTTTCATTGTCTTCCGCCATGACTTCAATCAGCCGCCTGATGACCGATGACCATCGTCGTTGCGACGATTTTCTTGCCGAGGCAGAGCAGGCCGTCGGTAAAAATGATGGAGCTGCCGCCCGGAAAGCGTTTGAGCATTTTTCCAGGGCGATTCTGGCTCATTTCGAAGGTGAGGAAAAAACCTTGTTTCCTGCTTTTGAAGCCAAGACCGGGATGAGCATGGGGCCGACCCGGGTGATGCGGATGGAACACGGCCAGATGCGCGCACTCCTGGAAGAGGCCGGGGAAGCGCTCAAGGAGACGGATTTCGACAACTACTTCGGCCTGGTCGAGACACTTCTGATCATGATGCAGCAGCACAACATGAAGGAAGAAGGCATGCTTTATCCGATGTGTGACCAGCATCTGGCCGGTGAGGTGCCTGACCTGGTTGAACGCCTCGCGCAGGAACTGTCGGCGGCATGAGCAAGGCAGCACCCGCCCATGTTCTTGATGCGCGGTATCTGGAACCGCCCGAACCGTTCACGCGAAGCATGGAGATGCTCGACTCCCTGAACGAAGGCGAGCAGATGCTGCTGTTGCTTTTTCGCGAACCACATCCGTTGTACAACGTTCTGCGTCGTAATGGCCATGCCTGGGAAACCTCGCTGCAGGCGGATGGCACTTTCGAAATCCTGATTACCCGCTGAATCGGGAACGGACAGAGTGGCGACCGGAGCGATGCAGAACGCACTGTCCTTCGAAAGTGCCCCCCCATTCACGGCACCCCTGCGCTTTTTTCTCACAGCACCGCTGTTTGCCGTGCTGTCCGGCTTGCTGGTCTTCATGGAAGGATCGGCGCTTTTCGCTTCACGATGGACGCCCGGTGCTCTGGCTGCGACGCATTTGCTGACTGTCGGGTTCATGCTGCAAATCATGCTGGGTGCGCTGATCCAGATTCTGCCGGTGGTGGCCGGGGCGCAACTCGCACGGCCGGTTGCCGTTGCAACGGTGGTGCATGCCGGTTTGACGCTGGGGGGGCTGGCACTGGCGGGCGGGCTTTATTTCGGTTTTCCCGACTGGCTGGTAGCTGCTGCCGTGCTGCTGGGTTTTTCCGTCCTGGTCTTTCTGGTGGCGACGGTACGCGCGTTGATCGGATTGCCAACCAGCAGCCCGACGGTGCTTGGCCTGAAATTATCATTGCCCGGACTGCTTGGTGTGCTCGTTACAGGGCTTGTCCTGGCTCTGTCGCTAGCTTGGGGCTGGGCCATTCCGCTGGCCGATCTGGTCAATCTTCACGCTGCCTGGGGGCTGGGCGCCTGGGCCGGGGTGTTGCTGGTTGCGGTTGCCTTCGTTGTCGTCCCGATGTTTCAGTTGACACCGGGTTACGCAGCTCGTCCGGCCTGGGTGTTGCCACTGCTCATGACGCTTGCCTTGCTTTCGTGGAGTGTCGCGTTCTGGCAGGAGTGGCCGCTGCTTGTCCGTTCAGCGCTGACCTTGCTTGCTGGCAGCGGACTTGCCTTCGCCGCAATTACCCTTCGCCTGCAGGCAAAGCGGCGGCGGGCGCGGGTTGACGCTACGGCGCGCTATTGGCAGGGCGGTTTGGCGCTTGCCATTTTTGGCCTGTTTTTCGTGTTGACCGCAGCAATTCGTCCCGATGCCCTGGCGTATGACCGTGTTCCGTTGCTGGTCGGAGTACTCCTGCTGGTCGGTGCGTTCATGTCGTTCATCAACGGGATGCTCTACAAGATCCTGCCTTTTCTGGCCTGGCTGCATTTGCAGAACAGCAATCCTCCCGGTATTGCCGTACCGAATATGAACAAGCTGCTGTCGGATGGCGCAATGCAGCGTCAGATGCAGGCGCACGGACTGGCTGTGCTGTTCCTGTGCGCCGCAGTATTTTTTCCGGAAGAGCTGGCACGTCCGGCGGGGCTGGTGCTGGCGCTAGCCTCCGGTAGCCTGTGGTGGAACCTCTTTGGGGTAGTTCGGCGTTACCGGGTACACCAGAAATTGGTGGCGATGAAAGCGCCGGCGCCATGAGTTACATCCTGCTCAAACATTTGCATGTTACTTGCGTGGTGCTGAGCGGCCTCGGGTTTTCCCTGCGCGGGGTATGGATGCTGCTCGATTCGCCGATGTTGCAGCGCCCGCTGGTCAGGCGTCTGCCGCATGTGGTTGATAGCGTGCTGTTGGGGAGCGCCTTGCTCATGGCCTGGACGAGTGCCCAGTATCCATTCATCAACGCGTGGCTGACGGCGAAATTCTTTGGTTTGCTGGCCTACATCGTGCTGGGTGCCATGGCGCTCAGGCGGGGGCGTACGAAAAGCCGGCGCACGGCTTTTTTGTTCCTTGCCTTGCTGGCCTACGCTTATATCGTGAGCGTGGCGCTTACCCGAAATCCGCTTCCCGGAATCTGATCAGATCGGGTGATTGTTCATCAGGGCCTTAAGGCCGTTGACGTTGAGAATCCGGATGTGTTTTTGCTGGACGGCGATATGTCCTTCCTCCTGAAAGCGGGAGAAGGCGCGCGAAACGGTTTCCAGCTTGAGCCCGAGGTAGCTGCCGATTTCTTCACGCGTCATGCGCAGGTAGAACTCGGCATGCGAGAAACCGCGGGCAGTGAAGCGCTGCGAAAGGTTGAGCAGGAAGGCCGCCAGTCGTTCTTCTGCGCGCATCGTGCCAAGCAGCATCATGACCCCGTGGTCGCGCACGATCTCGCGGCTCATCACTTTGTGGAAATGGTGTTGCAGCGTGTGGATTTCTCGCGACAGGCTTTCCAGTCGCGAGAACGGAATGGCGCAGATTTCGCTGTCTTCGAGGGCAATTGCGTTGCAGGTGTGGATTTCGGTGCTGATGCCGTCGAGACCGAGCAGTTCGCCAGCCATCTGGAAGCCCGTGACCTGATCGCGACCATCTTCAAGCAGGACGTCCGTCTTGAAAAAGCCGCTGCGAATCGCATAAATGGCGTCGAAGGGCGCGCCGGCGCGATACAGATGATCACCCCGCTTGACACGACGACGGGTCGACACCAGATCGTCCAACCGCTCAAGCTCTTCGAGGCTGAGACCGAAGGGCAGGCAAAGTTCGCGCAGGTTGCAATTGGAGCAGGCCGTCTTGATGACGGACAGGGAAATTTCCTGATTGATCTTGTGGTGTTGAGGCATTAGCAACCTGTGTTAGCTTGATCCAAGTCAACCGAAAAATTGCGCTTCCCAACCATAATCCGTCCCATATTTGATGGAATGTTTAATGAATTTCGCAACTGAAAACCTCGTCTTCGATCCACAGATCATTCGCCGTTTTGATGTCAACGGCCCACGCTACACGTCCTACCCGACCGCAGACCGCTTTGTCGAGGCTTTCGATTCGGATGCCGCCAAGCTCTGGCTCGGTAAACGCAACATCGGCGGTATCAGCCGGCCGCTCTCATTATACTTCCACATCCCCTTCTGCAACACTATTTGCTATTACTGCGCCTGCAACAAGATCATCACCAAGGATCACGGACGTAGTGCGAAATACCTGAAATATCTCGCCAAGGAACTCGACTTGCAGGCGGCAGCGCTGGAAGGTCGCGACGGCGAGCACGAGGTCATCCAGCTGCATTGGGGCGGCGGCACGCCGACCTTCCTGTCGCACGACGAAATGCGCATGCTCATGGGTGAGACGAGAAAGCATTTCAAGCTTCTTGACGGCGGTGAGTACTCGATCGAAGTCGACCCGCGCAAGGTC
Source organism: uncultured Dechloromonas sp. (assembly GCA_964583695.1). GTDB lineage: Bacteria > Pseudomonadota > Gammaproteobacteria > Burkholderiales > Rhodocyclaceae > Azonexus. The sequence continues at coordinate 70,182 of CAZOWA010000012.1, forward strand.
GATACCGCAACGGTCGCCTTGCTCGGAGAGCTCGGTTTCAACCGGATGAGCGTTGGCGTGCAGGATTTCGACGAGCGTGTCCAGGTTGCCGTCAATCGAGTGCAGAGCGAAGAGGAAACCTACAGCGTCATTCGCGATGCCCGTGCCAACGGTTTCAAGTCGGTTTCAGTCGACCTGATCTACGGCCTGCCGCACCAGACGGTGATGGGCTTCAACCGCACGCTGGAGCGTGTGCTGGCCATGGACCCGGATCGGCTGTCGATCTACAACTACGCCCATCTGCCCAGCCTGTTCAAGCCGCAGCGCCGGATCAACGACGCCGACCTGCCGTCGGGCGATACAAAGATGCAGATCCTCGCCCTGGCCATCAAAAAACTGACTGAAGGCGGCTATGTGTTCATCGGCATGGATCACTTCGCCAAGCCCGATGACGAACTGGCGGTCGCCCAGCGCCAGGGACGCCTGCATCGCAACTTTCAGGGCTATTCGACTTATGCCGATTGCGACATGCTGTCCTTCGGCATTTCATCGATCAGCAAGGTGGGGCCGACCTACAGTCAGAATGTGAAGACGGCCGAAGAATATTACGACCGTCTGGATGCCGATCTCCTGCCGGTCTTCCGCGGTATCGAACTGACTGCCGACGACATTCTGCGGCGCTCGATCATCCAGGCTTTGATGTGTCACTTCGAGTTGTCCATCGAGAGTATTGAAAGCGCGCATCTCATTGATTTTCACAAGTACTTCGCCGCCGAGCTCGAAGACATGAAGGAAATGGAGCGCGCCGGTCTGCTCAAGATCGAACGCGAATGGATTACCGTGCTGCCCCCGGGGCGCATGCTGGTTCGTGTCATTTCCATGGTGTTCGACCGCTATTTGCGGGCGGATCGCCAGCGCACGCGCTACTCCAAGGTGATCTGAGCGAACAACCGAACAAAGGGCGCACAGGTTAAACTGTGCGCCCTTTTCTTTTGATCCAGCCTGATGCCTGATACCGGTTTCATCGCCCTCTTTCTGGTCGGCCTCCTTGGCGGGGCGCACTGTGTCGGCATGTGTGGCGGTATCGTCGGTGCCCTCGTCATGGGCGCACCGGCGCGCTGGTCAATGTTGCTGGCCTACAACGCCGGCCGGATTCTTTCGTATGGTGTGGCCGGTGCGATTGCCGGTGCGCTGGGTGCCGCCAGTCTCGGGCTGGAGGGTCAGGTGCCTGCCCGGCTCATTCTCTATTTGCTCGCCAATGTGATGCTGATTGCGCTGGGTTTTTACCTGCTCGGCGTGACTCAGGCGCTCGCATTTACCGAGCGTGCCGGACAGAAATTGTGGCGTCTCCTGCAACCGCTGACCCGTCGTTTTCTGCCGGCGCGCACGGTGGGGCAGGCGTTTCCTCTGGGCCTGCTGTGGGGCTGGCTGCCCTGCGGGCTGGTCTATAGTGCACTGGCCAGCGCCTTGAGTGCCGGTTCGGCACAACGCGGTGCGCTCCTGATGCTGGCCTTCGGGCTGGGAACCCTGCCGAATTTGTTGTTGGCAGGCATCCTGCTGGCGAGATTGAATGAATTTGTTCGTCGTCCGGTGGTCAGAATAGCGTCCGGGCTTCTTGTTCTGGGCTTTGGTCTTTACGGTTTGCTCGGGCTGGTGCGCCTCCTGGGCTGGGTGTAAACAGGAGTGAATATGAAAATTCTCGTCCCGGTTGATGGTTCTGCCTGCGCCCTGCGTGCGGTCGAACAGCTGATTGACCATTGTGACTGGTTTCGCGAAACCCCGGAAATTCATTTGCTGAACGTGCATGCACCGATTCCTTTGGGGCGGGTGCAGGCACACATCGGCAAGGAAACCCTGCACGAGTACTACCTCGAAGAAAGCCGGGGGCAACTGCTGGAGGCCGAGAAGAAACTCGATGCCGCCGGATTGGCTTACAACAAGCACGTTCATGTCGGGCAGGCTGCCGAATTGATCGCGAAAATGGCCGGCGAGCTGGCGTGTGACCTCGTCGTCATGGGGACGCACGGGCGAACTGCGGTTGCCGGGTTGGTCATGGGTTCCGTGGCCAGCCGTGCGGTTCATCTCCTTGCCTGCCCGGTAATGCTGGTCAAGTGAGCGAGGGCAGTCCGCGGGTCGTCGAGTTTGCCATTGGCGGCATGACGTGTGCCGCCTGTTCGGCACGCCTTGAGAAAGTGCTCAATCGCCAGCCGGGCATGCAGGCCAATGTCAATCTGGCTGCCGAGCGGGCGCGTGTTCGACTCGAAGGCGAGGCGACCGAGCAGTCAGTGATTGCCGCAGTTGCCAAGGCGGGTTTCGCCGCAGAACTTGTCGATGCCGGGACACGCGATCGGGAAAAAAAGGCAAAAATTCAGGTTTACCGCAGCGAAATCCGTCGCTTCTGGATTTCGGTCGTTCTCACCCTGCCGCTGGTCGGGCAGATGTTCTTCATGTTTGGCGAACACGCCCATCACAACCAGTTGCCGCTCTGGCTGCAACTGGCGCTGGCGACGCCGGTGCAGTTCTGGATCGGTTGGCGCTTCTACGACGGTGCCTACAAGGCCTTGCGTGGTGGCGGTGCCAACATGGATGTGCTGGTGGCGCTCGGTACCAGCATGGCCTGGGGATTTTCGGCGGCGGTGACGCTGTTCGGCCTTGATCAACACGTCTATTTCGAGGGCGGCGCGGCAGTCATCACCCTGGTTCTGCTGGGCAAGCTGCTCGAAGCGCGTGCCAAGGCAAGAACCTCGGAAGCCATCGAAGCCCTGATTCGCCTGCAACCCAGAACAGCTCGTGTCGAACGCGATGGTCAATGGCTGGAAATGCCGGTCGAAAGCCTGATGCCGGGCGATATTTTCCTGGTTCGGCCAGGGGAGAGCGTGCCAGTCGATGGCGAAGTGGTCGACGGCGAGTCGAGTATCAATGAAGCGATGTTGACCGGTGAGAGCATGCCGGTTGGCAAGCGAAACGGCGACAAGGTCTTCGCCGCCACGGCGAACGGGCAGGGCGCCCTGCGTTGCCGGGCAACCGGTGTTGGCGAGCACACGCTGCTGGCTGGCATCATTCGCATGGTTGGTGAGGCGCAAGGATCGAAAGCGCCAGTACAACGCCTGGCTGACCGAATTTCGGCGATTTTCGTGCCGGTCGTGTGCACCATCGCCCTGATTACTTTCGCCGGTTGGTGGTGGTATTCCGGGCTGTTTGCAGAGGCGCTGGTCAATGCGGTTGCGGTGCTGGTCATCGCCTGTCCGTGCGCGCTTGGTCTGGCGACGCCGACGGCGATCATGGTCGGTACCGGGCAGGGCGCGCAGGCGGGGATTCTGGTCAAAAATGCCGAAGCGCTCGAACGTGCCGAGAAAATCGCCGTGCTGGCGCTCGACAAGACCGGCACGCTGACCCATGGCGCGCCGCAACTCACCGACATCGTGCCGCGCGCCATGAATGCCGACGAGGCCTGGGCGCTTGCTGCGGCGCTCGAACAGAATTCCGAACATCCGCTGGCGCGGGCAGTGGTGGCCGGGCCCGAGGGTGGGGGCAATGCCGCGGTGAACCTGAAAAAAGTCGAAAATTTCCTTGCCGTGCCCGGCCATGGGGTCGAAGGAGAGATTGACGGGCGGCGACTGCGCCTCGGCTCACCAGCGTGGCTCGGCGTAGCCGACGATGCGGCGGTGGATGCATTGCAACGCGCGGGCAAGACGGTTGTGGTGCTTGCCGGGGAAGGGGAAATTCTCGCATTGCTGGCCATTGCCGATGCCTTGCGGCCGACGTCGCGCGAGGCGGTTGCCCGTTTGCGTGCGCGCGGCATCCGGGTTGTCATGCTGACGGGGGATAATGCGCTTACCGCAGCGGCGATTGCCGATGAGGCCGGTATTGCCGAGTTTCGCGCCGGCATCCTGCCGGGGGACAAGGCGGCTGTTGTCGCCGAGCTGAAAGCGAACGGCGAACTGGTGGCGATGGTCGGTGACGGTATCAACGACGCCCCGGCGCTGGCTGCGGCGGATGTGAGTTTCGCTATCGGTGCGGGTTCGGATGCAGCCACCGAGGCTGCCGACCTCACCCTGATTCGTAACGATCTTGCCGGTGTCGTTGATGCTATTGATCTTTCTGCCGCCACGCTGGGCAAGATTCGGCAGAATCTTTTCTTTGCCTTCATCTATAATGTTCTCGGCATACCGCTTGCAGCCCTCGGGTGGCTCAATCCTGTCGTTGCTGGTGCGGCGATGGCGATGAGTTCCGTGTCGGTGGTATCAAACTCACTTTTGTTGAAGCGTTGGCGACCGGCAGGTCGCAGCAAGTAAGCGAAGTTTCGAGAGGGCTGGATGACCGTCAAGGTCGGGGAAAACGGCTTGGTACAGGCAGCGTCCGGGGCGCCCAGCGGTGGTGCCGGGGACGTTTTTGACCTTGTCGCGGAGCAGGAAAACCATTTTCATTGCGTCATGGAAGCTGCGCAGGTCGGCATTTTCGTGCTTCAGGATGGCGTATTCCGGTATGTGAATCCCTTTTTGCATGGTTTGCTCGGTTATGCGTCCGACGAGATGGTCGACCGGATGGGGCCGCTCGATCTGCTCCTGCCCGACCTGCACGACGCGTTTTCGCGGCAGATCGAACAGCACGCGACGCGTCAGCCCGGCCACGGCCACGAGATTTCGGTCATTCGCAAGGACGGCCTGCTTGTCCCGGTCAGCGTCCAGGTCTTGCCCTCGGTTTTCGCTGGCCGGCCGGCGACGGTGGGTACGGTGCTCGATCTTTCCAGCCAGCGCCTGGCAGAGGAAAAAATCCGTGACCTCGCCGATTTCGACGCACTGACCCGCCTGCCCAATCGCCGTTTGCTGCATGACCGGGTCGAGCAGTTGCTGGCCACGGCGGAGCGCGACGATTCGGCGATTGCCCTGATGTTCCTCGATCTCGACCACTTCAAACGGGTCAATGACTCCCTCGGCCATCGCGTGGGCGACCAGTTGTTGTGCGGGGTCTCGCAGCGCCTGTCGACGGTGGTGCGGCGCGGGGATACCCTGGCCCGCCTTGGTGGGGACGAGTTCGTGCTGGTCATGCCCGGCATCAACGCGGCGGCCGCGGCCGATATTGCGCGGCGCCTGCTCGAGGAATGCAGCGTACCGTTCAACATGGAAGGCCATGACCTGATCGTCACGCCATCGCTCGGCATCAGCGTGTTTCCTCAGGATGGCCGGGATATCGAAACCCTGCTCAGGAACGCCGACGCGGCGATGTACCGGGCGAAGGAGCTGGGGCGCAATACCTTCCAGTTCTACGCGGCGGAGATGAACAAGGCGACGCTGGAACGCCTGCTGATGGAAAGCAACTTGCGGCGAGCCTTGCGCCAGAAGGAATTTGTGCTGCACTACCAGCCGCTGGTCAGCTTGCAAAGCGGACTGATCATCGGTGTCGAAGCGCTGATCCGCTGGCAGCATCCGGACCTCGGGCTGATCATGCCGGACCGCTTCATCCAGATTGCCGAAGATAGCGGGCTGATCAATCCGATCGGCGACTGGGTCCTGCATGAGGCCTGCCGGCAGGCTCAGGCCTGGATCGACGAGGGCTTGCCCCAGATGGTGATGGCGGTTAACGTCGCGCCCGTACAGTTCCGGCAGGCCGGGTTTGTCGAGGCTGTGGCCGGCGCGCTGGGCACCTCCGGGCTTGATGCCAGCCTGCTCGAATTGGAAGTGACCGAACGCACCGTCATGCACGATGCCGACATCAACCTGGGTACACTCTCGGCGTTGCATCGGATGGGCGTCGAATTGTCGCTCGACGATTTCGGCACGGGGTATTCTTCGCTTTCCTACCTCAAGCGTTTTCCGGTCGGCAAGTTGAAGATCGATCGTTCCTTTATCTGCGATCTTGAATCGGATGCGGACGATCAGGCCATTGCCTCGACCATCGTCAGCATGGGGCGTAACCTGCGGCTTACCGTACTGGCCGAAGGGGTGGAAACGGCCGAACAACTGGCCTTGCTTCGGCGGATGAAATGCGACATGGCGCAGGGTTTTTACTTCAGCCGCGCCGTGCCCGCCGGGAAAGTCGTTGAACTGCTGCGTGAGCAGCCATTTTTGAACAGGGAAGAGTGATGGAAAAGACTGTGATCAAGGTCGGAGGCATGAGCTGCCAGGGTTGTGTGAAGAATATTCAGGGCGTGTTGAGTGGCATGCCCGGCGTGGCGTCAGCCGAGGTTTCGCTGGAGGCAGCAGAAGCGACGGTAGTTCATGATCCGCTCCAGGTCGCCCGCGAAGCACTGGTTGGGGCGATTGAAGATGCCGGTTTCGACGCGGCCTGATAACACCGGAAGCAACTTGTGGCAGGAAATATCGTGGCAGAAAACATCAAACTGACCCAGTTATCCCATGGCGGCGGTTGCGGCTGCAAGATCGCGCCGGCGGTTCTCCAGAACATCCTGAGCGGCATTCCGCCCGGCATCGTTCCGCCCCAGCTTCTGGTCGGCACCGAAACCAGTGATGATGCGGCGGTTTACCAGATCAATCCGCAGCAGGCGATTGTCGCCACCACCGATTTTTTCATGCCCATCGTTGATGACCCCTACGATTTCGGGCGTATCGCTGCGACCAACGCCATTTCCGACGTTTACGCCATGGGCGGCACACCGCTGTTCGCGCTGGCGCTGGTCGGCATGCCGGTCAGTGTCCTGCCGGCAGAAACGATTGCCAGAATTCTCGAAGGCGGTGAAGCCGTTTGCCGGACAGCCGGCATTCCGGTGGCTGGTGGTCATACCATCGATTCTGTCGAGCCGATTTACGGTCTGGTCGCCATCGGGCTGGTCAATCCCGACCACCTCAAGCGGAATTCGTCGGCGCGTCCGGGCGACAAGCTGATTCTCGGCAAATCGCTTGGCGTTGGGGTTTATAGCGCGGCTCTGAAGAAGGATAAATTGCGCGACAGCGATTACGAGGCGATGGTGGCAACCACCACCCAGCTGAATACGCCGGGGCCCTTGCTGGCCTGTCTCGATGGTGTGCATGCCGTCACCGATGTCACCGGCTTCGGCTTGCTCGGGCATCTCATGGAAATGTGCAAGGGCAGCCAGCTCCGGGCGCGTGTCAATTTTGCCGATCTGCCTTTTTTGGCGAGGGCGGTGGAACTGGCGGAAGCAGGCTGCGCCACCGGGGCTTCTGGTCGCAATTGGGCAAGCTACGGCGGGCAGGTTACACTCGATCCCGCTTTGGGTGATGCAGCCAGAACGCTGCTTACCGACCCCCAAACTTCCGGTGGGCTACTCGTTTCCTGCGCTCCGGACACCGTCACCGAAGTGCTTTCGATCTTTCTGCAGCAAGGCTTCTCTCATGTTTCGGTGATCGGGGAAATGGCTCAGGGAGACGTCGGTATCGATGTGACTTAACCACCAAATCGGTAACACTTGCTCCCTGTTTGTTAATGAGATATATTCTCATTAACAAACAGGCAAGCCAGCCATCACGCCAGCCAGCCATTTCCTAAACTCAACAGGACTGAGCGTGATGCACGAAGATAGAGATGTTTTGCCCGGGCAAAACGGGCTTTTGCTTGCCAAAGCAAAATTTCCCCGCAGTTTCCGCATGCAGGCAGATTTGCCTGCATCGATGAAAAAAACCGGCGTAGCGCTGGGGGTTTCAACGGCAATTTTTTTCCCCGTCGCTGCGGTTGGTGCGGATGTGGCCGAAGAAACCCAGATGAAAGCCGTTACCGTAGTGGAGCGTGCTTTCGACCACAATCCCTACGCTGAGCCCGATGCGCCATACAAGGCCCGCATTTCCGGTGACGAGCGGCGAACCCGTCCTCTGGCCGAAACGCCGGCCACCTTCAATGTGTTGACCAAGACGCAGATCGAAGACTCCGGCTATACCGATCTGCGGGAAATCCTCGATGCGCAGCCGGGGATCACTCTGGGAACCGGGGAAAATGGCAATGCTTTCGGAGATCGCTACATCATCCGCGGCCAGGAGGCGCGTAGTGATGTTTTCGTGGATGGCTTGCGCGATCCCGGCATGACGATCCGGGAGAGCTTCGCTGTCGAGCAGGTCGAGGTCTCGAAAGGGCCGAATTCCAGTTTTGCAGGGCGGGGAACCGTGGGAGGTGCCGTTAACTCGGTGACCAAGCAGGCAACGACCGATTACGATTTCACGAAACTCTCGCTTGGGCTGGGCACTGACGATCATCGTCGTGTGACGGTCGACACGAATTACGTACTGACCGACACGGTGGCCGTGCGCGCCAATCTTCTCTATGGTTACGAAGAAGTGCCGGATCGTGCTCCGGCGGATCGGGAGCGCAAGGGTTTGGCGTTATCGACCCTGATCAAGCCGAACGAGAATTTCGACGTTCTCCTTGATTACTACGGCTTCCGTGGGCAGGATCGCCCCGATCTTGGCTCCTATCTGTATGGCACGGTTCCCAATCGCAAGCCGTTCAAAAAGGAGCCGGTTTACGCGCAGGACGATGATTTCCTGAAATCCGATGTCGATACCTTCACCGCACGGATGAAGTATCGCTTCAACGACAACGTGCGCATCACCAATGCAACGCGCTGGGGCAGTTCAGAGAACGCCTATGTGGCGACAGGCGCCAGTTATGTGAGTGATAGCGCGCTCCGTTTGTCGGTGCACGATGGTTGGCAGGATGTCGATTATTTCGCCAACCAGACCAATCTGTTCGTCAATGCCAATCTGGGCGGCATGAAGCACGAGTTCATTTTCGGGGTGGAATATACCGATCATAAGGTCGTCAATGGCCGCTACCGTTTCGGGGCAGGAAGTACCGCCACTAACGTGAGTTTCGCCAATGTCGATGGAGCGGTGACGCGCAATTACTGGAAGGGTGCGTGGGATCAGGATTGGCGGGCGAAGACGGTATCGGGCTATGTCATGGATACGATCGATCTCAATGACACATGGACGGTGTTTGGTGGCTTGAGATACGACAAGACGAGAATTTTCCTGAAGACGCAAAACTATCTCACGGGCGTTCAGACGGGCGATTTCGATTATGGCGAAGGCATGTGGAACGGTCACCTTGGGGTGACTTACAAATTCCTGCCGCATGCCAATGTCTATCTCACCTATTCCTCGGCTAAGGATCTCAATGGCGGCGAATCCGATGTCGGGACGAGCGGTGGTTACGGCGGGATGATTACGCTGAATGGCAACGCCGCAGGAGCCAAGCCGGAAACAACGCGCAACGTCGAACTGGGAACCAAATGGAATCTGCTGGGCGGCAAACTGCTGGCGACCGCTGCGCTGTTCAACATCGTGAAATCGGACGTCATGGAAGCCAGTGGCTACACCTCCACTGGAACCTTCAACAGTGCGGCCAACCGTGTGCGCGGCGTTGAATTCGGCCTGTCGGGAAATCTCACTGAAAAGCTTAGTGCGTACGCCGGCGTGACCTTCATGGATTCCGAAGTGACCAAGTCGGCCAACCCGAATCACAAAGGCAAGCGCCTCAGCAACTTTGCAGACAAATCGGCTTCAGCCCAGCTGCGTTATCAACTGACGCCAGTGTTCGCACTGGGTACGGCGGTCAAGTACGAAAGCATACGTTATGCGGGTGAGCCGGACACCGCTGCGGGCTACAACGCAGCAGGTCAATACACGCAGCCGATTCCCGCATATACGGTATGGGATCTGTTTGCCGACTATCGTTTGAACAAGGCCGCCAAACTTCGTTTGAACGTGGGGAATGTCGCAGACAAGGACTACTACCTCGCCGGCTACCGTTCAGGTTCCTTTTTGTACAAGGGTGATGCCCGCAACGTGCGGCTGACCCTGAACTACGATTTTTAAACGCTCCCGGAATTTGTGGGCGGATCGGTTCGATTCGCCCTCGACCCAAGATGAATGAACGTCCCCCGATGAACAGCATCCCTGCCGAGGTATGTTGTGCCCAGGATTACGAGTGGCTGGCCGAGCATTTCCTTTCCCCGGATCGCTACGCCTACATTGCCGGCGGGTGTGGCAAGGACAGGACTGTCCGCGCCAATCTCGAAGCTTTCGACGACGTGGCTATCTGGCCGCGCCTGCTGCGCAATCTGGAGCAGGGAAACACGGCAGTGGAACTGTTCGGACGCCGTTTGGCGCACCCGGTCATGGTGGCGCCGCTGGCCTACCAGACCCTGGCGCATCCGCAGGGAGAGATTGCCGTTGCGCGGGGTGCCGCAGCCACCGACAGTGGTTTTGTACTGAGTACCCTGGCCGGGCACAGCCTTGAAGACGTGGCGTCGCACGCCGGGGTTGAGCGCTGGTTTCAACTGTATTTTCAGGTTGAACGCGAGCACACGCTCGACCTGGTCAGACGCGCAGAAGATGCCGGCTATCAGGTGCTTGTCGTGACGCTCGATACGACGATCAAGGCGCCTGGCCTGGGGGCTAGGCGTGCCGGTTTTGTCATGCCTGATTCAGTCATTGCAGCGAGCGTGAAGGATTACCCCGCTCCGGTCGTGCGTTCAGTCGCGCGCGGTGAAAGCCGCATTTTCCAGGGGGTGATGGCGCAGGCGCCGGGCTGGGCCGATCTCGACTGGCTGATCAGCCAGACCCGTTTGCCGGTTGTGGTGAAAGGGGTCTTGCATCCGGAGGATGCCCGGGAACTGAAGGCACGAGGTGTGGCCGGCATGATCGTCTCGAATCATGGTGGCCGTTCGCTGGATGGCGCACCGGCCAGTCTTTCCGCGTTGCCAGCCATCCGCGCTGCGGTGGGCGCCGACCATCCGTTGCTGCTCGACAGCGGCATTCGCTCGGGGGGCGACGTGTTCAAGGCTTTGGCCCTCGGCGCCAATGCCGTGCTGGTCGGACGTTTGCAGATTTATGCGCTGGCGGTGGCCGGGGCGCTGGGCGTTGCCCACATGCTCCGCCTGCTGCGCGAGGAGCTTGAGTTGTGTATGGCGCAGGCGGGGTGTGCCACGCTGGCCGATATTGATCCGGCCATGATTTTCAGGGAAAACTGGAGGTAAGCACGATGTTGATTCCGATCGAGGGTGTACTGAGCAAGGACGAAGTCAGGGAGTTTCGCGATCTGCTCGATCCCGCTCCCTGGGAAGATGGGCTGAAAACGGCCGGAACCCTGGCCCGGGCGGTCAAGCGTAACCAGCAACTGGCGGATGGTTCGCCGCTTGCAGTCGAACTCGGCAATCGTATTCTGAGAAAGCTCGGTGCGAATCCCCTGTTCATATCGGCAGCATTGCCGAGCCGCATCTATCCGCCGAAATTCAATCGTTACGCAAATGGCGGGACGTATGGTGCGCATGTCGATAGTGCGGTGATGCAGGTGCCCGGTACGTCGATTTCCGTGCGCAGCGATCTTTCGGCCACGCTCTTCCTGGCTGAGCCTGACGAATACGAGGGAGGCGAACTTGAAATCGAAGGGCCGTTCGGCATTCAGTCGGCCAAGCTCGCGGCAGGTGACATGGTGCTCTACCCGTCCAGCAGCCTGCATCGGGTCACGCCGGTGACGGAAGGTGCCCGTATTGCGTCGTTCATGTGGATACAGAGCATGGTTCAAAACGATAGCTCGCGCACCCTGCTGTTCGATCTCGATCAGGCCATACAAGGCATGACCGGCGTTGTTGCGGCCGACGATGCCCGGCTTCTGAAGCTGACCGCGGTTTATCACAACCTGCTGCGTCAGTGGGCGAATCCCTGAAGGAGAAAAGGCAGATGTCCCGACGACTTTGGCCGATTTTTCTGCTTTGGGGTGCCGGCGTGCTGCAGGCGCAAGAGCAGACCCTCAATCTCTATTCCGCACGCCACTATCAGGCCGACGAAGCACTCTACGAAAACTTTACGCGGCAGACCGGCATCCGGATCAACCGGATCGAAGGAAAAGCGCATGAACTGATCGAACGGATACGCAACGAAGGCGCGAACAGTCCGGCTGATGTCTTCATCTCCGTTGATGCGGCCAGCCTCGCGGTTGCAGATGCGTGGGGGATTCTGGCACCACTTCGTTCCCCCGTGCTGGAAGCGCGCATTCCCGCTCACCTGCGCTCGGAAACCTGGTTCGCCTTCTCGACCAGAGCGCGCATGATCATCTTCAACAGGCGAAAACTGAAAGCCGAAGACGTACCAACCTACGAATCACTGGCCGACCCGAAATTCAAGGGGATGTACTGCAGCACGCCCGGTGGGCACGTCTACAACCTGACCCTGGTGGCATCGCAAATTGCCCATCGCGGCGAAGCGGCCACTGAGAGCTGGGCGCAGGGGCTGGTCGCCAATCTGGCGCGGACGCCTCGCGGGGGAGACATCGACCAGATCAAGTCAGTGGCCAGTGGCGAGTGCGCACTGGCCGTATCCAACAGCTATTACCTGGCCCGGATGATGGCTTCGGATCGTGTCGAGGAGCGTAATCTGGTCAGGCGCATCGGCGTGGTCTGGCCAAATCAGGCAAGTTATGGCGCCCACATCAACATTTCGGGAGGCGGCATGGTCAAGACGACCCGGCATCGTGAGGCCGCCGTGCGCTTTCTCGAATATCTGGCCAGCGACGAGGCCCAGCGCTACTTCGCCAATGGAAACAATGAATGGCCGGCGGTGCCCACGGTAAAAGTGAGTAATGCCGAACTGGCCGAGCTGGGGAGCTTCAAGCCCGATACCACTTCGTTGCTGAATGTTGCCAGGCAGTTGCCGGCAGCACAGAAATTGCTGGATCGCGTAGGGTATCGCTGATTTCGGGTAGGTTTTCGGAGCAGCCTGCAGCGCAACGGGTGATTGACAATGCCAATGATGGGCGATGCTGCGGTCGACCCGAAAAAACGCCGGTTTTTGCTTGCCAAAATTTGGCGATTTTTCCGGTTGACCGTGGCAATCGATTATTTCGGTACGCCGGCCTTCAGTTCATCGCTGGTGCAGGCGTAGCGCACTTCGCCCAGCTTGCCATCCTGAACGGCGATCAGGGTGACGCAATCTTTCTTGTGGGGAATCATGGCCAGGTCGGGCTCGTTGCGGCCGAGCACGATCGGGTAGGGTTTCTCGCGCAGCTTGGGCAGCGCGAACATGCGACTGACCAGGCCGGGCATGGCATGGATGTCGGCGAGATAGACGCCGCCGGTCTGTTTGAGCCAGGCTGCGCCCTTGCTGTCGAGCAGGGTGGTGACCATTTCTGACGCGCCTTTTTCGGCGGCAAAGATGAGGTGGCGGGTATCGGGGCTGATCGGCGCCGGTTTTTCGTGCTGGTCGGTAAGCGCCAGCGTTGGCAGCGGATCGCCGGCCTTCAGTGTTTCAGCGGCAAAGGTGGTGCAGGCGGCAAAGCCGATCAGGCTGCCGAGCAGCACGCGGGTGATTTTTCCGGACATTGATTTTTCCTTGGGGATGGATTCCGGGCGCCGCTGTCTAGTGGATCACCCAGATGTGTCTTGCGACCGTGTGTTCGAGCGCAAGTTCCACCTCGTCGGCAAGAATGACGGTCATCGGTTTTTGTTGCAGGACGCGAAGCGTCCGGTTTTCGGCCAGGCCGTAGGCGGTGAGCTGCTCGCGCTGGAGCGGGTCAATTTCCTGACCGAGCGCGGCCAGGCGGACTTCGCTGCCGGGCGTGATGAAGGCCAGCGGGAGGCGGGCATCGTGTTGGGGGCTCATGATCGGCTTACCAGAGGGCGCGCAGGGCGAAGTTGAAAAGACCGCCGACGAAGAAGGCGAAGGGCACGATGATGGCGACCATGGTCGCGGCAACGCGCAGGCCCTGTTCCTTGACCATCATCATCAGGCTGGCGAAGCAGGGGATGAAGAGGGTGATGGTGATCATGCCGACCACGGCCTGAATTGGCGAAAGCTGGTGCGCCATGGCGAACAGGCCGGTGGCGCCGAAGTCACGGCGCAGGAAGCCCATCACGAAAGCCGCCGAAGCTTCCTTGGGCAGGCCCAGCCAGCCGGTCACCAGCGGTTCGCCGGCCTCGATGATGGCGGGCAAAACACCGAAGCGATCCAGCGAAAACATCAGCAAGGTGCCGACCAGAAAAAGCGGGATGACCTCGATCAGATACCACTTGAGCCGTCCGCCCGTTTTCTTGAGCACGTTGCCGGCGATCGGCAGGCGCATGGGCGGCAGCTCGGTGACCAGCGGAATGCGGCGCCCCGGAATCAGCTTTGCCGCAAGCAGGCCGGACAGCATCAGCACGCCGACCAGTGCCAGCGCCCAGATCAGCACGGCGCTGAAGGAAAAACCACTGAGCATGCCGAGCACGACACCGAGTTGCGCCGAGCAGGGAATGGCGAGGGCCAGCAGGAAAATGGTGATTGCGCGCTCGCGCGGCGAATGCAGGATGCGCGTGGTCAGCGTCGCCATCGTCACGCAGCCCAGCCCGAGCACCATCGGCAGCACGGCCCGGCCGTTGAGGCCGATCATGGCGAACAGGCGGTTGGCGATGACCGTCAGGCGCGGCAGATAGCCGGAATCCTCAAGCACGCCGAAGGCGATGAAAAAGGTGGTAACAATGGGCAGGATCAGCGCCAGCGCATAAGTCATGCCCATCGACCACAAGCCGTACTGGCCGACCAGCATGTCGCTCACCCAGCTCTCGCCGAAACTGCCTTCCACCAGCGACTTGAAGGCCGGGTTGAGCACGCCTTCAAACAAACCCTTTTCGAACAGGCCAACCAGTGTGGTGGCGCCAAACACGCCGACAAACTGATAAACCAGATAAAGCACGCCAAGCAGGATAGGCAAGCCCCACACCGGGTGCACCACCGCCTGGCCGATGCGCTGCGACAGCAACGGGCTGCTCTTCATGGCGCGGCGCGTCACTGCCGTCGCCAGTGCATCCGCCGCAGCAGTGCGCTCGCGCGAAAGCAGCGTAGGCAGATCGCCATCGGCCCGCGCCCGCGCCTCCTGACGCAGGCCTTCCAGGCGGGCACTGCGCTCGCCGGCGCGCTCGTGCAGCCAGTGCTCAACCTCGTCGTCATTGCCAAGATAAAGAATCGCCAGCCCGCGTGCGGCAAGCACCGGGTGCGGGGCAATTTCCGTAATGGCCTCGGCCATCACCTCAATGTCGCCCTCCAGCTCCGGGTCGTAGCGCAGCAGATGATCGGCGACCGATGCCCGGCTCAGGCTGCCGGTCAACTCGCCGATGCCCTCGCCACCCGTCGCCACCGTCGCCAGAACAGGGATCGCCAGCTCCTCGCCAAGCGCGGCGACATCGACGGTCACACCGCGCGCCGTCGCCTCGTCATGCATGTTCAGGGCCAGCACCATGGGAGCGCCCAGTTCCGCAAGCAGTGCTGTCAGCGTCAGGGTGCGCCGCAGATTCTTCGCATCGCCAACCTGAATCAGGCTGCGGCAAGGCTCGTTGAGCAGCGCCCGAACCGTCGCCCGTTCATCATCGCTGCGCGAAGGCAGCGCAAGCACGCCGGGCGTGTCGAGCAATTCGGTCTGGCTGTCGAAACGGGCGCTGGCACGGGTCACCTCTACCGTCGTGCCGGGGTAGTTCGAAACATTGACGTAAGCGCCGGTCAGGCGATGGAAAAGGACGGACTTGCCGACATTCGGATGGCCGACAAGCAGGATGGCGTGGGCGGAGGAAGCGTTCATGCGCCCGATTTTACGCTGTCACATCGCAATCGCCCAAGGTCTACGATGCACTGCAACATGGCAAAAAAGCCCGATTTTTCGCGTTGACCGCAGCATCGGCGCAGCGGGCTTGCTGCACCGGCCCTATGCCTGCGTCCCTCGCCATTCATACAGTTCGACCGTGGTCGGGTGGCATTTGGTGCAGCCGCCGCCACAGGGCGTTCCGGAGGGCAGGCGGCTGACGCGTCCCTTGCGTTCGAGCATGCCGAGCATGTGGCGCAGGGCGTCCGCTTCGGCACTCAGGGCAATCGCCATGTCGCTGAGTGCGACGCGGCGGTGTTCGCGGAGATAGTCTTCAAGGCGGCTGATGATCATCATGACCTCAGGAATTTTGCGGTACGGCCAGCGCCGCCAGGTCTTCTTTTTGCCCGAAGTAGCGAAGGGTAAGGAAGAAACCGGTAAATGCGACGGCGGTAGCGGCGATCCAGCCCATTGAAGTGGCGGGATGGGCCGCATAAGTGGCGATCTGGTAATAAAGCGTGGCCGTGCCGTAGGCCAGTCCGGTCGTCCAGCCGGCGACGAAAATCGTCCAGCGGGCGCCGCTTTCCTGATACACCGCAGCGATCGCTGCCGTGCAGGGGAAATAGAGCAGGATGAAAAGCAGGTAGGCAAAGGCGCCGGCGGTGCCATCGAAGCGTGCCGTCATGGCGCCGAAGGTGGCGCTGGACACTTGCTGCGCTTCGGCGGCGGCATCGAGGTCGCTGATGTCACCCACGGCCAGCCCGGCGGGGTCGGCCCACTTGCCCATGGCGTCACCCAGGTTGGTCGGGATGGTGGCGAAGGCTTCCGCGAGCTTGTTGCCGAGATCAAAGGCTTCTTCGGCTTTGGGTGCTTCGCCGGCTGCGGCAGCATCGCTTTCGGCCAGCGCCTTGTAGGCGGCGTCGAGCGTGCCGACGACGGCTTCCTTGGCGAGAACGCCCGTGAAGATGCCGACGGCGGCAGGCCAGTTTTCTTCGGTCATGCCCAGCGGCGAGAAGGCCGGAGTGATGCTGCGGCCGACGGCGGCGAGCATGGATTTGTCGCTGTCTTCATTGCCGAAACTGCCATCCGTACCCACGGCGTTGAGGAAGTTGAGCACCAGGACCATCGGCACAATGACGCGCCCGGCATTGACGATGAAGCTGCTCAGACGTGCCCAGGTGGCGAGCAGCACGCCCTTGAGCGTCGGCAGGTGATAAGGCGGCAGTTCCATGATGAAGGGCGTTGCTTCGCCCTTGAGCAGCGAGTTCTTGAGCATCAGGCCGGTCAAAACGGCGAGTGCGATGCCGATCAGGTAGAGCGCGAAGACGACGTTCTGCGCGTTTTCCGGGAAGAAGGCGGCGCCGAACAGGACGTAGACCGGCAACCGGGCGCCGCAGGACATGAAGGGCGCCATGGCAATGGTCATCAGGCGGTCGCGACGGTGTTCCAGGGTGCGCGTCGCCATGATTGCCGGCACGTTGCAGCCGAAGCCGACGATCAGCGGCACGAACGATTTGCCGGGCAGGCCGACCCAGCGCATGAAGCGGTCCATGACGAAGGCGGCGCGCGCCATGTAGCCGG
>CAZOWA010000013.1:0-85035 GCA_964583695.1 uncultured Dechloromonas sp.
CTTCCATCGACGGCGGTGTCACACGCAGAATCAGTGTGGCGTTGGCGTAGGCTTCTGTCAGGGATGAAGAAAAACTCGCCCCTTCAAAGCCGGAATCCATGAAATGACTGTCCAGCGCGACATCTTTCTCGAGCTGAAATTTTGCCCCCAGCGCCTGAAACTTCTTGCTTGTTTCCGGCACGATGGCGGTGCGATGTTCTCCTGGCACGCGTTCGCGTGCCACACCTATGGTGAGTGACATATTGATTTAGTCTTCTTCGTTCGTATCCCGACGCGGGACGGTTTCAGGGTCGGCAATGATTCCCCGGTAAATCTCGACACGGTCGCCCGGCTTCAAGGCACTGTCGAGTTTGACCAGACGGCCAAACACGCCAACCTTCTGAGCGGCCAGATCAATTTGGGGAAACTGTTTGAGAATGCCCGAGCGTTCGATGGCCTCGTTAACCGTCGATGTCTCGGGAACTTCGATATTCAGCCAGATCTGCTGACCTGGCTCGGAATAGGCAACACCAATCTGCATGTTTCTTCTCCCTAAGCGGCGGCGGGTTCTGCACAACCCGCCCCTTCCTTGCTGCGGGCCGCCATACGGTTTTCCAGTACCCGTTTGCCGGCCAGCATGAAGCCCAACACTGCGAAACCACCGGGTGGCAGGATCATGAGCAATGCACCGCCATATCCCGGCAATTTCATTTCAAGGAAAGCAAATGATGGTCCGAGCAGGTTGGATGCCTGCGCAAACAGCGTTCCGCTACCCAAAAACTCCCGAACCAGACCAATTGCAGTCAATGCGCCAGTAAAACCAAGCCCCATGGCAACGCCATCGACTGCCGAGGCAAGCACCCCCGACTTGACAGCAAAGGCCTCCGCCCGGCCGAGAATGGCGCAATTAACCACGATCAGCGCGATGAACAGGCCCAGCACCTTGTACAACTCGTGCATCCAGGCATTCATCACCATATCGACGACGGTCACCAGGGTCGCGATCAGCACCACGAAGACCGGAATCCGTACCTGCGAGCTCACCGTATGGCGAATCATCGAGACCAGAATATTGGAAACCACCAGCACGGCCGTGGTAGCCAGCCCCATGCCCAAGCCGTTGGTACCACTGGTCGTCACGGCCATGACAGGACACATGGCGAGCAACTGCGAGAAAACGACGTTTTGCTCCCACAGCCCGTCCTTCATGATCTTGCCGTAGCTCTCCCCGGAGGCAGCCGCTTTCGGCTCGTCCCCTGAGGAAACTTCGTTCAGCGCCTCTGTCATGACTTTTCTCCCATGATTTCCTTGCGGTGTTCGGTGTAGAAATCCAGACCACCCTTGACCGCCTTTACGACAGCACGCGGTGTGATGGTGGCGCCGGCAAACTGGTCAAAAACGCCGCCATCCTTCTTGACGCCCCATTTTTCAGCCGGAGGGTTGTCCAGAGATTTGCCGTCGAAGCTCTTGATCCAGGCATCCTTCTTGATTTCAATCTTGTCGCCCAAGCCCGGCGTTTCGGCGTGCTTGAGGACGCGGACGCCAAGCGTTTTTCCCTCAGCGTCGACCGCCATCAGTATCTGGATGTCTGCCGCGTAACCGCGCTCTGCCACCTTGAAAACCGCTGCTTTGACAACTCCGCTCTGCCGGGCACGGTAGATGGTCACCGGCTTGCCGTTGCGATCGATCTCGAGTTTGTCGTTGAGAAGATCGTTGTCGGCATAACCCACAGGCAACACTTCCGAAAGGGAGTCACGCAGATCCTTGGCTTCTGCAGCGGCAATCGCGCTGCTCGTGGCGCTGGAAGACCAGGCAAGAGCCCCGCTGGCCAGCAGTGCGAAGGTGCCGAGCAAAATCGGCTGGTACCCTATTTTTTCGCGGAACGATTCGAAATTCATCTCAGGCTCCTTCCTTTTCCGGGATATCCAGCGGCTTCCCCTTGCGATCACGACCGAGAATGCGCGGCTTGATGAAGCGATCAATCACAGGCGTCAGGGCATTCATCAGCAACACCGCGAAGGCCATCCCTTCCGGATAGCCGCCCCAGGTACGGATAACCCAGGTCAGGAAGCCGACACCCAAACCGAAGATGATCTGCCCCGCTGCGGTGTTCGGCGAAGTGACGTAATCGGTGGCGATGAAGAAGGCGCCGAGGAGAGCCGCCCCGGACAACAGGTGTGCGGAAACGCTGAGGTAATGCGCCGGATCGATGTTGTGCCCGATGGCCGCGGGAATGGTCAGTCCCGCCAGCACAGCAACCGGGATGTGCCAGGTAATGATCCGTGCCGCCAGCATGTAGACACCGCCGGACAGAATCAGCAACGAAGCCGATTCGCCAAAGCTGCCGGAACGCATGCCGATCCACGATAGTGCCGGAGCATGCTCACCCGCCAGGGAGTGGAGCAGGTCAATGCCGCGCGACATCTCGGTCTTGGAAAAACCGAGCAGCGAGGCGCTGGCCATTGCATCCGGCTGCGGCAGGCTGGTCAGAAAAATACGCAAACCGTCGATAAAATCGGGCGCCCCCACCGAAGCCATCGGCAACGGCCAAACCCACTGGGTCAGCGGCACCGGAAACGAAACCAGCAAGGCAACGCGGGCGACCATCGCCGGATTGAAGACGTTCTGCCCAACCCCGCCGAACACCTGCTTGCCGATCACGATGGCGATGAATCCACCGACCACCGCAACCCACCAGGGCGCCCAGGGCGGCAGCGTCAAGGCCAGCAGCCAACCAGTGAGCAGTGCCGAGCCGTCGAACAGCGAAGCCTTGATGCGCGTGCGCCCCATCAGTTTGAGCGACATGGCCTCGAAGCCGAGACAGGAAAGAACGGTCAGCAGCCACAGGAAAAACGACGGCCAGCCAAACAGCCAGAAACCGTAGAGCGTCGCCGGCACCAGGGCCATTTGCACGCGGAACATTGTCCGGCTGACGGAGTTGCCACCGTGTGCGTGGGGCGAAGCAATCGCCGGCGCAGTCAATATCGAGGTGTTCATGCGGATTCCCCTTGTTTGGCAGCTTCAGCGGCAGCAGCAGCGGCCTGCTGCGCGGCCCGTTCGGCCTTGCGTTTGGCGGCAGCTTCAACCTTTTCCCGAGCCTCACGGGCCAGTCGCTCCTGACGCTGCAAGGCCATTTTCTTCGTTGCCTCGGTACGAAGCTGGTTACGCTGGCGGGCATAGAGGTCGCCCTTGGCATGGTAGAAGTACTGAACCAGCGGGATGTGCGACGGACAGACGTAGGCGCAGCAACCGCAGGCGATACAGTCGGCCAGCCCGAGGTCGGCCGCTCCGTCCATGTCGTCATTGCGGATTCGGGCGCCCATCTCGAGCGGCAACAGCCCCATCGGACAGGCTTTGACGCAACTGCCGCAACGAATGCAGTTCTCCGGTTCGGCATCGGCCACTTCACCGGCATCGAGCAGCAGGATGCCGCTGGTTCCCTTGATGACTGGTACCCGCATGTGCGGCAGGACATTACCCATCATCGGGCCGCCCATGACCAGTTTGGCAACCTCACCCTTAACCCCGCCCGTAAAGGCAACCAGATCGCTGACCAGCGTACCGAGCGGAACTTCGTAATTACCCGGGGCGATGGCCGCCCCACCGTTCAGGGTCATCAGCCGGCTGACCAGCGGACGACCCAGGCAGACAGCCTGCTGGACGGCATAAGCAGTACCGACGTTGTGCACGATGACGCCAACGTCGGCAGCACGCGCGTCTGAAGGCACTTCACGACCGGTCAGCTCCACGATCAACTGGCGGTCGGAGCCCATCGGATAGCGGGCAGGCACCGGGAAGATGCCGATATTGTCGAACCGCGCCGCGGCTGCGCGCATGGCGGCGATGGCTTCCGGCTTGTTGTCTTCGATCCCGACCTTGGCCTGAGCGGCACCGGTCGAGATCAGCATGAGGCGAATGCCGGTCACGATCTCGACAGCACGATCACGCATCAGCCGATCGTCGCAGGACAGGTAAGGCTCGCACTCGCTGCCATTCATGATCAGCGTATCTATTTTCGAGCGCCGGCCCAGATTGAGCTTGACCGAGGACGGGAAAGTTGCACCGCCCAGACCGACCACCCCTGCGGCGGCGACCTTGCTGGCGATCGCTTCGGGCGAGAGGGCGAATGGATCAGCAACCACCTCGGTTTCGATCCAGGTATCGTCACCGTCTGCATCGATGGAAATAGCCATCCCCGACAGGCCCGAAGCGTGCGGTGCGGTAATTTCCCCGATCGCGCTGATGGTGCCCGAGGTGGATGCGTGCAGCGGTGCGGAAATATTGCCCTGCGCCGCTGCAATCAGTTCGCCCTTTTTCACCTTTTGGCCAACCAGCACGATCGGGCGTGACGGCGCTCCTACGTGCTGCGAAAGCATCAGATGCACACGGGGCGGGATCGGCAACTTGCGAGCTGAGGCATCTGCCGCCGGGCGCTTGTGGTCATCCGGGTGGACGCCCCAGTCATCGCCGAGAAAATGCTTGAAGAAGTTCATGAATCCCATGGTGTTCTCACGCAACCGAAGGTTTGGGCATGACCCAATGTTGCAGGGTGACCGGCACGGGGCGCATGATCAGCGCCTCGGTCGGACATTTTTCGATACAGCTACTGCAGCCGGTGCAGGCTTCGCGCAGCACGTTGTGAATCTGCTTGGCGGCACCGAGAATGGCGTCGGTCGGGCAGACCTTGCTGCACCGGCAACAGCCGATGCAGAGTTCTTCGGCGACCACGGCGATTTTCGGGCCGTCATCGGACACCCCGGAAAGATCCACCGTGATACCCAGTTTGGCAGCGATGGCCGTAGCCAGCGCCTTGCCGCCCGGCGGACAGCAGGTAGGCGAGGCCGAGCCATCGGCAATCGCGGCGGCGGCACCCGAACAGCCGGGAAAGCCGCATTGCCCGCAGTTTGAACCCGGCATCAGGGCGGTCAGTTCATCGACAATCGGGTTGCCTTCAACCTGGAGAAACTTATTGGCGACTCCAAGCACGATGCCGAGCGCGGCACCGAGTAGGGTCAGACTGAGAATGGCAGCAATCACGATTTTCTCCCTTAGACGCTCAGACCCGAGAAGCCCATGAAGGCCAGGGCAAGCAGGCTGATGGTGACGAAGGCGATAGGTGCGCCGGCAAAGGCGGCAGGTACGCGAGCCAGGGCAACCCGTTCGCGCAAGCCGGCAAAGATGAGCAGCACGATGGTGAAGCCCAGCGCCGAACCGAAGCCGTAGAGCAGGCTCTTGAAGAGGCTGAACTTCTGCTCGACGTTGAGCAGCGCCACACCCAGCACAGCGCAGTTGGTGGTAATCAACGGCAGATAGATGCCGAGCGACTGGTAGAGACCAGGACTGCTCTTTTTGATGAACATCTCGGTGAATTGCACTACCGAGGCAATAACCAGGATGAAGGAGAGAATGCGCAGGTAACCCAGGCCCAGTGGCTGCAACAGCCAGTTATCGAGCATCCAGGACGCGCCGGCCGCCAGCGTGATGACAAAGGTCGTCGCCAAGCCCATGCCGAGCGCGCTATCCACGCTCTTAGACACCCCCATCACCGGACACAGACCGAGGAACTTGATCAACACGACGTTATTGACCAGCGCGGTGGACAGCAGCAGTAGCAGTATTTCGCTCATGATTTGAGAGGTTCGTTAATCCCGCCCTCCCCTCTGCATAAGACGTGCCAAGATCAGCAAATTCGAGGAAATCCCGCACCAATGCGCCTTTGCGGGGCGAATGCACCAATTTGGTGCGTTTATTGGAATAGTTTTGTCGCAAACGCAACAGACATTTCGTCGCATTTGCACCGAAAGCCGCTGGCAGCAGGGAAATGGAGGCCCACGAACAACACGGCATGAAACCTGCTAAGCATCAGGCAAATTCATTGAGGAGCATTTCATGCCGGCCACTCCGCTTGCCCAGCCCCGCCCCGGAACCGCACCGGATTCGGCGTTGCCGACCGAAGCCTATCGACAGGCCGTCGATCAGGCTGACCTGGCGATTTCGATCACCGACCCGAAGGCCAACATTCTTTACGCCAACGAAACCTTCAGCCGCGTAACCGGGTTCAGCCCGGAAGAAATCATCGGCAAGAACGAAGCCGTACTGTCCAACCACACCACGTCGCCTGAAACCTATCAGGCCATGTGGAACGAACTGAAGGCGCAGCGCCCATGGTCGGGACGACTGCTCAACCAGCGCAAGGACGGTGGTGTCTATCTCGCTGAACTGAGCATCTCGCCCGTGGTAGACGCCGCGGGCACAACCACGCATTACCTCGGCATGCATCGCGACATCACCGAGCTGCACCGCCTCGAAAGGGTCGTGCGCAACCAGAAGCTGCTTATCGAATCGGTCATCGACGCGGCGCCGATTGCCTTTGCGCTGCTCGACCCGACCGGACGCATCATTCTCGACAATCAGGAATACAAGAAGCTGGTCAGCGATCTTCGGGTCAAGGAACCGGCGCACATGCTGCTCGACACGCTGCTGCCGGCATGGCGCGAGACACTCGACAAGGCGCCGGAGAAATGCACCTTCGTCAATCGCGAGGCGCGCATCGATCGTTCCGCCGGGCGGGCGCGCTGGCTTTCGGTCAGCGCTTCGGTCACCGACATCCAGAGCGACTGTGTAGACAGCTATTTCTGTGCAGCAGGCCAAGCCGGCCTGCTGCTCGTCATGTCCGACATCACCAGCCTGCGCGACGAACAGGAACGGGCTCGCGGCGCTGCCCTGCAAGCGGTGCTGGCTGAGGAGGAACGCACCGCGGCGATCCGCGAAGGGCTTTCGGCGGCAATTTTCCGCCTGGAAGAGCCGATGAACGTCATGAACTCCGCCGCCAACCTGCTTCAGCGCCGCGACCCGGCAGCGGCGGAAGCGCTGCATCAGGCACTGGCCGCCAGTCGCGAACATATGGAACTGCTGCGCCAGGTCATACCGCAAAGCCCGCGGGAAATCGTGGTCAGTGTGAACATGAACGAGATCCTGCGCGATGTGCTTGAGGTCAGCACACCCCGCCTGCTGGGCGCCGGCATCATGGTGGACTGGCAACCCGCCGCCACACTTCCCTCGATTCACGGGCGCCCCCTGCAACTGCGCATGCTCTTCAAGGCACTGGTCGACAACGCCATTGAGGCCATGAACATCAAGGGCTGGAAACGGCGTGAACTGAGCCTGACCAGTGAGGTAGATCACGACTGCATCGTCGTTTCCGTGATCGACAGCGGCCCAGGCATACCCGAAGAATGGCGCCACAAGGCCTTCGAACCTTTTTTCACGGCCAAGAATGGCAGCGGCCGGCATATTGGCACGGGCCTGTCACGCGTGCAGCAGGTGGTTGCCGACCACGGCGGCATCATCGACCTGACCGAAAGTGCGAGCGGTGGTTGTGCGGCCATCGTCGAATTCCGTCTTGACGGCGACCCAATCTAAAAATCGACGAGAACAGCATGCACAACCATCACCACATCCACGATGCCAGCGCCGAGTGTCCGCCTCCTGGTGGCTACTGCCGGACGCACGAACTGAACATTCTCCTGCTCGCGGCCCTCTACGCCGTGAGCCGGGTGCTCAGCCGCTCGCTGGCTTTCAACGAAACCCTGCGCGATGTATTGCGCGTCCTGCACGACGAGGCAGGCCTGACGCACGGCCTGATCGCTGTCGTCGACCCCGAAACCGGCAATCTCACTGCCCACACGCTTTACAAGCCGGATGGCTCCAACGTTACCGACATGCAGTACGCCCCCGGGGAAGGCATCATCGGACTGGTGCTGGAAAAACCGCGCACCATCAAGCTGGCGCGCGCTGCTGATGATCCTCACTTCCTCAATCGCCAGGGCGTCTATCAGCCGGAATTGCCTTTCATCGCCGTACCGATCAAGGTTGGCGGCAATCTCCAGGGCGTGCTCGCCGTTCAGCCCGAAATGCCGGAAGACGGCCTGCTTGAGGAACGCGCCCAGTTCGTCGAAATGGTCGCCAACCTGATCGGCCAGAGCCTGCGCCTGTCGCTCGAGGTTGCCCAGGAAAAATCCAGCTTGCTCGAAGAGCGCGACTTGCTGCGCCGCACCGTTCGTCACCAGTTCGGTTTTGACAGCATGGTCGGGCGTTCTGCGGTCATGCGCCGGGTGTTCGACCAGGCTCGTCTGGTCGCCAAATGGAACACCACCGTGCTCATCCGCGGCGAAACAGGCACAGGGAAGGAACTGATCGCCAACGCCATCCACTACAACTCGCCACGCGCCCGCAATGCACTGGTCAAGCTGAACTGTGCCGCACTGCCGGAAAACCTGCTTGAATCCGAACTGTTCGGCCATGAGCGCGGCGCCTTCACCGGTGCGGTCGAATCACGCAAGGGGCGCTTTGAACAAGCCCACGGCGGCACCCTCTTCCTCGACGAAATCGGCGAAGTCTCGGCAGCCTTTCAGGCCAAGCTCCTGCGCATCCTGCAGGAAGGCGAATTCGAGCGGGTCGGTGGCAGCAAGACCATCAAGGTCGACGTACGCATCATTGCCGCGACCCACCGCGACCTTGAAACCGCCGTCGACATGGGCGATTTCCGCGAGGATCTGTTCTACCGCCTGAACGTCATGCCGCTCTTCCTGCCGCCACTGCGCGAGCGCATCGAGGACATCCCCGAAATCGCCCGCCACCTGCTCGGCAAGATCGGCAACGAACAAAAGCGCAAGCTCAGCCTGACTGACATGGCGCAACGCCGGCTGGCCAGCCACGAATGGCCGGGCAATGTGCGTGAACTGGAAAACTGCCTGGAGCGCGCTGCCGTGCTCTCCGAAGATGGCAAGATCGATGTCGACCTGATCCGTTTCCAGAGTCCGCGCAACCGTCCCATGGGCAAACCCGTGCAAGCAACCATGGCGCCACCGCCGCCGACGCCAAGAAGTGCTGCGGTCAACCCGAATTTTGAGCCGGATTTGCCAATCGATGACAACGATCCCAACACCTCAGAACGCGAACGGGTGATCGCTGCACTTGAACAAGCCGGCTGGGTTCAAGCGAAGGCCGCACGCATCCTCGGAATGACACCGCGCCAGATCGCCTATCGCATCCAGACGCTGAACATCGAAGTCAAGCAGTTCTGATAAATAATTGGCAGCAGTGCGATCTTTAGCACAACTGTAACTTTTCCATGGAATAATCGGATACCCTTTTCAGCACTCTGTCATTAAGCCCCCCATGCAACGCTCACCATTCCTCTCCAGCGCCATCCTCGAGGTTGTATTTCTCAACACCCTGCTCTTCATTGCCGGCCTGATCGGCATGGTCACCCATGGCTGGCTGCCGATCGACTGGCTGTGGTTCGCCTGCCTGATGATCTTCGGTGTCGGCAGCGGCCTGTATTACCTGAACAAACTGCGCGTCGCGCTCGATCCGCTCAACCACATTTCCCGCGTAGCCGGGGAAATTGCAAACGGCGTCATCGGCAGGCGGATTCCGGACAGTGCGCGCCGCGACGAGCTTGGCGATGTGTGCCACAACGTCAATGCCATGCTCAACCAGATGGAAAGCTGCTTCGGAAAACAACGCGAAGCACTGAACGCCGCCAGCGAAAACCGCTACAGCGACGTGATCGACAGCCAGGGGCTGCAAGGTGTTTTCCGTGAGGCAGTGGATCAGGGCAACCAGTCGCTCACCATCCTCATGAACAACTACCACAAGGAAATGCGCAACAACCTGCTTTCCCGTCTTGGTCAGTTGAACGAGGAAAACCTGCTGAAAAACATGCGCACGATCCAGAACGACATGCTTGGCATCGTCGCCGCCACCGAATCGCTGACCCGCCTGTCCACCGACAACGCCACGGCTGCACAGGAAAGCAGCGCCGCCATCACCGATGTTACCGACGCCATGAATCGCCTGATGGCAAAGATTGAAGACACTGGCCATGCAATTGTCGAATTCAACGCCCACCGTGAGGAAATCACGCGCTCGGTCAGTCTGATCGCCACCATTGCCGACCAGACCAACCTGCTCGCCCTCAACGCCGCGATCGAGGCTGCCCGCGCCGGCGAACATGGTCGCGGCTTTGCTGTCGTCGCCGACGAAGTGCGCAAGCTCGCCGAAGATACGATCAAGGCCTCGACATCAATTTCCAGCGTCATGAAGACCCTGGAAACGGACGCCGAGCGTATGCTTTCCAACTCCGGCGAGATGCGCGATATCGCATCGGAATCGCGAGGCACCATCGGCGACTTCGATGCCCGCTTTGCCAATGTCGCTGAATCATCGATGAGCGCGCTTGGCCAGATTCACTTCATTCACGACGTCAGCTTCGCATCGCTGGCCAAGGTCGACCATTTCATCTACAAGCAGAACGGCTACCTGGCCGTCAGCCATGGCCTCGATTCTGATAACGCAAAATCGGTCGTGGTCAACGAGCAGTCATGCCGCCTCGGCAAATGGCTGGACAAGGACGAAACCAAGTCCATCTTCGGCGGTGTCCGCAGCTTCCGCGATATCGGGGAACCGCACCGGACGGTGCACCAGAGCATGCATCGCGCAATGGAGCTCCTGTCAGCAGGTTGGGAAACCAACTATGCCGTCCAGGAAAAACTCCACGGCGCCTTCGAGCGTGTCGAGTCCGGCAGCGACGGCGTCATCGAGGCACTGGACGCGATGGTTCGCGAGAAGCACGGCAATCGGTGAATACTGTCTGAAGCCGGATCAGCCAGGACTCACCATTTACCTTCGAGTGACAGCAAAACAGTTCTGGCCATTCGTTCTTCGGTCGACAACAACCACGAACTGCCCGGAGCAAAAGCTTCGTACTGACGACGAGTATCGGCTCGGAAGATATTTTGCAGCGAGAGGCGAAGGTTCAAAGCCGGCGTCAATTTTTGCAGGGCATAAGCATCAAGAACGACACGCCGCCGGGTTTCGTAGGATTGCTCGCCCGGTACGCGGGTCAGAACCCGCCCGTTGTACTGCATCGAGGCGCCGAAGCTCATTTCCGCCATAGTCTGGTCAAAGCCGGCACTCAGGATGTAACGCGGGGTATCACGTGCTGCACGCGTGATCCCAAGGCGCTCGTCATCCACCTTGCTGCGGGGAACGGTCAGGTGAGCACGCAAGGTCGCGCCGCGCCAGCCAAGCTGATCGGTACGCAACTTGCCATCAAGTTCAACCCCCCAGTGCCGTGCCTGCCCTTCGTTGTACGGACGATCAACCCAACGGATGCCCTCAAGCATCACCCGACGTTCGGTAAAGTTTTCCGTGCGGCGCAAATAGGCATTGATGCCGATAACACCCGCCTCATCAGGCAGGTAATGTTCGAGCGCAGCCTCAAAATTGATACTGCGTTCCGGTTGCAAATCCGGATTCCCGCGCCGGTCCGGTTCAATCGGAGTATTCGCATTGACACTGAACACCGGCTGGTTGGTGAGTTCATCCAGCCTCGGCGGCTTCACACCCGCCCCCAGTGAAGAGCGCATCACCCAGCGCTGAACCGGCTCCCAGCGTACAGCGACGGAAGGCAACAGACGATGGTGGCTCTGGCTATCTCCGTCGACCGCGTACTCGAAGGTTTCGCCACGCACCCCGCCGGTAATCGTCAGATTGCTCACCGGCGTCCATTCATCCTGAATCCAGGCGCTCCATTGCCGGTCCCAGGCATCATGCTTTTCGCTGGCACCAAGACCGCTGTTCCGCTGACTTTCCTCCCGCCAGTGCCCGGTCTGCTCGATGGCTGTTGCCAGCACATGGCTGCCGGTGGCCCAATCGATGCGGAAAGCACTGTTCAGATCCTGTTCATCGCGCCGGGAATGCTCTCGCGACAACGAGGAAATGCCGGCCGACGTCAGTGACTCGCGGCGCGTATCGGACTTGCGTTCGCCGTCAGAGAAGGCCAACCGGGCCGAATACTTCACCCCTTGACGCAAAATTTCGCCATCGGCCCGGAAACGATTGAACCCGGTACTGCTGCTCTCGTCGTCATCGCGCACCAGACTGTTGAGCGGCAGGGCGAGATCATCTCTCGAAAAATCGCCGCTGCTGCTGCCACGCGCACGAAAGATCGAGGGAGAAAGCGTCAGGCTGTCGGCCCCCGATTTCCAGCTCAGTCGTGGCGAGAAAACGAATTCCCGCATCTGCCGCTCCGACTCGTCATCATCGCGCTGATTGACGCCGGTACTGTCCGTGCGCCCGCTCAAACGATGGGACGGCATGTTGTGGAAGTTCAGGGTCACCGGCAGCAGCCAGGTGAAGGTCTTGTCGCCCCCCCCTTTGGAAAAGGATGTCTGCACCTGCGGCAAATCACCCCGTACTCCTGTCGCCAGCTTGAGTGACGTCGAATCGCGCGACATCGGCTTGTTCAGCACAAGATTGATGGTGAGCGGCGCATTCCCGCCAACCTCAGCCGACGAGCCGCGCATGATTTCAACCCGCGCCAGTTCGGTCGATGGCAGGCGCCCGACCACCGCCTGAGCCATGCGCGATCCGCCGCCGACGCGTTCGCCATCAATCAGGATCATCACCGAATCCCGCACCATGCCCCGCGAGCGCATCGCCATCGAACCATCGGCACCGGGGGTACCGGCATCGACACCGGGCAACTTGCCCATGACATCGCTGATCGTCAGCGCCCCCATGTTCTCGATATCGGTACGCGTCACGATAACCTTCTGGGTTGCCGATTCACGTCGTTCTGCCACATCGTTTTCTCCGGCAGCACTGACGGTAACCGCCTTGAGCATTTTCTCGTCAGCACCCCAGGCGGCTGAAACGGCAAGGCAAAGAGGCAGCAGTACAAATCGTTTCATGGTTATCCACTCAAAAAATCAAACCGCCCGGATGAGTTGGCTCATCCCGACCAAAACCAACAGACCAGCACTCAGTCGTTCAATGCGCATTCGCCACGGCCCCAACTGTTCCCGCAGACGCGCGCCAAAATAGGAAACGCCCAGACCATAGACCAGAGAAGGAACAAAAATAGCGCCCAGGCCAAAACTCAGGCCGAGCAGGAGACCGATCAGCACATCACCCGAAGCAGCGGCTGAAAAAAACACCGTACCCAGTGGGGCGCAAGGCGTCAGCGCCATCCCGATGCCCATCAGGAACAGCCCTCCCGGCAGGAGCGGGCGCGGCTCGCGGCCAAAATCGATGCGCTGCATGGGAACAGCGCCGCCAGACGCAGGCGCCGCAGTACATGCCGGCTTGCGCTGCCAGAAAAGGGCCAGACCAACCATCAAGGCCGCCGCACCGATGACCAGATGCAGCAATGGCATGCCGGCGGAACCTTCCTTGGCAAATTGACCGGCCCAGCCGGCCAGCCCGCCAAAGAAGGAATAACCGAGCAGACGCCCGAGCGACAACGGCAGTACTACCCGCCAGGAACGCTGCCAGCTGAAATCGCGGGCGAGAAAGACCGGGCCGAGATAAGGAAGACAACTGACCAGACACGGTCCGAGACCATAGACCAGACCCAGAGCTAGCGCCATCGGCAGACCGACGACGGTTTCGGCATCGGTCATTGCGTCGCTTCGGCGAGAAAGTCGTTACGTGCCAGAATGGCAGCCCCGAATGCCGTCGTTGTCTGCGGATACTCCGGCACCACCAGTTCGCGCCCCAGTTCATCCTGAATCGCAGCAACCAGCCCCTTGTTCAAGGCCGGTCCGCCATCGAAATAGACGCGATCCTCGATCCCAACCCGCTTGGCCAGACGTACGGTGCGCGAGGCGATGGAGTAGTGGATGCCGGCAATGATCTCCGGTTTTCCATGGCCATTGGCCAGCAAACCGATGATTTCGGATTCAGCAAAGACGGTGCACGTACTGTTGATGTTGAGCGGCGCGTTATCGCCCTTGAAGTGGTAATCGCCCAGTTCTTCGAGATCAAGTTCGAGATTGCGTGCAGCCACATCGAGAAAACGGCCCGTACCGGCAGCACATTTGTCGTTCATGGCGAAGTTTTCGACATTGCCCGTCGGGTCAATGCGGATTGCCTTGGAATCCTGCCCGCCGATGTTGATGATCGTGCGCACGCCACCAAACGCCTTGCCGGTTTCAAAGGCACCAGCGGCATTGGCGGTAATTTCGCTGATCGAATCGTCAGCATCCTTGAACAACTTGCGACCGTAGCCGGTCGCGATCAGATAGCGCACGTCGTCACGCTGCAATCCCAGCTTTGCCAGCAAATCGTTCAGGGCTTGAGTCGAGTTCTTGTGAAACAGGCTACCGGACGCCGTGACATGCACCCCGGCAATCTTTCCCTGCTCATCCACGACCGCGACCTTGATGGCTGTCGAACCCACATCTATGCCTGCAAAGTAATTCATGCGCGCTGCTTCTTCCTGTTCTTCAAAGATTCGAGAAATGCTTCGATACGGGTGGATAACTGCCCCTGATCGTCCGGGCTGTAGTCGGTCTCGACGTACAGCATCGGAATGCCGGCCTTGTTGAATTCATCGGCCACGCTGCGGTATTCCATTTCGTAGACCTGGCACCCGGAGAAGGCCTGATACACCACGCCATCGGCGTTGAACTGCGCCACCAGATCAAGCAGACGACGTCGGCGGTCGTCGTTGCGTGTGAATACCGGGCAGGTACAAGGCTTGAGGTACTTGTCGGCAAGGCTGTCCACCATGTCGTTGACCAGCCACTCGTCGACCGCCGTCATGTCGTACAGCATCCGGTTGGATGAACAGGTTTCGTCTGACACCACCACCCCGCCCGCTTCCTCGATGAGCAGGGGCAGTTTCAGGTTGGGAAAAATCGGGGGCGAACCGGTAAACAGGATGCGAGGTGCCTTGCTCTGCACGGCACGAAAGCCTTCTGCTTCGCGCTGTGCCAATTCTTCATTGAGCTTTTCAACCGCTGCCGTCCAACGCTCGATGTCATCAAAAAAGTAGGCGTTGGTTACCAGAAAGGCATCCTTGCCGAGGATCAACGACGGTGACTTGCGGCGGAACGCATGCAACTTCCGGAAGGCCGCTTGTGCCCGACTGGTCTTGTTCATGGCCTCCTTGAGTTTTTGCCGGGTCAGTTTCTTGCCAGTCAGCTCGCGCAAACGGGCGGCGAACTCACGCACCGAGCGCCGCCAATACACCCGCGAGGCCTCACTTTCCTTGACATTGGGGAACTCGAGGTCGAACACCGAATAGCCCATGTCCTCGATCATCACACTCGACTTCTTCTTCTGGTCGCAGGTGCTTGGATTGACGATCAGGTCGGGCTTGCCGATTTTCGGAATGACCGTTTCGGAATTGAGCATCCCAAGCGTCGCCTTGACCAGCGAACAGGATTTGGCAGGCATGAAATCGGCGCCGCGCTGGTCGTAGTGGTAAGAACCGTTGCACAGCCGCATGGGCGTCGCGCCAAAGGCGTAGATCAGTTCTTCCGGCGCCTGGATGCAGGTCGTGCCGACCAGCTTTCCGGTGTGGGGAATTTCCTCACCATGGCAGTAAACACCCCGGAACAGGTCGTAAAAATACTGCATCGACACCGGGTTATCCTGAAAGTCATCGACGATATGATCGAGCACTGTCTGCGCCTCGCCGGCCTGACGCGAACGGCCATAGGGCACCTGCTGGATCGGAATGACCCTGACGCTTTCATTTTCCATTACAGCATCCTTTGTTCATGCGTTTGATAAAGCCCTCTTCGGTCGATTCGAAGATGGGAATGCCGGCGAACGTCGCCTTGAGTGCTCCCGGTTCCGGGCAGGAAGCGACACATTTCAGGCAAAGCGTGCAGTCGTCGGTCATGATGTCGACCGTCTTGACGTCATCGGCGATTTCCTTGATCTCCATGTCGCAAACGACATAGCAGTCGCCACAACGGGTGCACTTGCTGCCATCCTTCTTCAACTTGAACAAGGCAGCTTTTGAAATCAGGTAGTGCAGCGCGCTCATCGGACAGAAGAAGCAGAAAAACCGCTTCTTGACGAAGGAGCCAACCAGAAACAGGGCCGTTACCGAAATCCCCAGCGCCGTCATCACAACTGCCGTCGGGCTTGAAAAATCCACGGTGAACTGGGAAAAGTCACCGGTAAACATGGGCAGGATCATGCGCGCCGGACAAATCAGACAGAACGGCGGACTCATGTCCCTCGAAAAAAAACCGCCCCCGACACCCAGCGGAATCAGGATCATCAGTGCCAGCAACACGTACTTGATTTTGGTCAGTTGCGCGAACTGGCCATGCGTATAGCTGGAATAGCGAATACCCAGCCGGCGGCGCAAGGCCGTCATCCAGTCCTGAATCGTTCCCAAAGGGCAGACAAATCCACACCAACCCTTGTTCAACACGATGAACCACAAGGCAAAAGTGAGGAACCCGGTCAGGATGGCCAGACTCGCCGCGCTGAACAGCATCGCCAACGGCCGGCCCAACTGATGTTGCAAGGGCAACAGGTAGCACACCCCGGCCCGCCCTTCCTGGTTATAACCGCAGGAAAAAATGGGCAGCTTCGAGCCGAGATCAATCGCCAGATACCCCCCGTAAACGAACAGGACGAAAGAGACGAGCTGGAACCAGAAGCGGAAGCGGTTGAAATCGACCCGGTTGACGGCGTCACGCACCGCCTGAAGGCGGCTACTTGGCTTCATCGAAGCGCACCTCCTGGAAAGGCTTCACCCGACGACGACGGTAGAGATATATCGCGACACCACAGAACAGCGTGATCAACAAGCCGATACCCAGTCCCCAGGCATAAGAACGGTAATCATCCGGTGACGGGTAGTAATTGCCGGCCAGCGTCGCCTGGTAACGCACGTTGCTATAGGGCTGATCCTTGAAGCTACCCTTCTCGGCGGCACTCACCTCGGCAATGACCAGATAGGTCGCCTTGAATCGTTTCTTGAACTCATCCCAGGGCGGGAAATAGTCGCGGATGACCTGAAAAACGACCCGGCCCTGCTCGTCGCTCATCGTCTCCTTGACCCAGCCTTCGTTGCTGACGAAGCGGACACGGGCACCCTGTACCGGCAGGCCTTTCTGGAGAACGAAGAATGCCTGCTGATCGCCGGATTTGAGCTGGAAGAAGGTTTTTTCGTCCGGAGCCTTTTCGCGCACGATTTCAATCGGGGCTGATTCAAGGACGCGCGGTGCGTTCACCGACTGGGCACGCTCCTCCTCGTTGCCGCCATGGCTGAAATTGGCAACCTCGGTTTTTGCGACGCTGACGCTCAGTGCATCACCCTGCATCTTGCGACTGGTCAGGTAAAGACGGTAATACCCCTGAACCGGCATTTCGAAGGAAAGGTTTTTCCTGCCATCTTCGCCCACCGGCAGAGGCTCACCCTCGATCGGCCCTTTTGGGCTAACCAGCAAAACTTCAGGTGGCGCATCGGCATCCTCGCGGGCAAATCCGGATTTAACCGGGTCAGTACCGGACCGTAACCAGAGCTTCTTGACCGCAGCCCCGCCGCCATGCCCACCCATAGCCATGCCTCCCATCGCCCCCATTCCACCGCGGGAACCACCATCGCCCCTTGAAGGAGGTGTATCGGAAAGCCATAGCGCCCCACCCGTCGAACGCGGGCCACCACTGCGTCCCCCCTGCGTTGAAGCGGCGCTGGCCGACATGGAACCGTCTGCCGCCATGACATGCCCGGCATGGGGATCATTGGTCGCCGGCTTTTGTGCGCCACGCTCGCCTCCAGCGGTCTCACGCCGTCCCGGCATCGCCGACGCCTCACCGGGCCTGGCTTTCGCCTCGGGCTGCGCGCCTTCCTCTGCCTTTTTCCGTTCGGCAGCAACAGCCTGCCAAAAAGCCTTCTTTTCCTCGGGAGAGGCATCAGCCGGAGGCCGTGGCCCCGAGTATTCCCCCCGCGTCACACCCGGCGGAGGACCGCGACGCTCACCCGCGCCCGCATCCTGGGCTTCCCTAGCCTCCCGTGCAGCTCGCCACTCGGCCCGTTGCGCCTCACTCGGCTGCGCCCAGACCAGATTGGTTGCAAACCATAGAGCCAACAGCGCAGTTCTATTAAGAACAGTCATTCTACGCATCCCGAAAATTAAAACCGGTAAGAGAATCCTGCACGTAACGTCAAAGGCGTATAACCGGCAGAATAAGTATTTCTCACACCAGCATCAGTGGCACCAACGCGCTCTGCATATTTCGTATCAAGAAGATTTAATGCGTGCAGCCAAACGCCCCAGGATTTCGCGTTATAACTGGCGCGAAGGTTATATATATCAGGACGCTTATAGCTATCGGTTGTGGATTGATTGGTGTAATAGGCATCGATGTGATCCATTTCGAGCTCTATTTTCCACCCGGCAGCCGGTTTGACGACAACGCGAGCGTTATAGTGGTTCTTAGGCGTGTAATACCTATTTTTTCCTGAATAATCTGTTGTCACATTGACATAATCGTCATATTTATATTTTGCATACGTGTGACTGAGACCAAGTTCAATATATTGATTCAACTCATACTCAAGAGATGTTTCAAAACCACTAGCATGTGCTTTTGCCGCATTTTCATAACGTGTATAGCATAGCTCAGTAGGTCCACACAGACTGGAGACAATCAGATTCTTGAATTCCGTCTGGTAATAGCCGGTGTCGTACTTCAGCCCAAACCCGAGGGTTCCTCGAATACCAATTTCCTTGGTAATCGAATCCTCCGGCTTGAGGCTCATGCTGGCGGGAATATACTTTGACGCGACGGCTGCGGCATGGCTTGCCGGAGTTGCACCACCAGAGCCGATCATGGTACTCACCCCAGGCCCCATAAACCCTTCAGCAATATTCAACCAGAGGAAGTTTTCCTTGTTCAGCTCGTAGAGAGCACCAAACTTTTTGACTGTTCTTTCGTATTCAACGGTGCCGTCTTTTTTGTTGTCTATCTTATTATCAACTTCATATTCAATATTATCGCGGCGTACACCAAATGTCAGGCGAAGCGGTTCAAAAGGAGATGTTTCAATCTGCATGAACGGAGATTGATTCGTCTCCATCGACTTCGAGTTTCCGGTAAGCGCTCCCTTGTAGAAATGGAAACTTGTTGCGCTATTATTTTTATAGTTCCAGGTATGACTATTTGTATCAAGATAATCGAATCCACCGGTAATAGATGTTTTGGCAAGACTGAAATTGTGCTTGTACATCAGCTGGAGATTATTCTCTGTTGACTCGACATCATTGATTGTCCCTGTGACTGATGTTTTCGCGGTCGAATCAGTTTTTCTTGACTGACCAAATATATTGAACTCACCAAAATCACCCAGCAATTTCTTGAAATGAATGGAAGGGGTTGAATAAGTAATATCGGTCAGGAAAAATGACTTCGGCTGTGCTTGACGCCAGTTATCATCAAACTCCGCCTCGGTCAGCGATCCCGGATCCTGATAGTTATCATGAAGGTACTCATAACGAAGACTCAGCTTCGACGACGAATCAGGACGCCACACCCATTTCGTGCTGAATGAGTCTTTCTGTTCATCCGTATGGTCACGCCAACCAGTTTTATCAAGACGATTGACATTAAAGAAATAGCCCAGACTGTCAGATAGCCGATCTCCGCCAGTAAAACCCGTACGGAATCCGCCATCGCCCATGACCTCTCCGGTCACTTCGAACTCTCGTTGAGCAGGAGGGTCACGAGTAATGACATTAATCGTTCCACCAATGGCATTACTTCCACTCAATACAGAGCCAGGCCCCCGGATGATTTCAATGCGCTCGATATCGCCGGAGTTAACCTGATCGATAAAAGTGTACGTCCCTGTATTTCTGGCGCGCATCCCGTCAACACGATTCTCCGTGTAGTTTTTTCCACCATCCGTGAAACGAAGATTTCTACTCATGCTCACGCCGGGAACACGAGGCAATAGCTCATGGAACGAATCCACAAAGCGCACAGTATCCAGTTCTTCCCGCCCGACGACCGAACCCGCCAGGGGCGTGTACTCGTTCAGGCGCCCAATTTCAGTACGTGCCTGAACTTCAACATCGACGTCGGCAACACTTTTCACAGGAGTGAGCACCCGTTCGTTTTCCTGAGCGAAAACAAACGATTGAGACGAAATAGCTGCCACAGCCATGGCAATCAAACTTTTACGAAGTTTCATCGAGCTTCTTTCTGGAAAAAAATATTTATTGACCGGATGCCTGCGGCTCGGTAACGAAGGCAATCTTCACGACCCCCTGCCGTTGGGCTGCGCCCATGACTTCGGCGACGTTTTCATATCGGGCATCGCGGTCCGCGCGCAGGTGGAGTTCCGGCTGTCGGATGCTGACCTCGGCAAAACGGCTGTCGAGTGCGTCGCGGTGAACCGGCTCTCCATTCCAGAAGACGATTCCCTGAGCATTGATGGCGACCTGGATTACCTCAGGTTTGTCATCCAGCTTGGTGGAACTGACCCGAGGCAAATCAACGGGGATGGCCTGGTGAAAAAGGGGGGCCGTGATGATGAAAATAACCAGCAGGACGAGCATCACATCCACCAGCGGGGTGGTGTTGATCTCGGCCATCGGGGCGTTCTGGCCTTCGCCGAAGGAACCGAAAGACATGCCGGCCCCTTACGCTGCTTTGGCCAGCGCGTAGCGCGAGCCCGTGGTCAGGAAGGCGTGCAGGTCGTGCGCAAAGCCATCCAGATAGGCGTTCACCAGACGGTTCGCCCGGTTCAGGGCGTTGTAGGCAAGCACGGCGGGAATGGCAACAAACAAGCCGGCCGCCGTCATGATCAGCGCCTCGCCGACCGGCCCGGCGACCTTGTCCAGAACAACCTGAGTTGCGCCGGAAAGGCTGACCAGTGCGTGGTAGATCCCCCATACCGTGCCAAATAAGCCAATGAACGGAGCGGTTGACCCCACCGATGCCAGCAGGGTCAGGCCGGATTCGTTGCGTGCCTGGGCATGCACCATGTAGTTGCGCAGGCTGCGGGTCAGCACCTCGCTCGATGAGATGTTGCCACCCAGCGTGGTGGTCTTTTGCTGTGCGTGCATCGTGGCAACATGCGCCGCGGTTTCTGCCATGCCGGCGAAAATCCCGGTCGGATCGTTGGCCTTGATGGCGGTGACCCCGCTGTCCAGGTCACGTGCGCTCCAGAAGGCATCAAAGGCCTTGTCAACGCTGCGATTGACCTTCAACTGGGAAAAAAAGCGGCTCCCGATGATTGCCCAGCTCAGCAGGGACAGGATGGCCAGAACGACTGCGATGGAATGGGTGACAAAATCCCCCTGACTCCAGAAATGCGTGATTCCCATTGATGACTCCGGTGATTAACTAAGGGCAAAAACAATCGGTACAACAACCCACGAAGCAACGGCGGAATTACCTCGCTTGGCAGGCACAAAGCGCCAGCGCGCCACGGTTTCGAGTGCGGACTGATCGAGGCGCTGAAATCCGCAGCTGGTTTTGAGTTCAACTTTCATGGCCTGGCCATCTGGTCCGACATGCACACGCAGATAGACCGTGCCGGATTCGCCAAGCTGTCGCGAAGCCCTTGGATAGGGCGGTTTCGGGTTGGAAAGGTAGTCGGCGTCGAAACGTGCCTCGACCAGCGCTTCCTGTTTGGGCGAGGGGTCGGGTGCAGCGACGGGAACCGGCGCCTGAACCACCGGCTGTTCGGGAACGACGAAGCTGCTTTCGGCAGCAGGGGCCTTACTGGCCAGTACCGGAGCTTTCTGGGCCTTGGGCTGCACGTTCGGCACAGGCTTGGGCGGCGGCGGTGCGGGAGGCTTTTCTTCGGGACGTGCGGCCTCAACCAGGCGCACCATGATCGGCCGCGCCACTTCGCTCAGCGTTTCGGAATGCGTAAAGCCGAACACGGCCAGGGCCGCGATGCCCGCGTGAACCAACACCGCCAGACCCACGCCCTTCGCGTGATGATCGCTGCCCGAGCGGGCGGCATAGCCCTGTGGAAAAAGCAAAGACAAATTGTTCCCCCTGATCCGGAAATTCGAAAATCAAACCGGTCGCTGGCGGCCTTTGTTTTTTGGTTACCTGCCAGCGTGCAAAACCTGACGCGGGGCGCATTGTTACCATTTGTTACAGATCGGAGAAGTGTCAAATTGCCGCAGGGGTGGTGCGACAATTTGACACTTCTCCCCTGCCTTCCGAAGGGTTATTGTTCGCCGGTTTTTCTCGAGCTGCGGCGATTTCGCGTGACACAAAAAGGGGGCGGGTTGAGACCAGAAACGGTATTGGTCGTTGAGGACGATGTCACCTTCCGCCAGGCGCTCGCCCGCTACTTGCTGCGCCAGGGACTCACCGTCATCGAAACCGGCATGGCCGACAATGCCGTCGCATTGGCGACCGAGCATCGCCCGGCCGCCATCGTGCTCGATCTCAATCTTGCCGGAGACTCCGGGCTCACCCTGATCAAGCCGTTGCGACAAGCCCTGCCGGATTGCCAGATCGTCGTCCTCACCGGCTGCGGCAGCCTGCCGGTTGCCGTCAGCGCCATCAAGCAGGGAGCTTCCGACTATCTGGTCAAGCCGGTGGAAGGGGAAATCATCCTGGCCTCGCTGCTGGGTAATACGCCAGCCATCCGGCCGCTGCCGGTCGCCACACGAATGCCGCTGGACGATCTCGAATGGCTGCATATCAGCAAGACCCTGAGCGACAACGGCGGAAACATCAGCCGCACGGCCGAGGTCCTGAAAATGAACCGGCGGACACTGCAAAGGAAAATTTCCAAATATCAGCCGGCAAGCCGTGGGCGCCGATAAGCTCGTCTGATTCGGTGCATTGTCGCAAACACGACATCGCCAACAAGAAGCATCACGCTGATTTAATTGGATTTTTACCTGGCATCACCCTTGCAATGGCTTAACCACTCAACTGGAGAATGCCATGCCCAAACCCAAAAAACATGTTCTCGTCTGTGTCCAGGGTCGCCCTGCCGGCCACCCGCGCGGTTCCTGCCAGGAAAAAGGCTGCAACCAGACCTGGCAAGCCTTTTCAGACGAATTCACCGCCCGCAACCTGTGGTCTTCCGGCTTTCAGCTGACCAACACCGGCTGCCTGGGCCCCTGCCATCTCGGCCCGAGCGTGCTGGTTTATCCGGAAGGCATCATGTACACCGGCGTCAAGCCTGAAGACGTCGGCGTCATCATCGACGAACACCTGATGTTCGACCAGCCGGTCGAGCGCCTGCTGGCCCCGCCGGATATCTGGAGCTGAGATCATGGAAGACTACAAATACGATATTGGCGAACTGGTCTACGCCGCAGAGGACATCCTCAACGATGGCGGCATGCCCGGCATCGAGGAAGAGGACGGCCTGATCGCACCGGCCGGCATGCGCGGCATGGTCATCCAGTATGGGCGGGCGGAAGCCGACGAAACGCAGCACGTCTATCTGGTCCGTTTCGAAAACGGCCCGGATGGCGCGCTTGGCGACCCGGTCGGATGTCTGCCGGAAGAACTGACGCAGGAAGAGCCTGTTCCGGCCTGACAGCATGGCCAAAATCGGCATTTTTTTCGGTACCGACACCGGGCGCACCCGGCTGCTCGCCAAGCAGATTGCCAAGAAGCTGGGCGATGCAGCCGACGCGCCGGTCAATATCGGCCGCACCCGCGTCGAGGATTTTCTCGCTTACGAAGCCTTGATTCTGGGCAGCCCGACGCTCGGTGCCGGCGAGCTGCCGGGGCTGTCGACCGGGCTCAGCCAGCCGAGCTGGGAAGAATTCCTGCCGCAACTGGCCGATGCTGATCTTTCCGGCAAGCGGATCGCCATCTACGGGCTGGGCGACCAGAAAAAATACCCGGACGAATTTGTCGATGCCATCGGTCTCATCCACGATGCACTGATTGTTCGCGGTGCCCGCATCGTCGGCCACTGGCCGGTCGCAGGCTACGAATTCGCTGCTTCGAAAGCAGTCGATGGCAACCGTTTTCTCGGGCTGGCCATCGACCAGATCAACCAGCCGCTGCTGACCGAAGCTCGGGTCGATGCCTGGCTGGCGCAAATCCAACCGGAGCTTTTGCCATGAACGTGAATCCCTGGGCTTGTCCCAAATCCCGCGAAATCCGCCGCGTCCTGGTTTCACTGGATGAAAGCGTGGCGCGCAGCTGCGACATCGCCCCGGACAACGGTAACGACCCGCACATCGTCACCCTGCGCCATACCGAACTGGAAACCCTGCGCGCCCATGTTTATCTGCATGGCCAGCGCCCCGGTACCTACGGCATTTTTTTCGAATATCCGCACCCGGTACCCGGCATGCTCGAAACCGAAGAAAACCTGCCCTTGCCGAAACTTCTGGCCAGCCTGGCCATGCATTTCGACGCCTGAGCGCTTACACCGCTTTCGGCTTCAAGGCTTGCGCCAGCAAGACGGCCACGTGCACCGCCGCTCGCCCCGTGCCATCCTTGATTTGATGCCGGCAGGAAAAACCGTCGGCCACAATCGGCGCATCGTCCGGCGCTGAACGCACCAGCGGCAGCAAGGCCAGTTCGCCCATTTTCACCGAGGCTTCGTAATGCTCCGCTTCCAGCCCGAAGCTGCCGGACATGCCGCAACAACTCGCATCGACGATCTCGAATTCGAATTCCGGAATCCAGCCGAGCACTTTCCTGACCGATTTCATCGCGCCGAACGCCTTCTGGTGGCAATGCCCATGCACCACCGCCCGGCCGCCGGGAATCGGCTGCAAGTCAAGTTTCAGGCCCTTGTTGCCTTCACGCATCAGGAATTCCTCGAACAGGAAGGCCTGCTTGCCCACTTGTGCCACGGCCGGCCCGAGCGACAGGCTGTAGAACTCGTCGCGCAAGGCGAGCAGGCAGGAAGGCTCCAGCCCGATGATCGGCGTTCCCGCCGCAAGCGCAGGGGCCAGCGCCGCCATCACCCGCTGCGCTTCACGGCGTGCGGCATCGACCATGCCCTGCGACAGATAGGTTCGCCCGCAGCACAGGGGACGTTCCGGTTCGGCGTCGTCCGCCGTCGGACGCAACACTTCCACGGCGTAACCACCGGCAGAGAGCACTCGAATCGCGGCCTCGGCGATTTCCGGCGCGTAGTAATGCGTAAAGGTATCGACAAAAAGCAGCACTTTTTCAGGTTGACCGCAGCATTCCGCCGCCGGGTCGGGGAAAGCCTCCGCAACGGCCGGCACGAAGCCCAGGGCGTGCATTTCCGGAATGGGCCGCTTTGCCGATATACCCCAGCGCCGTTCAACCAACCGGGCCAGCCACGGCCAGGCATTGCGCAGGCGGACCAGCGCCTGCAAGGGGTGCCGGTAGCGATGCAGCCATTCGGGCAGACCGCCGAATAATTTCGCCCGGGCAGACAGGCCCAGCACCTCGTTACGCTGTGCGAGATATTCGGTCTTGATCAGCGTCATGTCGACCGCGCTCGGACATTCCTTCTTGCAGCCCTTGCAGGAAACGCACAGATCCATCGCCACCGCCAGGTCGGGGTGCGCGAACGGGTGCTCGTCCGACCCTTGCCCCAGTTCGCCATTGAGCGCCGCCTTGAAGGCCTTGACCCGCGCCCCGGTCGAATGCGCCGGGTCGTGCGTGATGCGGTAGCTCGGACACATCACACCCTTGCCCTCGCGCTGACATTGGTGGTTGTTCATGCACACGGCAACCGCCTTGGCGTAATTGCCCCCGGTTGCCGGAATGCCGGCGTAAGCGTCGCCGACGCCATAGGTGTCGTAGGCCGACCAGTCGAGATGTGTCTTCATAAACGCATTCAAGCAAGAGCAGCGCCAGAAAAAGGCCATTGTTTTCAAAGGAAAAATATTTTCACCGTTGCAAAGACGACAAGGCACGGAGCAGCCGACACCAAGGCCGATGGCATAATTCGCCTTTATTCCAAGAGACTGACATGGGCAATCGCAGCTATCTCTACCTGACCAGCCGACAAGGCGACCCTGATGACCAGCGGGAAATCGCCGAAGCCAACAACAACCTGCCGCGCCTCTGGTACATCCTGCTTGCCCAGGGCGAGACCGCAGACGCCATCGCCGACCAGCGTGTGTTCGGCGATGCCGGCACCGACAACATCGCATCCGAAGCGCGTGGCGGCCTCGCCCGCTTCCGGCGCCTTGCCGACGCCCTGCTGCAACACCCGCTGATCGAACGGCTCCCCGCCCTGCCCCGTCACCTGCGCGCCGTGGCGGCCTTTCTGGAAGAATGCATCGATGCGCAAGCGGGCGATGGCGATGTCCTGTTCTCGGCCAATCTCGACGAATATTCGTGGTTTTACGACCTGTCGCCGGAAGAATTCATCGCCACGCAACAACAGGAATTCAACAGCGTCTGGTTCGCCATCGACGACTGCATCCGGCGGGGTGACCATCTCGGCCTCGAACGCGCCCTCGGATTCGAGAACGACGATTTCACCGACTGGGTCCAATGGTGCTGGTCATTCGGTATTGGCGGCTTCGGCGCCTACCACGCCTATTTTCGGAGCTGCGACGACGCGCCGCGCGATGAGGAATTCGCCAATTTCGTACCGCAGCCCGACCCCTGGGAAATTGCCCGCGCCAACGACCTCGGCCTGGACCGGCGGCGCATCGAGCAGGATGGCCTGTTCGGCGTTTGCCATGTGAATGACGATGATGAAGCCGGCGACATCCTCCTGCCAGCCGAGTGGAACGCCATCTGGCCGGCCGCCGAAGGCAAAAGCGAAAACCTGTGGGTCGAGCGCGACGGACTTGTCGGCCTGCTGCGCCTGCCCACCGGCGGCCCGGCCACGCTGCTTCTTCCCCCCTGTCTCGACGAGGTC
This sequence comes from uncultured Dechloromonas sp., assembly GCA_964583695.1. Classification (GTDB taxonomy): domain Bacteria; phylum Pseudomonadota; class Gammaproteobacteria; order Burkholderiales; family Rhodocyclaceae; genus Azonexus. Next base: position 26,609 of record CAZOWA010000013.1, read on the forward strand.
TGGGATTTCAGCGATGGCCTTGCCGTCGCCCGGCAAAACGACAAGATGGGCATGCTGCGCGACGACGGCACCTGGCAGATCGAGCCGAATTTCGACGAACTCTGGGATTTTTCCGGCGGCTATGCCGCTGCCCGCAACGGAGACCTGCATGGTTACATCGACCACAGCGGCGCCTGGGTCATCGCTCCGCGCTTCGAAGCCTGTGGCGCTTTCAGCGCAGACGGCATCGCCACGGTCACCGAGGGGGGAAGACAGGCACTGCTGCGCCGCGACGGAAGCTACGCGCAACCCGCGATCCACGACGGAATCGACGAAGACCCCGCGATCCCCGGCTGGCGCCTGCGCTGCGGCGACCAGTGCGGGCTGGCCCGTCCCGACGGCAGCAACTGGCTGGCCGTCGAGTGGGAGGAAATCGTGGCGCAGGGCGACACCCCATGCTGGTTTGCCGTGCGCCGCGAAAACCGCTGGGGGCTGCTCGACAACACCGGCCGGCAATGCGCCCCCTGCCAGTATCTCGAACTCGCCATCCGCGGCGTCGAGACCACGCCACCGCAATTCGCCGTCACCACCGAAACGGGCTTCGGGATGATCGCCGCCGATGGCCGCGAACTCATTCCTGCCCGCTATGCCGACATCGACCACCTGATGCCGCAATGGCGCGCCAATCGCACCTGCACGGCGCCTCATCTCGTGCTCGTTCAGGAACAGGGCGACAGCGTCCGGCTCGGCGTCTGGAATCTCGACCTGCCGGCCCGGATTGTGCCCTGCGAATACCAGGCCATTGCTGCCTTCTATCCCGACCCCAACCAGGACCCGTATTTCCTCGTGCAGCGGGAAAACGGCGAACAATCGCTTTTCGGCATTCTCGACAGTTCGGGGAAGACCCTCTTTGCACCGGCATTCGACTGGATCATTGAAAACCACGGCATCGCGCCGAATACCGATATCGAGCTGACCCGAAACGCCCTGGCCGACCTCTGGCTCAGCGGCCACCTGATCCTCGCGCACCGCGCTGCCGACCAGCGGAACATCTGGCTGAATACGGACGGCACGACGCTCGATTTCGCCGACAAGCTTGCTGCCGACTACGCCGCCGGCAACCCGCAGGCCGCACTGGATCTGGCCCGCGCCTACCGCAGCGGTAACGGCCTGCCGCAAGACGAAGAACAAGCCCGGCACTGGCTGGAACGTGCAGCAGAAGGCGACAAAGCCCTGCCCGCCGCGCAGGCCGAACTGGCCGAAATCCTCGCAGCAACGGACGATGACGCGCAGCAGGTACGCGCCCGAGAACTCCTCGAAACGGCCTTGAAGCGCGCTGCCGACTGGCCCAGTGCCGGCTATCGCAACCTGCTCGGCCATATGGTACTCAACGGCCACGGCGGCCCGGCCGACAACGAAGCGGCCTATCGCCATTTCCGCCTCGCCGCCGACCAGGGCAGCGCCTACGCCACCTTCAACCTCGGCATCTGCCTCGAAAGCGGCTGGGGCGTGGAAAGCAACCTGCAACAGGCCATGCAGAACTTCAGCAAGGCCGACAAACACGGCATTCCCGATGCGGCCCACCGGGCCGGTCTGCTCATTGCGAGGCTGGCGAAGAACAAAAGCGGCCAGAAGCGGCAGCGCCAAATGGAAAAAGCCGCGGAATGCCAGCGCCGCGAACTCACCATCACCGATAGCAACACGATCGGTGCGGCCTGTCTCGCCCTCGCCGACCTGCTGCAAAACGAGGACGTCGTTCCCAAACACGATCGCGAACTCCCCGATATCCTGGAAACCGGCGCCCAGGCCGGCAACAGCGACTGCATCGAACGTCTCATTGCCCTCAGCGAAGCCACCGACAGCCCCTGGCACGACCCCGAACGTGCTGAACACTGGCGACAGCAACGCGACACCGAGGCCGCCGGAACGGAGCAAAAATCGACCATTCCGCGCTGGCTGCCGTTCCTGCTCATCGTTGTCATCGCCTTCCAGCGCATCCGCTGGCTGCGCTACGCCGTCCTGCTGGCGCTCGTTCTGCTGCTTTATCGCTGCATGTAGTTTCGGGAAGACTTCCACGGTCAACCGGAAAAAACGGCGTTTTTTCCGGTTGACCGCGGGATTGCCTCCAACGCGAAAACCCATCGGAATATCGGTAGTTTCGACAATAGCTGTTCTGGTTTTCCCGGCCTAGGTTTAACGACGCGCTTCAGGTAGAGTAGTGCGAATAATCATCAAGATAGCGGGGAAATATCTTGAGCAGCACCTTCGGCGCACTTCAGGAACGGCTGAACTGGAAGTCGCTCAGAACAAGACTGGCCGTCGGAATTCTGTGCTCGACACTGATCTCCTTGTGGGCCGTTACCCTCTTTATCAGCCACTATCTCCGCCAGGACATGGAAGCGGCGATTTCGTCGCAACAGTATTCCACCGTATCCCTGATCGCGGCCGAACTTGACCGCTCGGTGAGGGAACGCCAGACCGCGCTGGCCCTGACCGCACAAAGCATCACGACAACATCCCTGCGTATCGACAACAGTCTGGAAGGCTTCCTCGAAAAGCAACCCGGTTTGGTCAGCCTGTTCAATTGGGGCGTGATCATTCTCGACAGTCAGGGAGTTTCGGTCGTCAACGTCCCGAACAAACGCGGGCGCATTGGTACCCGGTACGCGGATCTGGATTTTTTCAAAGAAATCAAGGCAACGGGAAAGCCAGTCATTACCGAACCCCTGAAGGGCCGCAGCACGGGCGTTCATGTCCTGACCATCGCGGTTCCGATCAAAAGCGACGATGGCGAATTGCTCGGCGTGGTGATGGGGGTCACCAATCTTGAACAGAAAAATTTTCTTGATGAAATCAGTGCCGCAAAATACGGGGAAACCGGCGAATTCCTGCTGACCGCGCCGAAATCGAGAATCTTCATCGCGTCTTCAAATGGCGGACGCACCCTTAAAAAAGGCCCGCCGCCCGGCATCAACCCGATCTATGACCGCTACATCGACGGCAAGGAAGGCTCCGGCGTCCATATCAGCTCTCGCGGTGTAGAAGAACTTTCGTCGTCAAAAATCGTTCCTGCGACGGGTTGGCTCATGCAGTCGGTACTGCCGACCGAGGAAGCGTTCGCGCCGATCTATCGCATGCAGCAGCGCCTGCTCATCATTTCCTGCCTGCTCACAATGATCGCCGGAGCCGCCGCCTGGTTCTGGCTCAAACATCAGCTACGCCCCTTGGTCGAGACCTCTGAACTGGTCGACAGAATGAAGGATGGAAGCCTTCCCCGCCAGGCACTCCGGGTCTATTACCCGGATGAAATCGGCAAGCTGACCAGCGCCTTCAACGGCTTGCTGGAAGCCATCGACAAACAGGAAATAGCGCTCGCCGAAGCGCGGGCGCTGACAAGAATCCGCAGGATTCTTGCGCATGTTCCGGGCATGGTCTTCCAGTACCACCTGAACGAAGATGGCTCGGGCGTCTTTCCGTTTGCCAGTGAAGCGGCGCGCAGCATTTACGAAGTCAGCACCGAGGAACTGGAGCGAAGCGGAAACTGCATCCGTAGCAAATTGTTCGAAGGAGACCGGGAGCATTTCTTCGCCGCCATGCGCGAATCGGAACGAACGCTCGCGCCCTGGCTCATTGACTACCGCATCTTCACCAACGACGGCAACATCAAATGGCTGCACGTCCATGCCGTTCCGGAAAAGGATGAAACCGGAAGGGTCGTCTGGTACGGCTTCGTCACCGATGTGACACATACGAAGGCCATGGAAGCCGAACTCGAAAGCTACCGCCGCAGCCTCGAAGCCCTTGTCGAGAAGCGTACGGAGGAATTGCAACTGGCCAAGGAGGCGGCCGAAACCGCCAACATCGCCAAGAGCTCGTTCCTGGCCAACATGAGCCACGAAATCCGTACACCGATGAACGCCATCCTCGGCATGGCCCATCTCATCCGCAAAGGCGGTCTCAGTCAGCATCAGTCAGATCAGCTGCAAAAACTGGAAGGGGCCGGCACCCACCTGCTCTACGTTATCAACTCGATTCTCGATCTATCGAAAATCGAGGCCGGAAAATTCGCGCTGGAAGAAACTGCCATCAGCATTGAAGCCATCCTCCGCAACGTGCACTCCCTGCTTGCCGGCAAGGCAGGCGAGAAAGGAATCCAGCTAGAAATCCGCTGCCCGGATTTTCCGGCGGGATTGCGCGGCGACCCGACGCGCGTGCAGCAGGCCCTGGTCAATTACGCTGCCAATGCCGTCAAGTTCACCGAGCAGGGCAGGATCGAACTTTCGGCATCGCTCATCGACGAAGATGCCGGGCATGTCACTGTCCGCTTCGAAGTCAGCGACACCGGCATCGGTATCGCCCCCGAAGTCGTGCCCAAGCTTTTCCACGCCTTCGAGCAGGCCGACAACAGCATGACGCGCCGCTATGGCGGCACAGGGCTGGGCCTGACCATCACCCAGCGCCTTGCCCAACTGATGGGCGGAGAAGCGGGTGTGGAAAGTACGCCCGGTGCAGGAAGCAGATTCTGGTTCACGGCACGATTGCAGAAAGACACCGCATCGCCGGCACCCAGCCTCAGGGAAGACGAGAGCGCGCTTGAAGAAAGCATGCGCCTCCTCTGCGCCGGACAACGCATCCTCCTGGCCGAAGACGAACCAATCAACCGTGAAATCACCACCGAATTGCTTACGGAAATCGGACTGACAGTCGACGTGGCAACCGACGGGCTGGAAGCGCTCGAACTGGCGCGCAACAACGACTACGCCCTGATTCTCATGGACATGCAGATGCCCAACATGGACGGACTCACCGCAACACGCCATATCCGCGCACTTCCGAACGGCCGGCTGCCCATCCTGGCCATGACCGCAAACGCCTTCGCAGACGACCGTCAAAGCTGCGAAGCGGCGGGCATGAACGACTTCATTGCAAAGCCGGTGAACCCGAAACATCTGTTTGCCGTGCTGGCCTTCTGGCTCAAACAAAACACTTCAGCCCCCCCATCCTCGCTGTCGCATTCCTGACAACACCCCTGACAGACATCTTTGAAACAACGCCAAGTAATTGAATAAAAATAACAAATAAATCTGGCACAGCGATTGCTGAACAGGCTCCGACTGCATTCGAGGAGCCGACATCGTGGATCTACCTGTTATCAGCAACGCAGCCCCCGCCGAGGGTGGTGGCTGCTCTTCCGGTGGCTGCGGCACGCCGCCGGACGCCCTTGCCCATCTCCCCGACCATATCCGCGCCAAGGTGCAGGATCACCCCTGCTATTCGGAACAGGCGCATCACTACTTTGCCCGCATGCACGTGGCCGTTGCCCCGGCCTGCAACATCCAGTGCAATTACTGCAACCGCAAGTACGATTGTTCCAACGAATCGCGCCCCGGCGTGGTTTCCGAACTGCTGACGCCGAAGCAGGCGATCAACAAGGTGCTGGCCGTGGCGGCCGCCATTCCGCAGATGACGGTGCTCGGCATCGCCGGCCCCGGTGACCCCCTGGCCAACCCGGCGCGCACTTTCGAAACCTTCGAGCAGCTGTCGGCGCGGGCACCGGACATCAAGCTCTGCGTGTCGACCAACGGCCTGAATCTGCCGCAGTACGTCGATGAAATCGCCAAGCACAACATCGACCACGTGACGATCACCATCAACTGTGTCGATCCGGAAATCGGCGCCAAAATCTACCCGTGGATTTTCTGGGAGAACAAGCGCATTTTCGGCGTCGAAGCCGCCCGCATCCTCATCGAGCAGCAGCAGAAGGGCCTGCAGATGCTGACCGAGCGCGGCATTCTGGTGAAGGTCAATTCGGTGATGATCCCCGGTGTCAATGACGAGCATCTCAAGGAAGTGTCGAAGATCGTCAAGGCCAAGGGCGCCTTCCTGCACAACGTCATGCCGCTGATCGCCGAAGAAGAGCACGGCACCTACTACGGCATCATGGGCCAGCCCGAACCGACGCCTGAGCAGTTGCAGGAATTGCAGGACGCCTGCGCCGGCGACATGGCGATGATGCGCCACTGCCGCCAGTGCCGCGCCGACGCGGTGGGCATGCTGGGCGAGGATCGCGGCGCCGAATTCACCATGGACAAGATCGACGTGATGGAAGTCGATTACGAAGCCGCCATGGCACGGCGCAAGGAAGTGCACGACGCGATCATCGAGCAGCTTGCAGCGCAAAGGGAAAATTCGGCAAATATTCAGGTTGACCGTGGAAGCGTGCATGACATCGCCGCCGACTCGCGCCCGGTGCTCATGGCCGTGGCTGGCAAGAACGGCGTCGTCGCCGAGCACTTCGGCCATGCCCGCGAATTCCTCATCTACGAAGCCTCGCCGGCCGGCGTGCGCTTCATCGGTCACCGCAAGACCGAGTTGTACTGCGGCGGCATGGATGCCTGCGGTGACGGCGACCTGGTCGATGCTGGCGAAACCGAATCGCTGCTCGACCGCAACATCCGCATCCTCGAAGGTTGCGAGGTCGTGCTCTGTTCCAAGGTTGGCTACGAGCCCTGGGGCAAGCTGGAAGCCGCCGGCATCGCGCCGAATGGCGAACACGCGATGGAACCCATTGAGGAAGCCGTGATGGCGGTGTACAAGGAAATCGCCGCCACCGGCAAGCTTTCCCCTTCCGCCGACGGCAGAAAGGCAGCCTGACCATGGCCCTGCAAATCACTGATTCCTGCGTCAATTGCTGGGCCTGCGTCGATGTCTGCCCGAATGACGCGATCTACGAAGACAAGCCGCACTTCCTGATCGCCGAAGACAAATGCACGGAATGTCTGGGCGACCACGGTGTGCCGCAATGCGCCGCGATCTGCCCGATCGAGATGGCCATCGTCAACGAACTGGGCGAATTTCTCAATCCGCCCGGCTCGCTCACAGGCATTCCCATCGAAAAACTGAAAGAACTCGGGCTATACAAGGAGGCCGCATAAGTGGCGATCATCACGTTTTACGAAAAACCCGGCTGCAAGGGCAATCTTCGCCAGAAGACCCTGCTTGCCGCCGCCGGCCATACCGTTCAGGCAAAAAGCCTGAAAACCGAGCCGTGGACCGCCGAACGGCTGCTCGCCTTTGTCGGCAAGCTGCCCATCAGCCAGTGGTTCAACGGCAGCGCACCGGCCGTCAAGGCGGGCCTGATCGTGCCGGAGAACCTCAGTTTCGAGCATGCCCTGCGCCTGTTGATCGAAGACCCGCTGCTCATCCGCCGGCCGCTGATGGAAGTCGGTGAAACCCGCATGGTCGGCTTCGACGTAGCTGCCGTCGATGCCTGGGTCGGACTGAACAACGTGGAGCTGCCGGCCGGCAACATCGAAGCCTGCGTCCACGGCCCGGAGGGCCATGGCAGCTGTGGCAGCCACGAGCACGACGAAGAAGAAGCACATGGTGACTGCGGCTGTCACTGACCGCGCCGTTGAAATCGCGCCGGGCGTCCACTGGGTGGGCGCCCTTGACCCGCATCTGCGCACTTTCGACATCATCCTCAAGACCGCCAACGGCACGAGCTACAACTCGTATGTCGTGCGCGGCGAGAATGGTGTCGCAGTAATCGATACGGTGAAAGAAAACTTCGCCGACGATTTTTTCCGTCGACTCGAATCGGTGGCCCGTTACGACGAGATCACCACCATCGTCCTCAATCACCTCGAACCCGACCACAGCGGCGCCCTGCCCGAGTTGCTCAAACGCGCCCCGCAGGCTCGCGTGTACCTTTCCAGCCGCGCCCAGATGATGCTCAAGGCGCTGCTCAAGCCGACCGGGGAAAAGGCGCCCGAATACATTCCGGTCACCACCGATGACAGCGTCGATCTCGGCGGTCGCACCCTGCGCTTTCTGCACACGCCCTACCTGCATTGGCCGGACACGCAGTGCACTTATCTGGTCGAAGACGCCATCCTGTTTACCGGTGACATCTTCGGTTGCCATTTCTGCGACGGCCGGCTGTTCAACGACCGCGTCGGCGATTTCCGCTTTTCCTTCGAGTACTACTACGCCCACATCATGCGGCCCTTCCGCGAGTATGTGCTCGACGCGCTGGCCCTGATCGAGCCGCTGGAGCTGAAGGCCATCGCTCCGGCCCACGGTCCGGTGCTGCGCCACGAGCCGCGCGACTACATGCGGCGCTACCGCGATCTCGCCACGCCACGCCTCTTCAATGAGGCACGCAGCGAAAAGACCCTCGTCGTCTTCTACATCTCGGCCTACGGCAACACACGACGCATGGCCGAAGCGCTGGCCACCGGCGCCGAACGCATCGACGGCGTGCGCGTGTCGCTCTACGACCTCGAAGGCGGTGAATCCGGCATCTTCACCGACCTGATCGAAGAAGCCGATGGTATCGCCATCGGCAGCCCGACCATCAACGGCGACGCCGTGCGCCCGGTGTGGGATCTGCTCTCCTCGCTCACCACCGTCGGCATCAAGGGCAAGCTCGGCGCCGCCTTCGGCTCCTACGGCTGGAGCGGCGAGGCCGTACGCCTGATCGAGGATCGCCTGCGCGGCCTCAAGCTGCGCCTGCCCGTCGATGGCCTGCGCATCAAGCTGGTACCAGCCGTCGACGAACTCGAACAATGCCGCACGCTGGGCGAAACCCTGGCACGTCACCTGACCGGCCAGGTCGAACACCGCGAGATCGACATGGCGTCGCTCGCCTAATCACAAGGGAAATCAACCATGCCTAAAGCCAAAGTCACCTTCGAAGATATCGGCGTCGCGGTCACCGTACCGGCCGGCACGCGGCTCATCGAAGTCTCGGAAAAAGTCGGCGCCGGCATCACCTACGGCTGCCGCGAAGGCGAATGCTGCACCTGCCTGACCAAGGTCGTTTCCGGCGCTGAAAACCTCGCACCGCCCAGCGTCCTCGAAGACCAGGTACTCAAGGACAACCTGGCGCCGCGCGGCCATCGCCTCGCCTGCCAGGCCCAGATCATTGGCGGCGAAATCGTCGTCAAGCCCGCATAAGACAAAAAGCACACCCAACACCAACAGAGAAACCCGGAAACCAACCCGCCTTTCAGGAGCACCCAAATGGCACTCGTCACTTTCAGCAGCCCGATGCACAAAGACAAGACGGTCTATGCCGTCGCCGGCAGCCACACCCAGACCATCCTTTCGCTGGCCAAGGAACATCACATCCCGATCGATTTCGGTTGCCAGGAAGGCAACTGCGGCACCTGCCTGGTCAAGGTTTCCTCAGTTGATGGCAAGCGCGCCCCGATGGGTGGCCCGCTCAACCCGCGCGAAGTTGCTGCGCTGCTCGAACTGGGCAAGATCACCAAGGCCGAAGTCGACCAGATGTATCTCGACGACATCCCGCCGACCCAATGGCGACTGGCCTGCCAGATGATCGTTCGCGACGAAGACATTCTCGTCGAGTATCCCAGCCGCTGAAGCCGACATGAACGGTCCGGATCGTTTTCTGCTGCGCACTGCCTGCCTCGGCGAACTGCTCGCCCGCCCGGCAGCGCCGGCGGCAGCCCGCGATCCGAACCGTTCCCTGCTCGCCAGCCTGCTCGCCGGTCAAAGCGCCCGGCTGGGCTGCCTGCCGAAACATCTGGGCATGCCCCCGGAAGAGCATGCGCGCATGCTCGCTGACTATTTTCCCGGACCGGCGCCGCTCGCTGCCCCAAGCTCGGTGCAAGCCATGCCGGAACTGGAGGATCTTCGCCTCTTCCTGCTCGAGCACCGCGCCCACGAATACGCGTCGGAATGCTGGATCGCCGACATCGTTGCCCAGGCGTGCGGTGGATCGAATCACCTCTGGCAGGATCTCGGTCTGGGCAGCCGCGACGAGCTGAGCAAGCTGATGTGGGTGAATTTTCCAGCCCTGGCGCGCGCCAATACCGGCGACATGAAATGGAAAAAATTCATCTACCGTCAGCTCTGCAACCGCGAAGGCATCTATAGCTGCCCCGCCCCCTCCTGCGGGGAGTGCAAGGATTACGCCAAATGTTTTGGTCCGGAGAACTGATCGCCCGCAATGCCCCGGTGCGCAGGCGCGTCACGCCTGATCGCCCGCTCGTGGTAGACCGTGCCGTCGGCGCCTACCTCGGACTCGCCATCGGCGATGCGCTCGGTGCGACCGTCGAATTCATGACGCCCAAGGAAATCCGCCAGCAACTGGGCATCCATGCCGACATCACCGGTGGCGGATGGCTGCGACTCAAGGCCGGGCAGGTTACCGACGACACCACCATGTCGCTGGCCCTCGGACAAGCCATCCTGAATTCCGGCCAGGTCGAGGCAATGAGCGCCGCCCGCGCCTTCGACGGGTGGATGCGCGCGAAACCCGTGGATATCGGCAATACCGTTCGACGCAATCTGGTCAGCTTTCGCACCACGGGCAACCCTGAAGCGCCGCTCTCCGAACACGACGCCGGCAACGGTGCCGCCATGCGCACCTTGCCCGTGGCGCTGGCCTGCTACGGTCAACCGGAAAAAGCGACCATTTTTGCCAGCCGTGCCCAGGCCCACGTCACCCATCACAATCCGCTCTCCGACGCTGCCTGCGAAACCCTGATCTTCATGGTGCAAGACCTGCTCGACGGCCACGACCCGGTCATCGTGGAACAGCGCCGCGCCCGCGATCTGGTCAGCCAGCATTCACGTTTCGCCTACGATCACAAGCGCCAGGAAAACCCGAGCGGCTTTGTCGTAGACACCATGAAAGCCGTCCTGCAAGGATTCTTCGCCACCGAATGCTTCGAGGATTGCCTGATCGACGTCGTCAATCGGGGTGGCGATGCCGACACCACGGGCGCCATCGCAGGCATGCTGGCAGGCGCCCGTTACGGCACGACCGGCATTCCCCGGCGCTGGCTGCGGGCGCTCGACGAGCCGACGCGCCAGGCCTGCGAACGGCAGGCAGAAGCGCTGATGGCGCTGGCTCAGGGCAAAGCCGGGCTCGACATTGCCTGCAGCTAAGCCGCAGCACGTTGCTTGAGGCATGCCCCAAGCGCCGCATCCATCGTCGCCAGGTGCGTGGCAAACCACCCCGGCAATGACTGTACGTAGACTTTCGCCGACGCCTGCCGACCATGGGCCACGGCCCGCGAGAAAAAGGCAAGCTCGCCGAGCACGCGCAGATGCTCGGCGTGATGCTCCCCGATAGCGGGAAACCGACAGGCCTTCATCAGCTTCCCCTCGGCCTCGAAGTGCTGACGGGTATGTTCGTGAAGACGAGCAAAAACGCTGGCGAATTCATTGTCGGAAGCGGCAAGCAGTGCTTCCGCAAGCTCAATGAACTCCCGGTGGGTTTGATCCATCTCGGGCACGCCAAGGGCGTATTGCTCGCTCCAGGCCATCAGATCGCTCCGTGATTCTCGCGCTTGTTGCTGTTGGTCTTGATATCCGAGATCTGCGCTTCCGGGTACTTGAACTTGTGGCTCTTCAACTCACCGTAGAGCGTCACGACCTTGTCAGCCGCACCCTGTCCCTTGAAGTCGCTCTTGTCGAGCCCGACCATGTCGCCCAGCTCGTTCCAGACCATGCCCTGAACCATCGGGATGAAGACCACCTTCGTCTCGTTGACCGGATAGACGAACGGATCGTCGATATTGACCGTAAACAGCACGACAACGGAATCCGGCTTGAAATCCGCGCCCCACTTCTCGAGAAGCGCAGAAAAATCCTTCAGCTCGTCAAGCGAACCGGCAAGAAACTTCAGGTCGTTGCCAGAAGCCAGGGCGATCGCCTGCTTCATCACAGCCTGGGGCGGCTTGCGGCGTCCTTGCGCATCGGCAATCTCACCTTCTTCAAGGATCAGTTCGCCGCGATAGGCTTCCCATCCAGCCGAACTCGCCGCTTCCCTGAAATTGGCATTGAAAAAATAACTCTCGTAACGATCAAGCAACATGACACTTCCTCCCTGAAAAAAGTCGATTACCTGTCCTGAGCAATTTCCTTGCCGAGGTGGAAAGCACCATTTGACGGGGAATGCGCCTTGCCGAGTCAGGTTTTTGTTGGCTTTGCGACAAACGAAAAAATCGTCAAAAACCGCCCGAATCGGTCAACCAATCGATAAACATTGTGCATAATGTGTGCATCAGCATGTCCGACAATTGCGGGGTGGGCATCGAATGAGACTGACTGGCAGACCCATTGGTTTACTGGCAATCGCCATGTTCGCTGCAAGCGGCGTACAAGGTGCGGACGACGAACGTTTCGAGCCGGTTCCCGCATTCACGCTGAAGGGATTCGGTACCGCCGCCGCCACCCGTTCGAACGACGACAATGCCGAATTCGTCCGCGATCTCTCGCAACCCAACGGACTCAAGGGGCGCTGGAGCGGAAAAGTCGATTCGGTACTGGGCATACAGGCCGACTTCAGAATTTCCGACAACACCTCGGCCGTCGTTCAGGGCATCACCCGCTATCGCTACGACGGCTCCTGGCGCCCGGAACTGAGCTGGGCTTTCCTGCGCCACGAGTTCTCTCCCGATGTCACCGCCCGCGTCGGGCGCCTCGGCACCGAGTTCTACATGCTGGCCGATTCCCGCCTGGTCGGCTATTCAAACCTCACCATACGTCCTGCTCCCGAATACTACGGACCGCTCGTCCTTTCCTATTTCGACGGCTTCGATGTCAGCGCGACCACCCCACTCGGCGCCGGCCTGCTGCGCGGCAAACTGTTTGCCGGCCTGGCCGCGGAAAAAACCCCGTTCGCCGAGCCACTGACCTGGGATCTCAGGGACTCGCCCATGGTCGGCGGCAACATTGATTACCTTGTCGGCGCCTGGCAGTTCCGGATCGGACATGCACAAATCCAATTCAAGAACGACCAGCCGATCAATCAGATGGCCGGCTTCGACCTCACCGGACTGGCGCCCGAGCTGAAAATCGTCAATACCACGACCAATTTTGATTCGATTGGTATGGTTTACGACGAAGGACCGCTCCAGGTTCACGGCATGTTGAGCAGGATCGGCTACGATTCCGCCGTCTATGAAGACACCCGGGCCGGCTATCTGGTTGTCGGCTACCGGATCGGCCGCTTCACCCCCTACGTCGGTCTGTCACGCGCCAAATCAAAAGCGGCGAAGCTAACCACGCCGCTTCCGCCCTTCCTGAACCAGCAGATTCGCCAGATCATGGCGCAGACGCACAGCGACCAGCACACCATCACGCTGGGCACGCGCTGGGATTTCCAGCAAAACCTTGCACTCAAGGCACAGCTCGACTTCGTGCGTGGCAACGATGATTCGCGCTTCCCGGTCCGCAATGCCAATCCTGACTGGGACGGCCGAATGACCGTTTTCAGCGTGGCGCTCGATTTCGTGTTTTGAACCATCATGCGCAACCGACTCCTCATCCTGCCCAGCCTGCTACTGTTGCTCACCAGCAACCCGGCAAGCGCCGAGCTGGTCGTCGTGATGCGCGCAAATACGCCGGTGGAACGACTGGACAAGGACGAGGTGACGAACATCTTTCTTGGCCGCTATCGCACCCTGCCCTCAGGCATGCAGGCCCAGCCGGTCGACCAGCCTCCTGGCAGCGGCGCACGCAGCATTTTCTACCAGAGGCTGGTCAACAAGACCCAGAGCGAAATCAACGCTTATTGGGCTCGCCTGCATTTTTCCGGAAAAACATCGCCGCCGGTACAGGCTGGCAGCACCAAGGAAACGCTGGAGCGCCTGCTCGCTAATCCGGGTGCCATCAGTTACATGGAGCGCAGCGAAGTCGACGGCCGGCTGCGCGTCGTTTTCGAATTTTCAGCAACCGAACGGCCATGAGGCAAGCCTTCTCCCGGAACGGGATATTGACCCGCTCCATCGCCTTCACGGTCATTGCCTTCATCCTGGTCGGCATCACTACCCTGACCTTTACCGTCAGGACAACCCACGACGAGGCGGAACAGGCGTCCATCACCCGCCTCAACCAGCTTCTCGACACCGTCGAAAGCACCTTGCGCGTCGCCTGCTTCGTCAAGGACAACGACCTGGCCACGGAAGTCGCCCGCGGCCTGCTCAGCAACCCCGAAATACTGCGCATCACCATCGCCGAGGGGAACAACGCGCTGGCCGACGTGCGACGTGAAGGCAAGCCGCCGCTGGTGGACGATGGAGCATCCTCCCGACTGGAACGCGACATCACCTCGCCGTTCAACCACCGTGAAATCATTGGCCGTGTGACCCTGACGCCAGATCCGGCAATCATCGCCAGCCAGATCGGCGACTACATTTTCAAACAGGCGCTCCAGCTGGCCTGGCAGCTGACCCTGATTTCCGGCGCCGTGGTCGTCACCCTGCTCATCTTCATCGTGCGGCCGATCAGCGCCATGTCGCGCTACCTGCACGACATGGACCCGACCACCGGAGATCGCCTGCCCATTCCCGCCGGTCATCGCAAGACGGAAATCGGGCGGCTGGCGAGAGACGTCAATGGTCTCTCCGAACGACTGGTAAAGGCGCTGGAAAAGGAACACGCCCTCCGCCTGCAGCGGGAAATCGATGAAAACAAGTACCACGCCATTTTCGACAACGCCGAAAGCGGCATTTTCATTGTCGACCGGCAATCAATGCTGACCTCGTGGAACGGTGCCTTTGCCCGCCTTCTCGATATCGCCCGGGCCAGCGAATACCCAGGCTCCCTGCTCTTGCCGGACCTTGGATGGGAAGCGCCGGACGAGATCCGGGCGTTGCTGGCACGTGTTTTCGAAAGCGGCAGCAGCCATACATTGGACACACTGATCCGCCGCCGCGATGACACCAGAATCTGGCTCAGCCTGGTACTCAGCCCGGTAGGCGACGATCTGCTGCAAGGGGTGGCCTACGACATTTCCGAACTGAAGGAAGCGGAAGCCAGCGCACGCCGTGAAGCGATCACTGATCAACTTACCGGACTGGCCAATCGGGCCGGTCTTGAGGCGCTGTTGCAAACCCAGATCAACCAGTACCTGCTGAGCAATTCGCGCAGTTTTACCCTGCTCATCATCGACCTCGACAAATTCCGCCAGATCATCGAAGGCATCGGAATTCCGGCTGGCGACGAGATTCTCCGCGTCACTGCAGTCCGCCTTTCCTCCATCGTCAAGCACAACGATGCCCTGGCCCGCCTGTCGTCCGACATCTTCGCTGTCCTCCTGCAAAACCTCAGCCACGACGAAACCATCGACAAGGTCGTCGCCCGCATCATGCAGGTGCTACGCCAGCCTTACCTGATCGACGGTTCGGCGATCAACATGACTGCGAGCATCGGCATCACGCTCTTCCCGAATGATGGCAGCGACGCGCCCAGCCTGCTGCGCCATGCCGAACTGGCGGTCGACAAAGCCAAGGCGGCGGGCGGCAACCAAGCAAGTTTCTTCGACCCGACCCTCGCCGAAGCCGCCGAACAACGCCGGCATCTGGAAAACGACCTACGGCAGGCCGTACGCGAGGAGCAGTTCGTCCTCTATTACCAGCCTATCGTCGATCTTCAACGCAACCAGCTGGCCGGTGCGGAAGCGCTCATCCGCTGGCGTCACCCGGAACGCGGACTGGTTCCGCCGGACAGCTTCATCCCGATTCTCGAACAAAGCAAACTGATCAACGAAGTCGGCTTGTGGGTTCTGGAAAGCGCCTGTCAGACACTCGGCGAATGGCAGGCCGCCGGCCTCGACTACCATCTTTCGATCAATGTTTCCGGACGCCAGATTCCCGATGGCCTGCCGCCGTCATCCATCGCCGAAGCGATCGAACGTCACGGCTTCAGGCCGGATCGCCTGGCGCTCGAAATCACCGAAGGCATCCTGCTCAGCAACATCGGCGAGGCACTGGCCTGGTTGCGGGCGGTCAAGGAACTCGGCGTGCGCACCTACCTCGACGATTTCGGTACGGGCTACTCCTCGCTTTCCTACCTCAAGCGCTTCCCGCTCGACACGCTGAAAGTCGACCGCTCCTTCGTCCAGGACATGGAGCCCGGCAACAGTGAAAGCCTGCTGGTCGAGGCCATCATCGCCATGGCCCGCAGCCTGAGGCTCAGTGTCGTGGCGGAAGGTGTCGAAACCGCGCAGCACCTGCAAATGCTGCGCGACATGGGATGCCACTACGCCCAGGGCTACTACCTGGCCCGCCCCCTGCCCGCCGACGATTTTCTCGACGCCAGCAGCCACATCCAGTCGCTGCTGACGCCCGACAAAAACTCAGGCTGACGCAGCCACGCCAACGAATTCGAAAACGTCGGCCTCGATGATTTCAAGCCCGATCTTCCGGCAAAACCGGCGTTCCTTGTCCGTCGGCTGTTCGATGAACACCCAGCCGGCCGGCTGCGCCGCCCCGTAGATCATGTCGGACATGACCATGCGCTCGGTATCTCGGTTCAGGCGCATGCCCATCAGCAGATACTGCTTGCCCTTGCGTAATTCCTTGATTTCGGGCGGGATGGAAAATCCGCCCATCAACTCGGTAATGAAATCAACGTAATCCGCATCCGAGGCAATGTAAGTCGGCTCCGGCCTGGGTGTTCCCATCGGCTTGAACAGCGTGGGTATCGCCGGATTGATCACCAGGCTTTTCTGGTAGGCCTGGCCATCCCAGAAATAGATCTTGTAGCGAAAATCCGTACCGCCAATCCGCGCAATGCCGACCACCAGATTGTGCGGCACATCGGCATACGAGTCCTGCAACTGGGTATCACGGTTGATATCAATCACGTAATGCGGCGTCAGCGTCTTCAGCCAGTCGTGCAGCGCCGCCCTTGACCAGACGGTTTCGCCATAGACACGGTTGAGGAAACGCGTCACGGCGCTGCGCCCGCGCTTCAGTTCGACGTTCATCGCCGCGCGGGGAAACTCGTACATCAGTTTCGGCGACATCGGCTTTCCATCGTTCATCGCGTAGATCAGCGAATCGCTGTCCGCAGGAATCGGCGCACCGCTCGCCACATCTTTCACATCGGCAAGTACACCGGGGCCAAGATAGGGCACGATGCTGCCGTCCTTCAGGCCGGACAGCAATTTTTCATAGAGTTCTGGGTTCATGTCTTTGCTCTTCTGTCGAGGGGTAAAGACCTTTGAGCAA
Organism: uncultured Dechloromonas sp.; assembly: GCA_964583695.1. GTDB lineage: Bacteria > Pseudomonadota > Gammaproteobacteria > Burkholderiales > Rhodocyclaceae > Azonexus. Next base: position 43,585 of record CAZOWA010000013.1, read on the forward strand.
ATTCCAGGCCCAGAGCGGAACCGCCTGTTGGTGGGTCTTCCGGCCCGCGGCGATAAGGAGATGTCCGTTTTGCGACAACAAAAACCGAACTATGTCGACCAATAATCGGCCTTGTCAGGAATGACCCAGCGCACCCCGCCCCGCGGATCGGTACAATCACCGCGATAACGTGGAATCAGGTGAATGTGCAGATGCGCAATGGTCTGCCCCGCAGCCGGACCATCATTAATCCCGATATTGCAGGCATCCGGCTGAAACTCCCGGTCGACTACGCGTCTGGCTTCATCCAGCAAAGCCAGCAAGGCCTCGCGCTCAGCAGGCGTAGCCTCGAAAAAAGAAGCAATGTGCCGACGCGGCACAATCAGCGTATGGCCGGGAGAAACCGGAAAGGCATCGCGAACGGCCAACGCCAGATCATTCGCACAAAGAATGCGTTCAGCGGAAATGCAACAGAAGGGACAGACAGGAAGACTCACGACGAAACACCGTTTTGACAGTTGGCGAATCCTGACATAAAGTTTCCCCATTGCGCCGATTTGAATTCAGCTTGCGGGCGCACAACAAATACGGCTAAAGCGAGGCAACCCGCCCAGCTCAACGCCGTGCGGGTTTTTTGTTTTACGGATTCAAGCCAGACCCGGGTGTCGCGACACCCGTCGCCGATTTAAAGCACAACTTGCGGGGCGACTGAAAAATACTGCTAAAGCGTCGCTCGCTTCCTCCCCCTGAAGCCGGTCACGCCGAAACAACAGGGGCAAGGAGTCGAAAATGCTGATTACCGATATCGAACACGGCAAACTGTCTCGCGAACGCTCGGGAAAATTCCAGGCCGCGCCTTGGCCACAGGCATCGCAAACCACAACTTCCGCCGGAAAACAGCTCGCCATCGAGCTTGAAATCCACCGCGCCCGCTGCCGCAGCAACGCCGTCGCCGCAGCCCGACGCATCCTGAACGGTTGTTCCTGAGCCATACCAACAGAGCCTGGAAATAATCAGGCGGGAGCAAGCCGGGAGAATAGTTCCCCAAAAACTCCCCTCAGAAAACAAAAAAGCCAATCCGGAGATTGGCTTGATTGTTTGGTTCTGCTGGCGCGCCCGGAGCGATTCGAACGCCCGACCCCTTGGTTCGTAGCCAAGTACTCTATCCAACTGAGCTACGGGCGCGCTGTCAGAGCCGCGCATTATACGGACACAAGCGTAGAATGCAAGGGGTTTTCCGGAAATTCTTCAATGAGCCAGTTTTTTGTTCGCATGCCGAAGTATCCCGAGTGTTGGCAGAGTTGTGGTTCGTGCGCCAGCGGCCGGGTTTTCATCCTCGAATTATTGGTCAGGATCGGCGATGTCGTCGAGCGTGACGACAACATCCTGACGCTTGAAACGGGCAAGGTGGCCCTCGATATTCCCAGCCCCCATGCCGGGCGCGTGGTGGCCCTGCATGTTACAGAGGGCGATACAGTGGATGAGGGAGCGCTGCTGGCAACGCTGGAAGCAGCCTGAGGCATGCGCCCCACAAATGCAGCGTTCTGGCGCTCCCTTCCATTACTTTGGGAAATCGATCTCCAGCGCATTGCGAACTTCGCGAACACCGCGCACGCTGCTAGCCAGGTCAAGGGCACGGCGTAGCGAGTGTTCGTCGGGAACCGTTCCTCCCAGCGTAACCACACCGGTTTTTGCCTGAACGTGAAATTTTGAACCGGCAAGTCCGACGTCCGTCCGCAACAGCGTATCAACCTTGTCGTGAAGCGCCTCATCGAGCGTTTCGCCAGCCACATTCAGTGCGGCGATGGCTTGCTGGTTATCGGTAGCGTAGGCCGTCAATCCCAGACCGAACAGGGTGGCCGCAGCCACCAGAAACGCCAGTGCAATATCGCCTTTCATCATGGAAAGCTCCTTTTTTGTTTTCAACGTAAAGGAACTAACGCGAACATCGTGCCAGAGCAACAAAAACGATAATTTTCAACATGTTATAGTTTTACTTCGGCATTGAACACGGCATTTCCGTCGTTCGCTGGCGACAGTCGGTTTGTAGCACGCGGCTGGAGGCCTTACTGCTCCGTGACGCAGCCGTCGCTGCGAAACATCGCCGGCGTCAGGTCGTGCTTCTGGAGCAGGCGATAGAACTCAGTCCGGTTGCGGTCGGCAATACGCGCAGCATCGGCCACGTTGCCATCGGTCAGCTTGAGCAGTTGTACCAGGTAATCGCGTTCAAAACGCTGCTTGGCTTCGGCGTAGCTCAGTGCTTCCATGCTCGGAATACGCAAGGCGCGCTGAACGAGCGTGAGCGGGATAAGTGGCGTCGAAGTCAGGGCACAGCATTGCTCGACGACGTTGTAGAGCTGCCGGACATTGCCCGGCCAGGCTGCCGTGGCAAGCGCTTCCTGCGCTTCAGGGGCGAAGCCGGTGATCGGCTTGCCGTATTTGCTGGCGACCTGTTGAACAAAATGGGCGGCAAGCAGCGGTATATCCTCGCGTCGATCATCAAGACGCGGCAAGGTCAGTGAGACGACGTCCAGCCGGTAATAGAGATCTTCCCGGAACAGCCCTTGCTCCATGGCGGCATCCAGATCACGATGGGTTGCGGAAAGCAGGCGGACATCGACCGCTTCGGCACGCGTCGTACCGACCGGGCGAACCACCCGCTCCTGAAGTACCCGCAGGAGCTTGACCTGAAGCGAAAGCGGCATGTCGCCGATTTCATCGAGAAACAGGGTGCCACCATTGGCGGCCTGAATGAGGCCGACGCGATTGCTCGCTGCACCAGTGAAGGCCCCCTTGACGTGCCCGAAGAGCTCGGATTCCAGTAACTGTTCGGGAATGGCGCCGCAATTGATCGCAACGAAGGGGCCATTCGCCCGCGGGCTGGCGCGGTGGATCGCGCGCGCAAGGACTTCCTTGCCAGTACCACTTTCCCCGCGAATCAGGATGCTGGCGTCCGATGCCGCAACCATGTGAGCTTCCGCCATCAGCGCGGCCATCTGGCTGCTGCGAAAGATTACGCCGGAGCGCCAGGCATCGCCCTGCGCGCCTGTTTCAGCCAGTTGTTCATCGCCAGCCGGCGGCGGCGCCGAAACTTGCAGCGCCTGGTCGATCTTGGCGAGCAAGGTCTGGCTGTCAAACGGTTTGGTCAGGTAGCCGAAGACCCCACGCGATGTCGCGTTAACCGCATCGGGAATCGTGCCGTGGGCGGTAAGCAGAATGACGGGCAGGCTGGAACGGGTAGCGCGAATTTCTTCGAACAGTGCCAGACCATCGCGACCGGGCAGACGCACATCGCTGACCACAACCCGGGGCGGATCGACGGCAATACGTGCGAGCGCTTCCTCGGCCGAAGCCACCGCCGTAATCCGAAAGCCCCTCGCCTGCAGACGCATGGTGAGCAGGCGCAGGATATCCTCATCGTCATCGACCACCAGAACATGGGCACCAGCCGTGGCAGCCAGGCCGCTCATTTTGCACCACCGTTACCGACTGGGCGCGTGGGCGCCTTTCGCACAGGCAAGGTTCGCTCGATGTCGGCCAGACCATCGAGCTTTTCCTGCAACTCGGTCACCTTGCGCTGGCTTTCCTTGAGTTGCCCTGCCTGACGATCGAGCGATAGCTCCAGCTTCTGGCGTTCGCTGTAATTGTCGATCAGCATTTTTGCCACAAAATTCAGGTTCACCGCGGAAGGTTCACTCGATTTCATGATCCCCTCCAGCAAGACCAGCGCGCGACCAAGATCCTGCGGCCCGCGTGGATGGCCGAGCAACATGGCCTGGCGCAAATGGGTATTGGGATTGGGCGGCAAAGCGGCCAGCACCGAGCGCTCCCGATTGAGCTCGGCGCTGCTCATCCGCCCCAGCATCTGGTAATACGACAGGACCGGCGCCACCCCAGGCCCGTCATAGCGGGTCGTGGGCAGGCCGTCCGGCATCCCGGCACAACCTGCCAGCACCAGACATGAGGAAAAGAGCACGACACCCAGCCGATGGCGCATCGACGCCCTGGAAAAATCATTTTTCATCAGGCAATTCCACACAAAAATGAGCCCCCTGCCCTGAGGGCAGCAGCGAAACGCTGCCACCCATGGCGCGTACCAGTTCACGGACGATTGACAAACCTACCCCGCTACCCCGACGTGGCGTCGGCGCTTCGCGCTGCCCCTGAACGAAGGGATCGAATATTCGCTGCACATCCTGCGGCGCAACCCCCGGCCCCTGATCGATGCACTCAAAGCGCAAACCGCTGGAGGCACGGGCAACGACAAGGCGGATTTCACCGCCCTCGGGGCTGAAGTCGATGGCGTTGGACAACAGGTTATCGAGCACCACCGACATTTTTTCAGGGTCAATGCTGGCATGCGTTTGCCCACCACAATCAACCAGCACCGACAACTGCTTCGATTGGGCGTGAAAATCCCTGCGCTGCACCACCGTATCGAGAAAGTCCGGCAAGTCGACCTTGTGCAGATCAAGGTGGCGACCTTCAAAAGCCGCGGCATTCAGGCTGAGCAAACTTTCGATCTGGTGCTGCAAGGCGCTTACGTTGTGCTGAAGAATCTCGACCACTTCGCGCTGGCTACTACCGAGGGGGCCGGGCACTTCCTCACGCAACAGGGCGACCCCCTCCTTGAGCGCCGTAAGCGGCGTCTTCAGTTCGTGTGAAACATGGCGCAAGGCGCGCTCCCGATCCGATTCGAGTTCGGCCAGACGCAATCTCAGCCAGTCAAGGCGCCGCCCAAGATGGCGCAAATCGACCGGGCCGCCGACCTTGACCGCCTCGTCGAACCGGTTGGTTCCAAGACGTTCGATCGACCGTTCCAGTTGCCGAACCGGCCGCACCAGCCACCAGCCCATGGCCAGAGCCACCACCAGCGCACCGCTCAGGGCCAGCGCAATCTGCCCGCCAAGTTTCAGCCGGTTGGCCTCCAGGTCATCAAGCAAACGCTTGTTCTGCGTTTCGACCCAGCGTTGCCCGGAGAACTTGAGCAACTCGTTGAGCTCGACCAGCCGTTTCAACAAGGGCGCCAGTTCAGCCTGGGGAATTTTCTTCTCAAGCCCGCTACGCAGCGCGCCCGCCACCATGCGCCAGCCCCCCAATTGAGCCGCAAGGGGTTCGGGCGCCAGCGCCTCCAGACGATTGACGAGAACGAGCGACTGCGCAAGATGCTCATCAAAACGCTGATGAAACTGCGGATCATCGAGAACGAGGTATTGTCGGGCGCTGCGTTCGATATCGATGGTGCGCTCTGCCAGTTCCTGAATGGCCGCAGTGAGCAGAATGGCCTGCTCGCTCGCCTGGCGATTCTGTTCAACCAGACGCTCGACGAGCAACCAGCTTTTCAGGGCGACACCACCCAGCAGCAGAACCACCACTGCGAAGCCGAACAACATGCCCTGACGGAATGAAACCCGAATCATCCAAGTCTGTTTTCTGAAAATTGCAGTTTAAACCCTCGGAGAAATGTCCGATTCGCCTCTGATCTGCCAGAAATAAGAAAGAAAAAATAAAACTTCATTAAAAATCAATTAATTGAAACTCATGTCGCTAATGCCCGACATGCTGCTTTCTCAGCCTAGCGTGCTTTCCTTGAAATGCAAAAATATGTGTCGCCAGCAAGCGACACATGGCACAGGACACATCAGTATTTCGTTCATAAATAAACCACAACAAATTGTTTTAATTGATAAATAATTTGATGGCATGAATATCGCGTTTGCATCGGGGCAATTCAACTATCAACCACTCACACGAGGAAGCCCCATGTTCAACAAACCCAATCCGATTGGCCGCATCGACACCGTTACCCGCAAGGATGTCCGCCCCGTTCTCGGCACGGTCGGCACCGGCAACCCACCCGACACAGCAGGGCGCAAGGAAGCCGAAGCCATTGCCTCGACACCCGCGCCAGTGCCGAAAATTGAAGAAGGCGGTGCGGCGGAGAACGTGATGGGCGCACGCCTCATCGTCGGCCCGGACGTCAAGCTCAAAGGCGCCGAGATTCTCGATTGCGACACGCTGGTCGTCGAAGGACGGGTCGAAGCAACCATGGACAGCCGCGTCATCCGCATTGCGGAAAAAGGCGCTTTTGCCGGTAAGGTGAGCATCGACATCGCCGAGATTCACGGCAGCTTCGAAGGCGAACTGACGGCCCGCTCGCAGTTGATCATCCACGCTACAGGCAAGGTCAGCGGCAAGATCCGCTACGGCAAGCTGGTCATCGATGAAGGCGGCGAACTGTGCGGCGACGTCAACGCACTTTCTGCGGAAAGCCGCACGGCATCCCGCCCGATCAGCGAATTTGTCCCGACATTGAACGCGGTTGCCGGTTAAAACGCGGGTCTCACCTCCTGCCGGATGCAGGATGGTTTCAGAATGATGTTCGACCGCCAGCTTCTTGGATAAACTGGCGGTCTTTCATCGTTTACAGACGGACCCATGGCCCAATACGTAATGTCAATGCTCCGCGTGAGCAAGATCGTTCCGCCCAAACGGCAGATCATCAAGGATATTTCCCTCTCCTTCTTCCCCGGCGCCAAGATCGGCCTGCTCGGCCTGAACGGCGCGGGCAAGTCGACCGTGCTCAAGATCATGGCCGGCGTGGACAAGGAATACGACGGCGAAGTGCAGCACCTGGCCGGCGTATCGATCGGCTACCTGCCGCAGGAACCGCAGCTCGATGCCGCCAAGACGGTGCGCGAGGAAGTCGAATCGGCCCTCGGCGAAGTCATGCAGGCGCAAGCCAAGCTCGATGAGGTCTATGCTGCCTACGCCGATCCGGACGCCGATTTCGACAAGCTGGCCGAGGAACAGGCCCGCCTTGAAGCCATCATCTCCACCGCTGGCGCCGATACCGAAGCGCAGATGGAACTGGCCGCCGACGCGCTGCGCCTGCCGCCCTGGGATGCCGTGATCGGCAACCTGTCCGGCGGCGAAAAGCGCCGCGTTGCGCTGGCCAAGCTGCTGCTCGAAAAGCCCGACATGCTGCTGCTCGACGAACCGACCAACCACCTCGACGCCGAATCGGTCGAATGGCTGGAACAGTTCCTCGTCCGCTTCCCGGGCACCGTCGTCGCCGTCACCCACGACCGCTACTTCCTCGACAACGCCGCCGAGTGGATTCTCGAACTCGACCGCGGCCACGGCATTCCCTGGAAGGGCAACTACTCGTCCTGGCTGGAGCAGAAGGAAGCCCGCCTGGAGACCGAAAACAAGCAGATCGACGCCCACATGAAGGCGATGAAGCAGGAACTGGAGTGGGTTCGCTCGAATCCGAAGGCCCGCCAGGCCAAATCCAAGTCCCGCCTCGCCCGCTTCGAGGAAATGTCCAGCGTCGAGTACCAGAAGCGCAACGAAACGCAGGAAATCTTCATTCCGGTCGGCGACCGCCTGGGCGACAAGGTCATCGAATTCAACGGCGTGACCAAGACCTTCGGCGACAAGTTGCTGATGGACAACGTCAGCTTCACCATCCCGCCCGGCGCCATCGTCGGCATCATCGGCCCGAACGGCGCCGGTAAATCGACCCTGTTCAAGATGATCACCGGCCAGCAGCAGCCGGATTCCGGCACGGTCGACATCGGCCCGACGGTCAAGCTGGCCTACGTCGACCAGTCGCGCGACTGCCTCGACGGCTCGAAGACCGTGTTCGAAGAACTGGCCCAGGGCAGCGATGTCCTGCAGATCGGCAAGTTCGAGATGCCCAGCCGCGCCTACATCGGCCGCTTCAATTTCAAGGGCGCCGACCAGGGCAAGCAGGTCGGCAACCTCTCCGGCGGCGAACGCGGCCGCCTGCACCTCGCCAAGACGCTGATGGCCGGCGGCAACGTCCTGCTGCTCGACGAACCGTCGAACGACCTCGACGTCGAAACCCTGCGCGCCCTCGAAGACGCCCTGCTCGAATTCGCCGGCTGCGCCATGGTCATCTCCCACGACCGCTGGTTCCTCGACCGCATCTGTACGCACATCCTGGCGGCCGAAGGCGATTCGCAATGGAATTTCTTCACCGGCAACTTCCAGGAATACGAGGAAGACAAGAAACGCCGCCTCGGCGAAGAAGGCGCCAAGCCAAAGCGCATCCGCTACAAGCCGGTTACGCGCTGACGTTCGCCCAAAAACAAGAATGGCCGAAATCCCGATTTCGGCCATTTTTTCGGGTTAGCCGCGACACAAAGAAAGCACCCCTAGGGTATGGAAACCGGCCTAATCGGGGTTAACGCAAAACGGGCGCCGCTTGGCGCCCGTTTCTTGATGCATCCCGCCATGGCGCGGGACACGTAAAATCTTAGTGCTTGAGATTCGCTGCGAAGACAGCCTTGGACTTCTCGGAAAACTGGAATTCGTTGAAAGCGCGATCAATTTCGGCTTCGTTGCGGCCTTCGGAATGATCTTCGAAGTTGATGCCGATGATCTTGCCGTTGGCGGCCAGGGTCTGGAAGGCGTAACGCCAGCGCTGTGCTTCTGCAAGCCGCTCGCGCAGCTCGGCTTCGTTGGAAATTGTGATACCGGCTTTCTTCAGTGAATCCAGAAATTGTTCAAAGGATTCGTTGCTCAGACTGCCCATTTATCTCTCCGTTGGTTTGCGGTGTTTGATCACCATGAACTCAATAACGACATGATTTCGATTCGGTTGACACAAAATTGATCATTCTTTGAATGCGATAATCACGCCCCATGAAAAAGCAAAACACGCCTGTCGAACTTCCGGAAATCCGTCCCGGGCAATCCATTGAACTGCTCAAGGAACTGCACATCCTGACCCGTGACGGAAAGCTCAATCAGGACACGCGACGCAAGCTCAAACAGGTCTATCACCTCTATCAATTCATCGAACCACTGCTGGATGGCGCCGAAACGCTCGTCGACCATGGAGCCGGCAAGTCCTATCTCGGTTTCATCCTCTACGATCTCTGTATCAAGGAGCGTGCCACCGGCGAGATCATCGGCATCGAAACGCGCCAGGAACTGGTTGAAAAATCCCGCGAACTGGCCGCCCGGCTTGGCTTTGAGCGCATGCGCTTCCTCGCCTGCACGGTCGAGGATTCGCTGACCGCCCCCGAACTGCCGGCCAGGGTCGATGTCGTGACAGCGCTACACGCCTGCAACACGGCGACCGACGATGCGATCCGTTTCGCGTTGACCAAGAACGCCCGCCATATCGTCCTCGTCCCTTGCTGCCAGGCCGAAGTCGCCGCCACGATGCGCGCCCGAAAGAACGAATCGCTGGGCAAGACGGCGCTGTCCGAACTTTGGCGACACCCGATCCATACCCGCGAACTGGGCAGCCACCTGACCAACGTCCTGCGTTGCCTGCTGCTCGAGTCGCACGGTTACGACGTGACGGTGACTGAGCTGGTCGGCTGGGAACATTCGATGAAAAACGAGCTGATCATTGCCTCGAAGCGCGGTGCCCCCCGCAAAAATGCCCGCGAACGCGCCGAAGCCATCCTGCGCGAATTCAATATTGAAGAACTTGCCCCGCGGTTCACGTACTAAGCCCCCCATGACCCGCCCCCAACACCCGCTCGAACTCCTCGCCCCGGCCAAGAACGCCGATTTCGGCATTGAAGCCATCAAGCACGGCGCCGACGCCGTCTATATTGGCGGCCCGGCCTTCGGGGCGCGCTATGGCGCCGGCAACGATGTCGCCGAAATCAAACGGCTGTGTGATTTCGCCCATCGTTTTCGCGCCAAGGTCTTCGTCGCGCTCAACACCATTTTGCGTGACGACGAACTCGAGGAAGCCCGCCTGCTCGCGTGGCAAATTTACGAAGCCGGTGCCGATGCGCTGATCATCCAGGACATGGGCCTGCTCGAACTCGACCTGCCGCCCATCCAGCTTCACGCCAGCACGCAGACCGACAACCGCAATGCCGACAAGGTGAAGTTTCTTGAGGATGCCGGCTTCTCGCAGGTGGTACTGGCACGCGAGATGACCATCAAGGAAATCGAAAAAGTCGCCGCTGGAACAACGTTGTCACTGGAGTATTTCGTCCATGGCGCGCTCTGTGTCGCCTACTCCGGACAGTGCTACATCAGCCACGCCCACACCGGCCGCAGTGCCAATCGCGGCGAGTGTTCGCAGGCCTGCCGCCTGCCCTACACGCTGATCGACGACAAGGGCAAAACCATCACCGAGAACCAGCACCTGCTCTCGATGAAGGACAACAACCAGACGGACAACCTGCTCGCTCTCGCCAGGACCGGGGTCAGTTCCTTCAAGATCGAAGGCCGGCTGAAAGACCTCTCCTACGTCAAGAACATCACCGCCCACTACCGCAGCCTGCTCGACGAAATCATCGCCGCCCACCCGGAATTCACCCGCGCTTCCAGCGGCTGCAGCACCTTCACCTTCACGCCGCAACCGGACAAGACCTTCAATCGCGGCTACACCGACTATTTCGCCAACGAGCGCCAGGACGACATCGGCGCCTTCGATTCACCGGCCTTCGTCGGCGAGCTGATTGGCGAAGTAGTGGAAATCGGCAAGGGCTGGTTTACCGTCAAGGCCGACCAGGCCTTCCACAATGGCGACGGCGTCTGCTTCTACGACGCTCACGGCGAGGTCGTCGGCGTGCGCATCAACCGGGTGGAGGGCAAGAAACTTTTCCCGGTCGACATCCCCGCCGAACTAACCGAAGGCACCACCCTCTTCCGCAACCGCGACCAGGAGTTCGAACGGACGCTGGAGAAGGATTCGGCGGATCGCCGGATTGCGCTGCGCCCGGTCTTCGCCGAAACGCCGGACGGCTTCGCGCTGACGCTCTGCGACGAAGACGGCGTGAATGTCACGGTGAACCTGAAAAAAGACGAAAAAACGGGAAGCGACATCGCCCAGAATCCCGAGGCCGCCATGGCCAAGCTGCGGGAAAACCTCGGCAAGTTCGGCAACACCATGTTCGTCGCCGAACCGGTCGAACTCAAACTCAGCCAGCCCTGGTTCCTGCCGGTCAGCGCCATCAACGCCCTGCGCCGCGAAGCGACCGAAGCGCTCGAAGCCGCCCGTCTCGCCAGCCACCCGCGCCCGCCGCGCGCCACCCCGGCGGCCAACCCCGTACCCTACCCGCAGGAAGAACTCACCTACCTCGGCAACGTCTTCAACGCCAAGGCCCGCCAGTTCTACGAGAAGCACGGCGTCAAACTGATCGAGGAAGCCTACGAGGCCGGCAACGAAAAGGGCATGGTCTCGCTGATGATCACCCGCCACTGCCTGCGCTACAGCTTCAACCTCTGCCCCAAGGAAATGAAGCACCTCAAGCCGGACCCGATGACGCTGGTCAATGGCAACGAAAAGCTGATCCTCAAGTTCGACTGCAAGGCCTGCGAAATGCACGTCATCGGCAAGATGAAGAAGGGCGTCACGCTCAACCTCGGCAGCATCCGGCCGATGGCAGGTTGCGGATGAAACCGACCCCCTGCCCTTCCTGCGGCGGCGTCATGGAAAAGCGCCGCCTTGAGCGGATGCACCATGGCGAAGTGGTGATCGACCTCTGTTTTTCCTGCCAAGGCATCTGGTTCGACGATTTCGAAAGCGTTCAGATCACGCCGGGCGGCACGCTTGAACTGTTCAAGCTGCTGCACCAGCACCGCGACGATCAGCGCCAGCCCCTGGCCGATCCCTTGCGTTGCCCGCGCTGCAAGGAAAAGCTGCTGCACGGCATGGATGTCGCCAAGCACGGCGGGCGCTTCAACTACCATCGCTGCCTGCAAAAACACGGCCGCTTTACGACCTTCGCCCAGTTCATGATTGAAAAGGGCTTTGTCCGCCAACTCAGCGCGGCAGAGATCACCGAACTCTCCGCCAAGGTCGGCATCGTTCGCTGCAATGCCTGCGGCGCACCGGTCGATATCCGCAAGGATCACGCCTGCGGTCACTGCCGTTCGCCGATCAGCATCCTTGATCCGGAAGCCGTGGAAAACGCCTTGGCGCGTTACAAGAACGCCGAGGAAAAACGCACGACGCGCGACGTCGAGATGCTCGGCGACGCCATCGTCATGCGCGAGCGCGAAAAATCACGGCAAAAACGCATGGGGCTCGACGAAAAGATCGAACTGGCCGACGTCGGCGACCTCATCGGCACCGGCCTAGATCTCCTGTTTACGCTGCTTCGCCGCTGACCGCGGCGCCCCGCATTTCAGCGCACAGAGCAGGCCGCGTTGATGATGCGTTCCGTCTTCTCTTCGTCGATGGCAGCGTGACCGCCCAGTGCCGCGCAGCCATGCTCGCGCAGCGCCTGCATGATGCGGGCCGCGGCATCGCTGTCGGAAACGCCCGCCTCGGAAAGGTGCAGGGGCATGCCGATGCTACGATAGAAGGCTTCGAGGGCCTCGATCGTCTGCTCGGCCGTCGGCTTCACCAGCCCGAACACCGCGGTGCCCATTTGTTCCAGCTTGGCGCGCTTGGCCTCGACCAGCTCGCGCAGCAACCAGGGCTGGATGATGGACAGCGTGCGGCCGTGGTCGATGCCATAGATTGCCGTCAGCTCCACCGCCATGCGGTGCGTCGCCCAGTCCGCTGGCACGCCGACACCGATGATGCCGCACAGCGCCTGGTTGGCCGCCCACATCAGATTCTGTCGCCATCCCGTTGTCTGGCGTTGCTCGAAGGTATCGGCCAGGGTTTTCAGCGCCTTCATCACGGCTTCGGCGTAGCCATCCTGCACCAGCGCGCCGACCGGATAGGTCAGGTACTGCTCGCAGACATGCACGAAAGCATCGACCACGCCGTTGGCCAGCTGGCGATCCGGCAGGCTGGCCATCACATCCGGGTTGAGAATGGCGAAACGCGGCCGGGCCGGCGGCACGTAAAAAACCTTTTTCTCCAGCGTCGAGCGACGCGTGACGACGGCACCGACATTCGATTCCGAACCGGTCGCCGGCAAGGTCAGCACGATGCCCACCGGCAAGGCCTGCTTCGGAAAATGCTTGCCCGCCACGATATCCCAGCCGTCGCCGTCATAAAGCGCGGCGCAGGCAATGAACTTGGCGCCGTCAGCCACCGAACCGCCCCCAACACCGAGAATGAAGCCGATTTTCTGCGCGCGAACCAGGTCGACCGCACGCGTCAGCGTTTCCAGCGTCGGATTGGGCTCGACACCGCCGAACTCGACCACTTCGTGCCCGGCGAGCGCCGCGCAGACCTCGGCATGAATGCCATTCTGCTTGATCGAACCGCCGCCATAGAGCAGCAAGACCCGCTCGTCGCGGGGAATCAGCCCGCCCAGTTTGGCAAAGCTCTTCGGGCCAAAATGGATCTGGGTCGGGTTGTGATAGCTGAAATCAAAGAGATGCGTCATCGGGAAATTCCTTGGCGGACGGTTGAATCAAGCCAGCGTCGGGTAATCGGTGTACCCCTCGGCGCCACCCCCGTAGAGCTTGTCGGCACGCAATTCGTTCAACGGCAGGTCATCCCGCAGCCGCCGGACAAGATCCGGCGTGCTGATGAACGGCCGCCCGAAGGCGATCAGGTCGGCCTTGCCGGCTGCAACGTTCTCGATCGCCAGTTCGCGCGAATAGCCGTTGTTGAGCATCCAGGCTCCGGGGAAGGTGCGATGCAGGGCTTCGTAATCGAAAGCCTTGCCTTCGGGCGTGCGCGTGCCACCGGTTTCGCCCTCGATCACGTGCAGATAGGCCAGGCCGAAGGGCGCCAGTTTTTCAACGACGTAGCGGTAGAGCGCCTGCGGATCGCTGTCGAGGGGTGCCGTAAAAGTCGTCATCGGGCTGAGGCGAACACCGGTACGGCCGGCGCCGATTTCTCCGGTGACGGCCTCGACGACTTCGAGCAGCAGCCGGGCGCGGTTGGCGATGCTGCCGCCGTACGGGCCGTTGCGATCGTTGACGCTGTCGCGCAGGAACTGCTCGATCAGGTAGGTGTTGGCGGCGTGGATCTCGACGCCGTCGAAACCGGCCTCGATTGCGTTGCGTGCGGCGCGGCGGTAATCCTCGACGAGGCCGGGGATTTCGTCATCGCGCAGGGCGCGCGGCGTGGACACGGGGACGAAGCCGTCCTTGGTGAACGTGGCAGCATTGGCCGCTTTGTCGGTCGACGACACCGGTGCCGCGCCATCCGGCAGCAGCGAGGTGTGCGAAATGCGCCCGACGTGCCACAACTGCAGCACGATCTTGCCGCCGGCCGCATGAACGGCATCGGTCACCTGGCGCCAACCAGCAACCTGCTCCGCGCTGTAGATGCCCGGGGTATCCAGGTAGCCCTGCGCCATCGGGCTGATTTGGCTGGCCTCGGCGATGATCAGGCCAGCTGTGGCGCGCTGGCGGTAATACTCGACGGTCAGCGGGCCGGCAACGTTCCCGGCGATGGCGCGATTGCGCGTCAGCGGCGCCATGACGATGCGGTTGGCCAGGGCAATATCGCCGATCTGGATGGGGTTGAACAACGTAGTCATGATGATTCTCCTGATCAGGAAAAAATTCGGTTGAAGCGCAGAGACGCAGAGCAAAACGAAAGACCTGCGGCGAGATTTTCAGGGCTAACAGAATAGCAGGGCGAAGCGAATGCCTTCTCGGAATATCGCCGCGGCTATTTTTCGGCAGGTTTGAGCAGCGTTTGCGGCGCCAGTTCCACCTGCCTGCTTTCCCCGCCCAGCCAGATCGTGCCGTCCTGAATGGTGCATTGCAGGCGCATGTTGCGCTCGGCCAGCCCGGCCAGGGCTTGCGACTCATCCGGCGAAAGGGAAAGCACGGTCAGGTTTTTCAGCGCGGACAGCTTGTCGGCCGATTGCTGCCACCAGATCTCCGCCTGCCGCCCGCCGTAGGCCAGCACGACCACCTGCCGGGCACGGCCGCAGGCGCGGCGGATGTTGCGTTCGTCGGGCAGGCCGACATCGATCCAGCGCTCGATGCTGCCGGTCAGGTCGGTATCGGCGAGATCCGCCTCGTCCTCGCTCGACAACCCGCGCCCGAAGCTCAGGCTTTCCGAAGCGAACAGGGCGAAGGCCAGCAGGCGGATCATCATGCGCTGGTCAGTCTCGGAAGGATGACGGGCCAGGGTCAGCGAATAGTCGCCGAAGTGCGAGCGATCGAGATCGGCCAGCTGCAGTTCCGCCTTGAAAATCGTCGATTTGAGCGCCATGCCTGTCCCCGGAAAAAGCGCGGATTATCCCATGACGAAGCGTCGAAAGCCGGCCAACAGGAATTGCGCCAGGATCGCGGCCTTCTTCATTTCCAACCGTCTTCCACGGTCAACCGGAAAAAACGCCATTTTTTCCGGTTGACCGTGAAACCTCGCCTGGAAACCAGATCACGGCTCAGCTGAATACACCAACTGCCACCGGTGATTCAACGCCAGCGGCGATAACCGTGGTCTGTCCCGCATTTTTTCTTTCAACGAAGAATCTTAGCTTCAGAAATGATCTTTACCCAGCCCTCAAAGTCCGGAGATGCCTTGTTCTTTAGATAGGCGTACTGAAAGTTGAATACGCCATCGTCAGTAGAGGTAAATTGCATTACCCCTTCTTGCGCAGGCCAGCCACCGCAGCCTTCGTCACTCCAGCGAACAATGACATGTGTAAGGTCACTTGAAAGAACTGAATGATTGAAGGATGGGCATCCCTTTCGCAAACCATCAATAGTGCGTTTCGAAACGGCGTCAGCGCTCACCTTGGTGGCGAGCTTCATGTGAGAGATGGTTACCATCTCTGACCAAGCTTGGACGCTTTCGTGCCTTTTGACAAACTCTTGAATAAAGCTGTCACCTTGTTTTTGCTCATGACCCAGTTTCCAGTCCTGTTGATCTGGGAAACGGAGTACGTAACCAGGGGCCGCAGCAGTAGCTAAGGTTACATAAAGTAGTGCTAGGAGTGAAGAAATGCGAAAGGTGTGTTTGATCATAATTATTGGCGAACAATAACTAGGGGCAGCGATAACAGATAACCGGGGACAGACCACGATTTTCCTGGCTCTCTCGAAACCGTGGTCTGTACCCCTCTTTTCCGGCGTTATGGCCTCATATGTGGCCCCATGCGATCCGTAATTGATCGACTGAGGCTATGGATTTCCTGCGACAGGGCTTCAATATATTGGGGAGAAAGGTTTTGCCTGAATTCAACACGCGCGATGTTCCCGAGCGGCTTCGAGTACTTGATGACAGTCAGTGTTCCATTTTCATTACCCAAGACTCTCCCATGAGCCATTGCATCTCTCATTGCCAGAACCCTCGAAAAGTCTAGTTGTTCGGGCACGGAGAATTGGTTATTGAAGCTCTTGCATAATTGGCCAAAGGTCTGCCAATTCGTGATTGAGTTCACAGGTGCATGCTGCCCAATATCCAAACCCAGACACTTAAAAATCTCGCCGGTACCTAAGCCAGATCTTCTCGCAAGGAACAAACGCAAAATCATCTCCAAGCTGTTGAAGTTGGTCCAAAATTTACCTAGGTCTGCTGAATATTGCAGGAGGCGAGCGGTCGTAGCTTCGTCTGACATGTGCGTTCCAACGTGCTTCCGGAACTAACCGGGGACAGACCACGATTTCCAGACTCTCTCGAAACCGAGATCCCTCATTTTTTAGGAATTGGGTAGATTAGCCGGAGCTGAGAAATGACTTGCGACGGCTCTTGAGAACGCTAGCAAGCCAGCAGAAGCCAAATAGGCAAACGAAATGACGTAGAGAACAACGGCCTTTTCGATGCCAGGCTGACCAGTAGCCAATACGAAGACAATCATCGTTCCTCCGAGCGCCAGTAAGACGATTAACGTCCAGCGGGCCCAGTTCTTTCCCTTGAATAGAAACCAGCAAAGAAGGAGGTTAACAAATAGCCGCCCAATGTCCTTCGGCTCGGGTGACGGAAACCAACTGAGTACCGAAACCACGAGAATAGCGGCAATTATCGACAAGACGATGCTCTTGGGAGAAAGGGCATTCATTGTGATTCCTAACGAATAGCGTTTATCCGCCAACGCGGACAAGTTTGAAGAGGGCAGGAAGTCATATCGGCGGATAAACCGTTGGACTGGACCGCCGGACGGGCGATGGTTATGGGGATTGTAAGGAGAGGCTGTTTGAAGTCAATCGTATGGCATGAAACGTAGATAACCAGGGACAGACCACGATTTTCTAGACTTTCTCGAAACCGTGGTCTGTCCCTCATTGTCATTGATAACAGGCACCCTCCCTGGCTTACTACTTTTTCTTGAGAAAGGCCGCGCAGCGACGAGCAAGCTTCTCTGCAGGCATCGCTCCCAACTCGACTTCAACCGCTTCGAGCGCCTTTGGAAAGAGAGCCGACTGCTGTGCCTTGATGAACGCCTCACGATCTTCGCCAACAAGTCGATTTGCCGCTTCGGCATACTCGCTTCCTCGGCTTGGATCAATGCGACTACAGACATTTTTTGCCCCAGCGATTGAAGCTGCGACTGAAACCAAGAATTCATCGGGGAGCGGCTCGCACTTCGCTTCCGACAGGCATTGAGATGTTGCCGCTGCGCTACCCATGAGCGAAACGAACAAGCCGAGAAAAACTGTCGAACGTGGAGCCAAGCGGCGCTGCTCGGCTATATCGCGGAGTATGCTGCGAGTGGAGGGAAGTGCCTTGGCCAAAAGCTCAGCCCTTTGCATCGCCGGCAACGAGGTGCAGGGCACCCTCATAATCACCTCCGAAACTGACTCTGGTGATTTTGCTGAGGGGGAACTGGTTCGGTTTATTTTCCCACTTGGCGTGTGGATTGATTTCCAGCAGAGATACTCTTCCTTTCTTGATGTCACTAACTCTACCGATGTAACAGACATCGGGGTCTTTTCTTTCCAGGTGAATTGTCACTAGTGGAAAAGCTTTGCTCGCCGTGAGCAGAATGGTTTCAACGGATTCAACGTCAATTTTCGATTTTCGTGGCCGACGTTGCCCGCGCTTTTTCAGAGCTGTTTCAGCAAAATTTGCGTATGGATCAGCCTCAACACCCAAAACGTCTGCAATCCGAAAGCACTCGAAACCATCGAACCAGAGCCGATCACTAACGAGAGCAAGCAAAAAGAACTTTGATCCGACGGCCATCAGGTAGCCACGAATCGGCGAGCTTTCAAAGCGCCTGCTGATACGAACCAGACGTTGTTTCTCCATTGCAGTTACAAGCAGAGATGAGTGTGATTTCGACATAAAAAGGCTAACGTTGTAGAGGTAACCGGGGACAGACCTCTCTCGAAACTGCGGTCTGTCTCTCGTTTTTTCCAGCTAACTGATGGGTTGGGCATCAAGCTACTCACGGTCAGCCCACCCAGAAACTGCTGGCAAAAGTGGTTGATGCGATACGCATCAGGCGGCACAGGATAAGGGCAGGAGAGATTTATGTCCATTGGGTAACGGCCTGCATCCGTCTTTATGGCCTGCGCTGAGTGGGTTCAGGCCACCAATTCCCACCTTCCGCGGTCAACCCGAAAATTCGCCCGTTTTTCCGGTTGACCGTACCACCTGCTCCCTGCTCTCATCGGCCACGTCGGCAGCAATCCCGGCGCGCTGCATCCGCAGGCTGGTTTCCCTGCCTCGCTTCCATTGCGGTTGCGCGCCTACCGGTTACCATGAACAGGTTCTAGAATGATCAGGCAATCACTTCGGAGGAAACGCCATGACACCGACTCGCCTCAGCCTCGTTTTCGTTACCGCACTTTTCACCCTGCAGGCCCAGGCCGCCGATGCGCCGAAACGCAAATCCGGCCTCTGGGAAATGAAGATGCAAATGGCTGGCATGCCGGGAAACGGCCCGATGCAGATGTGCGTCGACCAGGCCAGCGACAACGTGATGCAGGAGCGCGCCCGGGAAAAGGTGAATTGCCCGGTGATGGATGTCAAACAGGGTATTGGAAAAGTTACCATCCACTCCGTCTGCAAGCATGAAGGCACCACCGTCACCACCGATGCTGTGATCACCGGCGACTTCAACAGCAGCTACCGCAACGACATGGTGATGCGCTACGACCCGCCGATGCAGGGCATGAAGGAAATGAAGATGACCCAGGACGCACGCTGGCTCGGCCCCTGCAAGGCGGGGCAGAAGCCGGGCGACGTGATCATGCCGGGCATGCCTGCCAACATCCAGCAAATGATGAAACAGCAGCAACAGGGACGCTGACGATTTCCCAAAAAAAGGCCATTTTTCAGGTTAACCGCAGAAGGTGCGCCAGTTGCGACTGCTGGCAGGGCTTGCGCTGGCCCGGCGAGACAGCGGAGATTGTGTTTGTGGAAGCGGAAACGGCCGTCGGCCTGTGCATTGACGGTGGCTGGCACGGCAGCGAGCGGCGCGCCCGCTCGGCCTGCGGCCACTGGCGTATCTGGCCGGGGGTGGAGAAACCGGACCCCGCCGCCTGAACCCGGTAGAATGCGCGCTTTCCCGGCTTTCCGGCGGCTTGCATTGCACCGATGGCTATCAATCCAGCGGAACCTTCCATGCCCGACAACACCCTCACTGCCCTGCTCCACACCGCCTTCGCCGCCCGCCAGGCGCTCCTTGAACGCCTGCACGCCGAAGACACCAACGCCTACCGCCTGTTCAACGGCAGCACGGAAGGCCGGCCGGGCCTGACGGTCGACCGCTACGGCGACCTGCTGCTCATCCAGACTTTTCACGAGACGCTCGATGGCCACGACCGCCCCGAAATCGAGAATTTCTACGCCACGGCCCTGCCCGGCCTGGTCGCCGTCTACAACGACCGCAGCCAGAGCAACTCGCGCGTCAGCAACCTGCTGCCGGCGGATGTGCTGGCGGAAGCCCAGAAAACACGCGAATTCCATGAAATGGGCCTGCGCTACCTCGTCCAGGCCCGCCACGGCGGACAGGATCCCTGGCTCTTTCTCGACATGCGCGCCGGGCGCCGGCGCATCATGCAGGAAGCGCCGGGCAAGTCGGTGCTCAATCTTTTCGCCTACACCTGCGGCATCGGGATTGCCGCAGCCAGCGCCGGCGCGGCCTATGTCGTCAATGTCGATTTCGCCGAATCCAGCCTCAAGATCGGCAAGGACAACGCGCGACTGAACGACCTGCCCATCCGCATGCGTTTCGTGCAGAGCGACGCATTCGCCGCCATGCGCCAACTGTCCGGGATCGGCCAGCCGAAAGTGGTGCGCGGCAAGAAAATGCCGAACTTCCCGGTGCTTGAGAAACGGGAATTCGATCTCGTCTTTCTCGATCCGCCGCGCTACGCCAAAAGCCCGTTTGGCGTCGTCGACCTCATCAATGACTACGCCGCCCTGATGAAACCGGCCCTGCTGTGCACTGCCGAAGGCGGTACCCTGATCTGCTGCAACAACGCCGCGCAAGTCTCGCGCGACAGCTGGGCGGATCAACTCGAACGCTGTGTCAAAAAGAACGGCCGCACACTGCGTTCGCTGGAATGGATCGCCCCGGAAGACGACTTCCCCAGCCACGACGGCCAGCCACCGCTGAAAATCGCCCTGCTGCGGGTTTAGGAACTCAGCCGAAGGTCCGGCACAGGTAACGCGTGCGTGCCTCAATCCGGCCGAACAGGTAGTTGATATCCTGCGTCCAGTCGAGGCCAAGCTCGGCGCAGGCGCTGGCCGAAAGGTAGTTCACCCGGGCCTGTTCGTGGCGCGCCAGATCGAGCGCGTTGGCAATCGCCTCGGCGACATGCGTTGCGGCGAGCAGCTTACCGGCGGGTGGATGTTTGTCATGGTGATGCGCAACCGCCTCGACAACCGCCGGCGGCAATTTCCAGAAATTGGCGAGAATCCGGCCAACCATGCAATGATCCATGCCGAAATACGCGCGCTCGACCTCAAGCACATCGCGCTCACTGGTTTCCAGTGCCATACGTACCATCTGGAATTCGAGGGGATAGAAACGGGCCATCCAGAGTTGCCCGATGTCGTGCAGCAAGCCGCCGACCAACGCCAGATCCACCGAAAAATGTGCTTCCCTCGCCAACTCCTGGGCGGCAACGCCGACGGCGATGCTGTGCTCCCAGAAGAAACTGCTCATCCGGCTTTCCTGAGAAAACTTGGCCAGACTGACGGCAAGCACGATCTCCCGCACACGCGACAGGCCAATCATCGAAACGGCCACCTGCATGTCGTGCAATTCGCGCGGATTGCGCCCACCCAGCGCCGCAGCATTGGCGATGGAAAGCACGCGGGCGGTAATCACCGGGTCACGGCCAACCAGCTGGATCAGCGCGCCGAGCGTGGCATTGTCGTCTTCGAGCGTAGCGAGAATGTCATTGACCACGCCAGGAAAGGCAGGCAGCAACGCCACATGCTCGATGATTTCACTTTCCGTCAAATGGGCCATCACACGCTCCGATAAGCGAGAACGGCTGCACGAAAGGCCGCCATGTTTGGCTGGGAGAGATCGGCCCCGGAAAAAATCCGGTTCACCCGGGCTTCGACAGTCTTTCTGTCTTCCCGGATTTCTTCTTCAGTGCGAGGATCATCTTCAGCGATACACAGGTATTCACCATGCCGCTGCAGGATCTGCCGCAGACTCGATGCACTGATCACATGCCCGGCAGGCAGGGAAAAATTGGTCACCCCGTGTTCCGCGATCGTCAGCGGAGCACCCAGAACCATGCCTTCGGCAGCGTCGGAAAAGGGGATATAGCGCAAACGCTTGTTCATCGGATGAAATACCTGATGGAGACGATTTATCCTACCTGTTAAATAACAAAATCGCAATCATTTGACAAATATAACAACACACATCACTCATCTACCGGGCCATCCGGCTTGGCGTTGGCCAGTTGTACCGCCCGCGCTTCACGCAAAGCCGGCGTTTCCAGACTGATCCGCCCGAGCGCCCCGCTCCGGTAATCCGTCAACAAAATGGCAGCCGCTTTTTCCAGATCGAGTTCGCCGCCGCGCCCCTTGAGCAGGCAGCCACGTTTTTTGGCAACGGCTTCGATCACCGCCACCGCATCCAGACCCTCTGCCGCAAAACCGTAGCGCGCCGCGAGCAGCGCAGGATAGTGTTCGAGCAGGAAACCGGCGAGGAAAGTCGCTACCT
The DNA here is from genome assembly GCA_964583695.1 of uncultured Dechloromonas sp. Classification (GTDB taxonomy): domain Bacteria; phylum Pseudomonadota; class Gammaproteobacteria; order Burkholderiales; family Rhodocyclaceae; genus Azonexus. The sequence continues at coordinate 65,523 of CAZOWA010000013.1, forward strand.
CGATGTCGATGTAGGCATTGACGCCGACGGCGTGGCTGGCAGCGAGCATCAGGCCATCGATCGGGTGGTCGATTTTCGGCCACAGCATGCCCGGCGTGTCGTAGATGGTCAGCCGCGAACTGATGTCGATGCGCTGCTGGCTCTTGGTCACCGCCGGCTGGTCGCCGACCGCCGCCACTTTTTTCTTGACCAGCGCATTCATCAGCGTCGATTTACCGACGTTGGGAATACCCATGATCATCAGGCGCAACGGCTTGACGGCATCGCAGCGGTGCGGTGCCAGCTTCTGCGCCAGACCGGGGATCTTTGCCACATCGCCAGCCTTCTTGCAGGAAATTGCTACCGCCTTGACGCCCGGCTGCTGCTCGAAATAAGCGAGCCAGGCCTTGGTGACGACGGGATCGGCCATGTCGGCCTTGTTCAGCAATTTGAGACAAGGTCGCTGGCGGAAGGCGCGCAGCTCGTGAATCATCGGATTGCTGGACGCCGCCGGTAGGCGCGCGTCGAGCACCTCGACCACGACATCGGCCATGGCGAGCGTCTCGCCGGCCTTTTTGCGGGCCGAGGTCATGTGCCCCGGGAACCATTGAATGGACATTGTTTTTCCTGTTCAGCCGCCGGTCACCGGCGGAAAGAAGGCGATTTCGTCGCCCTCGGCGACCGGTGCATCCAGCCCGGCCAGTTCCTGATTGACGGCGCAGCGAAGGTTTTTCGCCGTGCCAAGTTTATCCCGCCCCTGTGCGACCAGCCAGTTGCGGAGATCGCCCACCGTATTCACCCCGTCGGGCAGCTCGGCGCTTTCGCCGGCCATGCCGAGCGCCTCGCGCAAACTGGCGAAATAGAGAATCTTGACGCTCATGACAACAAGGCCGAATAAGGAATGAAGCGCACGCTGTCGCCGCGCTGGATGACCTGCCCCGGCGGATTGACGATCAGCCCGTCACTGGCGCACAAGGAGGTCAGCACGCCGGCGCCCTGATAGGGATAAAGCTCGACGCCGCCATGTCCGTTCATCCGCCCGCGCAGGAATTCGGCGCGGGCATCGGCACGCAGCCAGTCGGCATCGGCACGAAGATTGAAGGAAAAGGGCATGACCTCGCTGACACCCTGCAAGCGCAGGATGAACGGCCGCACCACGAGCAGGAAGGTGACGAAGGCGGACACGGGATTGCCGGGCAGACCGACGAACCACGCCTTGCCCCCGGCGGAACGGCGCACCTCGCCGAAAGCCAGCGGCTTGCCCGGCTTGATGGCGATTTTCCACAGGTCGAGCCGGCCTTCCGCCTCGACCGCCGGCTTGACGTGGTCTTCCTCACCCACCGACACGCCGCCACTGGTCACGATCAGATCGTTGTCGGCCGCAGCGCGACGCAGGGCATCACGCGTTGCATCCAGGCTGTCGGGCACGGTACCGAGATCGCAAACCTCGCAGCCCAGACCTTCGAGCAGGGCATGCAGGGCATAGCGGTTGGAATTGTAGATGCCGCCTGGCGGCAGCGGTTCGCCCGGTGCCACCAGTTCGTCGCCGGTGAAGAACACCCCGACCTGCAGACGCCGATAGACCGGCAGTTCCGGCAGACCGGCGGCGGCAGCCAGCGCGACGTCCTGCGGCCGCAGGCGGGTGCCTGCAGCGAGAATGGCGGCGCCGAGGGCGATGTCCTCGCCCGCCCGGCGGATGTTTTCACCGGGTCGCGGCAGCTGGTTGATGACCACGCCGCCCTCCCCGTGCTCGCAACGTTCCTGCATGATGACGGCGTCAGCGCCGGCGGGCACCGGCGCGCCCGTGAAGATGCGGGCAGCGGTGCCCGGTTGCAGCGCCGTCCCCACCATCCCCGCCGGAATGCGCTGGCTGACCGGCAGGCAGACGCCGGCCTGCGGCACATCCTGCACGCGCACGGCGTAACCATCCATGGCCGAATTGTCGAGCGGCGGCACGGCCACCGTCGAGCACAGGGTCTGCGCCAGAACGCGGCCGGCAGCGCCGGTCAGCGGCTGCATGCGGGTTTCTTGGGGCGGCTCGGCGACCGCGAGCAGTTTTTCCAGGGCTTGTTCGAGCGTCAGCATGGTCATTCAGGCAAGTGAAGTGTGGCGAGGATGAAATCGGCAATCGTTGCGGCGTCGTTGAGGGGCAGGCACGGCAAGCCGGTGTCGATCGGGGCGTCGGTCGCCACCGCGATGATGCCGGGGCATTCCGGAAAAATCGGCGGCTTGCCGTTGGCCGGGCGATGGACCTCGATCTTCGGCACGTCTTCCTGCTTGAAACCTTCGATCAGCACCAGGTCGCAGGGCGACAACCGGCCGATCAGTTCGTCCAGCCTGGGCTCGGCTTCTTCCTGCCGTTCGTGCATCAAGGCCCAGCGCTGGTTGCCGCAGAGCATGACTTCGCTGGCGCCAGCCGCGCGATGGCGGTAGGAATCCTTGCCCGGCCGGTCGATGTCGAAACCCTTGTGGGCGTGCTTGATCACCGACACCTTGAGGCCGCGGGCAATGAACAGGGGAATGAGTTTTTCCAGCAGCGTTGTCTTGCCGGAGCCGGAATAACCGACGATACCAAAGGCTTTCATGGCCGGATTCTACCTGCTCAAGCCGCGAAAACCGGCGCGAAACCACCGCCCGGCGTCCGGAAATTGGTGGTCTGCCCCTGATACAGCCGGGCCGCGAACAGTTGCACCCGGCCCTGATAGACGTAGGCGCGGATGTCGGCTTTCATGCTTTGTGTTTCGCCGTCCACCGGCACGGCATGTTCCGACGGCGGCACGATCTGCTGCGCGATGTAGCCGCCCTGCCCGATTTCCTCGAAGACCCGCTTGGTCAGCTTGTCACCACGATAGGCGGCGCGACTGCCGAAACCGGCGGCCGGCTTGAAGAACCAGCCTTTGCGTTCTGGCCAGAAATGCTCGCTGTCACCGGCCTCGACCGCCACCGTGCGAGGAATGCCGGCAAGCAGGGTTTGCCGGGTGGATGCCGGCACGCCGAGTTCGATCAGCGCCGCCTCGTCAGAGAGCAGGATCAGGTTGCGCTTGTCGGCATACAACGCGTGGGCGCGCGGATGCGGCGTGACGACGACGCCACCGTTTGCCCAAATATCGCGAATTTTCGCGTTGACCGCAGCATCGAGCGAAAAGTCGGTGAGGCGGTTGTAAATCAGGTCAACAACCTCGCCATCGTGCAGCAACTGGCCGTCGGCACAGGTAAATTCGCCCGGATCGGCGACCACGGCGGCAATGCCGCTGGCGGCGAAGAGTTCGCGGAAGAGCACGAACTCCGGCGCAAGGTACTGCTGCATCGGGTTTTCATCGACGATGGCGATGCGCTTGAGCGGCGCGTCGCCGCGCATCAGGCGCCATTCCTCGCGGAACATGGCAACGATGTCCTGCTCGGCCTGAAGCGCCTTTTCAACCTGACCGTGCGCCATCAGCAAACGGGTGTTGAGCAGCGCGCCGCCGGCGTTGGTGTTGATTTCGATGAGCTTCGGGCCGTCATTTGCCAGATGGAAGTCATAACCGAAAAACACACTGCGCGCCGCCATCGGCCCTTGCGCGCTGGCCGGCGCCCAGGCCAGCACGCGCTGCTGGTACGCCGGCAGCGCGACAACCGATTCGATGGCCGCGATCAGCGTCGCCATGGCGTCGAGCAAGGCCGGCGCCAGCACCACTTCCGTCGCCGAAAACAGGGCCGGGTGGGAAACGGCAAGCGCTGGCGGATCGTTCAGACCGGCATCGGCCAGTGCGCAGTTCAGGGCATTGCGGTCAAACATGGTCGTTCCTGCTGGCAAAAAAGTTGAGCACTTCCGAGAGTTCCTTGGTGCGTTTCATCGGCGGCAGGCTCTGCCAGACACGCCGGCCATAGGGCTTGGTGATCAGGCGCGGGTCGCAGATCATCAGCACGCCGGTATCGGTTTCATCACGAATTAGCCGGCCGGCACCCTGCTTGACGTTGATGACGGCGCGCGGCAACTGGTATTCCATGAAGGCGTTGCGGCCTTGCCGCTTCATCTGCTCGATGCGCGCTGACAGCACCGGATCGTCCGGCGGCGCGAAAGGAATCTTGTCGATGACGACGAGCGACAAGGCTTCGCCGCGCACATCGACGCCTTCCCAGAAACTCTGGCTGCCGACCAGGATGGCGTTGCCAAGATGGCGAAAGCGTTGCAGCAGATCGTTCTTGCTCCCTTCGCCCTGAAGCAGCAGGGGCATGTCGTGGCCTTCGTCTTCAAGGCGCGCCTTGAGCAGTTCGTGGGTGCGGCGCATGGCACGCAGGCTGGTGCAGAGAAAGAAGGCGCCGCCGCCCGCCGCGACGACGGCGGGAAATGCCGCATCGACCACGGCGTCGGTATAGCCGTAGGAATTCGGTTCCGGCATGCCGAGCGGCGCGTAGAGCATGGCCTGCCGGCTGTACTCGAAGGGGCTTTCCCAGCAGGCGGACTCCGGCTCACCGAGACCGAGTTCGGCGCAGTAGTGATGGAATTTGCCCTGCACGGCGAGGGTCGCCGAGGTAAAAATCCAGGCGCGCGGATGACCGCCCATCTGCTTGCGGAAAATTTCGGCGACATCGAGCGGCGTTGCATTCAGCTGCAGCGAATGGGTAAAGGCTTCGGCCCAACGCACGTAACCGTCGTCGGCCACCTTCTGCCACTGGCCGATGCGCTGGACGAGTTCGAGCGCGCGCTGCCAGCACTTTTCCAGCCCCTCGGCCCGTTCGGCCTGGGTTTCGAGAAGGGCGGCGAACTTCGCCACCTCTTCTTCCAGCACCTTGAGCGCGGGGGCAAAATCCGGCTTTTCTTCGAGTTGACCGTAAGAAAAGCGTCCGGCATCGATGCCGACCGCCAGACGCAGATCCTTCGCCGCCTTTTCCATGTCGCGGCTGCCCGATTGCAGGGCGAGGCAGTCGCGGGCGTGGGTGAGGCCTTCCGAGCGCGCATCGCGGGCCAGGTCGAGCACCTGCGCCGTCGATACGCTATCGCCGAAGAACAGCGTCGCCACTTCGGGCAATTGGTGCGCCTCGTCGAAAATCACCGTGTTGCAGGCAGGCAGCAGTTCCGCCATACCTTCGTCGCGCAGCATCACGTCGGCGAAAAAGAGGTGGTGATTGACCACGACAAGATCGGCCGCCATTGCGTCGCGCCGCGCCTGCATGACGAAGCAGTCCTTGTAGTCCGGGCATTCCTGGCCGAGACAGTTTTCGCGCGTCGAGGTGGCGTGATTCCAGACCGGCGAATTTTCGGAAACTTCCAGACATTCCGCCTTGTCGCCGCTCTTCGTCACCTTGGCAAAGACCGAGATGCGGCGCGCATCGGCGGCGTCTTCGCGGGTCAGGAAGCGACCATCGGCCAGCGCCCGCTCCAGATGGTAGGGACAGACGTAATTGGCCCGCCCCTTCAGCAAGGCGATCTTCACCGGCGCCTTGAGGGCGTCGCGAACCATCGGCAGATCCTTGTTGAACAGCTGATCCTGCAGGGTTTTCGTGCCGGTCGAGACGATCACCTTACCGCCGGAACGCAGGGCCGGCACCAGGTAGGCGAAGGTCTTGCCCGTGCCGGTACCCGCCTCGGCGATGAAGACCGAACAGCCATTGATGGCGGCGGCAATGCGCTCGGCCATGTCGAGCTGCTGCTGCCGTACGCGATAGCCGCTGATCGACTGAGCCAGCGGGCCGTCAGGAGAAAAAATTTCGGGAAGGGAAGACAAGGGAGGCACCAAAAAAATCAGGGGCAATTTTAACAGACGGCACCCTGTTTCCCGGCCGGGAAACAGGACTCGACAATGGCATAATCCTGCGACATCTAATCATCAGGAAGCATCGCCCCATGCAGGCCAGTCATTCGGAGATCGCAACACCGGATTGCGTTCTCGCTCAAGTCCGCCTGAAATGTGCGCCGCCCGCAGCCGAGGGCTGGCTGCCATCGGGTGCGGTACGCCCGCCGGCGCGCGGCCGTGAAGAAAGTGTCCTTGAACTACGCGAAACCAGCGATGGCATCCGCCTTTCGCTTCTGGGCAACGAATCCGGCCTGCTCTGGCACGAAACACTGGCCACGCGCGCTGAGGCAGAGGCCGCCGCCCAACGCCTGTTCCGTGTCAAACCCGAAGACTGGCAAGCCCCGGGCGATACCGCACCCGACAACGGTGCACCCGCATCGCAGGAGCAGCAATCCTTCACCGTCGACGTCATGCGCCTGACCAGCGCGGGCAATCTGGCGTTCGGTGCCGCACTCCTGCTCTTTTCCGTGATCATGATCGGCGGCATTTTCGCAAGCATGGCGCTCAGCGAAGCATGGGCAGAGAGCGATGGCTGGCAGACGACCCTGACCGTGACGGGAACCATGATTTCCATGGTGCTCGCCCTGCTGCTCGGTTTTGGTTTGCCCTTCTGGTTCCAGACCCGCTTTTTCGGCCAGGATGAATTCTCCGCAACGGCCCGTCTGGTCATTAGCCCGGCAGGCATCGAATTGCCACCGCTGGGGCATCTGCCCTGGGCGGGGTTGAACGCGATCGACCAGGTCAATACCGAAAATGGCGAAGCGGAATCCGTCATCCTGCTCAGCGATGCCTGGGGGAAGCTGATGTTCCGCGCCAGCGGCCGCAATTCCAACGTTGAACTGGCCGGCAAGCTGCTCGATGCTGTGCTGACCTTCTGGCGTCCGGACGAGGTTCAGGCTGAGCACGGCGCCCCGCTGAAACTATTCCGCCTGCTGCCCATTCGCAGGTGGTGGCATGAAATCCTCCATGCGCTGAGTGGCGTAGTCGGTATTGGCCTGTTTTTTACGCTGATGGCCACCGGCGAGCGCAATTTTCTCATCATGCTCGCGTCAGCCACGTTCATCGCTGTCATCAGCTGGACGTTGATCGCCCTGATGCCCGTGCAATTCTGGTCGCTGACCGCAGCCAACCGCGCCCGCGCTTTTTTCCTGCAGGGAAATTTGCTTATCGATCAACAGGGCAACAGCATTGACCTGTCGCGTGCCAGCGTCGAACTGGTGCACTGGCGACGCCCCCTCTTCGAACTCGATTACCTCTACATCAGTTTGCCCGACCAACCAGCCTTGCGACTTGCCGCTTTCGACACCACCTGGGACGAATTTATCGCCGCCGTGAAGTCAGTCGCTGGTGACTGGCGCGAATCCTTACCGGAAAATCCGGCTTTGCCGGAAGGCATGCGGGATATCCGTGGCTAACGCACATCACCTCACCCAATCGCCAGCCCAATAACCAGCCAGAGTGCAGTGGCCAGAAGCATCCAGGCAAACGCCTTGCGCAGGCGCCGCTCTGGCAGCCGATGAGCACATGCCACGCCAGCCGAAACCGTGGCCAGCCCGCCAATCGCCATTGGCAAACCCAGTGACCAATCGACCCGCTGGGCGCCGGCATAAGTCGCCAGGGCAACTACTGAACTGGGAGCAACCAGCGCAAGCGAGAGGCTTTGCGCCATGATCTGGCGCTGACCGAGCCAGCCGGAAAGAACCGGCGTCGCCACCAGCCCACCGCCGATGCCGAGCAAGCCCATGCTGCTCCCGCCAAGAATACCGACCAGCGGCAGATAGCGCTTTTTCAAGGGCTGATTGCCATTCCCGCTCCTCCCCCGCCCGGGTAGCAGCAGGCGCAATGCAAGGACACCGATGAAAACGCTGAACATGCTCCGCAACACCTGCGGATCAAGACGCGCTGCAAAGTGCGCCACAACCCACGTGGTCAACGTTGCCGACACCCCGATCGCCAGCACGCTGCGCCAATCCAGCGGGTAACGCTGACTGTAGCGCCACCAGCCAACCAGAAGATTGGGCACCATGAGTACCAGTGCCGTCCCCTGAGCCAGAGGCTGCTCCATGCCGAAACCAAGCACCAGCAAGGGAATCGCGATAATGCCGCCGCCAATACCGAAAAGGCCGCCAAAAAAACCAAGGCCTGCACCAAGAAGGAGCATCAGGACAGATTCGAAAAAGGGCAGCAGATGCATGGCACGATTCGTATAACGGGAAAGCGCATCTTATGCTTCGCACCAAAAGCTACAATAGACGCGATATCACTTCATTATTAATAAAAAGTTAACAATGGCCGAACCCTCAGATCTGCAATTTTTTACCCTTCTCGCCCGCCAGCCGACGCTGGTGGCAGCAGCCCAAGCGCTTGGCGTCACACCACCGGCGGTCAGTCGGCGGCTGGCTGCTCTGGAAAAGCGCCTCGGTGTCCGCCTGCTCAACCGCACCACGCGACGCCTTAGCCTGACTCCGGAAGGCGAACGCTATCAGGCGGATGGCGAACAAATCCTGCGCGACCTCGAAGGTTTGGAACGCTCACTCTCAGAAAGTCGCGACATCCCCCATGGCCTGTTGCGGATCAACGCCGGTTTCGGCTTTGGCCGGCGCCACCTCGGCCCACTGATTTCCGACTTTGTCCGCCTCTATCCGAAGGTCGACATCGTGCTCCATCTATCGGACCGAACGCTCGATCTCACCGAGCACGCGCTGGATATCGGCATTCGTTTCGGTCCGCCACCCGATAGCCGGGTACTGGCCCGAAAAATCGCCGCCAACCGTCGCCTGCTCTGCGCCGCACCTGACTATCTGGAAGAATATGGAATGCCCCTTGAACCACGCGATCTGGCAAACCATCAGTGCATCGTCATCCGCGAGAACCACCAGGCCTTCAACAACTGGCAACTGACTGATGGCAAGCAACAGGTCACGGTGAAGGTACGCAGCCCGCTCGCCGTCAACCACGGCGAAATTGCCGTGGATTGGGCGCTGGCCGGACACGGCATCATCCTTCGCTCGGAGTGGGACATTGCCGGAGACTTGCGCAGCGGGCGGCTAGTTCGCATCCTCGATCCCTGGGCTGGCAGTTCGGCCGACATTCACGCCATCTATCCGCAACGCCATCAACTGTCGGCCAAGGTTCGTGCTTTTCTCGACTTTCTCGTAGCACGTTTCGCGGAATACCGTTCTGCCGGTCAAACAGAAGGTTCGCTCTGGTAAGGAAAATATTGCCCCAAAAAATGACAAAAACACGGTAATCTCCGAATCATCCAATCGCCAAGAAATTGCCGATGCCCCCCAAGAACAGCAGCTTCTCTTGCCAACTCCTTTTCCTCTGCGTACTGCTGGCGGGCAGCCTGGCTTTGCCTGCGCTGGCCGCAAGTCCGGAGAAGGTTCTGCGCGTACTGAGCTGGCCGGGCTATGCGGACGGTAGCGCAATCCGGAAGTTCGAACAGGCAAACGGGGTCAAGGTGGAGTTGAGCGAAGTCAGTTCCGACGCTGAACTCTGGCAACGGATCAACCGCAACGATGCTGGCGATTTCGACGTATTTGCCGTAAACACTGCCGAACTTCAGCGCTACATCGATCAGGAACTGGTGCGCCCGGTCAACTCCGATCAGATTCCCAATACCCGGAACCAGTTGCCGCGTTTTCAGAATCTGGCGGCAATTCCCGGCCTGACGCGCCATGGCCACGCTTACGGCATTCCCTATACCTATGCGGAAATGGGATTGGTCTATGATCGCAGCCAGTTTTCCAGCCCGCCCACCTCGATCAGCGAACTCTGGAATCCGCGCCTGCACGGCAAGGTGCTCGCCTACAACGGCGGCAATCACAACTTTTCGCTGGCGGCACAGGTGTCTGGACAAGCCTCTCCTTTCCGCATTGATGAACATCAGTGGAAAGCCATGGCTGACAAACTGATTGCATTGCGCCGCAATGTGCTCGGCTTTTACGCACAGCCTGACGACGCGACCGAGTTGTTCATCAGGCATCGCGTTGCCCTGCTGTTCGCCAACTACGGCATGCAGCAGGTACAAAGCCTGCGCGCGGCAGGCGCGGATGTCGACTACGTCATCCCCAGGGAAGGTGCACTGGCCTGGCTGGATTGCTGGGTAATTACCCGGGGAGCGAAGGACACGACCCTGGCACATGCCTGGATCAACCACATGCTCGGTTCGGAAGCCAGTACCCAACTGGTGGCGGTTCAGGGGCTGGCAAACACGGTCGAGGCACCATCAGGCAACCGCAGCAATGATCGTCTGTTATGGCTGGAGCCGGTGGAAGACATCGGACGCCGCGAGGCATTGTGGCGACGCATCCACTCGGGTGATCGGCTGGAAAAGGCCATGCTGCCATGAAAGCCGGTATCGCCTTCCGCTTTGGCGTGGTGCTCGCCCTGATCGGCGTCCTGGCTTCAGGACTCACCGGTTACTACGCCTATACCGACAGCCGCGAGCTGATTCTCCGTGCCGCCGAAGAACGCCTGCTTACCGCAACCCGCGTTCTCGCCAATCAGTTCCTGATCGGACTGGAAAATAACGCCCGCGATGTCCAACTCCTTGCTGGAGACCCGCGCGCCGAACTTGCCCTGCGCACCCCACCCGGCCCCGAGCGCAAGAAAGCCGAAGACGACCTCGCGGCGCTGTTCGGCGAGATGATGAAAACGCACCCCTCCTATTTCCAGATTCGCCTGATCGATGCCAACCAACACGGGATCGAACGCGTCCGGATTGACAGGGATGTCAGCGGCCTGCTTCGCGTCGAGGGGGACGACCTTCAGGAAAAAAGCCACTTCCCCTACGTTTTCAATACATTGCAACAGCCCCCCGGCATGCCTTTTTTTTCCAAACCGGTGATCAACCGTGAAACAGGCGCCCATGCCGGCGAAGGCAAGCCCTCCTTGCATCTGAGTGTATCGATTTGCGACGAGGACGACGTTCCGCTCGGGCTGGTCGTCATCAACATCGATCTGGAAGGAAAATTCAGGCAACTGGGCGCAGAACTACCCAAGGGAATCGGACTCTATCTTGCCAACCGCAGCGGTGATTTCCTCGTCCATCCCGACAGCAGCCTGGCATTCGCCTTCGATCAGGGGCGGCGTGCGCGAATCCAGGACCACTTCCCGAATACCTCGGTGCTCTACGAAGAGCACGAACTGCAGGTCGCTCCCGCCGTCAAGGAAGCCCAGAGTCTGGGTCAAGGCATGGTTTCAGCCTTCGTCAAGCAACCCCTCAATACACCGCAGCAAAATGTCTTTTTCGTCCTTGGCCTCTCCCAGCCGCTGAGCGAAGTTTTGCGCGAAAGCGACGCACTGGGCCGCGATATCCAGAAAATCGTGCTGGGCTTCAGCGCCCTGTCCATTGCACTGGCCATACTGCTCGCACGCGCCCTGACCCAGCCACTCAAGCAGATGTTGAGTGCGGTCAATCGCTTTGCTGTCGGACACGAACAAACGCCGCTGCCGGTCGAGCGGCGGGACGAAATCGGCCTGCTCGCCCGAAGCTTCGAACACATGCGCAAGCAAATCGAAGGGCAGATGGGATCCTTGCAGGACAAGCAGCGCGAACTCGACCACCTGGCCAGCCACGACGCGCTGACCGGCCTACCCAACCGCCGCATGCTGCTCGACCGTCTCGAACACGCGCTGGCCCGCGCCCGCCGCAACGACGAACCGGTTGCCGTGCTCTTCATCGACCTCGACAAGTTCAAGGACATCAACGACAGCCTGGGCCACGCGACCGGCGACATCGTATTGCGCACCACGGCGCAGCGCATGCTGTCGGTGATCCGTGAGACCGACACCGCCGCCCGCATCGGCGGCGACGAATTCGTCATCCTGCTCGACGGCACCGTCGAGCGCGAGGATATCGCCCGGGTCGCCGACAAGGTCATCGAAACCCTGGGGCAGCCGGTCGACCAGGACGGCCATTCACTGCACATCGGCGCCAGCATCGGTATCGCCTGCTACCCGCAGGACGGCAAGACCGGCAACGAACTGCTCGGCCACGCCGACCAGGCCATGTACGAAGCAAAGTGCACCGGCCGCAACCGCTACGTCTTTGCCAGCTGACCGGCGGGCAAGGCGACCACACCCTCGGGGCATTTTCTTCTGGCGCGGTCAACCCGAAAAAACGCCGTTTTTTGCCAAGGCCTGGCTGCGCTAAAGCACGACCTGCGACCCGAGTTCGACCACGCGATTTGACGGAATCTTGAAGAAGGCGGTGGCGCTGCCGGCATTCCGGAACATCGCCACGAAAATCAGGCTGCGCCAGTAGGCCATCTCGGAACCCAGCCGCGGAATCAGCGTTTCCCGCCCGAGGAAGAACGAGGTATCCATCATGTCGAACGCCAGCCCGGATTCGGCACACAACGCCAGCGCTGACGGAATGTCCGGATCGTCCTTGAAGCCGTACTGAACGATGACCTGGCTGAAATTGCCATCCAGGCGATGCACCTCGACACGATCGACTTCCGGCACATACGGCACATCGAAGACTTTCACGCTCAGGATGATGACCTGCTCGTGCAAGGCCTTGTAGTGCTTGAGGCTGTGCAGCAACGCATGCGGCACCGATTCCGGGTTTGGCGTCATGAAGACGGCGCTGCCCGGAACGCGCTCGACACCGCCTTCGGTAATGCTGGCGATGAACGGCTTCAAATCCATCGACTCGGCGGCCAGGCGTTGCCCGAGCAGCTCGCGGCCCCGTTTCCAGGTGGTCAGCAGGATGAAGATGGCGAGACCGAAAACCAGCGGAAACCACCCACCATCCGGAATCTTGACCGAGTTGGCGAGGAAGAAGCCGAGGTCGATGCAGATGAAGGGCAAGGCGCCTAGAGCCGCCCGCAGCGGGCTCCAGTTCCACAGGCGAACGGCAACGGCAATCGCCAGAATATTGGTGATCAGCATGGTGCCGGTGACGGCAATGCCGTAGGCCGCTGCCAGCTTCGACGAGGAGCCGAATTCGACCACGAGGGCGATGATCGAGATGAGCAGCAGCCAATTCACGCCCGGCAGGTAAATCTGGCCGATTTCGCGCTCGGAGGTGTGCTGGATTTCAAGACGCGGCGTGTAGCCCAGCTGAATGGCCTGCTGGGTAATCGAGAAGGCGCCGGAGATCACTGCCTGCGAGGCGATGATGGTCGCCACCGTAGCCAGGATCACCAGCGGATAGCGCCCCCATTCCGGCGCCAGCAGGTAGAACGGGTTTTCGACCGTCGCGGGGTCGGCAAGCAGCAGCGCTCCCTGGCCGAAATAGTTGATGAGCAGGGCCGGCATGACGTAGCCCAGCCAGGCGTACTGAATCGGCTTGGCGCCAAAGTGCCCCATGTCGGCATAGAGCGCTTCCGCTCCGGTAATGCACAGGACTACCGCGCCCAGCGCAAAGAAGCCGAGCAGCGAGTTGCCGAGCAGAAAACGGAAGGCGTGCAGCGGATTGACCGCGGCCAGCACGCCCGGATTTTCAATGATGGACAAGGCGCCCAGTGCAGCCAGAACGGCGAACCAGATCACCATCACCGGGCCGAACAGCGCGCCGACACTGGCCGTGCCCTTGCGCTGGAAAACAAACAGCCCGACCAGAATGACCAGCGTGATGGGCAGGATGTAGGGATTGAAGGCGGGGGTGATGATTTCCAGCCCCTCGACCGCAGAAAGCACCGAAATTGCCGGGGTAATGACGCCATCGCCGTAAAACAGAGCGGCCCCGAACAAGCCCAGGGTAATCAGGAGTTTTTGCTGCCAGGTGCCGGGCGTTCCCTTGTGCAAGGCCAGTGTCATCAGGGCGATGATGCCGCCCTCACCCTTGTTGTTGGCGCGCATGATGAAGGAAACGTACTTCACCGTGACAACGATGATGAGCGACCAGAAAAACAGCGACAGGATGCCGAGTACGTTTTCCGGGGTAATCGGAACCGGATGGTGCGCCCCGCCGAAAACTTCCTTGATCGAATACAGCGGGCTGGTGCCGATGTCGCCATAAACGATGCCGAGCGCTGCCAGCGTCAGCGTCGCCAGACGCTTCTTGTCTTGTTCCTGCTCCATTATTTTCCCCTACGGCTGGAAGCGATAGCCCACGCCGGTTTCTGTCAAAAAATGTTTCGGCTGCGTCGGGTCGACTTCGAGTTTCTGGCGCAGATGGCCGACGTAGACCCGCAGGTAGTGGCTGCTCTCGATGTAGGACGGCCCCCAGATTTCCCGGAGCAGATTGCGCTGGGTCAGCACCTTGCCCGGCTGGGCCAGCAAGGCCGACAACAGGCGATATTCGAGCGGTGTCAGATGCACGGTGTCGCCTGCGCGGCTCACGATGCGCCGGGAAAAATCGACGACCACGTTGCCGAATTCGACAATAGGCGATGCAGCCTCGCCGCTTCGGCTCCGCCGCCGCAGCAGAGCCCGCACGCGCGCCTGCAACTCGCCGACGCTGAACGGCTTGGTCAGATAGTCATCGGCCCCGGCATCCAGCGCATCGATTTTGTCGTTCTCCTGCGAACGCGCTGAAAGGATGAGCACCGGCACGTCGGACCAGCTGCGCAGGTCACGAATCAGATCGATGCCGTTGCCGTCCGGCAGGCCGAGATCGAGCACCAGCAAATCCGGCTGGCGCGAGCCGGCCTCGATCAGCCCCTGGGCCAGGGTTTCCGCCTCGGCCACCTGACACCCCTCGGCCTCCAGCGCCACCCGCACGAAGCGGCGAATCTGCTTCTCGTCCTCGACGATCAGGACTTTTGCCGGCACGCTCATGGCAATTCCTCTTCGACGCTGGGCGGATTACCGAGCGGCAGGGTAAAGCTCACACAGGCGCCGCCTTCCGGGCGGTTGTCGGCACGAATTTCACCGCCATGCGCCTCGACGATCGCCTTGCAGATCGCCAGTCCCAGCCCGGTGCCCGGCTTTCCCGATTCCGTCTGACCGCGCACGAACATATTGAAAAGCTCCTCGCGACGATGCGACGGAAAGCCCGCGCCGTGATCCTTGACCATGATTTCCACCGCAGCCTCCTTACGCCCGGCAAGCAGTTCGATCACCGAACCGGCCGGCGAATATTTGGCGGCGTTCTCCAGCAGATTGCACAGGACGCGCTCGATGAGCACGGCGTCGAAATGCAGCAGCGGCAGATCCTTCGCCAAAACCACCTTGACCGGATGTTCGGCCAGCGCATTGCCAAGGAGCTTGATCCCCGCCCCCACCACCTCTTCCAGCGGCTGCCATTCCCGGCGCAGCGTGACCTCGCCCGCATTGAGGCGTGCCATGTCGAGCAGATTGCCGACCAGACCGGCCAACCGGGCGGCCTGCTCGTGCAAGGCCTGGGCGGTTTCCAGAGCGGTCGCTGGCAAGGCCGGCTTGATCAGGAACAGCGAATCGGCCAGGCCGACCATGGCGGTCAGCGGCGTGCGCAAGTCGTGGGAAAGCGCGGAGAGAATGGAACTGCGCAGGCGCTCGGTGAGCATCTTCAATTCGGTCGCCTGGGCAACCTCGACATAATGCAGACGCTCCAGCGCAACCGCCACCAGCGAAGCCAGCGCCTCAAGCAAGGAAATACTCTCTTGCGACGGCTCCACAGAGCGCTCGGGAAAGCGCACGGCCAGAACCCCGCGAACGCGCATCGAGGCAGACAGCGGCAGGTAAAGCGGCGCAAAGCCCATGCCGCTGATTTCGTCACTGCGCACCAGCTTTCCGCCCTCCAGGGCAAGCCGCGCGAGATGCATTTCAACCGGCAGCGGACTCCCGGAAAATGCCGCCAGCAGGTTGTTCCCCGTCTCGTCCGGCAAAAGAATGAGCGACTGCGCACCGAGTTGTTCCTCAATGAAAACCTTTGAAATATCGACGACCTGCTCGCTGCTCAGCGTGCCGGCCAACTGCCGGGCCAACTGGTACAAGGCCTGCGTGCGTTGTTCACGCTGTTCGGCTTCCTGCGCCTTTTGCTGCAGCACGGAGGTGAAATGCGTGGTGATCAGCGCGGTGACCAGCATGACCACGAAGGTGACCAGATACTGGATATTGCTCACGGCCAGCGAAAAACGCGGCGGGACGAAAAAGAGGTCGAACAGCAGGACACTGAGCACGGATGCCAGAATTGCCGCATTTCGTCCGAGCTTGACCGCAATAATCAGGACCATCAGCAGGAAGAGCATGACGATGTTGGCCAGATCGAGATAGCCAAGCAGCGGTGTCGTGATCAGCGTGGTGCCGACACAGGCCAGCACCGTGAGCACGTAACCCTGGCGGCTTGAGTATCGCGTTGGCCTGCTGTCGACAGAACGGGGGGTGGATTCCATGTCACGCTTCCAGAATCGGGATAACCACAGACTAGGCTACCCCGTGTAAAAACACCGACCATTCTGGCCATGCCGCCGTAAAAATGTCGTAAAAATTGGTCGCGAAACCATTTTGGACAACTTCCACGGTCAACCTGAAAAATCCGCTTTTTTTACCAATACCCGCCCGACCGATTTGGCCCTGATATTGCTTACAGCCTTGCGAATGAGCGATATCGACGACGTTTTTGTCACAAAACGTACATCGCTCGCACCTTCCTCAACGTAAACACAGGAGAAGTCCCCCATGTCCGTTGCCAACATCAAGGCATTTTCCGAAAAAGCCAAAGCTGACTCCAGCATCGCAGAAGCACTCAAGGCCTGCCAGAAGATCAAGGAACTGCGCGCCCTCGCCCGCGAGCACGGCTTCGAATTCGACGAAGATTCGCTCTACCCGCCCAACACCGCGCAATTCACCCACGACCAGCTTTCGGAACGCCTGTGCAAGGCGATACTCGCCGTGTGAGCCCAAGACGCAAGGGTATGAAGAGGGCCGGGAACGCTTCCGGCCTTTTTCAATTTTGGCCCCTTTTTTTAATTTGACCGTGTGATGCCCACGGTCGCCAAACCCGGCCAGCCGGGAAGCACAAGTTCAATAATCCAGATAGGCCTGTCGCTGCTGCCTCAGGAACGTACCGAACAGACGGATACGCAGCCACATCCCGTGCACGCCGAAGCGGAAAAGCGCTGGCAAGGCGCGGTAAAACGGAACGGCCCGCATCCACAGATTGCTCATTTCCGCGTAGAACTCGGCCAGCGGCAGACGCGTCGGCAGGAGCGCGTGCATCATGTCGAACAGTTCGGGTTTGGTGCTCAGGAGCCGCTCCCGGTTTTCCACGTGAAGTTCCGTTCCCGGCAGCGGCGTCATCACGGTGAAGGTCGCGTACTGGTGCTTCAGCCGCCGGACGTAGGCCAGCAGATGGCGGAAGTCCTCGCGTGAGTAGTCGGGATCGACCATGTACGAGGCGTACATCATGACCCCGAGTTCGTCGAGGATCCGTACCGCCTCGACCTGTTGCGCCGAGTTGACGCCCTTGTGCATGGCCGCCAGGCGCGCGTCCGAGTAATCTTCCATGCCGACAAACACCTGCGCCAGGCCGATTTTTGTCCATTTGGCGAACAATTCCGGATGTTTGACGATGGTATCGACCCGCGCGTAGAGGAAATAGCTTTTCCGGATACCGGCCTCGGCGATCAGGTCGGCCAGCCGGTCCATGCGTTTGACGTCGCACATCGACTCGTCATCGCAGAAAAAGACGTTCGGCTCGGCCACCTGGCGGAGTTCCTCGACAACCGATTCCGGCTCGCGGCGCAAGTACTTGCCGCCGGTGATCGACCACAGCGAACAGAAATTGCAGCGCGCCGTGCAACCCAGCGACGTACGCACCGAAGCCAGCGGCTTGAACCATTCGCTGAAATACTTGGCGCGATGCCGGGCGGTCAGCGAACGATCCGGGAAAGGCAGCGTGTTGAGATCGCTGTAGCGACGCGGCGGTGCAAACCGGAGCCCATCCTGCCCCGGCAAGGCAACACCAGAAATGGTCAGATAATCGCCCGGCCCTTCCGCCCGTACCCGAACGATCTCCCGCAAGGCAAACACGCCCTCGCCGATCACCAGCACATCGATATCGGGCGAATTAAAGTCTTCAGGCTGGACCGTCGCGTGATGGCCCCCCACGACAATGAGCACACCGGGGCTGGAAGCCTTAAGCTCGGCGGCCAGATGTTTGACGATATTCACCTGGCTGGTATAGCCGGTGATGCCGACGACTTGCGGCTGAAAGCGGCGGAAGGCCGCGCCAATATCCGGCTCGAGGCGCGCATCGACCACCTCGACCTCGTGCCCGTCTTCCTTCAACCCGGCCCCCAGGTATTCGAGCGCCAAGGGCTCGAACATGAAAATCCGGTCACTCATCGGATTGGCGCTTGGCGGCTGGATCAACAGGATTTTCATCGGGCTGGCTCCCTGGCTCGGTCTATGTGCTTATCCCAACATAGAACAGCGTGGCCGTTTTGCCAAAGGCATATTGGCGATCCCATACGAGGTCGCGCCGGGCTTTTTCCGGACAACAAAAAGGCCGGGATCGCTCCCGGCCTTTTCGTGCCTGACCGCATTCCACGGTCAACCCGAAAAATCAGGCTTTTTTGTGCCCCGCCAGACGGGTCCAGGTATCGACCACGGTGTCCGGGTTCAGCGAGATGCTGCTGATACCCTGATCCATGAGCCATTCGGCCAGATCGGGGTGGTCAGACGGGCCCTGGCCGCAGATGCCGATGTACTTTCCGGCCTTGTTGGCGGCAGCGATGGCCATGGCGAGCAGCATCTTGACGGCCGGGTCGCGTTCGTCGAACAGGTTGGCTACGAGGCCGGAGTCACGGTCGAGACCGAGGGTGAGCTGGGTCAGGTCGTTGGAGCCGATGGAGAAGCCGTCGAAGATCTTGAGGAAATCGTCGGCCAACAGCGCGTTGGACGGGATTTCGCACATCATGATCAGCTTGAGGTCATGTTCGCCCTGCTTGAGGCCGTGCTCGGCCAGCAGATCGACAACGGCCTGGCCTTCGCCGACGGTGCGGACGAACGGAACCATGAGCTGGACGTTGGTCAGGCCCATCTCTTCACGCACGAACTTCATGGCGCGGCACTCGAGTTCGAAACAGTCGCGGAAGGACTGGGCGATGTAACGCGAAGCGCCACGGAAGCCGAGCATCGGGTTTTCTTCTTCCGGCTCGTAGAGTTCGCCGCCGAGCAGCTTGCGGTACTCGTTGGACTTGAAGTCGGAGAGGCGGACGATGACCGGGTTCGGCCAGAAGGCGGCGGCGATGGTGGACACGCCTTCCACCAGCTTTTCGACGAAGAATTCCTTCGGCGAGGCGTAGCCACGGGCGCGGCGCTTGATCTCGTCGCGCTTCGAAGCCGGCAGACGCTCGACGTCGAGGATGGCCTTCGGGTGGATGCCGATGACGTTGTTGATGATGAACTCGACGCGGGCCAGACCAACGCCGGCGTTCGGCAGCTGGGCGAATTCGAAGGCCAGTTCCGGGTTGCCGACGTTCATCATGACCTTGACCGGAACGTCCGGCATGGCGGAAATGTCGCGGGTGGTGACTTCGAAGTCGAGGCTGCCACGATAGACGTGGCCGGTATCGCCTTCGGTACAGGACACGGTCACCACTTCGCCTTCGGTGAGCGTATCGGTCGCATCACCGCAACCAACGATGGCCGGGATGCCCAGTTCGCGGGCGATGATGGCGGCGTGGCAGGTACGGCCGCCACGGTTGGTGACGATGGCCGAAGCGCGCTTCATCACGGGTTCCCAGTTCGGGTCGGTCATGTCGGCGACGAGCACGTCACCCGGCTTGACCTGGTCCATCTCCTTCGGGTCCTTGACGATACGCACCGGGCCGACGCCGATCTTCTGGCCGATGGCGCGGCCGGAGGCGAGCACC
>CAZOWA010000014.1:0-60676 GCA_964583695.1 uncultured Dechloromonas sp.
CCGCAACAGCTCGAACAGGCTGTATTCGTGCTCGATCGGCTTGCCCAGCACGCGCTGGCAATCGTCGGCGGCGACGATCTTCGGGTTGACCCAGGTCGCTTTCAGCCGTTCCTGCTCGGCGGCGATCGCGTCGCGTTTGCGGCAGAAAGCGGCCCAGCGCACGTCATCGACCAGGCCGAGTGCGCGGCCCTGCTCGGTCAGGCGCAGGTCGGCGTTGTCCTCGCGCAGGCTGAGGCGGTATTCGGCGCGGCTGGTGAACATCCGGTAAGGATCGGCGACGCCGCGCGTGATCAGGTCGTCGACCATGACGCCCAGATAGGCTTCGTTCCGTTTCGGGCACCAGCCGGCTTCGCCACGCACGTAACGCACGGCATTGATGCCGGCGAGCAGGCCCTGGGCGGCGGCCTCTTCGTAGCCGGTCGTGCCATTGATCTGGCCAGCGAAGAAGAGACCGTTGATGGCCTTCGACTCCAGCGTGTCCTTGAGACCGCGCGGATCGTAGAAATCGTATTCGATGGCGTAGCCGGGGCGCAGGATGTGGCAGTTTTCCAGACCGCGGATCGAGCGCACCAAAGCGAGCTGGATATCGAAAGGCAGGCTGGTCGAGATCCCGTTCGGGTAGATTTCGTGGGTGTTGAGGCCTTCCGGTTCAAGGAAGACGTTGTGCTCGTTCTTGTCGGCGAAGCGGTGGATCTTGTCCTCGATCGACGGGCAATAACGCGGCCCGACGCCTTCGATGACGCCGGTGTACATTGGCGAGCGGTCCAGCCCGCTGCGGATGATGTCGTGCGTGCGCTCGTTGGTTTCGGTGACCCAGCACGGCAATTGGCGCGGGTGCTGTGCGGCATTGCCGAGAAAGGAGAAGACCGGCAGCGGGTCGTCGGAATGCTGCTCTTCCATCACCGAAAAATTGATCGTCTTGCCGTCGAGACGTGCCGGCGTGCCGGTTTTCAGGCGACCTTGCGGCAGCTTCAGTTCTTTCAGGCGGGCGGCCAGCGAGACCGAGGACGGGTCGCCCATCCGGCCGCCGCTGTAGTTCTCCAGGCCAACGTGGATCTTGCCGTTGAGGAAGGTGCCGGCGGTGAGCACGACAGCTTCTGCCATGAAGCGGATGCCGAGTTGCGTCACCGCGCCAATGACACGCTCGCCTTCAACGATGAGGTCGTCGCAGGCCTCGGCGAAAATGGTCAAATTTGGCTGATTTTCGAGTCGACCGCGGATGGCCTGTTTGTAGAGCACGCGGTCGGCCTGGGCGCGGGTGGCGCGCACCGCCGGGCCCTTCGACGCGTTGAGGATGCGGAACTGGATGCCCGCCTCGTCGGTTGCCGCCGCCATCGCGCCACCCAGCGCATCGACCTCGCGCACCAGGTGTCCCTTGCCGATGCCGCCGATCGACGGATTGCAGCTCATCGCCCCCAGCGTATCGAGGCTGTGCGTCAGCAGCAGCGTGTTCGCACCGGCACGGGCGGCGGCAAGCGCAGCCTCGGTGCCGGCGTGACCGCCGCCGACGACGATGACATCGAAACGGGTGGGATAAAGCATGGGTTTGCGTTTGTTGCGGTGCAAAAGCGGACTGCGGATTTTACTTCAGGGCGCTGAAAACTCGAAGGTTTTTGCCGGGACGGGCTGTCTCCTTGCCCTGCCCGGCGAACTCGGTTAAGTTTGCAGAATGAGTACAAGCCAAGCCAAGGGGCCCAGCCCGCTTGATAACGAGGAGATGCTGCTGGTTTTGCAGCAGTCCCTGACCAAGAAAAGGGTGCTGATTGTCGACCGCCATTCGCCGGCCCGCGATTCGCTGCGCCTGATGCTCGGCGCCCTGGGCGTGACCCTGGTGCACGGCGCCGGCAACTCGGCCGAAGTCATCCGTCAGGTCAAGGCCAACCGCTTCGACATCGTGCTCTCCGACTTTGTCCTCGACGACGGGCGGGATGGCCAGCAGCTGCTGGAAGAACTGCGTCACGCCCACCTCATTCCCCTGTCGACCGTCTATCTCATCATCACCAGCGAACGCGGCTACACCAATGTCGTGTCGATGGCCGAACTGGCGCCCGACGACTACCTGATCAAGCCGTTCACCGGCGAACAGTTGCAGGCCCGGCTGATCAAGGCGATCTACAAGAAACACGTGCTGCGCAAGATCTACGAGCAAATCGAACGCGGCTCGTTGCAGGAGGCCATTGCCGCATGCGACCGGGTGATCCAGCAGCAGCCGGTCTACATGTACGATGCCCTGCGTTTCAAGGGAGAATTGCTCAACACCCTGGGGCGCACGGCCGAGGCCGAAGCGGTTTTTCGCCGCGTGCTCGAAGGGCGCGTCGTACCCTGGGCCAAAATGGGTCTGGCCACGGCGCTGCGCGACCGGGGGGCACTCGATGAGGCCGAAGAGCTTGCCGAGCAGGTCACTGCCGAGGCGCCTGAATTTCTCTCGGCTTATGATTTCCTCGCCTCCGTGCACGAAGCCAAGGGCAAGCTCGCCGAAGCACAGCGCGCCTTGCAGCGCGCAGCGGATGCTTCGCCGCACAACACCGTGCGGCAACGCATGGTTGGCGATGTCGCTTCCCGCAACAAGGATCTGCTCGCTGCCGAAAAGGCCTATGGACGGGTCATCGAGCGCAGCAAGGGGTCGAGCCTGAGAACGGTGGACGACTTCGCCAATCTCTCCCGCGTTCTGGTCGATCGGGGTGACGTCGTGGCATCGCGCAAGATCGCCGCTGAAATGAAGCGCGAATGGCGTGGCGACAAACAGGCCGAACTTGCCGCGCTGGTTACCGAAAGCCTTTGCCTCGATATTGAGGGATCACCCGACAAGGCCAAGGCCCTCGTCGATCAGGCGCTGGCCCTGCAACAGCAGATCCAGACGGAGAGCCAGGAAAAAGGCAAGCACACCTCGCAGCGTCTGGCCGTTGATCTGGCGCACGCCTGCTACGCCACCGGCAAACAGGAAGAAGCCGGGAAAATCATGCGTCAGGTGGCTGCCGAAAATCACGAGGATCCGCACCTCACCAATCACATCACCAGCGTGTTCGAAAAAACCGGTCAGTCCGAAGCCGGCAAGGCCATGCTCGAACAGGTCGGCCAGGAAATCATCAATCTCAACAACAAGGGCGTTCTGGCCGCCCGAGAAGGCGATCTTGAAGGCGCGGTCCAGTTGCTCATCCAGGCTGCCGAGCAGGTGCCCAACCTGCAGTTTCTGGTCAATGCCGCCAAGGCCATTTTTACCCTGATCGACAAAAAAGGCTGGGATTCCGATCTCGCCACCCGTGCGCTCGATTACCTGCAGCGGGCGCAGCGCAAGGACAAGAAAAGCCCGAAAGTGGCTTCCGCCCGTGAGCTTTATGTCGCCGTGGCGAAAAAATACGGCGTGGAAACCGAGAGCACCTGAGATAGCCACCGTCGTCGGCAACAATTTGAAACTTCTTGTCGACGGAATCGCGACATCCATACTCCCCTCGCCGCGTTGATTGGCTGTCGCCCCCATTTTCGCCGGGGCCTGCTCACCTCGGGAGCGCACATGTTTGCATTGATTCGTCCGGCCTGCCTTGCCCTGGCCATCGTTACCCTGCCCGGCATGGCGTTGGCAGACCCGCCGGCCCGCGTCGGCCGGCTCGCCATTGCCGAAAATAACGTCGATTTTCAGGTTGACCGCAGCAGTCGTCCGGAGCCGGCGACCGTTAACTGGCCGATCAGCGATGGTGCCGTGATCCGCACCGGGCGCCGCGGGCTGGCTGAAGTTTGGATCGAATCCACGGCCTATCGGCTCGCGGGTGACAGTGAGCTTGAGTTCGCCGTCGTTGATGACCAGCGCGTGATCGTGAATCTCGATCGCGGGGCGCTGGCGGTCAACATCGCCGATGCAGATCAGGCTGACGATCTGACGGTGCAGACGCCGGAAGGGAGCATTCACTTCGACGCTGCCGGCGCCTATCGTATTGACGTCCTTTCCGACCACACCGAAGTTACCACGCGATACGGCATGGCCAGTCTGGCCGATGGCGGTTGGCGTACCTCGCTGGGTTCCGGTCGTTCCGCCGAATGGTATGCCGGTGAAGAGGCGCAGTTGTTGGGACGTAAATATCCTGATGCCTTCGATGCCTGGGTCGAGGATCGCGAGGCCGCAACGCTGGCCACTACCAGCCGTCGCCATGTGTCGCCGTATATGACCGGCTATCAGGATCTCGACCGGTTCGGTGACTGGGCCACCCTGCCCGAATATGGCGCCATCTGGTTTCCGCGCCAGGTTGATGCGGACTGGGCGCCCTATCGTCACGGTCGCTGGGCCTGGGTTGCGCCCTGGGGCTGGACGTGGATCGACCAGGCACCGTGGGGATTTGCCCCCTTCCATTACGGCCGCTGGCTGAAAGTGCGCGGGCGTTGGGCTTGGGTACCTGGCCAACATGAGCAACGGCCCGTCTACTCACCGGCACTGGTGGCGTGGGCGGGCGACACCGGCTGGCGTGCGAGCCTGAGTATCGATACCCCGCCGCGGGGCAACTGGCGTCCGCTCGCGCCGCGCGATGTCTATGTTCCGGCCTATCGTCACAGCCCGGAGTACGTCCGGCAACTCAATCATGCACATGTTCGTGACGAACGGCGTATCGAGCAGGCCGTGCGCGTTCGCCCGCCGGAATATCGGCCACAGGTGGAAGCGCCGCGACCGGAGCGGACGCAGATCCGCATTCCCGAGCGGCACACTCAGCCTGTGCCGCAGAACCGGGTTGAACGCCAGTTTGCGGAGCGATTCAGCCCGGCGCCCGTGCGCCCCGAGCCGGAGCATCGTCGTGCCATGCGTGAAGAAAGCCGGCCTGCCTTCGTTGCGCCGATCCCGGAAACTCGCCAACGGGCCACAGAGCAGCGTCCGGAACAACGTCAATCGCCTCGTCATGAGCCAAGCCCGCCCGCTGTGTCGCCGCGTTCTGAAGTGCCGTTATCCCGTCCCGAGCCGGAACGCCACCGCGAAATGCGCGAGGAACGGCGGTCAGCCCCGGTCGTGACGCCAAGCCCGGAAATTCACCAGCGTTCCGCCGAGCAACGTCAGGAATTTCGCCCTTCGCCACGTAATGAGCGGCGTCCACAAGCCGAAGCACCGGCCAACCCGCCTCCTGCTCCCAACAAGCTCAGGGAAAGGGGGTTTGGCAGCGGTGTTGTGCAGTCCTACGGGCAGGAGCGTTAGGCGTTTCAGTGCTTGTGGCCGAGGCCGAGGTAGGCCTCGATGACGCGCGGGTCGGCAGCCAGTTCAGCGCTCGGCCCGGCCAGCGAGACCTCTCCGGTTTCCAGCACATAGCCGTAATCGGCAATCTGCAGGGCGGCACGGGCGTTTTGTTCAACCAGCAGAATGGCCACGCCGGTCTTTTTCAGCTCGGCGATGATGCGGAAAATTTCCTTGATGATCAGCGGTGCGAGACCCAGGCTGGGTTCGTCGAGCATGAGCAGCTTTGGCTTCGCCATCAGCGCCCGACCCATGGCCAGCATCTGCCGCTCGCCTCCGGAGAGCGTGCCGGCAAGCTGGGTGCGACGTTCCTCAAGACGCGGGAACAGTTCGAACACCTCGTCCATGGTTTCCATCTGGTCACGGTGGCCGGTGCGGTAGCGGTCGAAAGCGCCAAGCAGGAGATTGTCCTCGACGCTCATTTCCGCGAACAGTTCGCGTTTTTCCGGCACCAGCGTCATGCCGTGCCGGACAAGATGTTCGACCGAACGCTCATGGTCCTTGGTGAATCCCATGTAGGCGATTTCGCCGCGCGAGGGCAGCAGCCCCATCAGCGCAGCCAGCAGCGTGGTCTTTCCGGCGCCATTGGGGCCAATGACGGTCACGATCTCGCCGCGCCGGATGGTCAGGCTGACTTCGTGCAATGCCTCGACCTTGCCGTAGGTCACGCGCAAGTTTTTGACATCGAGGATCACTTCGTGATCATGCAGGTGTGCGTGCTTGCTCGTCATTACTCGACGCCCCCAAGATAAGCCTCCAGAACCTTCGGGTTTTGCTGAACCTCCTCTGGCAGGCCTTCGGCGATTTTTTCGCCAAATTCCATGACCACCACGCGATCCGCCAGTCCCATGACGAAATCCATGTCGTGCTCGACAAGCAGGATGCCCATGCCTTCGTCGCGCAACTTGCGCAGCAGTTCGGCGAGCGCCTGTTTTTCCTGGTAGCGCAGGCCGGCAGCGGGTTCGTCGAGAAGCAGCAACTGCGGGTCGGAAGCCAGGGCACGGGCGATTTCGGCGATTCGCTGCTGGCCCAGTGCCAGGCTGCCCGCCGGGTCGAACATGTATTCGCCGAGCCCGACGCGTTCAACTTGCCGCGCTGCTTCAGCCAGAAGCCGGTCTTCCTCGCTGCGGTCGAGGCGCAGGGAGGCGGCGACAACCCCCTTGCTGCCGCGCAGGTGGGCACCGATGGCGACGTTTTCGATGACAGTCATTTGCCCGAGCAGACGTACATGCTGGAAGGTACGGCTCATGCCGCGCCGGGCGATGTCGCGCGATCCCAGTGCGACCACCGATTCGCCGAGGAAAGCGATTTTGCCTTCGCTGGCCGGATCGACCGCCGAGATACAGTTGAACATCGTGCTCTTGCCGGCGCCATTCGGGCCGATCAGTGCCATCACCTCGCCGGCGCGTACGCTCAGATCCATCTTGTTGTTGGCAACCAGGCCACCGAAGCGCTTGGTCACTTCGCTGGCTTCGAGCAAGATGCTGCCGGCGGCGGGTGCCGGTCGCTTTGGCAAGGGCTCGGCAACCGGCACGGCGCGCTGGCGGTGCTGCCGGGGCATCAGCTTGAGAATGGCCGGCCACAATCCCACGCGTGCCTTTTGCAGCACGATGACCATGGCGATACCGAAGACGATGATCTCGAAATTGCCGCTCTGGCCAAGGATTTGCGGCAGCCAGTCCTGCAGCCACTGCTTGAGGACGGTGATCAGCCCGGCGCCCAGGACGGCACCCCAGACATGGCCCATGCCGCCGACGACAACCATGAACAGGTATTCGATGCCCTGCGTCAGGCCGAACGGTGTCGGGTTCACGAAGCGCTGCAAGTGGGCGTAGAGCCAGCCCGATGTGCTGGCCAGCAATGCGGCGATCAGGAAGATGACGATCTTGGTGCGCTGGGTATTGACTCCCATCGCCTCCGCCATCACCACGCCGCCGCGCAGGGCGCGAATGGCGCGGCCTTCGCGGGAATCGAGCAGGTTGCGCACGGAAACGATGGCGAGCAGGACGACGAGCCAGATCAGGTAATAAAACTGGTCGCCGGATTTCAGTTCCCAGCCGAACAGCTCAACCGGCGGGATGCTGGTAATGCCGGTATGCCCGCCGAGAAACTCGACGTTGCCGAACAGGAAATAAAGGCTGATCCCCCAGGCGATGGTGCCCAGTGGCAGGTAATGCCCGCCCATGCGCAGGGTGATGAAGCCGAGCGAGAGCGAAACCGCGGCAGTCATTGCCAGGCCGATGAACAGCGTCAGCCAGGGCGACATCCCATGCACCGTGGTCAGATAGGCGGTGGTGTATGCACCGAGACCGACGAAAGCCGCCTGCCCGAAGGAGGTCAGCCCCCCCACGCCGGTCAGCAGGACGAGCCCGACGGCGACGATGGCATAGAGTCCGATGTAGTTGAGCAGGGTGATCGAAAATTCCGGCAAGACCAGCGGCGCGACCAGCAGCACGACAATGAACAGGGCAAAGGGCAGGAAACGCAGCCAGGGCATGCGCGGCTTGGTGTCGTGCGGCTCGGCGTTGACCTCGTCGGTGTGTTCGTCGTCATCCTCGACATGGCGGGTGGTCAGCGAACGCCAGAGCAGCACCGGAATGATCAGGGTAAACACGATCACTTCCTTGAAGGCACTGGCATAGAAGGAAGAATACGACTCAAGCAGGCCGACCAGGATGGCGCCCAATGCCGCCAGCGGGTACGAGGCCAGCCCGCCGATGATGGCGCCGACGAAACCCTTGAGGCCGATCAGGAAGCCGGAGTCGTAGTAGATCGTCGTGATCGGCGCGATCAGGATGCCGGAGAAGGCGCCGATCGCGGCGGCCACCGTAAAACACAACTTGCCGGCCAGGGTCGGTGGAATGCCCATGAGGCGTGCGCCCGTCCGGTTCATCGCCGTGGCACGCAGGGCCTTGCCGTAAATAGTGCGTTCGAAGAAGAAATACAGGCCGATGATGAGTAGTGCCGATGCCACCACGACCAGAATGGTCTGCCCCTGCAAGGGTGCGCCGGCCAATTCGAAACTGAGGTCGGTAAAACTCGGGGTACGCGAGCCCTCGGCCCCGAAGAACAGCAGGCCGAGCCCGATCAGGGCGAGGTGCACCGCCACCGACACGATGAGCAGCACCAGAACCGAAGCGCTGGCCAGCGGCTGGAACGCAATGCGGTAAATCATCGGCCCCATGGGCACGACGAGCAGCATGGCGATGCAGACCTGCACCCATAGCGGCAACTGGGTTGGCGGCAGGGCGAACAGGCCGGCCGCAGCAAGCAGGGGAAGACCGACGTTGAAAATCAGCAACGGGGTCAGTTTGCTGTAGCGCTTTTCCTGGAGCAGACGAACGCCATCCATGACGGCGACCGTCGAACCGAGGCCGAGCAGCAACCAGACAGTGCCCGGTACGTGACCGGCTTGCAGCGAGGCCAGCGTCAGCGCCCCAAAGGCGACGAACTCACCCTGCGGGATGAAAACGACACGGGTGACCGCGAAAATCAGTACCAGCGCCAGTGACAACAGCGCGTAGATCGCCCCGTTGGTGATGCCATCCTGGCCGAGAAGAAGAAAAATCTGGAGATCCATAGGTCACCGGGAGCGGCAAACCAGGGCGCCGAACTGTGTCGGCGCCCGGCAGCGGGATTACTTGACGAGTTTCCAGGTATTGTTTTCGATGGTGACCATGACGCGGGCACGCTGGTCGAAACCCTGGTGATCATTCGGCGTGAGATTGAAGATGCCGTGGGCGCCAGCGATGTTCTTGCTGCTCTCAAGCGCATCGCGCAGTGCCTTGCGGAATTCCCTGGTACCCGGCTGCCCCTTTTTCAGCGCCTGCGGAATGGCATTCTGGAGAAGGATGCCGGCATCCCAGGCGTGGCCACCGAAGGAGCTGACGCTACCCTTGCCGTGAGCTGCTTCGTACTTCGAGACATACTCCAGCGCCGATTTCCTGACCGGATTGTCAGCCGGCAACTGGGCGGCGACCACCATGGGGCCGACGGGCAGGAAGGCGCCTTCGACATCCTTGCCGCCAACGCGGAGGAAATCATTGTTGGCGACACCATGCGTCTGGTAAATGAGGCCCTTGTAGCCCTTTTCCTTGAGCGCCTTCTGGGGCAACGCGGCGGGCGTGCCGGCGCCGCCGACGAGTACGGCATCGGGCCGGGCAGCCATGATCTTCAGGATCTGGCCGGTGACCGAGGTGTCATTGCGCTGAAAACGCTCGCTGGCAACAATCTTCAGCTTGCGGGCTTCGGCGATCTTGGCGAACTCCTTGAACCAGCCTTCGCCGTAAGCATCGGCAAAGCCGATGAAGGCAACCGTTTGCACGTTCTTGTCGGTCATGTGCTGAACCAGCGCGGTCGCCATGTGCGCGTCGTTCTGGGCTGTCTTGAAAACCCATTGACGCTTGGCATCCATCGGTTCGACGACGATGGCGGAGCCAGCCATGGCGATCATCGGGGTTTCGTTGTCAACCGCAACATCCATCATGGCCAGTGAATTCGGCGTGGTGGTCGAACCGATGACGACATCAACCTTGTTCTCGCTGATCAGCTTCTTGATGTTCTTGGTTGCAGCCGTGGGGTCGGTGGCATCGTCGAGCACGATGTAATTCACCTTTTGTCCGCCGATGCTGGTTGGCAGAAGGGCAATCGTATTTTTTTCCGGGATGCCAAGCGATGCAGCGGGACCGGTTGCCGAGACCGAGACACCCACGTTGATATCGGCCAGAGCGAAGGAAGACAGCGTAGCCAGCACGGCCAGGGTCAATTTTTTCTGCATGATCTGATCTTGTCCCGGGGAAAAAACGGGATTTTAACATGCGACGCCCGGCCATTTCGGGCCGGGCGCGCTTGTCGGGGAAAGCCCGGGAGCTTACTTGATCAGCTTCCAGCTTCCATTTTCGACGCGAACCATGACGCGGGCGCGCTGATCGAGACCGAGGTGGTCTTCGGGACTCATGTTGAAGACACCATGCGACGCGGCAACGTTCCTGGTGTTCTCGAGCGCATCGCGCAGGGCCGCCCGGAACTCCTTGGTACCGGGCTGGGCCTTCTTCAGGGCCTGCGGTGCGGCACTGCTAAGCAGCATCGCTGCGTCCCAGGCGTGGCCGCCAAAGGAGCTGATACTGCCGGCGCCATGGGCTGCCTCGTATTTGGTGACGTAGTCGAGCGCAGACTTTTTCACCGGATTGTCGTTGGGTAGCTGGCTGGCCACCAGAATCGGGCCGACCGGCAGCACGGTGCCTTCACAGTCCTTGCCACAAACACGCAGGAAATCGTTGTTGGCCACGCCGTGGGTCTGGTAGATGGCACCCTTGAAGCCTTTTTCCTTCAGTGATTTTTGCGGCAGGGCGGCTGGGGTGCCCGCACCGCCGATCAGAACTGCATCCGGCTTTGCGGCAATGATCTTGAGCACCTGGCCGGTGACCGAAGTATCGGTGCGGTTGAAGCGCTCGTTGCCGACCAGCTTGATCTTGCGGACCTCGGCCAGTTTCGAGAATTCGTTCCACCAACCTTCGCCGTAGGCGTCGGAAAAGCCGATGTAGGCTACCGTTTTCACATTGTTGTTGGTCATGTGCTCAAGGATTGCCGTAGACATCTGGGCATCGTTCTGCGGTGTCTTGAAGACCCATTTGCGCTTGGCATCCATCGGCTCGACGATGCGGGCCGAGGCGGCCATGGCGATCATCGGCGTTTCACCCTCGGCGGCGACATCGACCATGGCCAGGGAATTCGGCGTGGTGGTCGAGCCGATGATGACGTCGACCTTGTTTTCGCTGATCAGCTTCTTGGTGTTCTTGACTGCCGTGGTGGTATCCGAAGCGTCGTCGAGCACGATGTAATTGACCTTCTGGCCGCCGATGCTCTTGGGCAGCAGGTCGATGGTGTTCTTTTCCGGAATGCCGAGCGACGCGGCTGGTCCGGTGGCCGAGACGGTCACGCCCACATTGATGTCAGCCAGTGCACCGAAGGCCAGGCCAGAAAGCAGTGTGGCAAGCAGCGTCTTCTTCATTATGTCTCCCTTGGATTAATTGATTACGCAAAGGTGAAAACCCTATTACCAAGCGGGCAATTCCGCAAGTGGCGCGGTCAACCCGCCGTGATAAAGTCCTGCTTTTGCCAATCAACGGGTTCTGCCATGTTCTCTGGAATTGTCGCGGCGGTCGGCCGCATCACACATCTCACCCCGCGCGAAGTGGGTTTTCGCCTGCATGTCGATGCCGGCAAGCTCGGCATCGAGGAGGTCAATCTGGGTGATTCGATTGCCCACAACGGCGTTTGCCTGACCGTGGTCGGCAAGGACGGCAACCAGTTCATGGTCGATGTGTCGCCGGAAACGCTCTCCTGCACCGTCGGCCTGGCCGCGCCGGGCCCTGTGAATCTGGAGAAGGCCCTGCGTCTTTCGGACGTGATCGGCGGCCATCTGGTCTCCGGCCACGTCGACGGCGTGGGCGAAGTGCTGCGCTTCGACCCGGTGGGCGACAACCGCCTGCTCGAAATCCGCGCGCCGAAGGAAATTGCCCGCTACATCGCCCGCAAGGGCTCGGTTGCCGTGGATGGCACCAGCCTGACGACCAATGACGTCAATGGCACCGATTTCACCATCAACCTGATTCCGCACACGCTGGAAAACACGACGCTGGGCGGACTCAAGCCGGGCAGCAAGGTCAATCTTGAAATCGACCTGATCGCCCGTTACTGCGAGCGACTGCTCAGCGCCGACCGCGAGTCCTGAAAAAACCGTCCGGGCGAGACCTTGTAAATCGCCCACCCCGCCCCCATAATTCCGAGCATGGTTGTAATTCCGGCAATCTGGAGGCGTTCTGGACAGGGGTTCGATTCCCCTCACCTCCACCCAAGGGCATTCGGTTGAGTGTGTTTGGTTGGGGGTGTACTGGCTTCGACAGGGCGGACAAAGGTGCGCAGGCAACTCGTCAGGCGATCGACGTTAATGAAGCAAATCCATAATTGCCAATGATGAGCAATTCGCTATTGCCGCCTAAAAACGGTTAGCCGGGGCTGCTAGAGCCTTGTTACCAAAGATAGCCGGCGGGGACTTCGGTCCCCGTCGTCACATCCAGCACACCCGTTTCACGCAAATTCAACTGTCCAGCCGGAAGACGATGGGCACGATGACTGAGGCTTCAATGGCTTCGTCGCCCCGCCTTGCCGGTACAAAACGCCAGCGCGTCACGGCACGTCGGGCCGCTTCATCGAGTCTTGCAAAATTGCTGCTTTTTTCCAGGTCGACCGCCGCAGCCGTTCCATCAGCGCGCACCCGGACCTTGAGCAGTACCTTGCCCTCTTCCCCAAGCTGCCTCGACATGCGCGGATAGTCCGGTGGCGGATTGTTGAGGTAGGCGGCGTCGTAGCGGGCTGCCGAGATGACGGGTGCCGCGCGTTCGATGGTCGGTGCCGCCGGTGCGGGAACGTCAGGCGGGGGCGCTACCCGAAATTCCGGCGCAGGTGCCGTAGGTTCCGGGGTAATCGCGAGAATATGCCGTACCGGCGTCGGTGATTTTGCCGGGCGGGTGTCCTTTGGCGGCGGTGGGGCCACGGGCTCGACAATGGGTGCAGGTGCCGGTGGCTGCGGGGCGGGAGACGTCAGTTTGACCGTGATGGCTTCGGGTACGGTTCTGGCCGAATGCAGCAGGTCGAAAGGGGCGAACAGCACGCCAAGGTGCAGGGCCGCTGCCAGCAGGAAGAAACGAAGGCTGTATCGCCAGTCCGGTGCGGCAGAATAGGAAGAAAGGCGATGACCATGCATCTGCCTATTCTAAACGTGAAATCCTGTTACCTCATCCGGCAAGCGGTGCCAGATTGACTGAAAAGCTGCGCGTGGCATGGACGCCGTCGATGCGGGTCGGGGCCAGCACCCGGGCGCGCTCCAGGCCCTTGATGATGCGTGAAATCGTTTCGAAGCGCAGGTCGGTGATGTCGGCGATGTCCTGGCGGGTCGGCAACACGACACGGCCGGCATTGTCGGTCAGCAGCCTGACCAGGGCGATGACGCGGTCGGCTGCCTGTCCGCCCCGCAATGCGACGATTTCGGCGGCGCGCTGCTGGGCCGTGGCGAGCGAAGCCAGCAGCGAGTCTCCACTGACGGCAGCCTCCCCTTCAGGCCACGGATGCAGTTCGCACTGGGTCAGGGCGGTGGCTGTAAAGGTGTAGGCGCCAAACAGCATCGTTTCGCAGCCGACGATGTCGCCGGCGATGGCCAGACTGGCAAAGCGCTCGCCGTTCGGCTGCGGGCTGTCCAGACGCATTACGCCGCGCCTAACCCGCCAGGCCATGCCATCCTCCCCGGCGGTGTAGAGACGTGTACCGCATTCGAGATTGCAGGGCCCGGAAGCCTCGGGCCGGGTTCCGCGGTCAACCGGAAAAAAAGTCATTTTTTCCCCCTCTATAAAACGACAAAACCCCGGTCTGCGAAGACCGGGGTGGTTTCAGGAAACCGACTCAGAACTTGACGTTGACGCCGGCATACAGAGAGCGGCCCATGCCGGGAACCGGCGTGCCCCACATCGGGATGACACCGGTCGGCGTGGCGGCGGTGGTCATCGTTGTGCCCTGTCCGAGGTAGGCGCCGCCCAGGGGCATTTCGTAGTAACGGTCGAACAGGTTTTCCACCCCGAAATCGACACGAACCTGGCGCCAGGCGTGACTGAATCGCAGATTGATCAGGCTGTAGCCGGAGGTTTCCATTTCATTCCTGACTTCGGAAACCTTGTGCTTGGCGGCGACTCCGACCACTTCGATTGCGTTGTCCCAGCCCGCGATTTGTTGCGTGAGCGCCAGCTTCGCGTTGAGCGGCATGATGTTGTAGAGATCATCGCCGGTTTCACGATTCTTGCCGCGGGTGTAACTGAGCATGCCCTTCAGGCCCAGATTGCCAAAGCCGGTTTGAGCCAGCGGCATCTTGCCCGAGAGGTCGATACCGTACAGACGTGCCGACTGGTTTTCATACTTGAGGCGGAGGAAAGTATTGGTCGACGGGTTGGGTACATAAGTGCCGGAGCAGCCGCCCATCATTCCCGCTGCGCAGCGAACCGCGTCAATGTAGTCGGTGACATGGGTGTAATACGGCGTTGCCTTGAACTCCCATTGGCGATCGGCGGCATGCCAATCGAAAGTGGTCGAAACGGTGTAG
This sequence comes from uncultured Dechloromonas sp., assembly GCA_964583695.1. Taxonomy (GTDB): domain Bacteria; phylum Pseudomonadota; class Gammaproteobacteria; order Burkholderiales; family Rhodocyclaceae; genus Azonexus. Next base: position 14,355 of record CAZOWA010000014.1, read on the forward strand.
GCCTTTTCCGGTTTCAGGTCGAGGTTGCCAACGTAGCCGTTGCCATCGCCCACAAAGTTGTTCATCAGGGCAGCCATTTGCCAGGCCGACCAGGGATAGGTCTCATAAAGGCTGGGCGAACGGGTCTTGCGGGCGACGCCAAACTCGATGTCGAGCGTGTTGTTGGCCGCATAGCGGGCTAGCGCCGTCAAGTCCCAATTGTTGTCGTGCCGGGAGCGGTCGCTCTTGTTGAAATTCACCGCATCGGTCGTTTGTGCGCCGGTGCCCCCGCTGCCGGAGGTCGGGTTGGTGCTCAGGTTGTAGCCATGAACCTGGCCGGCATTCATGCTGACATGCTCATAGCGGACCCCCAGCAAGGTCGTCCACTGACGGCTGGGATGGCTTTCCCACTCGGCGAAAAGCGCCTTGCGATCACGCTCCCCGTCGTTGATGTTGATGAAAGCATTCGGCCACATACCACTGCCGGAAGCCGGCCACCAGTCGTCGAGGCGATAGCGTTGCAGTTCTGCTCCGACACGCAGCAGGTCATTGGCGCCGAGCTTGACGTCGGCCTTCAGTGCGGCGCCGGTCGTCTTGCTCTTGGTATTCATCGGCATGCCCTGCGCGCAGGTGTTGCTCATTGCACCGCAAGAAATCGGGTCAATGGCAGTATTTCCGCCCGAAGCGGCACCATACCACCAGCGCTTGTCGTCGCCGAAATCCATGAAGTGATCGACGGTCTCGTGATAGGCACGGGCTTCCATCTTGCCCCAGTCGAATTCACCCAGCCAGCGCAGATTGACACGTTTTTGCTCGTTGTCGAGCAGATCCATGCGCTGGTTCGGATAAAGCTGTTCCGGCATGTTCTGGTAGCCGAACTTGGCCTCGAAAAGATGATTGGCGTTTCTTACGGCCAACCCGAGCGTGTGATTTTCCGTTTGATAGGCGGTGGAACCAACCTCGTCCCGATCGAGCCGATGACCGGCCCGCCCGGTTCCGGTGTAATTCTTGAAATTGCCGCCGGCGGTATAGTTATCGGCGTCGCTGTAGGCGCCGGTATAGGTCAGGCTGATGTTCTCGTTGGCCAGCGTGGCGGATGCATTGATGTTGCGGTTATCGCTGTTGCTCCGGTAGAAGGCGCCGATTTCGCCTTTGGCAAGCATGCCCTGGCCGGGCGCAGCAAATTCCGGGGCACGGGTTTCCGCGACGATACTGCCGCCAATGCTGTCGCCGCCGACGCTCACCGGGCTGATGCCCGTATAGACGGTGAATGCACCGACCTGACTCGGGTCAAGATAGGAAAGCGCCGGGTTCATATGGTTTGGACAACTGGCGATCAGGTCCATGCCATCAACCTTGATGCGCAGGCGATCATCGGCAAGGCCATGGATGACTGGCAGGCTGGAGACGCCGCCGGCCCCGTAGACGCTGACGCCCGGTACATCCTGCAAAAGGCTGGCGGTGTCGCTGGTCGCGGCGCGCCTTTCCGTAAGTTGGCTGCTGCCAAGCGTGCTGTTGTCGGTAGCAACCCGGCTGGCGTTGACCACCACATCGCTCAGCGTCTGGGTCTGATTTTCAGCCGTTTGTGCTGTGGCGTTCTGCCAGACGGCGGATGAAGAAAACGCGACGGCCAGTGCGGCCGTCAGCGGACGAATGCGATACCCCATGAAACACCCCTGTTTTATTTGAATTCAAGCAGGGTTGAATTCTCAAAGAGCAGGCGCGGAAAGAAAATGTGGCAAATTGTCGCAGGCTATTTTTAGCGTTTTTTCAGGTTGACCGCAGCAACTGCCAATCAGCCCCGGACGGCGATGTGGCGCAGGATTGTGGCGATCATTTCGTCGGCACGGAACGGCTTGGCGATGAAGTCATCCATGCCCGCGGCCAGGCACTGCTCGCGGCTTTCGGCCATGGCGTTGGCCGTGATGGCGATGATCGGCAGCCGGGGCAAAGCGTGCCGGGTTTCGCGCTGGCGTTGCTGGCGGGTGGCTTCGATGCCGTCCATCACCGGCATCTGGATGTCCATCAAAACCAGATCGAACGCTGATTGTTCCAGCGCATCGAGCGCCTGCTGCCCGTCGCCGGCCGTGGTGACCAGGCAGCCGTAGCGGGCGAGCAGTTTTTCGCCGATTTTCTGGTTCACCGGCGTGTCTTCGACAAAAAGAATTTTTCGTCCGGTCAGTCTGTTGCGTGCGGCATCGTGATCGAGCGTCGGAGTTGCGGCTATCGGATCGGTTGCCGGCTGAAGTTCGATATCGACATGGAAAACCGTACCCCGCCCAAGCTCGCTGTCTACCCGGATGTGACCATTCATCATCCGGACCAGGCGGTCGACGATGGACAGGCCGAGCCCGGTACCGCCATATTTTCGGGTGGTCGAATTTTCTGCCTGCGCGAAGGGGTCGAAGATGCATTCGAGCTTTTCGGGGGCGATCCCGATGCCGGTGTCACTGATGACGAAATGGACAGTCACCGCTCCGCCTTCGGCTGATGGATTGCAGTGCACGCTCAGCCGGATCTCGCCGCGTTCGGTGAATTTGATGGCATTGACGATCAGGTTGTTGAGCACTTGCTGGATACGCAGCGGGTCGCCTGCCAGAGATGCCGGAAGCGTTCCCTCGATGTTCAGCGACAACGCAAGATTCCTGGTGTGCGCGGCGAACATGTGCAGGCGCATGACTTCGTCGAGAAGCTCCTGCAGGCTGAAGGGGATTCGTTCAAGGCTGAGTTGCCCGGCGTCGATCTTGGAAAAATCGAGAATGTCGTTGAGCACGCGCATCAGGTTGTCGCCCGACGACCTGACCCAGTTCAGGTATTCACGCTGTTCCTCGGTGAGCTCTGTTCTCAGTGCGAGTTCGGTCATGCCGAGGATGCCGTTCATCGGCGTGCGGATTTCGTGGCTCATCGTGGCCAGGAAGGCGGCCTTGGCCTGGGCGCCGGCTTCTGCTGCACGGGCCAGCCGGACCTGCTCATCATGCGCTGCGGTGAGTTCGTCGACGCGCACGGCAACCGCCCGCGACATGGCATTGAAGGCTGCGCCAAGACGGCCGACCTCATCATCACCCTCGGGTACCGGCGGCGGGGTCAGGTTGCCGCCGGCCACGGCGCGGCTGGCGCGGGTCAGGGCAGCCAGGTGACGCGTCAGGAAATAGCCGAGCAAGGCCATCAGCCCGCCGGAAAAAAGGATTTCCAGCAGGGCAATGCCGATGCCCTGCGCGAACAGTTGTTCGTGGGCAAGGCGAATCTGCGAAAGATCGAGGCCGATGTGCAGCACCCCCATCGTTTGCCCGTAGCTGATTACTGGCAGGGCGACGTCGTAGCGCGGCTTGGCCTTGGTCTCGTCGAGCAGCCGCAGTTTGTCGTCCGGTGCCGGCAAGGGCTCGTTTGTCGGCCAGCCACTGCTCGCCAGCCGTCTGCCGTCATTGCCGGTCAGCGCAAGATAGCTGACCCCCTCGCTGGCCTCACTCTCTTCGAGAACAGCCTGAACGGTGGCGTAGTCGCGCTGGGCCAGCGGCGCAATGATGGCCGCGATCAGGATCGGCGCCAGTTCCTGAACCTGGCGCTCGGCTTGGCGCCCCATGTGTTCGTTGAGCAGGCGAAGACTGTTGGCGACCAGCAGCGTCAGCATGACGGCCTCGACAACGATCGCCACCGTCAGTAATTTGCCCCGCATCGAGTGGAGCAGTGGAAAGTGGCTCATTTTTCCCTGACGAGCCGCCGGGTTTCCGCGGTATAGGGGTCCATCGCCTCAAGTTCGCGCGGCCTCAGCTTGCGGTAGCCGTCGAGCTTGTTCTGGGCAAAATAATCCTTGCCCTCTTTGCTGGCGGCGAAGGCCCACAGCCCCTTGTCGATCGTCTGCGCAATTTTTGTCCAGCGCGGGTTCAACATGTATACCCGCCCGGCCATCGGTTCGCTTTCAGCCAGAATGCGCAGCTGATCCTGTTGTTCTACCGGCAACTTCTGGTAATTGGCCAGCGAGGTGAACGCGACACTGGCCTCACCGGCCAGTACCTGTCGGGAAGCGCTGTCAGCAGCCGAAACGTAGCGAACGCTGGTGTTTTCGATTTTCTGTTTTTCCAGCCAGTGCATGCCCCACAAGGTTACCAGCGAGGTCGACGACAGTCCGAGGACGGTGGTTCCGGCCAGGTCGGCCGGTGTCTGGTATTTGCCCCGCTTGTCGACCAGGGCCACCGCGCGAAAATCTGCGCTGTAAGTAAGCAGGGGAAGATAGCCGGCATCGACCTGATAGAGCCGTGCCTGATGCCCCGTGGTGATGGCGATGTCGTACTCGTTGTTCAGCGCACGGCGTGCGAATTCGGTGAAATCCGGCGCCGTCTGTACTTCAACCGGCTGCTTGAGCACTTTTTCGAGATGTCGGCGCAACGGCTGATACATCTCGAGAATGACGCGGGCGCTGGTGTGCGGGGCAACGCCGAGCACGAACGGGCGTGGCTCGGCAACGGCGGAGTGACCCAGACAGAGCGCAAGGCTCGTACCCAGGCAGATCTTCAGAAACAGGCGGCGGATCATGTCGCGACCCTCTTCAGCTATTGAGTTTATCGAGTGCTTCGAGCAGTTTTCCTGGCTCATCGAGGCGGAGCATGCGACGAACATTCGGCGCAAGTTCATTGATATCGGATTTCAGGACGCGATTCTTGACCTTGAGAATCTGCGACGGATGCATGGAAAAGATGCGCAGACCCATGCCCAGCAGCAGGCGGGTCAGTTTCGGGTCGCCGGCCATTTCGCCGCATACCGAAACCGGGATGCCGGCCTTTTCCGCGCTCGCCAGCGTATGGGCCAGCAACATCAGGACGGCCGGATGGAGCGGGTCATAGAGGTTGGCCACCTGTTCGTCGGAACGGTCGATGGCCAGCGTGTACTGGATCAGGTCGTTGGTGCCGATCGAAAGAAAATCCAGGCGGCGCAGGAAAATGCCGATGGCCAGCGCAGCGGCGGGAATTTCGATCATGCCGCCGATCTGGATGTTTTCATCGAACGTGACCTTCTCGCCACGCAGGCTCGACTTGGCCTGCTCAATGGCGGCCAGTGTCTGGTCGATCTCGTGGGCGTGGGCCAGCATCGGGATAAGCAGCTTGATCGGGCCGTATTTCGAGGCGCGCAAAATGGCCCGCAACTGCGTCTGGAACATCTTCGGTTCGGACAGCGACAGGCGGATGGCACGGCGGCCCAGCGCGGGGTTGGTCTTGACCCGGTCGCCGGCGCTGTCGTTCGGGCGCAAATCCTTGTCGTTGCCGAGGTCGAAGGTGCGGATGGTGACCGGGCGCCCTTCCATGCCCTTGACGACGCGCTTGTAGGCTTCGTATTGTTCGCGCTCGTCCGGCATGTCGCCGCGGTCGAGGAAGAGAAATTCGGTACGGAACAGACCGATCCCCTCGGCGCCTGATTCGAGCGCAATCGGCACATCGCCGGGCAGCTCGATGTTGGCAAAAAGTTCGACACTGACGCCGTCGATGGTTTCCGATTTCGACGACTTGAGGCGCTTGAGCTTCGATTTTTCCAGCTCGATCTGGTCGCGGCGGAGCTGGTATTCCTCCAGCACGCGGGCATCCGGATTGACAATGACGACGCCGCGCTGGCCGTCGATGATGAGCTGTTCGCCATCGCGGATCAGGCCGCGGGCGTTTTCCAGGCCGAGCACGGCCGGAATCGCCATGCTGCGGGCGAGAATCGCCGTATGCGACGTGGCGCCGCCGACGTCGGTGATGAAGGCGGCGAAGCGGTGTTCCTTGAAGCTGATCGTATCGGCGGGAGACAGGTCATGCGCAACGACGATCAGCATTTCCTCCTTCACGCCCTTGGCGATCTTGGGCACCGTGCGTCCGGTGTGACCGAGCAGTTCCTTGACGACGCGTTCGACCACCTGCACCACATCGAACTTGCGTTCGCGCAGGTAGAGATCCTCGAATTCCTCGAACTGGTCGACCAGATGTTCCATCTGCTGAACCAGCGCCCACTCCGCGTTGCAACGCCGCTCGCGGATGATGTCGCGGGGCTTTTCCGCCAGCTCCGGGTCTTCCAGGAACATGGTGTGAATGTCGATGAAGGCAGCAAGCTCGGCCGGCGCATGCTCGGTCGTTTCCTTCATGGCCGCCAGCTCTTCCTTGACTACCTTGATTGCCGCGTCGAAACGGGCAATTTCCTTGTCGACCATGCGTGGCGCGATGGTCAGGTGCGACACCTCCAGCGTCGCGTGCGACATGAGCATGGCGCGCCCGATGGCGATGCCGCCCGATACACCGAGACCGTGCAGGATGAAACTCATGCCTCCTCCTTTCGCCGGGTCGGCTCCATTTTTATTCCCCTTCGCCGAAATAGTCAGCAATCAGGGCGAGCAAAGCGGTCATTGCCTCGGCCTCATCAACGCCATTCGTCTCGATGCTCACTTTCGACCCCTTGCCAGCGGCCAGCATCATGACGCCCATGATGCTCTTGGCGTTGATGCGGCGCGTACCCTTGCTCATCCAGACCTCGCACTGGAATTTGCCGGCGAGCTGGGTCAGCTTCGCCGATGCGCGTGCGTGCAGGCCCAGCTTGTTGATGATTTCGGTTTCTGTCGTCAGCATGTCAGTGATCCAGCATGTTCAGTACCCCGTCGCGGCCACCGGCCACTGCACGGGTGAGAAGGATTTCCATGCCCTTTTCGCGATAGGTCAGGGCGCGCAGCAGCATGGGGAGATTGACACCGGCAATGCCCTCGATCCGACCCGGCTCCAGCAGCTTGAGGGCGAGATTCGATGGCGAGGCGCCAAAAATGTCGGTCAGGATGAGAACGCCCTTGCCGTTATCGACCAGATCGAGCATCTGCCGGCCAAGCGGAAGCAAGTCCAGCGGATCGTCCTGAGCGGCGACGCCGAGCTGGTTGAGCTGTACCGGACGCTTGTTCAGCACATGGCAGGCGTTCTGTACGAGCGCCTCGCCATAGCTGCCATGCGTAATCAGAAGGATTCCAATCATGCGCCCGATTCTACCCCGAAGCGCGGGTGCTGACTTATCGCCGGCTGACAATCAGGATGCCGACCACGACCAGCCCGGCACCGCCCAGTTGGGCCAGCGAAATCGATTCATCAAGCAGCCACCAGCCGAAACCGATGGTCAATATCGGGCCGACCATGGCAATCAGCGACGCCTGCCCCGCACCCAGCCGGCGAATCGCCGCAGCCTGGGCAAAAACCGGAATGACGGTGGCGAACAGCGCCATGGCCAGCCCCCAGCCATAAACGGGCAGCGGCTGGATAAAGGCGCTGAACGGCTGGACGAGGCCGAAATGCAGCAGGGTTACGGCAGAAGAGACGAGCGTCGCCAATGCCGAAAAACGCAATGCGCCCAGCCGGCCGATCATCGGCGCGCTGCCCGAAAGATAAAGGGCGTAGGAAACGCTCGATGCAAAAACCAGCCCGCCGCCGATCCACACATCGCGCGCCTCGTTGAGGCCGAGATCGTGCATGAAAGCGAAGCCGATGCCGCTGTAGCAGAGCACGACGGCAATCCCCTCGCGGCGGGTGAAGGGCTTGCCCTGAAAAATAATGCCGATGAGGATGGTGAGCGTCGGGTAGGTAAACAGGATGAGGCGCTCAAGGCCGGCCGAAATGTATTGCAGCCCCCAGAAGTCGAGAATGCTGGCACCGTAGTAACCAAGGCAGCCGAGCACGAAAAGCCGCCCCCAGTCCCTGCGATCGAGCGCGCCGCCGGATTTGCGCTGCTGGAAACCGACCCACACGAACACCGGCAGCGAAAAGCCCATGCGCAGGGCAAGCAGCGTAATCGCGTCGACGCCGTAGGGGTAGGCGAGCTTGACGAAAATGGCTTTCAGCGAAAAGCCGAGGGCGGCCAGCAAGGCCAGGCCGGCACCCAGCGCAGCGTTCGATTTGAACAAAACGTTTTCCCGGTGTGATTTCAAGGTGCCATTGAATACGGGCCTTTGCCAGCTGACAATTGGTATTATTCAAAGCAAGCATTCGATACGGACGAAACCATGCGCTACGACCTGCCCGACCTTCGCCTTGTGGCCGCCATCGCCGACAGTGGCAGCCTGACGCGGGCGGCGGCCCAGGTGCATCTCGCCCCTTCTTCCGCCAGCCACCGTTTGACCCAGCTCGAAGCCGCGCTGGGCGTACCGCTCTTTGCCCGCCATGCCCGCGGCCTCAGCCCGACGGCGGCGGGCGAATCCCTGCTCCGCCACGCCCGCCAGGTGTTCGCCCAGCTCGAACAGATGCATGCCGACCTCGCCCCCTACGCCAGCGGCGTGCTCAGTCAGGTCGCCGTATTCGCCAACACCAACGCCATCAACTGCTTCCTGCCGGAAGACCTCGGCGACTTCCTGCGCGACCATCCCGGCATTCGCGTCAGCCTTGAGGAACAGCCCAGCCCCGCCATCATTCAGGCGGTAGCGGCCGGTCAGGTCGATATCGGCGTGGTCGCTTCCGACCCCGGTCTGGTCGGGCTGGACACCGTGCCTTACCGGCACGACCGGCTGGTTCTGGTCGTGCCATCCGGGCACGCTCTGGCCAGTCGCGCGCGGGTGGGGTTTGCCGAAGTGCTCGGCGAACCCTTCGTCTGCCTGCATGCCGGCAGCGCCATCCACACCTTCATGATGAACCACGCTGCGCTGCTCGGTGGCCGGCTCGATGTGCGCATCCAGGTGCGCAGCTTCAATGCCGTTTGCCGCATGGTGGCCGCCGGGGTCGGTATCGGCATGGTGCCGCGCTCATCGGTGCCGGAAGGTCTCGCCGTCGTTGAAATGGCCGACCTCTGGGCGCCGCGCGATCTTCAGCTCTGTACCCGCTCGCGCGCAACGCTCGCCCCGGCGGCAGCCGCCCTGTTTGATCACCTTGCCGAAAAGGGCGTCGCCTGCTCGGGAGTCTGCGCCTCTCCAGAAACGCCTTCAGCATATTGACAAGAGCCCGTCCTTTTTCGGTTGGCTGAAGTACGCCACCCTGAAGAGAGAGGCGCTGCTACGGGTTTGTTCCTTAAAAACAAGGAATGTCCGATTGACCGGAATACCCTTAATGCATAACCTGTGCGAGCGCACACGAGTCGGGGGCATGTCTTGCAATCGAACAATTCCTGTCGCCACCAAAAATTACCGGGCACGACTTTATGGTCGATCCAAAAAATTGTTCATTTTTCGGGTTGACCGTGGAAGGTGCACGGTAATCCCCAAAAAGCAAACCTATGCTCGATAAGGTTCCTGAAGATGGACGAGAAGGCGATTGTTGTTTTGCAAGACATGATCCCGATGCGCGCCGTGCGATGCGCGAGCCTCTACGATTGTAGGAGAAAGACATGAGAGAGAGCGAAGGGCCGCGAGGGGAGAGTGCGCGGTCGACCGGAAAAAACGTGGAAGTTCCAGTTATAACTGACGTTAATAAGTTTGTGTCCGGCTACGGCAGCTCTGGGATGAGCAACGATAATCCGGAAAAACAAAATGGCTATATCTCCAATAATTTTATATTGCTTCTCGACTCTGATTTTAATCTTGGCGTGGCTATTCCATTGATTGTATGGTTTTTTATTATCGTGGCGCTTTATCTTCTATTCGGGTCGGCCAGGGCTATTATATTGGGATGCACTGTTGCCTGGACGGTGATGTGTGCATTCGCTGCTCTGGATGTTATTTTTTCAAACGAAATTAAATCGTTTTTGTCAAATAATTACCATGTTGATATATCGTTTGGTAATAAATTTTCTTTTTACTATATTGATTTGTCTAGTCAAAGTGATGAAAAGTTGGCTCGTTTGGTGAAATTGGTTGGGGTTTATAAGGTATTAATTCTTGTTAATGTTTGCTGCGCTCTTTGGGGTGGTTTTTCACTTTTTTTATTTTTCTGGTAAATCACAGTAACTAAGGGCTGCGAACAAACTAAAGGGGTCAGAGATATTTAGCTCTCTGAGTCATTCCAGATAATGCCGTTCTGCCCTCGTGTTCTCCTCGCCAATTACCCGCTGCACGTCGTTCACAAATGTCTCGCACCTTTAGCCTTGCAATCTTCGTCAAGCTGACTGCCAGCAAACGCAGGGGCGTTTTCTGATGGACGCGAATGCTGCGGTGAACCCGAAAAAACGGGCTTTTTTCGGGTTCACCGTGGAAGCCGGATTTCAGGCTGTTTCCACGTCTCCGGCTTCATTCACCCGCTGGCGCAGGGCGGAGCCCAACTGATCCACCACCGTTTGCCAGTTGCCCGGTTGGGGCTGGCGGAAAAGACGCATGACCTGCGGATACCACGGAGAGTCTGTGCGCCCGGTCAGCCAGCGCCAGTCGGTCTGGTAGTCGGGCAGGAGCAGCCAGCAGGGCTTGCCGAGCGCGCCGGTCAGGTGGGCAACGGCGGTGTCGACGGCAATGACCAGATCGAGGTTGGCGATGATCGCCGCCATGTCGGCAAAGTCCGTCACCTGCGGGCCGAGGTTGAGTAGTGGCAAGCTGGCCGGCGGGTTGGCCGCTTCGTCTTCGCCGGCGCCTTTTTGCAGGCTGATGAAGCGGACCTCCGCAATTTTTCCGAGATCGGCCAGCACGGAGAGGTTTGGCAGCGAGCGGTCGGCATCGTTCTCGAAACGCGGGTTGCCCTTCCAGACCAGCCCAACGTACAGGCTGGCCGGGTGCTGCCTGCGGTCGAGCACGCCAGCCCAGTGTTCGATCCGGCCCGGCTCGGCGGAAAGGTAGGGCAGATCGGCGGGAATCGAATCGAGCCGGGTTTGGCAATGGAAAGGCAGGCTCATCGGTGGCGACCAGTAATCCCAGTGCGTTTCTGGCAGCGGGTCGTCGAGCGAAATCACCGCGTCGACGTCGGTCAGGCGGGCAAACAGTGTCTTCAGGGCGGGATGGCAGATGATATCGATGCGGGCGGCGCCCTGTCGCTTGAGTACCGAGGCGTAGCGGCAGAACTGGATCATGTCGCCGTGTCCGGCCTCGATGCCGATGAGCAGCGACTTTCCGGCCAGCGTTTCACCCCGCCAGCGCGGGGCAGGCAGGAATTTTTCCAGCGCGGCGTACCAGTTGCGGGCCTCGAAGTGTCGCCAGCCTTCGGCCAGATCGCCGCGGCGCAGGAAGAGATAGGCGTAGTTGAATTGTGCCGGCCGGTAATCGGCATCCAGAGCCAGGGCTTGCCGATAGCTTGCTTCGGCCTCGGCTTCCTGTTTCAGGCTGGCCTGCAAGACACCCAGATCTGTCCACGGTATCGGCGACGCCGGCATCCGTTCAATGGCTGCACGATAGGCGGCTTCGGCCTGGGCGAAGCGTTTCTGCCGGGCGAGCAGAACGCCAAGATTCAGGTAGGTCTGGCCGTAATCGGGCCGCAATTCGATCGAGCGCCGATAGTGCGCTTCCGCTTCGGCGTCCTGCCCGGATTGATCGAGCAGCAGGGCGAGGTTGGTCAGCGCCTCGGCAAAATCGGGGTCGAGCCGGAGCGCCTCGCGAAAACACCGCTCCGCGAGGGCGTGGTCGCCATCGGCCAGATACTGCACGCCCTGATGAAAAAGCGCCGTTGCGGCGGGCGTTGGTGCTTGCGTGTCTCGTCCGATGGGTCGCGTCCTTGACTATTGGTAAATATCCACGTTGGTGCCCAGTGTACCCTCTGGCGCGGCACTCGATGTCGACGGGAATCAAGCGTGCTGCAGCCAGACATTCTGCATAAAGGCCGAAAATTCATTTAACATTGCCGCGATAACGTCGCTGTGGCCGGCCAACAAAAACAATTGGGCCGGCTTCATGATTCTGGGAGGAATTAGATGTCTTTCATGCCATGGACCGATGCCCTTGCAATGGGTATCGAATCCATCGACAAACAGCACCGCTGGCTGGTCGATGCCACCAACCGCCTGCACGGCGAGATTACCAAGCCGAACCCGGACCGGGCCGTGCTGGGTGAAATCCTCGAGGGGCTGGTCGATTACACGATGAACCACTTCGTCCTTGAGGAAGAGCTGTTCCAGCGCTTCGGCTATCCCGAGACGCAAGCCCACAAGGCCGAGCACGACGGATTCACGGCAACCGCCATGAACCTGTTGCTGCAATTCGAAAGCGGCGCAAGCGTCGGGCCGCCGGTCATGGACCTTCTCAAGGAATGGTTGCTGCACCACATTCTCAAAGTGGATCGTGCCTACGCGTCCTTCTTCAAGGCGGCCGGCGTTAATTGACCGGGCGTCAGGTCAGAGGATGAATTTTCCCTGTACGACTGAAGGTTTTCCGGATCGATGATCTGGCGCCTGATCGTGCGATTCGGGCTGGCGCTGTGCGTGGGCTTCGGTGCCGGGCAGGCCGCTGCGGATGCGCCACTGGCGCCCGGCTGGATACTGGCGCGCGGCGACCCGAACGGGATTTTCCTTATCGATGCTGCCAGGGGAAACATCGTCAGGACGTTTCCCACCGTGTCCGGGGGGCGTGAGCAGTCTGGCCGACTATTGCCGACAGCGGAAACCGCAGTTGTTTCGGGCAATGCCCGGCTGATCGCGATCAGCCAGCCCAATGCTGGTGTCCAGGTCTGGGACTTGTCCCTTGACCGGCCTGTCTGGGCGCATCCGCAGGCCAGGGCGATCGGCTTTCTCGGGAGCGATGGGCGCCGGATCGCCGTGTTGATCCGCCCGCCAGGCGCTTCGACGGTCGAGTTTGCGGTCTGGCAAATGGATGACAACCGAAAGCTCTTCAGTCGAACCGTTTCGGCGAATATCCAGGCCGTGCCGCAGGCGCTGGGATCGGAGCGTTTCGCCGTATTCACCACCGATCAGCGTGAAATATGGGTTTGGGACGATGTGCCGGGCGTGCTGCGGCCAGTGCCCCTGCCCGATAACGTCACCGTCGATGAACCCGAGATCCGTTGGCCATCGAACGGTGAATTTCGCTCCATGGTGCTGGCCCCGGATGGTCGGACCCTCGTTTTTGGCGGCCACAAGCTGCGCCTGCGCAGCATGGATCTGGCTGCCTGGACGTCGCCCCGGCGCTACGATTACCCGGAGGGTTCCCTGGGCCAGTTCTACCCCCTGGGGGTCAGCGCGGACGGCCGCTACCTGCTGGCGTGGAATCAGGCCGAGTTGCTGCAGTTCGATCTGGTCGCCGGCTCGCTGGCACACAAGTGGACGGTCTATTCCGACGAGATTCGGACTTTTCCCCGGCCGAAAGGCCTGTGGTCGAGCAGGCAGGACATGAAACACATCCATGCACCTCTGGCGAGCTACCCGGAAGTGAGCCGCGACGGACGACTGCTGGCCATCTGGGATTACGCGCTGAAGGTTCCGGTGGTCTTCGATATCACCCGATCCCCGCCGCAAGAGGTTTCTCCGCCGCGACGGGGCGTTCCTTCGTGTGACGCGAGCACCCGTACTTGTGGCAACGGAATCGACGGTGGACGCAGGGGGCATATCCGCTTCATCGAACCCGGGGGCGACCTCATGGTTTTCGCCCTCGGTGGTCGCGTCGATCCCGATGCGCTGTGGCGCTTTGATCGCCTTGGCAAGCGGGGACAAATGCTGCCCTTGCCGACGGTGGCTGCACAAGTCGCTGCGCTACCGCCGCCGATCCCGGCGCAGCCGCTGGCGCATAGCAAGGGGACATGCGGATCGTCTCCGAATGGCGACTGCCGTGGCGAGGCGCCAGCGGCGCCGACGCAGCAGGTCTGGCCAGCATGGGCTCGTCCGGGCACCGAGCGCCCGACACTGAGAGAACCAGGATTGTGTGCGCGGCTGCTCGAAGACAAACTGGCCATTGTCGGTGAGCGCCACGAGGTGGATGGCCGCTTTGTCGGGATCCGGCTGGTCGGGCGCACCTTGCCGCCGCAGGAGCCCTGGCCGTTTGCGCCGGGCGATGTGCTCTTCAACGGGGGGTGGTGTCCAGAAAGCGGTTGTAGCGACCGCGAGTTTCAGCAGGCACTCTGGCGCACCTGCTCATCATCGCGTCTGGTGCGCGATGTCCGTCTCGAAGTCGGTTCCGCGGAACCGGTGCGCAACCGGGTATTGGTCCTGACCTCAAGGAATGGACAATGAACTTCCATCAACGTCGCGGTTACCCCCTGGTCGCCGGACTTGTTCTGGCCGCCTGCACCCTCGCGGGTTGCGAGCGCGTGGTGAGCGAGCGGCGAGTGACGTGGCAGGTGGCGGACCCGCTGGTCGCCGATGCCCGATCGATCAAGGACGCATGGGATCGCAGAGAGGGTCGTTCAGGGGTCATCTGGGCGCCTGCCCAGATCGTCGCCGACGAGGAAACCTATGCCCAACGCACGGCGCCCTTGCCGGCCGGAAGCTTGTTGCGGGTGGAGGTCAGGATTCTTCCTCCCGTCGATTGCGAAGCCAGTCCGGATCATAACCGGGTGACGCCCAGGGCATTGGCGGCCTATCCCGAACGGATGGCGCCCGAAACCTTGTCTGCTCTGGGTGAAGCCATCGGCTCGCAGGAGCTCTGGATCGTACCGGCGCGAATCCAAAGGGGATCCGGGTTTCCTGCCAAACACAATCCATTGTCTCTGGATTATGGAGAAACCTATGACGGCCCGTCCTTCAATCTCGGGCCGTTCTGGTTCGGCACGCCATTGCGCCAGGCCGGTATCGGACGCTGGGTGTATTTTCCGGCCACCCAGGACTGTGCCGGATATGTCCAGGCCGATGCCAGCGATCTGCCGAGCAGGCTATTCGAGGCACATCACGGCACCCGGGGCCACGACCCGGCGAGCGCATGGACCATTAGTGCCCTGACGCCCGTGCTTGCCCGGGTGGTCGAGGTCTGTCCGGCGCAAATTGATGAACGGGAAGAGCAGTTGCAAGTGCTGCGCATGCCGGACAACTACGACTTGCGTCCCCTGGTCGATGAGTGGCGTTATACGGGGCGGGTCATCGGCAAATGCGCTGGCGGCGAGAAGACCTTTGTCGCCGACTCCCGCCAGACCAGGGACAGCCCCTGGTCAAGCGGGCCGCTCTGGGATTGACGCGGCCCCTTCCCTACACCGGGCAGAGCCAGTCGGCGTGGGCCGGATCGTCGCCATTGACGCAGGCGAAGTAGCGCGCCTGCAGGCGCCGGGTGAGCGGGCCGGGGGTGCCCTTGCCGATGTTTCTGCGGTCGACCTCAATAACCGGGGTAATTTCGGCTGCCGTGCCGGTCAGGAAAACTTCGTCAGCACAGTACAACTCGTCGCGCGTGATGCGTTTGCTGCGCACCGGCAACCCCATTTCAGCGGCCAGGGTGCACACCGTGCGGCGGGTGATGCCGTCGAGCGCCGAGGTGGTTTCCGGTTGCAGCACTTCGCCGTCACGGACGAGGAAAAGGTTCTCGCTGGAACCTTCGGCGACGTAGCCTTCGGTGTCGAGGAGCAACGCCTCGTCGTAACCATCACGCCTTGCCTCGCGAACGGCGAGGATGGAGTTGGCGTAGGTCGAGATGGCCTTGGCGCGACACATTTGCACGTTGGGGTGATGGCGTGCGTAGGACGAAACCCGGACGCGAATGCCCTCTTCCAGCGCCTTGCCGCCGAGGTAGGCGCCCCAGCCCCAGGCGGCGACCATGACGTGGCTTGCCGCGCCGGCCGGGTCAACACCCATTTTTTCGGCGCCGAGGAAGACCAGCGGCCGGATGTAGCCACTGCTCAGGCCGTTGCGGCTGACCGCTTCGCGGCAGGCCTGCGTGAGTGCCGCCCGGTCGTAGGGCAGGTCGATGGCCAGGATGTGGGCTGAATCTTCCAGACGTTTCAGATGATCGTCCAGGCGGAAGATGGCCGGGCCGTGCGCTGTTTCGTAGGCACGCAGACCTTCGAAGCAGCCGTAGCCGTAATGCAGGGTGTGGGTCAGCACGTGCACTTTTGCGTCGCGCCAGGGCAGCCATTGCCCGTCGAGCCAGATGAATCCGTCGCGGTCTTGCATGGTGGGTTCCTCAAATTGTTCGATTTTTCCGGTTGACCGTGGAAACGGCCGGGAAGCACGCAGTCGGGTGGGCGTGGCAGGCGTCGCGGGCATCAACGCCGGGTGGGCGTCGGGCAGGCGGATGAGGTCGGTAGGTGAAGCATGCCGGGTACGTCAGGCCGGCTCAAACGAATTAAACGCGCTTCAGATGAATTTGCTTCACTCGTTGCGGGGCATCTGGGCGCAGCGTACCAGCCAGCGGATGAAGGCCAAGGCCTGCGGTCGATCCTGAATGAACGGCGGAGCCACGACGTAAAAGCTGCGGTCGGCGCAGTCTTCGGCAAAGGGGCGGACGAGTCGCCCGTCGGCGACATAGGGCGCGGCGAGGCTGCCGGCCATGAGCGCGACGCCGTGGCCGGCGACGGCGCCTTCGAGCATCAGCAAGGCATCTTCGTACAATGGGCCGGTGGATGGCTCCGGTCGGTTCAGCCCGACAGCGGCAAACCAGCGTTGCCAGGAAAGCAGCGGGTGACGCAGGAGACGACAACGGTCAAGGTCGGCCGGGGTCGCGAGTTGTGCGGCGAGAAGCGGGTTGCACACCGGATAGACGCGTTCTTCGAACAGCTTCCAGGCAAGCAGGCCGGGCCACTCTTCTTCGCCATAGCGCAGGCCGATATCGGCTTCGCCGGCAAGCAGCGGGCCGAGGCTGGTGGCCGTGGCCAGGGCGAATTCAAGGTCGGGATGCGTTTCCTGATAGGCCGCGATGCGCCCGACCAGCCATTTGCTGCCCAGTGCCGGAGCGACCGAAATGCGCAGACGTTCGCGTTGCGGCGCCCGCAGTACGGCGCTGGCTTCGTCAAGGCGCAGCAGGCTGTCGCGGACCACGGCGAGAAAGCGCCGCCCGGCAGGCGTGAGCGCAACGGCGCGGTGGCGGCGTTCAAACAGCACCTGGCCGAGGTGTTCTTCGAGCAGGCGGATACGGTGGCTGATTGCCGACGGGGTGAGGTGCAGCGCGTCAGCCGCAGCGAGAAAACTGCCCAGCCGCGCTGCCGCCTCGAAGGCGGGCAGCGTGTGGAGCGGCGGCAGGTCGCGCATGAAACCTAGCGACGCCCACCGAGAATGGAGCCGAGCACACCGCGCAGGATCTGCTTGCCAATTTCGCGGCCGACGGTGCCGGCGACGCCGCGGGCAGCACTCTTGGCTGCACTTTCGAGCACGCCTTCGCGCTTGCCGCCGCGCGGGCCGGTGCTGCCCATCAGAATGTCGCCGAGACCACCGAGCAGGCCGCCACCGGATTCGGCTTGCGGTTCCGGAGCGCGCGGGCGTGGCTGGGGTGCTTCCTGGCGCGGCTGCGGTTGAGGCTGGCCGGCCCGGTTGCCCCAATCATTGACGTTCGGGCCGGCGGGGCTGGCCGGCGGCGCGGGAATGGCGCCGGGGGCCGCAGGTTTGGTGGCCGGCTTGCCCTTAAGGATTTCGTAGGCGGATTCGCGGTCGACGGTCTGCCCGTAGGTGGCGAGCAGTGGCGAGGCCTGGATGACGCCCTGCCGCTCGGCATCGGTCAGCGGGCCGAGACGCGAGGCAGGCGGGAAGATGAGCGCCCGTTCGACGATGTTGGGCCGGCCTTTTTCATCGAGGAAGGAAACCAGTGCCTCGCCGACACCGAGTTCGGTGATGGCTGTAGCGGCGTCGAATTTCGGGTTGGCGCGCATGGTTTCGGCAGCGGCCTGCACGGCCTTCTGGTCACGCGGGGTGAAGGCGCGCAGGGCGTGCTGGACGCGATTGCCGAGCTGGCCGAGGATTTTTTCCGGCACGTCGAGTGGGTTCTGCGTCACAAAATAGACGCCGACGCCTTTGGAACGGATGAGGCGGACGACCTGCTCGACCTTGTCGACGAGCGCCTGTGGCGCATCGTTGAAGAGCAGGTGGGCTTCGTCGAAGAAGAAAACGAGTTTGGGCTTGTCGAGGTCGCCGGCTTCCGGCAATTGCTCGAAAAGCTCGGCCAGCATCCAGAGCAGGAAGGTGGAGTAAAGCGCCGGCGAATGGATGAGCTTGTCGGCAGCAAAGATGTTGATGATGCCGCGCCCGTTTTCATCGACTTTCATCAGGTCGTTGATGTCGAGCATCGGTTCGCCGAAAAATACATCGCCACCCTGCTCTTCCAGCGTCAGCAGGCCGCGCTGGATGGCGCCGATGGAAGCCGCGGCGACATTGCCGTATTCGGTGGTGAAGTCCTTGGCGTTGTCACCGACGTGCTGAACCATGGCGCGCAGGTCTTTCAGGTCGAGCAGCAGCAGTCCCTGATCGTCGGCAATCTTGAAAACCAGTTGCAGCACGCCGGCCTGGGTGTCGTTCAGGTTGAGCAGGCGGGCAAGCAGCAGCGGGCCCATGTCGGAAATCGTAGCCCGCACGGGAATGCCGCCCTGCCCGAAAACATCCCAGAAAGCGACCGAGTTGGCGTAGGGCGTAAAACCTTCCAGACCTAGTTCGGCGATGCGCTTCAGGAGTTTTTCCGAAGGGGTGCCGGCAGCGCCCATGCCGGAAAGATCACCCTTCACATCAGCCATGAAGACCGGCACGCCGGCGTAGGAAAGCCGTTCCGCCATCGATTGCAGGGTGACCGTCTTGCCGGTGCCGGTCGCGCCGGTGATCAGGCCGTGGCGATTGGTCATCTGTGGCAACAGGGCCGGGTAACCCTCTTCGGATTTGGCCAGGTAAAGGGGATCGGACATGGCGGACAGGCTCCAGCAGGAAAAAGTATTCCGGCATTCTAGCAACGCCGGCAGCGGAGATTGTCAAGGATGGTAAATCGGCAATGCACGGCACACTGACGCGCGGCCCTGCTGCGGGTAAAATGCGGCCTTCTTCGTTTATTGCAGTGAGAAAAGCATGGCTGGTCATTCCAAATGGGCCAATATTCAGCACCGTAAAGGTCGCCAGGACGAGAAGCGCGGCGCCGCCTTCTCCAAGATAGCCAAGGAAATCACCGTTGCTGCCAAGATGGGCGGCGGCGACCCCGGTTTCAACCCGCGTCTGCGCGTCGCAGTCGACAAGGCCAAGGGCGTCAACATGCCCAAGGACAAGATCGATACCGCCATCAAGAAAGGCACCGGCGAGCTCGAAGGTGTCGATTATGTCGAGATCCGCTACGAAGGCTACGGCATTGGCGGCGCGGCGATCATGGTCGATTGCCTGACCGACAACAAGACCCGCACCGTGGCCGAAGTGCGCCACGCCTTCAACAAGTACGGCGGCAACATGGGCACCGACGGCTGCGTGGCCTTCCAGTTCAAGCACTGCGGCCAGATGCTGTTCGCTCCCGGCACCGACGAGGGCGCGCTCATGGACGCCGCCATCGAAGCAGGCGCCGAAGACGTGGCGACCAATGATGACGGTTCCATCGAAGTCATCACCGCGCCCGCCGACTTCATCGCCGTCAAGGACGCCCTCGAAGCCGCCGGCTTCACCGCCGAGTTCTCCGAAGTGACGATGAAGCCCGAAGGCGAAAACGTATTTACCGGCGACGATGCCGTGAAAATGCAGAAACTCCTCGACGCGCTGGAAAGCCTGGACGATGTTCAGGAAATCTACACCACTGCCGTGATGGACGAATGACGATCACCGGACAGCGCCCGGGCAGTGGCAGCGAGAGAAAAGGCGGTGCATCAGGCCGCCTTTTTCTTTGATGCGTCGCCTTTACCCCTTCCTCTTCGTTTTTCTGTGGAGCACCGGCTTCATCGGGGCCAAGTTCGGCCTGCCCTTTGCCGAGCCGCTTTCTTTCCTGCTCACCCGTTATTGCTTCGTGATCGCCCTGATGACGCTCATCGCGCTGGCGACACGCGCTCCGTGGCCGGGCGCGCCGGTGCAGTGGTTGCATATCGGCGTTTCCGGGGTGCTGGTTCATGCCGTATATCTGGGGGGCGTTTTTGTCGCCATCAGCCACGGCCTGCCGGCCGGTGTCACGGCCCTGATCGTCGGCATGCAGCCCTTGCTGACTGCGCTGGGTTCTGGCTGGCTGCTCGGCGAGAAAGTAAGCGCTCGCCAGTGGGGCGGGCTGGGTCTGGGCTTTGTTGGTGTCGTGCTGGTGGTTTCCGGCAAGCTGGGTGATGGCGCCCTCGGGCCGATGCTGATTCCGGCCCTTGTTGCACTCTTTGGTATTACCGCCGGCACGCTTTACCAGAAACGCTTTTGCGCCAGTTTTGACCTGCGCTCCGGCTCGGTGATCCAGTTTGTGCCGAGTGCGCTTTTGACGGCCATCGCCGTCGTGCTTTTCGAAAACTACCGGATCGAATGGACAGGCCAGTTTGCCTTTGCTCTCGGCTGGCTGGTGCTGGTTCTTTCGCTGGGGGCGATCAGTCTGCTCAACCTGCTCATCCGCAGCGGCAGCGCGGTCAATGTGGCCAGCCTCTTCTACCTGACACCGCCGACGACGGCGCTCATTGCCTTTGCTTTTTTTGGCGAAAAATTCACGTTGACCGCAGCATTCGGCATGGCACTCGCCGTGAGCGGCGTTTATCTTGTGGCGAGGCCGGCACGATGACTTTTCCGCGTATTCTGGGTATCGATCCGGGCCTGCGGGTGACCGGTTTCGGGGTGATCGAAAAACACGGCAACCAGCTGCTCTACGTGGCCAGCGGCTGCATCAAGTCGAATGACAAACAATCCCTGCCCGAGCGAATCCAGACGCTGTTTGCCGGCATCAGCGAGGTGATTGCAAGCTACGCGCCGAATCAGGCGGCGGTGGAAAAGGTTTTCGTCAACGTCAATCCTCAATCCACCCTGCTGCTGGGTCAGGCGCGCGGGGCGGCGATCAGTGCGCTGGTGCATGCCGGCCTGCCGGTGGCTGAATATACGGCCCTGCAGGTCAAGCAGGCGGTGGTTGGGCAGGGCAAGGCGGCCAAGGAGCAGGTGCAGGC
The DNA here is from genome assembly GCA_964583695.1 of uncultured Dechloromonas sp. Classification (GTDB taxonomy): domain Bacteria; phylum Pseudomonadota; class Gammaproteobacteria; order Burkholderiales; family Rhodocyclaceae; genus Azonexus. The sequence goes on from CAZOWA010000014.1 coordinate 35,081, forward strand.
CATGGTCATCCGCCTGCTCAACCTGTCCGGCGCGCCGACCGCCGATGCCGCGGATGCGCTGGCTTGCGCCATTGCCCATGCGCATGGCGGGCAAGGTTTGGGGGCGTTGGCAACCGCAGGGTATCGCGTTCGTGGCGGGCGCCTGATAGGATGAGCACCTGTTTGAAAATACAGTATCCCTGAACGAGACCCCGCCAAAATGATCGGACGACTGACCGGCATCCTCGCCGAAAAAAATCCCCCGCAGATCGTGCTCGATGTGAATGGCGTCGGCTACGAGCTGGATGTGCCGATGAGCACCTTCTACAACTTGCCGGCCAGCGGCGAGAAAACCACCCTGCTCACCCATTTTGCGGTGCGTGAGGATGGCCACTATCTCTACGGTTTCCTGAGCGAAGCCGAGCGCTTTGCCTTTCGCCAGTTGCTGAAGGTGTCCGGCATCGGGGCACGCACGGCGCTGTCGGTGCTTTCCGGCCTGTCGGTCGGCGATCTGGCGGCGGCGGTGGCGCAGCAGGAACTGGGTCGCCTGATCAAGATTCCCGGCATCGGCAAGAAGACGGCCGAACGCCTGCTCCTCGAACTCAAGGGCAAGCTGGCCGACGCAACCGGTGTTTCGCTGAGTGCCGTGGTCGACGACAGCAAGCAGGATATTTCCAATGCCCTGCTCGCCCTCGGCTACAACGAGAAGGAAGCAGCCTCGGCGATGAAACAGCTGCCGGCCGATATCGGCACCTCGGACGGCATCCGGGCGGCGCTCAAGCTGCTCTCGAAAGTCTGATGTTTTCCGAAGAAAATCCCAAACGGCTGGCGCAGATTGCGCTGGTGGTGCTGCTCATCATCGGCTGCATCGCCGTCCTGCTGCCCTTCATCGGCGCCGTGCTCTTTGCCTTCGTGGTCTGGGCCTGTACCTGGCCGCTTTATTCGGAACGGCTGCTGCCCCGCCTCGGCAAGCGCGATACGCTGGGCGCCTCGCTGATGACCTTGCTGCTTATCCTGGTCATGCTCCTGCCGATGATTTTTTTGGCGGGTTCGCTGGCCCACGGGGCCGACAGGCTGATCGATTTCGCCCGGCCCTACATCGAGCAGGGGTTGCCGGACGAGCCTCCCCTGGGTTTGAGTACCTTGCCGTTCTTTGGCGCAGAAATCGAAAATTTCTGGCATCAGATTGCCAGCAATCGCGATGAACTTAACGCTCTGCTCAAGCAATTCATCACGCCGCTTCGCCAGCTGCTGCTCTCGCTCGGAGGTATTGCGGCCAACGGCCTGTTGCAGCTCGCCCTCACATTGTTCGTGCTCTTTTTCCTCTATCGGGATGGCGCGGTACTCACCGAGGCACTTCATGTTGGCGCCAGAAAGCTGGGCGGCGAACTCGGCGAGGAAGTGCTCGATAAAACACGAGGCACGGTGGTCGGCGTCATGCTCGGCATCGTTGGTACGGCAGCCGCGCAAGGCACCGTGGCGATGATCGGCTTTTTCGTTGCCGGCGTGCCCGGTGCCGTGTTGCTCGGGTTTGCCACCTTTTTCCTGTCCATGATCCCGATCGGCCCGCCGCTCATCTGGGGCGGTGCAGCCGTCTGGCTGTATGCGGACGGGCAGACAGCCTGGGCCATTTTCATGGCGCTCTACGGCATGCTCGTCATCAGCAGCATCGACAATTTCGTGAAGCCTGTCCTGATGGCGCGCGGCGCCGGGATTTCCATCCTGCTCATTGCTCTCGGGGTGCTGGGCGGCGTGCTGGTCTTCGGCTTCATCGGCATCTTTCTTGGGCCGGTATTGCTCGCACTAGGTCAGATGCTCTTCCAGCGCTGGATTCGTGAGGAACCGACCGCATGATTGAAACCGACAAACTGTCTGCCCCGCCGGGCGAGCGCATCATCGCGCCGCAATCCCGATCGGCTCAGGAAGAAGCGCTCGAACGCGCGCTGCGCCCGAAGCGGCTGGCCGATTACACCGGACAGGAAAAGATCCGCGAGCAGCTGGAAATTTTCATTCAGGCGGCGCGCAACCGCAGCGAATCGCTCGACCATGTGCTGTTGTTCGGGCCGCCAGGCCTGGGTAAGACGACGCTGGCCCACATCGTCGCGCACGAAATGGGCGTCAACCTGCGCCAGACGTCCGGCCCGGTGCTCGAACGCGCTGGCGACCTCGCCGCCATCCTGACCAATCTCGAACCGCACGACGTGCTCTTCATCGACGAAATCCACCGCCTGAGCCCGGTCGTCGAGGAAATCCTCTACCCGGCGCTCGAAGACTTCCAGATCGACATCATGATCGGCGAAGGCCCGGCAGCGCGCTCGGTCAAGCTCGACCTGCCGCCCTTCACCCTGGTCGGTGCGACCACCCGTGCCGGCATGCTGACCAACCCGCTGCGCGACCGCTTCGGCATCGTCGCCCGCCTTGAGTTCTATTCCGCGGAAGAGCTGAAAAGCATCGTCAGCCGGTCGGCCACGCTGCTCAACGCGCCCATCGACCCGGAAGGCGCTTTCGAAATCGCCAAGCGTTCGCGTGGCACGCCGCGTATTGCCAATCGTCTGCTGCGGCGGGTGCGCGACTATGCCGAGGTCAAGGCGGACGGCAACATTTCGCGTGCCGTTGCCGATTCGGCGCTGGGTATGCTCGACGTCGACCCGGCCGGCCTCGACCTCATGGACCGCAAGCTGCTGTCGGCAGTCATCGACAAGTTCGGGGGCGGGCCGGTAGGTGTCGACAATCTCGCCGCCGCCATCGGCGAGGCCCGCGACACCATCGAGGATGTGCTCGAACCTTACCTGATCCAGCAGGGTTACCTGCAACGTACCCTGCGTGGGCGCATCGCAACGCCGGCGGTCTATCGCCACCTCGGCTTGCCCGAGCCGGCCGGTGCGGTAGTGCGCGACCTGCTGGCCGATAGCTGACCGGGCCGGAGAAAAAAGCCGTTCAGGCCGTCCGGATGCTGTTGCGCCCGGCCGTCTTGGCCGCGTAAAGCGCCTTGTCGGCACGGTTGACCGTCTGCTCGATGGATTCGACGCCATCGAACTGGCTGAGACCGAAGCTGATTGTTACCCGAAGTTGCTCCTGGGTCGGGCACGGCGTGGCATTTTCGATTGCCAGACGGAGTTTTTCCGCAATCAGCCGGCCTTCTTCGACAGCACATTCGGTGAGGACCACGAGAAATTCCTCCCCGCCCCAGCGCACGGCAAAGTCGGTCGCCCGCAGGTTCGAGCGCAATAGCCCGGCAATGCTGGCCAGAACCTGATCCCCGACACGATGGCCATAGCAGTCGTTGATCTGCTTGAAATGGTCGACATCGCCGAGCAGTACCGTCACCGATATGGGATTGCGCCGGTAGGCGGCCATCAGCTTGTCGACCAGGATGGCAAAGGCGTGGCGGTTGAGCAGTCCGGTCAGTTTGTCGGTCGAGGCCATTTCCTCGATTTTCGTCTGGTAGTGCCCGATGGCGAGGTAAGTCAGGAAGATCACGATCAGGGTGACCACGAGACTGATCGCAAGATTGGCATAGAGCGTCTGGCGAATGCCTTCCAGTGCGACGTCTTCATTCTGTTCGACGAAAAGGTACCACTTGAGTTCGGGAACGTAATTGACGTTGAGGATGTGATTGTCGCCAGCATCATTGAACTGGTACAAACCAGTCTTTTCCTTGAGGATCTGGTCGAGCTGGACGGCCAGTCCGGGGCGTTTGCGCAGGTCCGGTGCCTGCTCGGCGTAATTGCCGTAGAGAACGACCCGGCCGCTGGCATCGGTGAAGTAGATGGTGCGCTGAAAGCGTTCCTGGTATTCGCGGATCAGGCGCCGCACGGAATCGACGGTCAGGCCGATGCCGGTTGCGCCAATGTATTCGCCGGCAAAATCGAAGACACGGTAATTGATGAAGATGGTCAGCGCATCGCGGTTGGCAAGATCAGGGTCGACGTTGATTTCGTAGTTTTCGCTCATGCTGCGTACCCGGTAATACCAGGCGTCGCGCGGTTCACTCTCGCTGATTTTCTTGAGAACGCCTGCTCCCGTGTAGTAATTCCCGGTCTTCTCCGAGACATAGAAACTCGCGAAAGCATTGTTGCGAACCTTGACTTCGCTCAGGTAACGCGCCAGTTCTGCCGGATTTTTCTCACCGCGCAATACCCAGTCGCGCAGGAAAGTATCGTGCGCCATGGTTGAGGAAATCAGCACCGGCCTGACGAGATCCTTCTGGATTTCCGAATAGATGTTGCTGGAAGTCAGCGGCAGATCCTGGCCGATGATGGCGTTGCGGATCGCCTGCTTGGAAACGAAGTAGCCGAACAGGGTGGTGGCGAAGAAGCCACAACTCAGAAGCAGGCTGAGAAGCAGGATCAGGCTGCGCCGATTGATGATCTGGATGGGGCGATGCATGGTACTGATTATGTGGGAGCGCGCCGGCGAACACCACCCTTTTCAGGTTTGCGCCGGAGAAAAGATTATCATCATAGAAACAGATCGTTACAAAACAATGTTGCGGCGCAAGGTAAAATGCGCAGATGAAATTCGAGCCAAAACCCAACGCCTTTGCCATTCCGGTCCGCGTTTATTACGAGGATACCGACGCGGGCGGTGTGGTTTATTACGCCAACTACCTTAAGTTTTTCGAACGTTGCCGCACCGAGTGGATGCGTTCAGCCGGCCACGGCCAGGCGCAACTCGCCGAGGAATCAGGGATCGGTTTCGTCGCCCGCAAGGCGAGTTGCGAATACCTGAAGCCCGCCCGTCTCGACGATGAACTGACTGTTGGTCTCGAAGTCGAGAAACTCACCCGGGTTCGCGTCGTCTTCCGCCAGCACGCACGGCGCGGGGATGTGGAACTGGTGACCGGCACTGTTGAAATCGCCTGCGTCAATATGGCCACCATGACGCCGGCCCCTATTCCCGACTATTTGCACCGCAAACTGGAAGCTTTGAAATGAACGTCACCCAGGATCTTTCCATCCTTCACCTGATTCTCCAGGCCAGTGCTGTGGTGCAGGCCGTCATGGCCCTGTTGGCCGGGGTTTCCTTCATGTCCTGGTACTACATCTTCATGAAGTGGTTCACCGTTCGTCAGGCACGGGAAAAAACCGAGTATTTCGAACGCGATTTCTGGTCCGGCGGCGATCTCAACAATCTTTACAACAGTGCGGTGAACGACCGTCACCACGCTGGCTCGATGGAACGCATCTTCGAGTCGGGCTTCCGTGAATTCACCAAACTCAAGGGCCAGAAAAATCTCGATTCCAAGGATATCGTCGATGGCTCGCGCCGTGCCATGCGCGCTACCTACCAGCGCGAGATGGATGCGCTGGAATCACATCTCTCCTTCCTCGCCTCGGTCGGTTCGGTTTCGCCGTATGTCGGCCTGTTCGGCACGGTCTGGGGCATCATGCACGCTTTCCGTGGTCTCTCGAATGTCGGTCAGGCCACACTGGCTTCGGTCGCGCCGGGGATTGCCGAGGCGCTCGTCGCCACGGCCATCGGCCTCTTCGCCGCCATTCCCGCCGTGCTTGCCTACAACCGCTTTTCGCATGACATCGACCGTCTGGCTACGCGCTACGAGTCGTTCATGGAAGAGTTTTCCAACATCCTGCAACGGCAGATGCGTTAAGCCATGCGCCAGCGCCGACTGAAAAGCGAAATCAACGTCGTTCCCTACATCGACGTCATGCTGGTGCTGCTCGTCATCTTCATGGTGGCGACGCCGATGATGACGTCTGGCTCGGTCGACCTGCCGACCTCCGGTACGGCACCACAAAAACCGGACAAGTACATCCGGGTGCAGGTCGGCAACGACGGCGCACTCTCGATTTACGACGTCAACGGCAAGGAAACCAAGATTGCCGGTCTCAAGGCACTGAAGTCGGAACTGGCTACACTCAAGGGAGCGGACGACAAAGTCGCTGTCCTCATTGCCGGCGACAAGGAAACGCAATACAAGAACGTCATCGAGGCACTCGATGAGGTGAAACGTGCCGGCTTCGAACGAGTCGGTCTGGAAACGGCTGTCAAATAGCCCCCCATGATTCTCGATCGTCCCGAAGAACCCGGCAAGAAATACGCGCTGACCTTCACCATTCTGGTGCACGTGGGTTTGCTGGCCTTCCTGTTTTTCGGGGTGCAGTGGAAGCGCAGCGTGCCGGAGGTAATGGAAGTCGAGTTATGGTCGGCCGTTCCGAGGCAGGCAACCCAATTGCCGCCGCCACCTCCGCCCGAACCGGAGGTGAAGCCGGAACCCAAACCGCTGCCCAAGCCCGAACCGAAGCCCGAGCCTCCGCCGCCCAAGAAGCCGGACATCGCGACCAAGCAGGAAAAGAAGCCGGAACCGAAGAAACCTGAACCGAAGCCGGAGCCCCCCAAGCCGGAACCCAAGAAGCCCGAGGTCAAACCGGAACCCAAACCGCCGGTTGATCCCTTCAAGGAAATGCTGGAGCGTGAAGACCGGCAACGCAAGGCGGCCGAACGACAGGCCAAGCTGGGTGCAATGGCAGAACAGGAACAACGGGCCGCGGCAGCCAATCGTGGCATGCAGTCGTGGAGCGACAAGATTTCACGTCATGTGCGCCAGTATGTTGTATTGCCGGGCGGCATCCAGGGCAACCCGCAGGCGGTTTTCGAACTGCGCGTGTTGCCCACCGGCGAGGTTTTTCAGCCAATCAAACTGAAAAAATCCAGCGGGAATGCGGCACTCGATGCGGCAGTCGAGCGCGCCATCATCAAGGCCTCTCCCCTGCCGAAACCGGAGAGCGGTTCTTTTCCGAATCCGCTGGAAATCAAATACAAGCCATTTGAAGAGTAAAATCGCGCAAACTTATTGAAAATGAACGCAATGTCTAAAATTTCACGTCGCATTTTCCTGGCTTTTTTCGTGTTCACCGCAGGATTTGCCCAGGCGCAGCTCTCCATCGAGATTTCCGGCGCAGGAGCCAATCGCATTCCTGTGGCAATTGCCGATTTTCCCGGTGATCCCACGGTGTCGCGCATCATTACTTCGACGGTGCGCTCCGATCTTGAACGTAGTGGCCTGTTCAAACTGATTGATACGACCGGTGCGGTGCTTGATGAAAATACCGCGGTCAACCATGGCGAATGGAAAGGCAAAGGCGCCGATGCGCTGGCCGCCGGGAGTATCGGGCGCAGTCCGGATGGACGGATGGAAGCCCGTTTCCGCCTCTACGACACACAAAAGGGTGTATCGCTCGGTGGCGCGGCCTACGTTACCAGTAACCAGCAACTGCGCGCAGCCGGGCACCGCATTGCCGACTACATCTACGAAAAGCTGACCGGCGAGCCGGGTGTCTTTTCGACGCGCATTGCCTACGTCGTCAAGTCCCGCGGGCAGTTCCTGCTGCAAATTGCCGATTCCGACGGGCAGGGCGCAGCCACTGCGCTGACGTCGACCGAGCCGATCATCTCGCCGGTCTGGTCGCCGGATGGCGGTCGGCTGGCCTATGTCTCTTTCGAGAAGAAGAAGCCGGTCATCTACGTTCATTCGCTGGCTTCCGGCCAGCGCCACATCGTTGCCAACTTCAAGGGCTCCAATTCCGCTCCGGGCTGGTCGCCTGATGGTCGGCGGCTGGCGGTCGTTCTTTCCAAGGATGGCAACTCGCAGCTTTACGTCGTGAATGCCGACGGCAGTGGCGTTCAACGCCTGACCCAATCCTCCGGGATCGATACCGAGCCGCGCTATTCGGCTGACGGTGCCAGCATTTACTTCACCTCCGACCGTGGCGGCAGCCCGCAGATTTACCGTGTGGGCGCCGGCGGTGGTGACGTCCAGCGCGTCAGTTTCGAGGGCAGCTACAACGTGTCGCCCCGCCCGTCGCCGGATGGCAAGAGCCTCGCCTTCATCACCCGTCGCGAGGGACGCTTCCAGCTTGCCATTATGGATCTGGCCAGTCGCCAGGTACAGGTCCTGACCGATTCACACAAGGACGAATCCCCCAGCTTCGCCCCCAACAGCCGCATGATCCTGTTTGCCACCGAACTTGGCGGACGCGGCGTTCTATCGGCTGTGTCCAGCGATGGCAGGATCAAACAACGCCTCTCGGTCGCCGCAGGTGATGTGCGCGAACCGGCCTGGGGCCCCTTCTTCAAATAATTTCCCTCGGAGAACACACCATGAAAAAACTGATTATCCCCGCCCTGCTGACCCTGATGGTTGTCGGCTGCAGTACCACCCCGGTTCCTGATGAAAATGGCGGCGCACCTGTCGAATCGCGCAACGGAACAGGTGTCACCTCGGTTGTTGCCGGCGGTGTCGATGCCAATGGCTTGCCGCGCGAACTGACCGATCCGAAGAGCAAGCTCTCGCAGCGCAGCATCTACTTCGATCTCGACAAGTACGAAGTCAAGGACGAATACAAGGATCTGCTGGCCGCCCACGCCAAGTACCTGGTGGCCAATCGTGGCTTCAAGATGCTGATTCAGGGCAATACCGACGAGCGCGGCAGCCGTGAATACAACCTGTCGCTCGGCCAGAAGCGTGCAGATGCCGTCAAGCGTTCGCTGACCCTGCTCGGCGCTCGTGAAGACCAGCTTGAATCGGTCAGCCTCGGCGAGGAAAAGCCGAAGAGCGTGGGTAGTGACGATGCAGCCTGGGCAGAAAACCGCCGTGCCGACATGCTGTACAAGGCTGCCGACGGTCGCGGCGAGTTCTGAGCATGAAGCCGGTCCGGATCGCCCTCCTGATTGCCGCCCTGGGTGCCACTCAGGCCCAGGCCGGCGTCTTCGACGACGATGAGGCGCGTCGTCAGATTGCCGACCACAAAATCATCACCGAGACGCGATTCGACCAGCAGGCCAAGGCGCAACTCGAACTGGCCAACCAGATTCAGCGTCAGGCCGAAGAGATCGCCCGCTTGCGCGGGCAGATCGAAACCCTGACCTACGAGCTCGAAACGGCCAGGAAGCGCCAGCAGGATTTCTACCTGGATCTGGATACCCGTCTGCGCAAGTTCGAGGGGCCGGCTGCAGGTACTGCCGCAGCCACGCCGGATAGTGCCGCCGCCAACCCGGCTCCGGCAGCCGATCCCGCCAAGGAAGGTCAGGAGTACGAAGCCGCGCTGAACCAGTTCAAGGCCGCCAAGTACAAGGAGGCAGCAGCCAGTTTTACCGCCTTCGTCCAGAAATACCCGGCCAGTTCACTCGCGCCCAATGCCCAGTATTGGCTGGGCAATGCCTGGTATGGCCAGCGCAACTGCACCAAGGCGATCGAGGCGCAAAGCGTGGTGACGAGCAAGTATGCGGACAGTGCCAAGGCGCCCGATGCCTGGCTGGCCATTGCCACCTGCCAGCAGGAGCTGGGCAATCCGACCGGTGCGAAGCGTTCCCTGGATACCTTGTTGGCCAGATATCCGACTTCGCCGGCTGCTGAAAGCGCCCAGCAGCGCCTGAAGAAGAAGTAATTGGCCCTGCGCCTTACGGAAATTTTCTTCTCCTTGCAGGGAGAAGCCTCTCGCGCCGGTCTGCCGACGGTTTTCGTGCGCCTCACCGGCTGTCCCCTGCGTTGCACCTGGTGTGATACGACCTACAGTTTCACCGGCGGTGAGGCGGCCAGCATTGCCGACGTGCTCGCCGAGGTGGCGAAATACCCGGCCCGGCAGGTGTGTGTTACCGGCGGCGAACCGCTCGCCCAGAAGGAATGTCTGCCGCTGCTGACAGCCCTGTGCGATGCCGGTTACGACGTCTCCCTGGAAACCTCGGGTGCGCTCGACATCGCGTCGGTTGATTCGCGGGTGTCGTGCATCATGGATCTCAAGGCTCCAGATTCTGGCGAGTGTGCCAGGAATCGCTGGGAAAACCTGGCCTCGCTTGATGCTCGCGACGAAATCAAGATCGTCATCGCCTCTCGTGCTGACTACGAGTGGGCTCGAGAAGTACTTTCGAGCCGCGCGCTGAACGGTCTTTGTCCAGTCCTGTTTTCTCCGGCGCAGGGAAAGGTCGAGCCGCGCGATCTCGCCGAATGGATACTCGCCGACGGCCTCAACGTGCGTTTCCAGATGCAGTTGCACAAGCTGCTCTGGGGTAATATGCAGGGAAAATGAGCGAAGGGGTTGGTATGGTTCAGAATCGTCGTCAGTTCTCGCGGGTTCCGTTCCGGAGCGAGGCTCGCCTGTTCCTGCCGTCGGGCGAGTTTGCGGTCGATCTGGTGGATATATCGCTGAAAGGCGCCCTGATCTGCCCGAAATCTCCGCTCTTCGTCGGCATCGGCAGCCAATGCACCCTGAAAGTCCTGCTTGACGGTGCAGGAACCACAATCCGGATGGAAGCCACGGTGGTTCATCATCAGGCCGACTATTTTGGACTGGCCTGCCGCGAGATCGATCTCGACAGCGTGACTCACCTGCGTCGTCTCGTTGCGCTCAACCTTGGCGACGAAGCGCTGCTCGAACGCGAGCTGAGCGCACTGGCACCTTCCTGAACTCCGGTCAAATCCCCAGATAGCGGTGCCAGATGCCATGATCGGCATCCAGTGCGGCTGACGGGCCATGCCAGACGACCTGGCCCCGCTCGATGATGGTGTGGTGATCGGCCAGTTCGATCAGTCGCTCGACGTATTTGTCGATCACCAGAATGCTCTGTCCGGTGGCGCGCAGGCGCGCCAGACAGGCCCAGATTTCCTCGCGAACCAATGGCGCCAGACCTTCCGTCGCTTCATCGAGAATGATCAGTCGCGGGTTGGTGACCAGTGCCCGGCCGATGGCCAGCATCTGCTGCTCGCCGCCAGAGAGCTGGTTGCCGAGATTGCCCGAACGTTCCTTGAGGCGTGGGAAAAGTTCGTAAATCCGTGCCGGCGTCCATGCTTCGCCAACACTGCGCCGATTGGCAAAAAAAGCCACCAAATGCTCGTCGACCGTGAGATTCGGAAAACACTGCCGGCCCTCCGGCACCAGCGCGATCCCGGCACGGCCAATGCGGTCGGGGCGCCAGCCGTCGATGCGCTCGCCGGCAAAACGGATCGTGCCGCCCTTGACCGGCTCCAGCCCGCACAGCGCGCGCAGTGTTGTTGTCTTGCCCATGCCGTTACGGCCGAGCAGGGTTGCCGCTTCGCCTTCCTGCACGGCCAGTTCGATACCGAACAGCACCTGACTCGGGCCGTAGGCGACCTCCAGTCCTTCGATTTCGAGCAGCGCGCTCACAGATGATCCCCCAGATAGGCGCGTCGGACTTCCGGATCGGCGCGCACGGCATCCGGCACGCCGGTGCAGATCAGCTGCCCGTTGACCAGAACCGAGATGCGGTCGGCCAGCCGGAATACCGCCGCCATGTCGTGTTCGACGAGCAGGATGGTGACATGGCGGGCGAGATGCTCGATCAGTTCGACCATGCGTGCCGATTCCTCGGGGCCGGTGCCGGCCATTGGCTCATCAAGCAGCAGCAGTTTTGGTCGGGTGGCCAGGGCCATGGCCAGTTCCAGCGCCCGTTGTTCGCCATGGGCGAGGTTGCCGGCGATGCAGTCGGCGCGCTGGCCCAAACCCACCTGCTCAAGATGGCTCTGCGCTTCGTCGAAAAGTCGCCGCTCGTTGCGAACAGCGCGCCAGAAACGGAAACTGCTGCCCGCATCGGCGCGTCCCTGAACAGCCAGCGCGACATTGTCGAGCGCCGAAAGGCCAAGAAAGACATTGGTGATCTGGTAGGAGCGCGCCATGCCAGCCGCCACACGCTCGTGCATGGAAAGGGCAGTCACGTCGCGCCCGGCGAAAAGCACGCTGCCGGAATCGGGTTGCATCGCTCCCGAAACATGGTGGATGAATGTCGTCTTGCCGGCGCCGTTAGGGCCGATCAGGGCATGAATCTCGCCGGCATCGATGGCAAAATTTACCTGTTTTATCGCGTCGACCGCAGCAAAGCGCCGCGACAACTGACGGACTTCAAGCAGCGGCTCAGCCATGGCGCTTTCCGAACAAGGCGGCAACCCCTTTGGGTGCAAAAAGCACGATGCCAAGCAGCAACAGCCCAAGGCCGATGTGCCAGTGCAAGGTAAAACCGGATAGGACTTCTTCCAGCGCCAACAGCACGAAGGCGCCGACCACGCCACCATAAAGGTAGCCGACGCCACCGATGATCACCATGACCAGCAGCGTGCCCGATTGCGTCCATTGCAACAGGTTGGGGCTGGCCAGTCCGGTCAGGTTGGCGAGCAGCGCCCCGGCCAGTCCGGCCAGCGCCCCGCCGAGGGCGAAGCAGACCAGGCGGTAGCGGAATACCGGGTAACCCAGGGCTTCCATCCGCGTCTCGTTTTCTCGAATGGCCTGAATGACGCGCCCGAAGCGCGCATCCGCCAGCCGGCCGAGGCAAAGGATGGCCAACGCCAGACAAGCCAGTGCCGCGTAAAACAGTGCAGCATCGCTCGCCAGGCTGAGGCCGCCGAGTGTCATCCGGCCGTTCAGTGGCAAACCATCGTCACCGCCCCAGTTGCGGGCCGAGACGAAGAGGTAATAAGCCATCTGGGCGAAGGCCAGGGTGATCATGATGAAATAGACGCCGCGCGTGCGCAGGCTGATGGCGCCGACGATCAGGGCAAACAGGCTGGCGCTCAGCATGGCGGCAGGCAGGGCGAGCAATCCTTCATTGATGCCGTTGCTCATGCAGATAGCCGCTGTATAGGCGCCTGCTCCAAAAAATGCTGCATGGCCAAGCGAAAACATGCCGCCGAATCCCAGGACCAGATTCAGGCTGGTCGCAGCCAGCGCGAAAATCAAAATGCGCGTCGCAAACCCGATGTAGAACTCCTGGCCGAGCGCGGTCAGAGCGGTTGGCAGGGTGATTAGGACTAGCATCAGCGCGACGGCGACACGTTTTTGGTAGGGGGCCGCTCGATAGAACGCCATCACGCCCTCGCCGGAAACAGCCCTTGCGGCTTGAAGAAGAGAATGCCGGCCATGAGCAGGTAAATGAGGATCGAAGCCAGTGCGGGGCCGAGCGTTGACGCGGCATCGGCTGGCAGGACCGCACGCAGCAGGGTGGGCAGCAGCGCCCGGCCCAGCGTATCAACCGTGCCGACGATCAGGCTGCCGACCAGGGCACCGCGAATCGAGCCGATGCCGCCGATGATGATGACGACGAAGGCCAGAATCAGCACGCTTTCACCCATGCCGACCTGAACGGCGAGCAGCGGGCCGAGCAGTCCGCCGGCCAGGGCACAAAGTGCAGCCCCAAAGACAAAAACCGCTGTGAACAAGCCGCGAACATTGATGCCCAGTGCCTCGGTCATTTCGCGATTTGATGCTCCGGCCCGTACCCACATGCCTACGCGACTGCGGGCGATCAGCAGATAAAGCAAGGCGGCGACGGCGATGCCAAAGCCGATGATGACCAGCCGATAGGCCGGGTAGAAAAACACGTCGCCGAACAGGGAAAACTCCACCGGCCCGGCCAGCGCTTCCGGAGGATTGAGCATGACTGGCTGGGCACCCCAGAGCATGCGCACCGCTTCGTTGGCGATCAGGATCAGGGCAAAGGTGGCCAAGACCTGCGACAGGTGATCGCGCTTGTACAACTGGCGGAACAGCGAAAGTTCGAGCAGCAGACCGAGCACAGCTGCCGCAGCGACCCCGGAGCCCAGCCCGATCCAGAATGAATCGGCCGCTTGTGCGGCCGCCGCAACGAAGTAAGCGCCCACCATGTAGAGCGAGCCATGCGCCAGATTGATGCAGTCCATGATGCCGAAAACGAGCGTCAGCCCGGCGGCCAGCAGGAACAGCATGAGGCCGAACTGCAGGCCGTTTAGGGCCTGCTCCAGAACCAGCTGGGTCACTTCATCTTGCACTGACTCACATAGGCGTCAGCGTGATTGGTGAAAATGGTGCCCATAGTCTTGTTGGTGACGCGCCCCTGTGCATCCTTGCCGATGACGCGCAGGTAGTAGTTCTGCACCGGGTAGTGGTTGGTGTTGAACTTGAAGTCACCGCGTACGGATTTGAAACGTTTGGCTTCGAGTGCCTTTTGCAGGGCGGCCTTGTCTTCGATCTTGCCCTTCACGTCGCGCACTGCACCATCCATCATCAGGGCTGCATCGTAACCTTGAGAGGCGTAGAGTGAGGGCAGGCGACCATATTCCTTCTGGAAGTCGGCGACGAAACGCTTGTTCTCGGGGTTGTCCATGTCGTGCGCCCAGTGCGTCGAATTGAACATGCCCATCATCGGCGCGCCGACGGCCTTGATGACATCCTCGTCGGCGGAGAAACCGGGGGCGAACAGCTGGGTATCACGCGACAGACCGGCAGCGACGAACTGTTTGACGAAATTGATGCCCATGCCACCCGGCAGGAAGAAGAACAGTGCATCCGGCTTGCTGGCGCGGATCTGCGCCAGTTCGGCGGCGTAGTCGAGCTGGCCGAGCTTGGTATAAACCTCGTCGGCGACCTTGCCCTTGTAGTAGCGCTTGAAGCCGGAGACTGCGTCCTTGCCGCCCGGATAGTTCGGGGTGACGATTACGACATTCTTGAAACCCTTGTCCTGGACGTACTTGCCGACCGCCTCGTGCAGGTTGTCATTCTGCCAGGCAACGTTGAAGAAGAACGGGTTGCACTGCTCGCCGGCATATTGCGAGGGGCCGGCATTGGCCGAAATGTAGAAGGTCTTGTTCTCGAAAACGGTCGGCCCGACAGCAAGCATCAGATTGGAGAAGACGATGCCGGTCATGAAATCGACCTTGTCCTTCTTCAGGAACTTGTCCGCCGTCTGCTTGGCGACATCGGGATTCTGCTGGTCGTCGGCGATCAGGACTTCGGCGGGCAGGTTGCCGAGCTTGCCGTCCAGGTGCTTCATCGCCAGGTTGAACCCGTCGCGGATGTCGACACCAAGACCGGCGCCCGGGCCGGACAGGGTGGATACGAATCCGACCTTGACCTTGTCGGCAGCGTGGGCGGAGCCAGCAAAGAAGGCGGGAATCAGGAGCGCGGCGGCAATGGCATTGAGGCGGGGCAGCATGGGTATCTCCGGGCAGAAATTGGAACCGAGTGGCCAAATTGTAGCGCAGGAACAAGCGCGTACGCCCCAGAAATCCGCCGTTTTCAGGTATATTCCCGCCCCATGAATACCGCCGTCGTCCTCCTTTCCGGCGGGCTGGACTCCGCTACCTGCCTTGCCATCGCGCGCAGCCGCGGACTCGCCTGTTACTGCCTTTCGTTCAATTATGGCCAGCGGCACTGTGCCGAGCTGAAGGCGGCTGAGCGCGTCGCCAAGGCGCTGGGTGCCGTTGAACATCGCGTACTTGATCTCGGGCTGGCGCAGTTCGGTGGCTCGGCGCTGACCGATACCAACATCGACGTGCCGGTCGACGGTGTACACCCGGGCATTCCCGTCACCTATGTGCCGGCACGCAATACCATCATGTTGTCGCTCGCACTGGCCTGGGCTGAAGTTCTGGGCAGCCGCGACATTTTCGTCGGGGTCAATGCCGTTGATTATTCCGGCTATCCCGATTGCCGCCCCGAATACATAGCCGCTTTCGAGAAGATGGCCAATCTGGCCACCAAGGCGGGGGTTGAGGGTCGGAAACTGTCGATCCATGCGCCCCTGATCAACCTGTCCAAAGCGGAAATCATCCAGACAGGTACGAATCTCGGGGTTGATTACGGTTTGACGGTTTCCTGTTACCAGGCCGATGAACTTGGCCGCGCCTGCGCTGTCTGTGACTCGTGCCGTCTGCGTGCGGAAGGATTCGCCGCAGCGGGAATCGCCGACCCAACACCCTATCGCCCCTGATCATGGAACCCAACATCGTTTCTGCCAGCACCGTTCTCTGGCTTGCCTTTGCCGTCTCGTTCATTTTCGGCGCCATCGCCCAGAAGACTCATTTCTGCACCATGGGGGCAGTCTCCGACATCGTCAATATGGGCGAATGGAGCCGCATGCGCATGTGGTTGCTGGCCATCGGCATTGCCGTGCTGGGGGCCGGTTTCCTGCACGCAGGCGGGTTGATCGACCTCGGTAAATCCATCTACCGGGCGCAACCCTTCACCTGGCTGTCGTATCTGGTCGGTGGCCTGACCTTCGGCATCGGCATGGTGCTCGCCTCGGGGTGTGGCTCGAAGACACTGATCCGTATTGGCAGCGGCAACCTCAAATCGCTGGTTGTTTTCCTGACGCTGGCAATCGTGGCCTACATGACGATGCGCGGCATTCTCGCCGTGTTCCGGGTTAATGTGCTGGAAAAGGCAGTCATCGCCTTTCCGCAGGGGCAGGATGTCCCGGCCCTGCTGGCTGGTGCCGGGATCGATCCGCAAATTGCCTTCTGGCTCGCCGTGCTTGGTATCGGTGGCGGCCTGACGGCGTTCTGCCTGCTGCGCAGGGATTTCTGGACGCTGGACAACCTGCTCGGAGGTCTTGGCGTCGGTCTTTGTGTGGTTGCCGCCTGGTACGTAAGCGGCCACATCGGTTATGTCGCCGAACACCCGGATACGCTGGAAGAAGCCTTCATCGCCACCAACAGCCGCAGCATGGAGTCGCTGACCTTTGTCGCAGCCCAGGCTTACCTGCTCGAACTGCTTTTCCTCTGGTCGGACAGCAGCCGGACGATGACCATTGCCGTCGCCTCCGTGCTCGGCGTGATTGGCGGATCGTTTGTCTGGTCGCTGGTAACGCGCTCCTTCCGCTGGGAAGGCTTTGCCAGCCTGGAAGATACCGCCAGCCACTTGATCGGCGCGGCATTGATGGGTTTTGGCGGCGTCGTCGCCTTCGGTTGCACGGTGGGGCAGGGCATTACCGGTTTTTCGACGCTCGCGCTCGGATCGATCATCACCTTCCTCGCCATCGTCGCCGGCGCGGCCATTGCGCTCAAGGTGCAGTACTGGCGCGTCATGCGTGGTGCCTGAACGGAGTATTCTTGCTTTTTCCGGATAGGCCATCGTTTTTGATAGCTTGTCGCGCTTGCTACGCAAAGGATAAGTGATGGCCAAAGCCCGATTTTGCTGGGAAGACCCGCTGCTGCTCGATAGCCAGTTGAGCGACGAGGAGCGGATGATTCGCGATGCTGCCCGTGATTATTGCCAGGGCAAGTTGATGCCGCGCGTTACAGAATCCTTTCGGCACGAAAGGAGCGATCCGGCAATTTTCCGCGAAATGGGCGAGATCGGGCTGCTCGGGCCGACCATCCCGCCCGAATACGGCGGGGCGGGGCTGAGCTACGTTTCCTACGGACTGGTTGCCCGCGAGATCGAGCGGGTTGATTCGGGTTATCGCTCGATGATGAGCGTGCAATCCTCGCTGGTCATGGTGCCGATTTTCGTCTTTGGTAGCGAGGCACAGAAGCGGAAATACCTGCCGAAACTGGCGACCGGAGAATGGATCGGCTGCTTTGGCCTGACCGAACCCAACCACGGTTCCGACCCTGGCAGCATGGAAACCCGCGCCCGCAAGGTCGATGGCGGCTACCTGCTGAATGGCAGCAAGATGTGGATCACCAATTCGCCGATTGCTGACGTTTTCGTGGTCTGGGCCAAGAACGATGCCGGTGCGATTCGCGGCTTTGTGCTGGAGAAAGGCATGCCGGGTCTTTCGGCGCCGGCGATCCAGGGCAAGGTGGGACTGCGCACCTCGGTAACCGGCGAAATCGTGATGAATGACGTGTTCGTCCCGCAGGAAAACGAGTTTCCGGAAGTGAGTGGCCTGAAAGGGCCGTTCACCTGCCTCGATTCGGCGCGCTATGGCATTGCCTGGGGCGCGCTCGGTGCAGCCGAGTTCTGCTGGCAGATGGCGCGGCAATATACTCTGGATCGCAAACAGTTCGGCCGGCCGCTGGCGGCGAATCAGCTGATCCAGAAAAAACTGGCCGACATGCAGACTGAAATTGCACTCGGCCTGCAGGGCTGCCTGCGCCTCGGACGCATGAAGGATGAAGGAACCGCCTCAGTCGAGATCACCTCGCTGATGAAGCGGAATTCCTGCGGCAAGTCGCTCGACATTGCCCGCACGGCGCGCGACATGCTGGGCGGCAACGGCATCTCCGACGAGTTCGGGGTCATCCGCCATCTGGTCAATCTGGAGGTGGTCAATACCTACGAGGGAACGCACGATATCCACGCCCTGATTCTTGGTCGGGCGCAGACCGGGATTGCTGCGTTCTAGCCGTTTTCCCGAAGCCTCGCGATGACCAGCGGGAAGGCGCCGGAGCCGACAAAGGCGACGGCCGAGACGATGAAGGCCAGCCCGGCCATTGGGTCGTCAAGCACCGGGTGCAGGATCGCGCCAAAGCCGGCAACGCTGATTGCACCGGGAATCAGGCAGAGGATGCCGAGCGCGGTGAGGACGATGAAGGAAATGGGGTAGCGACGCATGCGGCGAGTGTAGACGAAGGCGCATTTCGGCGCCAATATGTGCCCATGATAACTACAAGGAGACACCCCAATGAATCGTCGCCACTTCTTGCGTTCCGTTGCTGCACTGTCTGCTCTGGGGGCTGTCGAGTTCGCTCCATGGCAGGGCATGGGCGCCTTTGCCCGCGAAGTCAGTGACTTCGTGCGTGGCCCGGCCATCAAGGACCATCCGCTGCGTCAGGTATCGAAACACGTCTGGATGATTTTCTCGCCGGACGGTTTTCCGACGCCGGAAAACCAGGGAATGATGTGCAACATCACTTTTGTCGATACGCCCAAGGGGCTGGTCGTCGTTGATTCCGGCGCCTCGGTGCAGATTGGCGAGATGGCCATCCGGCAGATCAAAAAGACCCTGAAAAAGCCGGTCATTGCGATCATCAACACGCATTATCACGGTGATCACTGGCTGGGTAACGATGCCTTCGCCACGGCCTACAAGGATATTCCGATCTATGCCCACGCCGGCACGATCAAGGAAATCCAGGGTATCCAGGGCAACATGTGGCGGACGATGATGGAGCAGTGGACCAATCAGGCTACTGCTGGCACGCGTGCCGTGGCCCCAAACACGGCAATCGATCATGGCGCCGAGCTGAGTTTCGGTGACGTCACGCTGCGCATGCATCACTACGGTATGGCGCATACGCCTTACGACATTTGTGTCGAAGTGGTTGCGGACAAGCTGACCTGCGTCGGCGATATTGCCATGGATCGGCGCATTGCCAACATGGACGATGGTTCCTACCTCGGCACCTTCAAGGCCTACGATGCACTCGAGAAAAATGCCGCGTCGGCGATTTGGCTTCCCGGTCACGGTGAGCCGGGGGCCAATGTGCTGAAATGGAATCGCGAGATGTTCGAGGGCATTTACCGGCCCTGCGAACAGGCGGTCAAGGATGGTTTGCCGATGGAAGCTGCCAAGGCACAGGTGCTGAAAGATCCGCGCGTCGCCGGCAAGGCGAAGGACACCAAGGGTTTCGACACCAATATCGGTAAATACGTCAGCCTCGCCTACCTCGAAGCAGAAGCCGCCGGTTTCTGAACTGAACCATCGGCGGTTTTTCCGCTCTGATCTTCCTGATCAGAGACCGAAATGCTGCCGATGAACGCCCCGCTACCCTTTTTGCCCGGATTCCCCGAGTTCGATAACAGCTTTGCCGAACTGCCGGAGGCTTTCTACACACGGCTGAATCCGCAGCCTTTGCCTGATCCTTATATCGTTGCCGTCAGCGACGAAGTAGGCGAGCTGCTCGGTTTGCCCGGCAATTTTCGGGACGATCCTGCCTTCGCCGAAGTGTTTGCCGGCAACTGTCCGCTGCCCGGTGCCGACCCGCTGGCGGCCGTCTATTCCGGTCACCAGTTCGGGGTCTGGGCCGGCCAGCTCGGCGACGGCCGGGCCCACCTGCTGGGCGGACTGCGCAATGCCCGTGGCCATTGGGAAATCCAGCTCAAGGGCGCGGGACGGACACCGTATTCGCGCGGGGCGGACGGTCGCGCCGTCCTGCGTTCGTCGATTCGCGAGTTTCTCTGCTCCGAAGCCATGGCCGGCCTGGGCATCCCGACCACACGCGCCTTGTGCCTGATTGGCTCCGATGAACCCGTGCTGCGCGAGGAAATCGAGACAGCCGCCGTGGTGACCCGCGTCGCGCCGGGCTTCGTGCGCTTCGGCTCCTTCGAACACTGGGCGGCGCGCAACCGGCCGCTGGAATTGCAGCAACTGGCCGATTACGTCATCGAGGCGTTTCGTCCGGCATGTCTGGATGCGCTCAACCCCTACGACGCCCTGTTGCGCGACGTGTCGCGGCGCACCGGCGAATTGCTTGCACAATGGATGGCGGTCGGTTTCATGCACGGCGTGATGAATACCGACAACATGTCCATTCTCGGCCTCACTCTCGATTACGGCCCCTTCGGCTTCATGGAGGCCTACGACGGCGATCACATCTGCAACCATTCCGACCATCAGGGACGCTACGCCTACAGCCGCCAGCCGGTCATCGCGCAGTGGAACCTCTATCGGCTGGCCGAGGCTTTCCTGCCGCTGATCAAGCGCCCGGAACAGGCGCGTGCTGCCGTCGATGAAAGTTTCGGTCCGGCTTTTGAAACGTCCTTCGAGCGCGCCATGCAGGCCAAGCTCGGCTTGCGTGCCGGACTTCCGGGTGACGAAGATTTCATCAGCCGGACTTTTGCGTTCCTGGCCGAAAACCGGCCCGATTTCACGCTTTTCTTCCGTGGCCTGTCAAAACTTTCATCTGCTGCGGTCAACCCGAAAAATCGCCCAAAAACGGAAGACGCCCTGCGCGACCTGTTCATCGACCGCGAAGCCTGTGCTGCCTGGCTGCGGGAGTGGCGGGCACGGCTGGCGCAGACGCCGTGGGACGAAAGCGAACGACAAGCTGCCATGCTCGCCGCCAATCCCAAATACGTGCTGCGCAACTGGGTTGCCGAAAAAGCCATACAGCGCGCCAGGGAAAAGGATTTTTCCGAGGTGCGCCGGGTGCTCACCTGCCTGCGCAAGCCCTTCGACGAGCAGCCGGAGTACGAGGAATACGCCGCGCTGCCGCCGGATTGGGCCAACGGGCTGGCGGTCAGCTGTTCGAGCTGAGAAACAAAAAAGCCGGCAGAGTCGCCTCCGCCGGCCTTATCGCAGGGCGAACCTGCTTATTGAACCTGCTGGATACCGGCGATCACCCAGCCGCCACCCGTGCGCGGCTTGGTCATGTGCCAGATTTCGTCAAAAGGCTCGACCGGGCCGTTCCTTTCTTCGCGGATCTGGCCGTTGAAGCGCACGCTGACGATGTAGCGGTTGGCTTCTTCAGCGACATCCAGCACCTCGGCATTGACTTGCACCACGTCGGTTTCCTGCGGGGCAGCGCCGCGCTCGTTGATGGCCATCTTGATCTCGGCGAACATCTCCGGCGAAGTGAATTCGCGGATGTCATCCAGGTTGCCGGCATCGTTGGCGGCCTGGAGGCGGAGGAAATTGACCTTGGCATTGCGCACGAATCCGGCGGCATCGAAATCGGCAGGAATGTTGCCGGCGCTGCTTGCAGCCATTACCGGTGCGGAAGCAGAGCCACCTGCCGGCGTGAAATCAGGGCGGGCAATGTTGTTTCCGCCATAACCAGCGCCGGCATATTGCAGGCCACTTTCTGTGACAGCCGCCTTTTTGCGCGAGAAGAAGCGGAAAAGCATTACCGCACCCAGAATCAGCAGGCCGATCATCATCATGTTGGCCAAGCCTTCACCGAAACCGAGGTGCGAAGCGAGAGCAGCCAGACCCAGACCCGCGGCGAGGCCGGCAATCGGGCCCATCCAGGAACGTTTGGGTTGGGCCGCGGGGGCTGCGGCAGGCGCGGCGGGGGCGGCCTGATTCGGAGCGCGTGCGGCATCCGGTGCCTTGTTCGGCGAAATGGCCTGGCGTTGCATGCCGGAAGAGCCGCCGCCGCCCAGGCGTTTTGCCTCGGCATCACCGATATTGAGCGTAAAGCCGAGCACCAGGGCTGCGGCCATCAGGGCAAAGTTTTTCATGCTTGTCTCCGTTGGAAAATTGCAGTCGCCAGTCTACGTCTATCCAGACTGCGGAAAAAACATATTTATACGCATCAATACTTCGTAAAAAATTAAGTATTGGCTGGGCTGAAGATGGCGGCGACGGCGGCGGGATTTGAAGGGAAATACAAATGGACGTAAGAGGCGGTCAGGCGCTGGCGGCGATAAACAGCTTCGCCACTGCGGCCTTCCGCCGTGCGAGCCAGGGTGAGCGGAGGCAGGTTCGTGTCGCTTTTCGAATAGTGAAAAGTATGTCCGGACAAAGTCCCTTCCGGCAATGTGACAAACTGCGTGCCGAGTGCGGTCAGCCGGGGCTGCATGACTGAACGACCAGGTAACAGACCGCCGAACTGGTGGCTGGTGCCGTGTTTGTCCACGATTTCCTCGAACAGGCTCATCATGCCGCCGCATTCGGCGAGCAGCGGCCTGCCGGCGTTGACGTGAGTTGCCAGCGCCGACCACAACGCGGAATTTTTGCCCAGCGCTTCAGCGTGCAATTCCGGATAGCCGCCGGGCAACCAGACAGCATCGCAAGCGGGTAGCGGATCGCCGGCCACCGGCGAGAAAAAGTGCAGCGTGGCGCCAAGTTGCTGGAGCGTTTCCAGATTGGCCGGGTAGATGAATCCGTAAGCGGCATCGTGAGCGATCGCGATACGTTTGCCGGCCAGGGCAGGCGAGATGGCAGGCGGTGATACATCAGCAAAAAATACGGCATTTTTCGGGTTGACCGCAGCATCGGCGATCGAGCTTGCAGCCAGCGCATCGGCCAGTTTGTCGAGCCGGTTGGCGAGGTCGTCGATTTCCGTGGCCTGCATCAAGCCAAGGTGACGTTCTGGCAGGCTGTCGGCCGAGCGTGGCAGGGCGCCGAACCAGCCCATGCCGGGCGGCAGGCTGTTGCGCAGCAGTTCGGTGTGATGGGGGCTGCCGACCCGGTTGGCAAGCACGCCGGCAAAGGGCAATCCGGGTCGATAGGTGGCGAGGCCGTGGGCGACCGCACCGAAGGTCTGGGCCATGGCGCCGGCGTCGATCAGGGCCATGACCGGAATGGCGAAACGCTCGGCGATGTCGGCCGCCGAAGGCTGCCCATCGAAGAGGCCCATGACGCCTTCCACCAGGATGAGGTCGGAATCCGCCGCAGCGCGCGCCAGTCGCCAGCGCGCATCGGTCTCGCCACACATGCCGAGATCCAGGTTCTGGCAAGGGCGACCGGATGCGAAGGCGTGAATTTGCGGATCGAGAAAATCGGGCCCGCATTTGAAAACGGTAACGCGCTTGCCCTGACGGGCGTGCAGGCGGGCCAGTGCGGCGGTTACGGTGGTTTTCCCCTGGCCGGAGGCGGGGGCGGCGATGAGCAGGCTGGGACAGTGGGACACGGAAGACTCGGCAGAAATTGGGAACGGAGGTATTGCGCAGGATCAGGACAGCCAGCGGTCGATGTAGGGGGCGATGGCGCCCGCCATGCTGCTGGCCCACCAGGCGGCTAGTGCGCCGGCGATGATGTCGAGCGTGTAATGCGCACGCAGGACAAGCACGACGCCGGCTTCGAGCAGCGCAATGGTAACGGCAATCCAGCCCAGCCAGGCAGGTGCCAGGTGAAAGGCTTCGATGGCGCCAAGCACGGCCAGCGCGGTGTGGCCGGAGAAAAAGAGATCGTTGCTGACGCCATAGGTGACGAGCAGCGACGGTGAGCCCGGGTGGCGCCAGATGACGCCGGGTGGCGGCGGCAGGGTGACCAGTCCCTGGCATACCTGGCGGGAGGCGAAGAGGATGACCAGTGCGACGAACGGCGCGACTGAAGGCCCGAGGATGGCCATTGCAAGCAGTGCCAGTCCGAAGATGTCGATGAACAGCGAACTGACGATGAGCAGGCGATCCGCGCTTTTCGGGTGGGAGAGCAGCCAGGCGTGCCAGCCAGCCGTACGTTGATGCAGCCAGTCGCCGATGCCGTCGCTGCATTCGGCCTTCTTGCCGATCAGTGACTGGCTCCAGAACCACAGGCCAAGCCCGACAACTACCAGCGCGACGCGCAGGCCGATCTGGGACAGGGAAGGCAGGTCAGAAAACATTCGGTACTCTCGAAATCAGTTTTGCCGACTGGCGATCATGAGGGCTTCCATGCGTTGGCGCAGTTCGTCCATGAGCGGGTCGCCGTGCGGGTAGATGCGGCGTTCGGCGGCTACCGGCAGGGCGTCGCCGATATGTACCGTGGCGCGCAGCGGGTAGTGGGGGCGTACCTTGTCGGTCAGGTCTTCTTCGTAATGCTCGACGATTTCCAGCAGGCGTTCGGGTTCGGGGCCGTTGAGATAATCTTGTGGATAGCAATGCAGTTGCTGCACGAAATAGAGGTCGCCGATGGTACGCCACAACGGTTCATGCTCGGCCGCGTTGTCCAGCAGATGCGGGAAGATGCGCATGCGCACCGCCTTGACGCGGGCCATTACGTCGGCATGGCGAAAACGGCGAAGCCATTGTGCTTCAAGTGGTTTCAGGACAGCCTCACGAAGGGCTTCGATGCGCAAGGTCAGCGGGCCGCTACGTGCCGCTCCGAAATATTCGACCTCCTTGGCCGCGAGCAGCGCATGGCCGGCCTTGAGAATGCGTTCGCGCAGTGGCAGGGAACTCTGCGGCTGCCAGCCCAGGCGGCGTTCGACTTCTTCGAGTACGGGCGTGGCGCGTTCATTGATGTCGCCAGCGAAGGTGTAGCGGATGAACACGGGATGAATCACGACCTGTCCTCCGTCGCCCGCCTGCCGGCGTAGTGCGGCTCGTCGCGCAACCAGCGCAGAGCCGCGCAGGAAGGTGTTCATGTGATCGTTGGTACGACTGACGATCGCCTCGGGAAACATGACCAGCGGGTAACGTGCATTAACGAGAATGTCCTCGGCGCAGCGCAGCGACTTGCGGTCTACGGATTCGCGATGCACGCTGAAGATCCCGACACGCTGCAGCATGAAACGCTGGATGGCGTTCTCCATGAAGATGTGCCAGGTCGACATGATGTGTACCGGGCGTCCGCAGGCATTGCCCAGGGCGGCAATCACGAAAGGATCGCTGGGCCGCGAATGATTCGGAGCGAGCAGGATGCCGTGACCCGCGTGCAGCGACTGTTCGAGCTTTTCACGGCCGCGGTAGTCGACCGACGCGAGGCCGTAGCCCTTCTTCAACAGTAGTGGCAGGAAGGGCTTGATCAAGCCGTAAATCAGCGGGTTGAAGCGAGGTGGAACGAAATCGTAGGGTTGCGGGATGATGAGATTCTGCATGTTTTCCAGGGAACCGCGTCAATCGTGGGGCAGCATGCTGCCAGAATTCGTTGCGCATTATGATTCATGACAAGCGGTTTGGATATTGCCGGATCACCACTCCAGTCCGGGCATGGCCTTGATGCCGGCCTGGAAGGCGTGTTTTTCCATGCCGATGTCGCTGACCGTGTCGGCGACATCGCGCAGGGCTTGCGGCGCGCCGCGGCCGGTAATGATGACGTGCTGCATGGCCGGGCGGGCGAGGATCTGGGCGATCACGGTGTCGAGGTCGAGCCAGCCGTACTTGAAGGCGTAGGTCATTTCGTCGAGGACGACGAGGCCGATGTCGGGGTTGTGCAGGTGGCCGCAGGCAACCTCCCAGGCGGCTTGGGCGGCCTTGGCATCGCGCTCCTTGTCCTGGGTTTCCCAGGTGAAGCCTTCGCCGCCGACGTGCCAGGCGACGTTGGGCTGCTGGCGGAAGAAGGCTTCCTCGCCGGTGTCCGAGC
>CAZOWA010000015.1:0-56781 GCA_964583695.1 uncultured Dechloromonas sp.
CCACTTCGCGCATGATGTGGATGGCTTCGGCTTCGAGCCAGTCGAGGTGGGAGAGTGTCTTGCGTTGGGTCATTGCTGGGTAATCCGCAGGGATTGTTGAATGAAGCGGATTCTAACAGGGTCTTAATGCCTTATTAAGAACGTGTGTTCATTGTGTTATTCGTTATTGGAATAACGTTGGGCGATCGGCTGCTTGCCAAAATTTGCTGTTTTTTCGGGTTGACCGTGGCAAAGGTCGCGTTGTGGCCATGCGAAGAGGTTAGCGCTTGAGGGCTGCCCGGCAAGCTTCACGAAATGCCTTGCTACTTGATTGCCGGTCGCAATCGGCGGGAGAAATCGCTCCGGATTCCAGCGCCCAGTTTTCTCCGGCCAGCTTGTCGTTGTTCAATACCCCTCCGGGCTCACGCATGATGTCTATTTTGCTTGTGAATTGATGCGCCAGACCGGCGAGGAGCACGGTAACCAGCGCTCCGACGCGGACGGCCGGATAGCGTGCCAGGCAGACAAACAAGGCAACGATGGCGATCAGGGTAACGCCGGCTGCGATGGGGATCAGTCCGAACAGGGCGAGCATCGCTGCCAACGCTCCATAAGCCTCCGAATCTGCATGCGGGCCTTTGATCGCCTGGAAGAGCACATAACTCAGGTAATCCGCACCGATCGCCAGAATCCCGAAAATCAGCAGATCGGCAATTCCGAAACTCCGTCCCCGAAAGCGAAAATAGGCGAGTGCGCCCCCGGCGATGGTCATCAGAAGCAAAATGATTTCAATAACTTCATGCAGGAATTCCATGCGCGCCCCGATCCTGTTCAAATTGTCTTGCCGGGGATTATGGACGGATTCGGCGGGAAAATGCCGTTACGGCTGTTCGCCTCTTGATGACCGTCAATCGCTGGCGGTCGCCGGGGCGTTATTCGATGCCGGGGTGGATCATGTTTTCTGGAACGACCCAGCGCTCGTACTCTTCGGCGCTCAGAATACCGAGGGCGAGAGCAGCTTCCTTCAAAGAGCAGTTGTCGCGGCTGGCCCGCTTGGCGATTTCTGCCGACTTGTCGTAGCCAATATGCGGTGTCAGTGCCGTAACCAGCATCAGCGAATGTTCCATCAGGGCTTCGATGCGTTCGCGGTTGGCCGTGATGCCGCGTACGCAATGGCGCTCGAAACTGGTCATGCCGTCGGCCAGCAGGCGAACGCTCTGGAGAAAATTGTGGGCGATCAGCGGCTTGAAGACATTCAGCTCGAAATTGCCCGATGCGCCGCCGATGCTGATTGCCACGTCGTTGCCCATGACCTGGCAGCAGAGCATGGTGAGTGCCTCGCACTGGGTAGGATTGACCTTGCCGGGCATGATCGAGCTGCCCGGCTCGTTTTCCGGAAGGCCGATTTCGCCGAGCCCCGAGCGCGGTCCGGAGGCCAGCCAGCGAATGTCGTTGGCGATTTTCATCAAGGCCACGGCCAGTGTCTTGAGGGCGCCGTGGGCAGCAACCAGTCCGTCGTGGGCTGCCAGAGCAGCAAATTTGTTGCTGGTGCTGGTGAAAGGCAGGGCATAGCGTTCGGATAGCCGCGCGGCAACCCGCCGGCCGAATTCCGGGTGGGTGTTCAGGCCCGTACCGATTGCCGTACCGCCGACAGCGAGCGGATAAAGCGATGTCAGGCTGGCGGTGACCAAGGTTTCGGCATGCTGCAACTGGGCGACATAGCCGGAAAATTCCTGGCCGAGCGAGAGCGGCGTGGCGTCCTGCAGATGGGTGCGGCCAATCTTGACGATGTCGGCGAATTCGGCTGACTTTTCGTCCAGCGAGGCGATCAGGCGGCGCGCTGCAGGTAGCAGTCGGCGGGCAATGCCATGGCAGGCGGCGACGTGCATGGCCGTGGGAAAAATGTCATTCGACGATTGCCCGAAATTGACCTCGTCGTTGGGATGGACGAGGCGGGCGCTGCCGCGTTCGCCACCGAGCAGTTCCGAAGCGCGGTTGGCGATCACCTCGTTCATGTTCATGTGGGTTTGCGTGCCGGAGCCGGTTTGCCAGACGACGAGCGGAAACTGCGGGTCGTGCCGGCCTTCGGCCACTTCTTCAGCGGCCGCCACGATGGCCCTGGCCTTGTCGGCGGGGAGCCGGCCGAGCTGGTGATTGACCTGGGCGCAGGCGGCCTTGACGCCGGCCAGGGCGTGGATCAGCTCATCCGGCATGCGCTCGCCAGAAATGGCGAAATGTTCGAGCGAACGCTGGGTCTGGGCGCCCCACAACGCGGCGTCGTTGACTTCGATGTTGCCGAAGGAATCCCGTTCCTGTCGTGTCATGGCCGAGCCGCCTAATGCCGGGCGCGCAACTCGGCGTTCAGTTCGTCGGTGATTTCGGCCCAGTCGGCATCCTGGGTGATCGCTTCGCGCAGGAAGCAGGCTTGCGAGGGCGTCCAGAAAGCTGCTTCATGCAGTTGTATATCCTCGGCCAGCGGGCGGTGGCTTTCGATGAAGCGGGCGATCGCCGCCTCGTCATTGGGCTCGCCAAGCTGGGCAAACAGGTTGCTCATGCTGTGATCGGGATGTTCCATGATGATCTCCTTCCCGTGCGTCAGGACAAAGGAATTGCTTGCCTGGATGGCCCTTTGAGTCGCGTTCGGGAAGGAAGTTCGGTTGCCGGAATTGGGCGTTTTTTCAGGTTGACCGTGGAACTCGGGAAGACTCAGGCGGGATCGCCCTTTTCCGGCGTCTTGGCGGAGCGGCCCGTGAAGAACAGCGCCAGCCGGAAGGTGGCAACGGCGCCGAAGGAAACGAGCAGCACCGTCGTCCACGAACATTCGGGAAAGAAGTAGGCGCCCAGCGCGGCCAGGCTCAGAAACATGATGACGAGGAACATTTCTGAATATCAGCCCGTCGTTATTGCTTTGGCGTACTCGGCCAATAGCTGCTGGTGCAGCACGCAGCCCTCGAGCGCAAGGCCGGGGGATTGCAGGCCGAAAAAGCGGATTTCGCCATCGATGAGATCGGTCGCCAGATCGAGTGTTTCGTCCCCGTAGAGGCTGACCAGGGCAGATTCATAGGCGTTCGGGTCGTCCATTTCAAGGAGCGTGGCGATGCACTGGTAGGTGCGGCGACGGGTGGCGTCGAGTTGTTCGAACTGGGCGATCCATTCGCAACCTTCGCGGACGGCGTCGATGTCGCCGGTGGCCAGGGCCAGCAGGGTTTTCAGTTCGCCAATGCGCAAGTCGGCCCACAGTGTATCGGGATCGGGAGCCAGGCCGATCAGCGCGGCCACCGGGCGCTCGTCGGCAATACCGAGCTGGTTGATGGCGTCGTACAGTTCGCCGCATTGCGTCTCGTCGAGTCGGTCGAGATTGAGGACAGCAGGGCGGATCATGGCGCCGCTGCTGTTGTTTTCCCATTCCAGATCGTCGACCGGGTAAATCTCCGACATGCCGGGCACGATGATGCGGCAGGCGTAGACGCCGAGGTGGTCGAAGTCTGCGATGTAGATGTCGTGGCCGTCGGCCGCGATGCGTTCGGACAGCCAGCGGTAGTCGTCGGCGGTGGTGGTGCTGAAATTCCAGTCGACGAATTCGAAATCGGCGGCTTCGTTGAAGAAATTCCAGTGCACGATGCCGCTCGAATCGACGAAATGGATTTCGATATTCGGGGCGCTGGCTGCTTCGTCAAGGTCGAATCCGGGCGGCGGAAAGCCGTCGAGTGCGGCGAGGGCGCGGCCTTGCAGGAGTTCGGTCAGGGCGCGTTCAAGCGCGATTTCAAAGCGCGGATGCGCGCCGAAACTGGCGAAAACACCCTGGTCGTGCGGGTTGAGCATGGTGACGCACATCACCGGGTAGTTGCCGCCCAGCGAGGCATCCTTGACCAGAATGCCGAAGCCGGCCTCGCGTAGTCCGGCAATCCCGGCGGCGATGCCGGGATAGCGGGCAATGACCTCGTCCGGCACATCCGGCAGGCAGATGCCCTCGGCAATGACCTTGAACTTGACGTGGCGTTCGATGATTTCAGCCAGCGCCTGGGCGCGTGCTTCTTCGGGCGTGTTGCCGGCGGCCATGCCGTTGCTGACGTAGAGGTTGCTGATGATGTTGACCGGGAAAAACACTTCGGCCGCGTCACCTTGTCGCATGTAGGGGATGGCGCAAATGCCGCGCTCGATGTTGCCGGAGTTCATGTCCACCAGCATTTCGGCCGGAATGCTGCCCTCCGGGTTGTAGAAAGCCTGCAGTTCCGGGGTGAGCAGGCCGGCGGGCCAGCTCTCGTCGGAGATCGGAAACCAGCGCTCGCGCGGGTAATGAACAAAATCAGCCCCCGCCTGTGCCGCGCCGAGATAGTAGTGGTTCCAGAAATAATTGCAGGACAGCCGCTCGAAAAACTCGCCCAGCGCGCTCGCCCGGGCGGCCAGTTGCGTGGCGCCCTTGCCGTTGGTAAACATCGAATGGCAGTTGCGGTTGCGGATATGGACAGACCACACGCCCTCGACCGGGTTCAGCCAGGAACACTCCTCGATGTCGAAGCCACGGGCGGCCAGCCTGGCCTGCATGACGGATATGGAATGTTCGAGCGAGGCATCCTTGCCCGGAATGAAATGTTCGTTTTGCATCGGGCGTCCTGCCTGAAAAGTCGAGGCCTGCAGTGTACGCGAAAGCGGTGCGTCAGCGGCGGCGTTCGCTCCGGTTTTGGCGACGCGTTTTTTTCCTGTGAGGGGCTAGAATGAGTGGTGTTCTGCAACGTTCCTGAAAAGCGCCCATGTTGTTCCAGATCCGCCTTTTTCTGTTGACCTTTGCCCTGTCTGGCGGGGCGCTTGTCTTTGCCGTGCCTGTGCAGGCGGCCGAGAAGGTCAGTCTTCAGTTGAAATGGACGCATGCTTTCCAGTTCGCCGGCTATTACGCGGCGCGCGAACTCGGTTACTACAACGAGGTCGGGCTGGATGTCAGGATCGAGGAGGCGATGCCTGGCACCAATGTGGTCGACAAGGTGGTTTCCGGTGCGGCGGATTTTGGTGTCGGGACGAGCAGCCTCCTGCTTGAACGCGAGGCCGGCAAACCAGTCGTCGTGCTGGCGAGCATTTTCCAGCACTCGCCGCAGGTACTGATTGCTGCCCGGAAGGGCGATACCCAGAGCGTTCACGATCTGGCGGGCAAAAAGATCATGTTCGAGCATTTGTCGGAAGAGCTGCATGCCTACCTCAAACGCGAGGGGGTGCCGCTGGCTGGCATCAGGCAGGCTGAGCACAGCTTCGATCCTGCTGACCTGATCGCGGGCAGGGTCGATGCGATTTCCGCGTATGTGACCACGGAGCCGTTCTTCCTCAAGCAGGCAGGGTTCGACTATCTGGTGTTTACGCCGCGCTCTGCAGGCATTGATTTCTACGGCGACAACCTGTTTACCTCGGAGCAGTTCCTGCGCCAGCATCCGGATCAGGCGCAGGCTTTCCGCGCTGCCAGCCTGCGCGGCTGGGAGTACGCCATGGCGCATCAGGATGAGATCATCGATCTGATCGTGCGCAAATACGCGCCGAATCTGAGCCAGGAATTCCTCCGCTTCGAGGCGGCGCAAATGCGGCCGCTCATCCGTCCCGATCTCGTGCCGCTCGGTTATATGAATCCGGGCCGCTGGCGCCATATCGCCGATACCTATGCCGAAATCGGCATGTTGCCGAAAGAGCAGAGTCTCGATGGTTTTCTCTATCAGCCCGATCCCGAGGCGGCTTTCCGCAGGCTCAGTCTTTATCTGATCCTGTCCCTGGTTTGTCTTGGCGTGATTAGCGGCATAGCGCTTTACGGTGCGCGCCTCAACCGCAGTCTTGAGCGCAGCAGGGCAGATCTGGCCGACCGCAGCGACGAGTTGCTGCTGCAGAATCGTGTCCTCGAAATGCTCAATCGCGGAGAGCAACTGCACGGCGTGCTCGATGAGCTGGCCCGGCATGTCGAGTTGCGCCACCCCGGGGTTTTTGCCTCCATCCTGCTGCTCGACGAAAAGCGCTGCCTGCGGCACGGTTCGGCACCGAGTCTGCCCGATTTCTACACGCAGGCGATCGATGGCACGCCAATCGGTGATGGTGTCGGCTCGTGCGGCACTGCGGCATTTCGCGGTGAGCGGGTGGTCGTCGAAAATATTGCCACGCATCCCTACTGGGCGAACTTCAAGGAACTGGCCTTGCAGGCAGGTCTGCAGTCGTGCTGGTCGCAGCCTTTCCGCGATCCCGACAACCGGGTGCTTGGCACCTTTGCGCTTTATCACGGCAGGCCGGCTTATCCCGGGGAACGCGAGCTTTCCCAAATCGAGTCCTACGCCCGTCTGGCGGAACTGGCCGTCGAGCGTTCGCGGATGAACGAGGCGCTCAAGCGGGGTGAAGAGCGCTACCGGCTGATTGCGGACAACATCAACGACGTGATCTGGATGCTCGAACTGCCCAGCCTGCGTTTCAGCTTTGTCAGTTCGTCGGTCGAGCGCCTGCGCGGCTGGACGCCTGAAGAGGTGATGTCGATGCCGATTTCCAGCGCCTTGACGCCAGCTTCGGCAAAACGGGTTGATGAAGTGATCAGGCAGTCGCTGGCCCGCATTGCCGCCGGCGACATGAGTGCGCGTTATACCACGCTGGAAATCGAGCAGCCGACCCGGGATGGCCGGATCATCCCGACCGAAGTGGTGACTACGGTACTCCTCGACGATGCGGGCAAGCCGGTGCGGATACTCGGTGTGACGCGCAACATCAGCGAGCGGCGGCGTGTCGAGGCCGAGCTGGAAAAACATCGCAACCATCTGGAAAAAATGGTTGAGGAGCGCACTACGGCACTTTCGCTGGCCAAAGAGGTGGCCGAGGCCGCCAATCGGGCAAAGAGCACCTTCCTCGCCAACATGAGCCACGAGTTGCGCACGCCGCTCAACGCCATCATGGGCATGACCGATCTCGCCCTGCGCCGGGCCAGCGACGAAAGGCAGCGCGAGCAGCTGGCGCGGGTGGCGGGCGCTTCGCAGCATCTGCTATTGGTCATCAACGACGTGCTCGACATCTCGCGCATCGAGGCCGAGCGGATGACGCTGGAAAAGGCCGAATTCGGGCTGGGCGCCATGGTCGAGAACGTGTGCAGCCTGGTTCGCGACAAGGTTGCTGAAAAAGACCTGCACTTCGCCATCGAGGCTGCCCCCCGGCTGCTCTCCAGACACGTTATCGGAGATGCCCTGCGGCTTGGCCAGGTGTTGCTCAACCTGGTCAGCAACGCCATCAAGTTTACCGATCAGGGTAGCGTGACGCTGCGCATCGCAGAGGAAGGGAGCAGCACTTCACGAACTTGCCTGCGCTTTGAAATTCAGGATACGGGAATCGGTATTCATCCGGACGACCAGCATCGCCTGTTCACCGCATTCGAGCAGGCAGACGGCTCTCTGACCCGAAAATATGGCGGTACCGGCCTTGGTCTGGCGATCAGCAAGCGTCTGGTCGAGCTGATGGGCGGCGCGATCGGGGTGCAGAGCGAGCCGGAAAAAGGCAGTATTTTCTGGTTCACCGTGGAACTTGAAACAGCGCTCGGTGAAACGGCCCCATTGCCTGTGGTTAAGGCGGTCGCGGATAGCCGGAAAACGATTGTCCAGGAATATTCCGGACGGCGGGTACTGCTTGTCGAGGACGAGCCGATCAACCGTGAGGTGTCGCGCGCCCTGCTCGAAGAGGCCGGCCTCAAGGTCGATGAGGCGGAAGACGGCTTGCAGGCGCTTGAACAGGTGCAGAAAAACGATTACGCCCTGATCCTGATGGACATGCAGATGCCCAATATGAACGGGCTGGAAGCGACGCGGGCGATTCGTGCGCTGCCCGGATGGGAGACCGTGCCCATTCTCGCGATGACCGCCAATGCCTTCGACGAAGACCGGAAAAGCTGCCTCGAAGCCGGCATGAACGACCACATCGCCAAGCCGGTCGATCCCGATCTGCTCTTCGCGACCTTGTTGCACTGGCTGGCCAAATAAAAAAGGACACCCGGCCGGGTGTCCTTTCTGCCGCCGGTCGCCGCCGGATCAGTTTCGGCTCTGGATTTCCTCGATATAACCCAGCATGCCGGTGCGGATGTTGCCGGCGTTGCCTTCGTCGGTGTCGATGTGCATGGCCAGCCGGAAGGCCGGATTCACGCGGACGACGACGTCGCCGAAGATGAGCTGGCGTTCGCCCTCGATGCGCACGCGCACGATGTAGTTGTCGCGCACCCGGAAACGCATGGCGTCTTCCGGCGTCATGTGGATGTGACGCTGGGCGCAGACCACGCCGCGTTCGATGGTGCTGCTGCCGTACGGGCCTTCGAGCGTGATGCCGGGCGTGCCGGCGAGATCGCCGGACTGGCGGATCGGCGGCTGGACGCCGAGCTTGAACTGCTCGGTCATGGCGATTTCCACCTGCGTTTCCTTGCGTGTCGGGCCAAGCACGCGCACCTTGGCGATGCGGCCTTTCGGGCCGACCAGATGCACTTGTTCCTCGCAGGCGAACTGGCCCGGCTGCGAAAGTTCGTGCATGGGCGTGAGCTGGTGGCCGGGGCCGAACAGCTTCTCGACATCGGATTGCGCGAGATGCACGTGGTGCGCCGAAATTTCGACCGGAATCGGCGCTTCGGCCGGGTCTTCGGTCATCGATACCAGCAGCTGGTTGCGTTCGATGGCGCGCAGCGTTTCCCAGGCCACCAGACGCTCGTCGTCATTGGTGACGACCAGGATGGTGACCGGCGAATCGTCGGTGGAAATGATGGCATGCGAGCCGAGCTTGTCGAGGTTGCGGTTCTTTTCCTCGTCGAGCCTGATGCCCATGAATTCGAGGCCCTGGCAGGCGAGGCTGCGCACGGTGGCGCTGCTTTCGCCGATGTCGCCGGTGAAGGCGAGGACGTCGATGCCGCCCATGGCCGCGACGTAGGCGCCGATGTTCTTGCGTACCTGGTAGCAGAAAGCCTTGTGGGCGAGCAGCGCGCGGTGGTGGCCTTCCGCGGCGGCCGCCTCGATGTCGTGAATGTCGCCGGAAATGCCGGAAATGCCCTTGAGGCCGCTTTCGGTGTTGATCAGGGCCGAGAGTTGTTCCGGCGACATCTGGTGCTGTTCCATCAGATGGATCATCACCGCCGGATCGATGCTGCCCGAGCGGCTGGGCATGATCAGGCCGTCGGTCGGCGTCATGCCCATGGTGGTGTCAACCGAGCGGCCGTGATCGATGGCGCACAGCGAAGCACCGATGCCGAGGTGGCAGGAAACGATTTCCAGCTCGCCGAGCGGGCGCTTGAGCACTTCGGCCGACTTCAGCGAAACGTAGCGGTGCGAGGTGCCATGGAAGCCGTAGCGGCGGATGCCGTGCTGCTTGTAGAGATCGTAGGGCAGGCCGTAGAGGTAGGCGTAGGGCGCCAGCGTCTGGTGGAAGGCGGTGTCGAAGACGGCGACCTGCGGCACGCCGGGGAACTGTTTTACCGCGACGCGAATGCCGGCCACGTTCATCGGATTGTGCAGGGGGGCGAAAACCGCCAGTTCCTCGATTTCGGCGATGACGGCCGGCGTGATGACGGCGGAACTGGAGAACTTGTTGCCGCCATGCACGACGCGATGGCCGACTGCGGTGACGTCTTCGGGATGGAAGGTGAACGCCGGGCCGAGCAGGGCGGTGCCTTCCTGAATGACCTTGAAGAGTTCGGAGAGCTTGAACGGCTCGTGTGTCATGCGGCGGAGTTGTGGCCCGACGCGCACTTCGATGCGGCTGATTTCCTTGTCGGCATTGTCGATGATGCCGTGGATGTCGGCGCCGCTGTCCTGCGTGTCGTAGATGCCGAAATGAATCTGGCTGACCCCGACATTGAGCACCAGCAGCTTGCCCGGTTCGTTGGTGGCCAGCGACAGGGCGTAGGGGTCGTCAGACTTGGCCACGGCGCGCGCCTGGGCCGTGCCGATATCGATCGACATGGCGCGGGTGCGCTCGGCAAGCAGGCGGGAGAGGTAGGCGACGGCCTTGGGGTTGGTCAGGATGTGGCTGTTGAACACTTCCTGCGGAATCATCAGGACGAAGCAGCGGTTGCCGGCAATGACGTCGGCGACGATGCGGTCGCCGGTAAGCAGCGACATGACGCCAAACACATCGCCGGCGCCGAGCTGGGTGATCACCGTGCGGCTGCCCGTGTTGTCGGTCATCGAGATTTCGGCGTGGCCGCTGATCATGACGCCGATCGACTTGCCTTCATCGCCGGTTTCGAGAATGGCCTCGTTGCCCTCGTAGGTGGCGAGGCGCGACTTGATGACGATTTCCTCGACGCGGTCGGCCGAAAAGCTTTCGAACAGGCGCACCTGCTCAAGGAAGAAGCGCTTCAGATCAATTTCGCTCATGCTGTTCTCGCTGCAAGCTGGTTTTTATTGGAGCAAAGATTAGCATCTTGCTGCAATGCAGCAAAGCCCCGTTTTCCGAATGGTTAATCCATTGATTTGTCTTATCGTCCGGCTTTCGACAAACGGTCATCTTTTTCTGCCAGAATTCGACCTTCGAACCCCACAGTGACATTGGATTTGCCATGACCTACCAAGTTTTTGTCGACGGCCAGGAAGGTACGACCGGCCTGCAGATCAACGAATACCTCGCGAAGCGCAGCGACATCACCCTGCTCAAGATCGATGCCGACAAGCGCAAGGATCTTGCTGAAAGAAAGCGCCTGATCAACGCTTCCGACATCACCTTCCTGTGCCTGCCGGACGACGCCGCCAAGGAATCGGTGAGCCTGGTCGACAACCCGAAGACCTGCATCATCGACGCCTCCACGGCGCACCGCGTCAATCCGGACTGGGTTTTCGGCCTGCCCGAGCTGTGCCGCGGTCAACGCGAAAAAATCCGCCATTCCAAGCGCATCGCCAATCCGGGCTGCCACGCCACGGGCTTCATTCTCGCCCTGCGCCCGCTGGTCGACGCCGGCCTGCTGCCCGCCGCGACGCCGATGGCGGTCAATTCCATCACCGGCTACTCCGGTGGCGGCAAGAAAATGATCGAGCATTACGAAAGCCCGGCCCGCATCGAGGCGCCGCGCCCCTACGCGCTCGGCCTGACCCACAAGCACCTACCGGAAATGTGCGCCTACACCGGCCTCACCGTGGCGCCCATCTTCCAGCCCATCGTCGGGCCGTTCTACAAGGGCATGGCTGTCACCGCCTACCTGCATCCGCAGCAATTCACCCGCCCGGCCTCGCCGGAGGATGTGCGGCAGATTCTCGCCGAGCACTACGCCAACGAGCCGTTCGTGCGCGTCATGCCGGTTGATCTCGAAGCCAACACCGACGGCGGTTTCTTCAATGCGGAAGCCTGCAACGACACCAACCGGGTCGACCTGTTCGTCTTCGGCAACGCCGAGCGCATGCTGCTCATCGCCCGTCTCGACAACCTCGGCAAGGGCGCTTCCGGCGCGGCCGTGCAGGCGATGAACGTGCATCTGGGCG
This sequence comes from uncultured Dechloromonas sp., assembly GCA_964583695.1. Lineage (GTDB taxonomy): Bacteria > Pseudomonadota > Gammaproteobacteria > Burkholderiales > Rhodocyclaceae > Azonexus. The sequence continues at coordinate 11,421 of CAZOWA010000015.1, forward strand.
TCGAGGAAAGCCTGGGCTTGCTGTGAAGATCGACATCCCGGGCCGGCCGCCGCTGCATCTCGATGACCTTGTCCTCGATTTCAACGGCACGCTGGCCTGTGATGGTGTGTTGTGTGATGGGGTGCGCGAACGGCTGGCCGAGCTGGCCGGGCAGTTGCGCATCCATGTCGTCACCGGCGACACCTTCGGCCACGCCGCCGCGCAACTGGAAGGTGTGCCGTGCACGCTGAATGTGCTGCCCAGCGCCGGCCAGCTCGAAGCCAAGCGCGCCTACGTCGACGCCCTGGGTGCCGAACGGGCCGTCTGCATCGGCAACGGTTTCAACGACCGCCTGATGCTTGAAGCCGCCGGCCTGTCGATCGCCATCCTGCAAGATGAAGGCGTCGCCACCGGCACGCTGCTGGCGGCGGATATCGTGGTCAAACGGGTGGTCGATGCGCTCGACCTGCTGCTGAAGCCCCTGCGATTGGTCGCGACGCTACGCCACTAGGCGTTTCAGGCGTGATTCGGCTATTGCCAAAAAAACGCCGTTTTTTCAGGTTGACCGTGGAAGCCGCGGATTCAGCTGCCGGCCTTGACGTGCAGCCCGCACTCCTTCGATTCCGGTGACTCCCACCACCAGCGGCCGGCGCGGATGTCTTCGCCGGGCGAGATGGCGCGGGTGCAGGGGGCGCAGCCGATGCTGGGGTAGAACTGGTCGTGCAGGGCGTTGTAGGGCACGGCGTTCTGCTTGATGTAGGTCCAGACTTCCTTTTCGCTCCAGTCGGCGAGCGGGTTGAATTTTTCCAGCCCGTTGCCTTCGTCGTATTCCTGGAATGGCAGGCCGTTGCGGGTGGTGGCCTGCTCGGCGCGCAGGCCGGTGATCCAGGCGCGCTTGCCGGCCAGTGCACGTTTGAGCGGCTCGACCTTGCGCGCGTGGCAGCAGGCTTTCCTGAGGGTGACCGATTCGCGGAAGGCGTTGATGCCGTGGTTGCGCACGTAGCTTTCGACGTCTTCGGGGCGCGGGAAATAGACCTTCAGTTTCAGGCCGAATTTCGCGTTGACCGCGGCCATCAGGTCGTAGGTTTCCGGCGGCAGGCGGCCGGTGTCGAGGCTGAAGATTTCGATGGGCAGGCCGGCCTTGACGATGAGGTCGGTGAGCACCATGTCTTCGGCGCCGAGGCTGTTGGCGAAGGCGACCGGCGTGTAGCGTCCGGCGATGTCGGCGAGCAGGGCGCGCACGGCGGCGCTTTTGGTGGCAACGCTGGCCGAGAGTTCGGGCGTGATGTTGAGCAGGTTCGGCGTCATGGCGTCAGGCGGTGCGGCGGAAGATGGGTTCCGGTTGGTCGGTCGATGCCTGGTAGACATCGCTGAAGGTGGAAAACGCGTTTTCGATGGCGTAGACCGCGTTCTTGCCTTCTTTCAGCACGTAGGCGTCGAAGCCGACGCGCTTCAGGTAGAACAGCTGGTCGTGCAGTATATCGCCGACGGCGCGCAGTTCGCCGGCGTAGCCGTAGCGCTGGCGGAGCAGGCTGGCGACCGAGTAGCCGCGGCCATCGACGAACTTGCGGAAATTGATGGCGACGACGATGAAATAGTGCAGGTCGTCGATGATCTGCTCGAAGGCATCGTCGCCTTCGAGCAGCAAGCCGATGCGCTTGTGGCAAGAGACGATTTCATTCTTGCGGGCGAGCCAGACAGCGAGCGGGAAAATCACGTCGCCGGCCGGCAGGGCGACCGTTTCTGGCGTTTCGCCCTCGGCCAGCGTCAGGGTTTGCCAGGGATTGGCGACGAGTGCCTGGTGCTTGATCAGTTGGGCCATCATGCAGTCTCCTGTTGGGCAGCTTTCGCCTTGCCGTGGGCGCGCCCTTCGTAGACGCGGTTCTTGAAGGGGTCGATGCCGATGCGGTCGAAGGTGTCGAGAAAACGTTCGTCGGCATGGCGGTTTTCAAGATAGACCTTGATGATCTTGTCGATCACGTCCGGCATTTCTTCGGCGGCGAAGGAGGGGCCGATGACCTTGCCGAGCTTCGCTTCGTTGCCCTGGCGGCCGCCGAGCGTGACCTGGTAGAACTCCGAGTCGTTCTTGTCCACACCGAGCACGCCGATGTGGCCGACGTGGTGATGACCGCAGGCGTTCATGCAGCCGGAAATGTTGAGGTCGATCTCGCCGATGTCGAAAAGGTAGTCGAGATCGTCGAAGCGTTCCTGGATGGCCTTGGCGATGGGAATGGACTTGGCGTTGGCGAGGTCGCAGAAATCGCCGCCGGGGCAGCAGATGATGCTGGTCAGCAGGCCGGTGTTGGGCGTGGCGAGGCCGGCGGCACGGGCCTTTTGCCAGACGGCGTAAAGGTCGGACTTTTTCACGTCGGCGAGGATGACGTTCTGTTCGTGGCTGGTGCGCAGTTCGCCGAAGCTGTACTGATCGGCGAGGTCGGCGACGGCATCCATCTGGTCGGCGGTGATGTCGCCCGGCGCGACGCCGTGCTTTTTCAGCGACAGGGTGACGGCGGTGTAGCCCGGGACCTTGTGCGGGTGGGTGCTGCGGTCAACCCAGATTTTGAAGCTTTTTTCGCTTTCCAGTTTCTCTGCCAGATCGCCATCTTCCGGCGCGGCGTAGGCCGGCGCGGTGAAATGGGCGGCAACGCGGTCGAACTCGGCTTGCGTGATGGTCGCCGGGCCGTCCTTGCCGTACGCCCATTCTTCCTCGACCAGCTTGGTGAATTCCTCGACGCCAAGCGCCTGCACGAGAATCTTGATGCGTGCCTTGTAGGCGTTGTCGCGCCGGCCGAAACGGTTATAGACGCGGAGGATCGCCTCGCAATAAGTGAGGATGTGCTGCCAGGGCAGGAAGTCGCGGACGATCTGGCCACGGATCGGCGTCCGCCCGAGGCCGCCGCCGACGATCACGGTGAATCCGACCTCGCCGTCGACCTGTTTCAGATGCAGGCCGATGTCGTGGAACCAGGTGACGGCGCGGTCGGCAAGCGTGCCGGAAATGGCAAACTTGAACTTGCGCGGCAGGAAGGCGAATTCCGGATGGAAAGTGCTCCACTGGCGGAGGATTTCGGCGAGCGGGCGCGGATCGATGACTTCATCGGCAGCCACCCCGGCAAACTGGTCGGTGGTGATGTTGCGGATGCAGTTGCCGGAAGTCTGGATGGCGTGCATCTCGACCTCGGCGAGCAGGCCGAGAATCTCCGGCACGTCCTCGATCTTCGGCCAGTTCAGTTGCAGGTTGTGGCGCGTCGTGAAATGGCCGTAACCGCGGTCGTAATGGCGGGCGATGTGTGCCAGGCGGCGCAGCTGGGTAGCGCTCATCATTCCGTAGGGCACGGCGATGCGGAACATCGGCGCATGACGCTGGATGTAGAGGCCGTTCTGCAAGCGCAGCGGGCGGAATTCGTCATCGCTCAGTTCGCCGGCCTGCCAGCGGCCGACCTGGTCACGAAACTGGGCCACCCGTTCATTGACGAGCTGGCGGTCGATGGCGTTGTATTTGTACATGGTGATCCTTAAGCAAAAATCAGTTTGCTGCCGATCAGCACCAGCATGCCGGCAAGCATGCGGCGCAGGATGTGTTCCGGCACCTTGGCGGAAACCTGGGTGCCCAGCCAGATACCGGGCAGGGAGCCGAGCAGCAGGCTGCCGAGCAGCGCCCAGTCGACTCCGCCAAGCAGCCAGTGGCCGAGCCCGGCTACCAGCGTCAGCGGTACCGCATGGGCGACATCCGAACCGACGATCCGGACCGGCGAGAGTTTGGGGTAGAGAAAGAAGAGGGCGGCCACGCCGAGCGCCCCGGCGCCCACGGAAGAAATGGTGACCAGCACGCCGAGAATAACGCCGACGGCGACGGTGATCTTGCCGAGGCAGCACTGGCGCAGCGGTGAATCCTCATGCTTTTCGGCATAGGCGCGCAGCTTGCGCCCGAAGAGAATGGCCACGGCGGTGAGTACCAGCGCAAAGCCGAGGCCGTGCGAGATGACCTGGCCGATGACATTGCTGCCCTTCGGCAACTGTGACAGCACCCAGAGCGTGATCGCCGCCGCCGGAATGCTGCCCAGCGCCAGGCGCCCGGTGACCGACCAGTCGATATGTCCCTTGCGGCCATGCGCCACCGTGCCACCCGCCTTGGTCAGCGCAGCGTAGAGCAGGTCGGTGCCGACGGCGGTGGCCGGCGGCACGCCAAAGAGCAGGACGAGTAGCGGCGTCATCAGCGAGCCGCCGCCAACGCCGGTCAGGCCGACGATGGCGCCCACTGCAAAGCCGGAAAGGGTGTAGAGATAATCCATGGCGTGCATCGTAGCAATGCTGGTTTGAATCAAAAAGAATATTGCGTTAGATTGTTATATCTGAACGTTATTAAGACTCGCCATGAAACTCCAGCAACTGCGTTACATCGTTGAAATCCAGCGTCAGGGCCTGAATGTCTCCGAGGCGGCCGAGACGCTCTACACCTCGCAACCGGGTATTTCGAAGCAGGTCAAATTGCTGGAAGACGAGCTGGGCGTCGCCATTTTCGAGCGCAGCGGCAAGCGTTTTACCGGCGTTACCGAACCCGGCCGGGTGGTCATGGTCATTGCCGAACGCATCCTGCGCGAAGCAGAAAACCTGAAGCGGGCGACTGCCGAGTTTTCCAGCGGCAACACGGGACGCCTGGTGCTGGCCACCACCCACACCCAGGCCCGCTATGCGCTGCCTGTGGTTGTCCGCGATTTCGTGGCGCAGCATCCGAACGTCAAACTCGAAATGCACCAGGGCAACCCGACGCAAATTGCCGACTGGGTCGCCACCGGCGAAGCGGATATCGGCATCGCCACCGAAGCGCTGGGCGAATATCCGCAGCTGGTCAGCATGCCGGTGCGCCAGTGGAGCCACTGCGTCATCGCGCCGGAAGGCCATGCCATCCTGAAATCGGGTTCGCTCGCGCTGGGCGAACTGGCCAAATGGCCGCTGATTACCTACGACACCGCCTTCACCGGCCGCTCGCGCATCAATCACGCCTTCGAGCGCATCGGCGTCCAGCCCAACATCACGCTCACCGCGCTCGACGCCGACGTGATCAAGACCTACGTCAGTCTCGGTCTGGGCCTCGGCATCATCTCCGCGCTGGCCTATGACCCGCAGCGGGACACCGGGTTGGTCGCGCTCGACGCTGCACATCTCTTCGAATCCAGCACCACCCGCCTCGCCGTCCGCCGCGGCAGCTACCTGCGCCGCTGCGACTACGACCTGATCAGCCTCTTCGCCCCGCACCTGTCAAAGCATGTGGTGGATGTGGCGATGCAGGGCGGCGGGGATGTTTACCAGTTGTAGGTGGCAGCGTGATGGGGCGTCAGCGGGCTGTCACGACGATAAAAACAAAAGCTGGCTCCAGGGGCCACCGGGAAAGGCAGCCAATTCGGATCAGTTGCCATCCGGCACGTAATTCCGTACCAGCACGCTGGCGGCCACGCCTGGATCAAAGGGTGGAACCTGAACGCTTTCCGGTAGCAGCATCGCCTCGGAAACCTGAACGTCAAAGCGCCGGTCGGCGGTTTGTGCCACGGCGTCGATAATGCTTCCGCCAGGCCCGCCGGTCGATTTGATCTGTGGCGCACCATCTGCCCCGACGAAGCTGCCCGCAGGTGCCCAGGTGATCGTGATCAGATGAAAATGGTGGTTCGCGTTCATCCCCGGTTGCGCCTTGAGTTCGAACGTATAGCTGCGCCTACCGTTGTCCGTGGCCGGCGCCTGCATCCCGTAAAGGGCGCGTTGCGCGGGGTCGGGAAAGATCGTCGTCGGCGTGGTCAAGGCGTCGAACTGCTTTATGGCGCGGGTGTCGGGTACTGTCGAAGTTTGCGTGGTCGCGGCAGGTGGTGCCGATTCGGCCTCGCAGCCACAGATCAGTGCGACTGCGACGCATGCGGCCAGCAGTCTCGAAATACTCCCGGCGCTGGTCAAATCGGGCATTTTTTCGTGTTGACCGCGGAAGCGGCTTTTGTCGTCAGGGTCAGGGCAGTCACGGTGCTTGTTCGGTGTTGTCGGCGGCCTTCTCTTTCGGCAATCGCAGCAGGCTGATTCCGCAGAGCAGGAACGATCCGACAATCAGGTAGGCGCCGGGGCCCAGGTCAAAGTGGCCTTCGTAAAGCGTTGCGGCTGAATAGTAATTGCGGGAAAGAATGACAGCCGAGAGCAACATGGCGAAGCCGACCAGGCGCAGGCGTTTGATAACGGTCGGGCTCGGGTTTTTTGTAAAAAACAGGGTGCTCCAGACCATGAACCAGCTGATCGATATGGGAATCGAACAAAGAAATTGCAGCATTCGCTCCTTGATCAACTGTTCGTAGCCATCGCCGGCTTCATGCGCACCATACTCGTCCGGGTCGAGCGTGATGTCGATCAGGTCGAGGGCAAAACCCAGCGGCCCCAGAGCCAGTATCGTGTGGGTGTGTTGCGGAGATTCCCAGACTTCGACCTGTTCATGGGATTCGGTCATTTGCTGGGCGACCGTCGGGAAAAACAGGGAGACGATCAGGCACGCCAAGCCCAACAGATAACATGAACGGCAGAACGTGGGTTTGAGTGTGCTCATCAGCGTTCGGGAAAACCGGGTGCAAAAAAATCGGGAAGCAAAAGGCTGCTTGCAGCCCTTGCTTCCCGATCAGGTATTGCTGAGTTTACTTTCCGCTTCGGGCGAGGGCGGAAATACGCTTGAAGGCCTTGCTGTCGACAACGCCGTTGGCTTCGTAGGCAGCAAATTTTTCGCCCATGGCTTCGCCCAGTTTGCTCAGGCGTTCCTGCGGCGACGGGTGGGTCGAAATGAGCAGATCAAGCCCTTCACTACCGGCATTGGCCGCATACATGTTGAGTACGCGCGGCAGGCCGTAGGGGTCGTAGCCGGCGCGGGTGGCGTAGGTGACGCCCAGGCGGTCGGCTTCGAATTCGTCACCCTTGTCGAGGCCGGACGAGTACATGTTCTGGGCCAGGTTGAACATCGGGGTGACTGCTTCCGAGGCGTAGCCACGGTTGGATGACTTGATGGCGGTCGCAGCGAGGTTGCCGAAGGCGCCCGCCGTGTCCTTCTTCTTCATGGCGATGACGTAGTGGCGTTTGATGACGTGGGCGATCTCGTGGGCGATGACGCCGGCGAGTTCGGACTCGTTGTTCAGCTGGGCGAGCAGGCCGTTGGTCACGAAGATGTAGCCGTCCGGCGCGGCAAAGGCATTGACGTTCGGACTGTCGATGACGCCAAAGCGCCAGGTGATGTCGTTACGCCCGGTCTGCTTGGCGATCCAGCTGCCCATGGAATTGATGTACTGCATCATTTCCGCGTTTTTTACCAGCGGACGGGCGCCGAGCAGCACGGAAGCGGACTCGCGACCGATCTGCGCTTCTTCTTCCGGCGAGGCCTCTTTCTTGGAAATGGCGGTGGCGGTGTCGCCGACAGCCTTGAGCGTGTTCGGATCACGCATGGCTTGTTCCAGGTTACAACCGGAGAGCAGCCCAATGGCGGCGAGACAGACGATGATTTTTTTCATTGCTTATATCCTTTCGGTCGCTCAGGGCGTCAGTTCGGGAACGTTTTGCGCGGTCAGCTTGCGGGCGGCGGCGAATTTGGTCACATCACCCGAGCTGGCCTTGTAGCTGTTGAGTCGCTTGAGTTCTTCCGGATTCGGCTTCGCCTTGGCGATGTCTTCCTTGGAGAGTCCCTTGACGCCGGTGGTGGCGGTACTCTTGGTGGTGCCGGTGCGCAGCGCGCCGCCCAGGCTGGCGAGCCCCTGCGCGGCATTGCCGCTGCCTTCTTCCTTGGCCACGCGGACATTGAGCAGGCGAACCCAGCCGGTCTTGCCTTCGGCGTTGACCTGCGACCAGCCGCCCTGGTTGGTGAGTACGCTGACCGACGCGTTGTCAGGCAGGCTGGCCACTGCACGGGCATCGGTGAAGGGCTTTTCCTTGAGTTCCGCAGCGCGGATGAGGTTGCCCGGTGTGCTGGCCAGGCAGGCGGTGGAGAGCAGCAAAGTGCTCAGGACGGCGAGGTGTTTTGGTTGGCTCATGCTCGTTCCCTGGGTTCAAAAAGTCTTACGGGTTGGCTCCGTCCCTTGACAGTGACTTCGCCATGGTCAATGAAGTCGAACACATTACCACAGGAAATGCGAGTTGCATCCGAGACGAGGATGCGGGCGACTCCTTTGGTTTGTCCTTCGATGCGGCTGGCGAGGTTGACGGTGTCGCCAATCGCTGTGTAATCAAGGCGTTGGCTCGATCCGAGAAAGCCGACCACGGCCGGGCCGGTGTGGATGCCGATGCCGATGTCGAAGTGTTCGCCGAATTCGCCGAGTTCCTTCTTGAAGCCTTCCAGCGCACGGCTCATGCCGAGTGCGGCGCGCACGGCGCGTTCGGCATGGTCTGGCACGTTGATCGGGGCATTCCAGAACGCCATGATGGCGTCGCCGATGAATTTGTCGAGAGTGCCGCCCTGCTCGAAAACGGCGGCAACCTGCAAGTCGAAATAACGGTTGAGCAGGGTGACGACCTCGCCCGGCGTACGGCTTTCCGAGAGGGTGGTGAAGCCGCGGATGTCGGAAAACAACACGGTGATTTCCTGCCCGGCACCGCTTTCGGCTTTGGCAAGCTGGCCTTCGTTGGTCAGCGAACGAACGATGTTGGGGTCGAGAAAACGCGAGAACATCTGGATTGCGTGATCGCGTTGCCCGCGCTCGCGCAGATAGGAGCCGGTGGCGGCGAAGGCAAAGGTCAGCCAGATGGCAAGCAGCGGGCTGAACGGTGTCCACTGGATGTTGCGACCGAGCAGGCCGTAGGCGAGGGCGGCCATGGCGAGGCTGAACAAGGCGAGGCCGATGGCGACCGGGACCGGATTGGGCCGGCGGTTGAACAGGGTGGCCATGGCCGCAATGCCAGCCATGCCGAGGAGAATGTTCCAGAGTGCGCTGGCCGGGTGCAACCAGTCGCCTTGATGCAGGTTGGCGATTGCCGTGGCGAGGATTTCCGGGCCGGATACCGAGGCGCCGAGCGGGGTCGGGCGCAGGTCGTGCAGACCGGGCGCGGCGGCACCGATGATGACGATCTTGTTGCTCAGGTCGGGAACACTCGGCTTCGATTTTTGCGATTCGAGATAAAGCTGGCCATAGGAAATGTGGGTGAAATCCTTGCCGTACCAGTTGAGGATGATCGAGTCCTGATCGGGCAGCGCAAGGCCGACTGCTTCGGCGGTTCGGCTGGCCAGTGAGGGAAGTCGCCAGCCCTGATGCGGGTAGCTGACCCAGTAGCGCCGGCCGACGCGGTCTTCGTCAGCAAGAAAATTGATCAGTCCGGTGCGCCAGCCGGCGGGGGAAATCGCCTTGGGGGCGATCAGCGGCAGGCCGGCGTTCGGGTCGGCATCGGGTCCCGGCTTGATCTGCATGATGGCCGGCAGGTTGCGCAACGGTGTCGGAGTGCCGTCGGCGGCAACGATCATGGGAAGAATGGCGCCGTGTTCGGTGATTGCCCGGCTGAGAACGGCATCGCTTTCGGCACGGAAGATGTCGGGTTCGCTGAAGATGATGTCGAAGACGATGGCGGCCGGTTTCTGCGCCGCGATGAATTCGGTCAGCTCGCCATGAATCGCTCTCGGCCACGGCCAGTTGCCCGCCAGCTCCAGCATCTGCGGGTCGTCGAGGCTGGCCTGGTCGATGTCGACCAGCACGATATTGGCGGGAGGCTTGCGTTCGCGGACATGCCAGCGCAGCAGGATGTCACCGGCGCTGGCGTTGAGGTCGGAAAAGCCGTTGAGCGATTCGCCAGCGACAAAACCCGTCACGAAAAGGGCCAGTAACAGCGGTGCCAGCCATTTGCGTCGCAGGGCAGATTTCATCGGCTATTCCCAGTGCTCGGTGACTTCACTGGCCCAGGCGGTGGCAGCAAGCAGGGCGTGGTTGACGTCGGCCGGGTCGAGGCCGGCTGCCCGCGCCGTTTCCTCCATGCGCGGCAGGTTGTAGTCTTCGCCCGCCTCGGCGACGGCAAGCAGCGGTGCGTAGGGGCCGCTACGTTCGAGCAGGGCGGCACGAACCTCGTCGGCCAGAGGCATGTCGTCGAGAATTTCTGTCAGCGGTCGGCGCAGCAGCCGGTCGAGGCTGGAAAAGATGCCGGTCAGGAAGAGCGGGTCGGTTGCGTGCCCGGGCATCAGATGTTTGCCCAGTTCTTCCATCAGACGCCCCCGGGTCAGGGCGCCTTCGACCATCAGCCAGTCGGCGAAATTGGGTTCTCGTACCGAGAAAAGCAGGACGGAAAGCCAGCGCGCCATGCGCTGCCGGCCGAGAATGACCAGCGCTTGCGCGAGCGAATCGATGCGGTGGCTGAGGCCGAGTGCCGGCGAGTTGAGATAGCGCAGGATGCGGAAGGCGAGCAGCGGGTCCTGCTTCATCGCTTCGGCAATTTCGGCCGTTTCGGCATGGCCTTGCACCAGACGTAGAATGTTCAGGAGCAGCACCTTGTGCGGGTCGCTGCCGCCGGCTTCACGTGTCGGGAGGTGTGCTTCGGCGAAACGTCCGTGAAAGAAGGCAAAATGCCACTGGTGACAAAGGTGATGTTCGTCAATGGTGTCGACCCCGGTGGCGAACAGTTCGAGCGGGCTGGACTTTTCCATGGCGCGCACGGCGGCCGAGAAATCGCGGACGGCGCCCGGTTCGCTGTGCACCAGATCGATGGCGCCACCATCCGAGCAGGCCATGGCTGCGGCGAAAGCCGGGTGGGTGGGCTGGCGGAAAAGCAGGATGCTCAGGCCGCGATCGCGCAATTCCTTCATGCGCGCGCAGAGCGCATCGCTGTCGAGATCGGCCACAAGGTTGACGAGCAGGTACAGATTGCTGGTCTTCAGGCGGTCGATTGCGGGGAGAAAAAGACTGTTGGAACAGAGCGGCAGGAAGGCGAAACTGGTGTTCCATGCTTCCTGGCTGCCGTTCAGTGCGGCGAGCAGGGTTTCGTCAAAACAGCGCTGCAGGCCGGGTGGCGAGCTGGCGGTCGGCGATGAGTGCTGGACGCGGAAAAAATGGCCGGCGAGCCGGTTGCTTCGGTCGAAAACTGCTTCCCGGCAAAGAAAGTTCGTAGCCGTTGGCTCGGCCTTCATTTCGGTGGCAGGAAGAGGTTCCGGAGCGACGGTAGTGTCGTTGCCGAACATTTTTTTCAGTCTGTCAAACATGCTTGGCTCCCAAGAAAAATGCCCACCTCGGAGGTGGGCATTCTCGCATGGCTGGATGCTGCTTAGTCGACTTTGGCCTTGCTGCGCAGGTCCTTGACCAGGTTTTCGATCTGCTGCTGGTTGGCGCGTTGCAGCAGTTGCGGTTTGACCTGCTCAAACGGCGGCGGGGTCAGGGCGCGAGAATCGTCGAGCTGGATGACGTGGTAGCCGAACTGGCTCTTCACCGGGGTCTTGGTGAATTCACCCTTCTTCAGCTTGGTCAGCGCTTCGGCAAAAGGTGCCACGTAGGCGCTCGGGGAACTCCATCCGAGGTCGCCGCCGTTGTCCTTGGAGCCGGGGTCCTTGGACTGCTTGGCGAGATCCGCGAACTTTTCGCCCTTTTCAAGTTTGGCGATGATGGCCTTGGCATCTTCTTCCTTTTCGACCAGAACGTGACGCGACTTGTATTCGGTGCTGCCGAGGTTGGCCTTGATGGCGTCGTATTCGGACTTGAGCTGGGCATCGGTGATCGGGTGCGTGCGCAGATAGTCGGAGAGGAAAGCGTTGCCGAGGATAGCCTGCTTGGCGGCTTCGATCTGGAGCTGGATTTCACCCTTCTTGTCGATCTTGGCTTTCTTGGCTTCCTGGACCAGAAGTTCGCGGGCAATCAGCTGTTCCTTGATGGCGTTGCGCATTTCCGGGGTTTCGGAAACTCCCTTGGCTTTCTGTTCTGCGATGATCGTGTCGTAGACCGCTTGCGGAATGACCTGGCCGTTGACCGTGGCAAAAGCCTTGCCTTCGGCGAAGGCCGGAGCGGAAACAATGGCGCCGGCGATCAGCAGGGCGGCCAGGCGGGAAATTTTGAACATGTGTTTTGTCCTTGGGTGGGGAAGTGAAAATTATACTTCTTCGGGCGCGCTTGCGTGGATGCCGAGCGCATGAATTTTTCCGCGCATCAGATCGCCGGCGGCGTCATAGATCAGACGGTGGCGAGCCACCGTATTCTTGCCGGCGAAGATCGAGGCGACGATGAACAGCTGGTAGTGGCCACCTTCCCTGGCGCCGGCATGCCCGGCGTGGCGATGCGATTCGTCTTCAATGCGGATGGACTGCGGTTGCAGGGCGGCCAGTCGCTCGCGAAGCAGTTCGACGGTTTCCTGACTCAAGCCGGGAAGACCTTCTTGAAAGGTTTGACGGTGACTTTTTCGTAAACGCCGGCGGCAACGTAAGGATCGACTGCAGCCCAGGCTTCGGCATCGGCGAGCGAGGCGAATTCGGCAACGATCAGGCTGCCCGAGAATCCTGCCGGGCCGGGATCGGGCGAGTCGATGGCCGGACAGGGGCCGGCGAGGATCAGGCGCCCGTCGGACTGAAGCGCCTGCAGTCGTGCCAGGTGGTCGGGGCGGGCGGCAAGCCGTTGTTCGAGCGAACCGGTACAGTCTTCGGCGATGATGGCGTAAAGCATTATTTGTCTTCCTCGAGATATTTCCAGAGCAGTGCTCCCTGGGCAATCATGAAAAGCAGCATCAGGCCCATGCTGCCAAATACCTTGAAATTCACCCAGGTGTCGGTCGAAAAATTGTAGGCGATTACCAGGTTAAGGGCTCCCATCGCCGTGAAGAACGCGATCCAGGCGTAGTTGAGTTTGTTCCAGACGGCGTCCGGGAGCTTCAGTTGTTCGCCGAGCATGGCCCGGATGGCGTTCTTCTTCAACACAAGGGTTGAGAAAATCATGCTGATGGCAAATACCCAGTCGAGAATGGTCAGCTTCCACTTGATGAAGGCCTCGTTCTGAAAAATCAGGGTGAGGCTGCCAAACACAACGACCAGCACCAGGCTGACCCAGAGCATCTTGTCGACTTTGCCGTGGCGTAACCAGACCCAGGCAATCTGGATGACAGTAGCGGCAATGACGACGACGGTGGCGAGAAGAATCGGGGCTAGTTTTGGGTCGGCGACCGGCACGCCGAGCAACCCGGTAACCCAGCTTGCCGCGACCTCCGGGGTCGTTTCCGCATACTTGAATGCGATGAAAAAGAGAATGACGGGGAAAAGGTCGAAGAGTAGTTTCATGGCGCGGCATTATATACTCACGGGAAATGAGCAATATTTCGCGAGACCACATGAATACTGTCCTGATCATCGATGACAGTGATATCAACCTGACTCTGATCAAGGCACTGGTGCTGAAGCTTGGCGAATGCACGCCAGTGCTCTTCGACAGCCCGGTGGCAGCGCTCGACTGGTGTCGTGACAATGTGCCTGATCTGGTGATCGTCGACTACATGATGCCAGAGATGGACGGGCTGCGTTTCATCAGCGCCTTCCGCGGCATGCACGGGCGCACCGAGATTCCCGTGTTGATGATTACTGCCAACGATCAGCGGGATGTGCGTTACGAAGCGCTGATCGGCGGGGCCAACGACATCCTGACCAAGCCGATTGATCGCGTCGAATTTTCGGCCCGCGCCCGCAACATGCTGGCCTTGCGGGTTGGCCAGAAATTCCTGGCCGATCGCGCCGAGCACCTGGCAGCGATGGTCGACGAACGCACCCAGGAAATCCGCAATCGCGAGAAGGAACTGATTTATCGCATGTCGCGTGCGGCTGAATTCCGCGATCCGGAAACCGGCGCGCACATCCAGCGCATGGCGAATTATTCTTACGTGATTGCGCAGGGGCTGGGGCTTGAGCCGAACATCCAGCAGCTGATTCTTGAAGCGGCACCGATGCACGATGTCGGCAAGATCGGCATTCCCGATCACATCCTGCTCAAGCCGGGCAAGCTGACGCCGGAAGAATTCGAAATCATGAAAGGTCATGCCAGGATCGGCTACGAACTGCTCAAGGAGAGCGGTTCGGAAATCCTGCGTGCGGGGGCCGAGGTGGCCATTTCACATCACGAGAAGTTTGACGGCAGCGGTTATCCGCTCGGTCTCAAGGGAAACAACATTCCCATTTTTGGCCGGATCGTCGCGGTGGCCGATGTCTTCGATGCGCTCACCTCGGAGCGGCCCTACAAGAAAGCTTGGTCGCTGGAGGATGCCTGCAAGTTGCTGGAAGACGGCCGTGGCCAACATTTCGATCCGATGTGCGTCGAGGCTTTCCTGGCCGGTTGGGACCAGGTGCTCGATATTCGGGACCGCTTCCGCGATGAACATGCGCCGATGCGCTGACGCACTCGGAATAAAATACACAGGTATGACAGGAGACAAGATGGCAGATGCATTTGTACTGGACCGGGCGTTGATCCTCGAACGACTGGGGGGGGATGAGGAAATTTTCTCGATGATGCTCGACATGTACATCCAGGATGTCGAGAGCAACTGCGACATCCTCGAGGCTGCCTTTGTCTCTGGCGATGCCGCCGCGCTTCAGCGCGAGGCGCACACGGTCAAGGGTTTGCTTGCCACGTTTTCCGACGATATCGGCTCGGGCGATGCGCTGCTTATCGAGCAGTTGGCCAAGGAGGGCAACGTGTCCGGCCTTGGGGGGGCGGTGCGTTCCCTGCAGGAGCGGATGCGCGTGGTTGCGGATGTTCTAAAGGCAGAAATCGCCCGCAGCCGGTAAAGTCAGAAATTCGGCGGCGCCGGCGCTGCCACCGTGCGGTGCGTGCGGGATGACGCCGAGTAGCGGCGCGTAGAGCAGTTCCTGCAAGGTGGACAGATTGTCGGCAAAGTGCGACATGCTCGGATCGATACGGTTCGCCACCCAGCCGGCGATGGTCAGGCCACGCGAGGCGATGGCTTCGGCAGTGAGCAGGGCATGGTTGAGGCAGCCCAGACGCATGCCGACAACGAGAATGATCGGCAGGCCGAGTGCGGCGGCCAGATCGGCGCTGTTGTGGTCGCCGCTGAGCGGCACGCAAAAGCCACCCACCCCTTCGACAATGAGCAGGTCGGCAGCCGCCATGGCTGTGCGACAGGCTGCCTTGATCGGCGCGAATTCGATGATGACGCCTTCTTCCGCAGCGGCGATGTGCGGCGCTATTTCGGCCTTCAGGCAATAGGTATTGACTACTTCCTGCGGTAGAAGCAGGTTGCTGGCCGCGCGGATGTTTTCCACATCGTCATTGCGGCCGGCGGCGTTGATGCCGGCAGCCACGGGTTTCAGGCCGGCAGCCTTGAGGCCTTGCCGCGCGGCGAGACGGAGCAGGGCGCAGGTGGTGAAGGTCTTGCCGATGGCGGTGTCGGTGCCGGTCAGGAAATAGGCGTTTTTCATGGCTGGGCGTACAAAATGATGACGTCGTAGGTTAGCGGAAGTCCGGCCGTTGTGCGCAGGGTTTCGCAGGCTTCTTCGGCGCGGGTGAACTGCTGGCGGCTCATCAGGCTATTGCGTCGCCCTTCGCCGAGCTGGTTGGCGCCGACGGCCTTGACTGCCCTGAGCAGGCTTTTGAAGTCAGGATAAAACGCCGTTTCGGCGTGTTTTTTCAGGTTGACCGTGGAAAACCCGGCCTGGCGTGCCATGGCGTCGACTTCAGCCGTCGACAGGAAAGCCAGTGTGTGGCGGTGCGTGTCGATGCCGGCAAAGGCGTGGCGCAATTCGCGGAATGTCTCCGGGCCAAGGCTGGCAAGGGCGAGTTGCCCTTGCATATCCAGTACGCGGCGCGCTTCGCCGAGTACCCGACCCAGATCGCACCATTGAACGGCCAGGCTGGACCAATACAGATCGATGCTGGCAGCGGCCAGCGGCAGCTGTTCGAGGTCGCCGGCAATCCGGCAGCAGGGCGTCTTGATCCGGCGCAGCATGGCGGGCGAGAAATCGAGGGCGATGGACTGTGCTGCCGGGAAGCGTGACTGCAGCAGCTTCAACGCATGGCCGGTGCCACAGCCTGCGTCGAGGATGCGTTGCGGAATTTGTCCCACTGGCAGGCTGTTGGCGAGGTGGGCGCAGATCGCCCGCTGGATGCCGGCGGCGCTGTCGTAGGTCGGGGCGGCGCGCTCGAAGGATTGTCGGATGCGTGCCTTGGGGGGGCGCTCAGTGCTCATTCAGAAAGGTGTCGAGACAGGCGAGAAAGTCGTCCGGTCGGGAAATGAACGGGGCGTGGGCGCAATCGGCAAAGGCCTCCAGCCGCGCGCCGGGAATCAGCACAGCAAGCGCTTCGGCAGCAGCGAGCGGCATCAGCGGGTCGGTCGCGCCGTGGATGAGCAGGGTCGGCGCCTTGACCTGTGTTGCGTCGGCGCGCAGGTCGACCTCGCGCAGCCAGCCGAGGCCGGTGGCCAACGTGGCGGCGGGTGGGCGCGGATCGGCGAGTTGCAGCAGCTCGAGCGTGACGGCCTTGGCTCGGGCATCGCCACGGTTGAAACCGCCGACGAAGCGGGGCAGCATGGCTTCCGCATCGGCCGCGATGGCGGCGGTGAAATCGGCGAGTACTTCGGGTGCCATGCCGTGCGGCCAGCCTTCGCGCTGGACGAAGGAGGTCGTGCCGGCAACCAGCAGCAGCTTGCCGACCTTGTCCGGGTGGCGGGCGGCGATGGCCAGCGCCAGCTGGGCGCCGAGTGACCAGCCGCCGAGCGTGCTCCCGGGTGCCAGGCGCTCGGCGATGTCGGTGACGGCGGCATCGAAATCAGCGATCAGGGGGGCGTCGCCATAACCGGGTAAATCGAAAATATGGCCATTTTTCGCGTTGACCGCAGCATTCAGCGGGCCACGGCCGAGGCACCAGCCGGGCAGGAAAACGAAGGGGGCGTTCATGCCAGTTCCTTGAGGGCGTGGGTCAGTTGGTCGATGTCCGCGGTCTCATGCGCGGCGGAGATGGAAATGCGCAGGCGGGCAGTGCCTTTGGGTACGGTTGGCGGGCGTATGGCGGGCACCCACAGGCCGCGTTCCCAAAGCGCCTTCGATAGTGCGAGTGTCGCTTCGTTGTCGCCGACGACCAGCGGCTGGATGGCGGTGGCGGAAGGCAGCAGCTGCCAGGGCAGCCCGGCCAGACCGTCGCGCAACTGGGCAATGCGGGCGAACAGGTTGGCGCGGCGGGCGTTGCCGTCGGCGATCAGGGTGAGGCTTTTCGACAGCGCACAAGCCACGGCGGGCGGCGCGGCGGTGGTGAAAATGTAGCTGCGGGCGCGTTGCAGCAGGTATTCGATGGCGATTTCCGAACCGGCGACGAAGGCGCCGCCGACACCGGCTGCCTTGCCGAGCGTGCCCATGAGCAGGATGCGCGGCGCGGCCGGCTGGTTGAAATGGCTGAGGCTGCCCCGGCCCTGTGTACCAAGCACGCCGAAACCATGGGCATCGTCGATGACCAGCCAGGCATCGAAGCGTTCAGCCAGCGCGACGAGTTGCGGCAGCGGCGCGAGGTCGCCGTCCATGCTGAACACGGCATCGCTGACGATCACTTTCGTGGTCGCCGTGCTTGCGGCAAGCTGGCGTTCGAGCGCGGCCATGTCGTTGTGCGGATAGCGCTGGCTGTCGGCGCCGTTGGCCTTGGCCAGTTGCACGGCGTCGATCAGCGAGGCGTGGTTGAGCTTGTCGGCAAAAATGGCGGCGCCGCGCCCGGCCAGCGTGGGAATGATCGCGAGATTGGCGAGATAGCCGGTGGAGAAGCTGAGCGCGCGGGGAAAGCCGAGAAAGGTGGCGATGGACTGTTCGAACTGCTCATGCGGCGCCAAGTGGCCGCTGACCAGGTGCGAGGCACCGCTGCCGGCACCCCAGCGCAGCGCGCCGTCGGCCATGGCCTGGGCGATGTCGGAATTGCCGGCCAGCCCGAGGTAGTCGTTGCTGGCAAAATTAAGCACTTTTTTCGCGTCGACCGTAGCAATCCGGCCGCAGGGCGATTCGAGCACGCGACGGCGGCGGGTCAGGCCGCTGGCGGCGATTTCCTGCAATTCTGCGGCGAGTCGGGCGTTGAGATCTTCAGTCATGTCGATGGGCGATGGGCACAAGCACGCATTGTCGTGCATCACGCGCCCGGCCGGAAGGCTTCACGAAATGCCGTAGCGGCGCAGGCGCTGGGCGATGGCAGAGTGCGACGTGCCCAGTCGTTTGGCGAGGCGGCGGCTGGAGGGGAATTCGCGGTGCAGTTTTTCCAGCAGGTTTTTCTCGAATGCGGCGACGGCAGCGTCCAGTGTGCTGATCTCGTCGTCGGGCAGGCTGCTTCCGGGTGTGCTTTCCTCTGCCAGTTCAAGGTTTTCGACCTGGATGACATTGCCTTCTGCCATTGTGACCGCCCGGAAAATGACGTTTTGCAACTGCCGCACATTGCCCACCCAGGGATTGCTCAACAGGGCTGCGCTGGCGCCTTGCGACAGGCGCATGAGCGGGCGCGAAGCCTGCGCGCAGGCCCGGCTGATGAAGGTTTGGGCCAGCGGCAGGATGTCGCCGGGGCGCTCGCGCAGCGGCGGCACGTGGAGGTTGAGCACGTTGAGGCGAAAGAGCAGATCCTGACGGAAATGGCCGCTGCTCACCCGGTCTTCCAGCGCGCGGTGTGTCGCGCTGATGATGCGCACGTTCATCCGCACTTCGCGGTCGCCGCCCACCCGGCGGAAGCTGCCGTCATTGAGAAAACGCAGCAGCTTGGCTTGCAGGTAGGGCGACATCTCGCCGATTTCGTCGAGAAAAACCGTACCGCCATCCGCCATTTCGAGCAGCCCGGGCTTGCCGCCGCGCAGCGCGCCGGTGAAGGCGCCGGCGGTGTAGCCGAACAGTTCGCTCTCCGCCAGGTTTTCGGGCAGCGCGGCGCAGTTCAGGGCAAAAAAAGGCTGGCTGCGCCGTCCGCTGCCAGCGTGGCAGGCGTGGGCCAGCAATTCCTTGCCGGTGCCGGTTTCGCCGGTAATCAGCAAGGGCGCGTCGACCATCGCCATGCGCGCGGCGCGCTGCTTGAGCTGGGCGATTTCCGGCGAGTTGCCGAGAATGGCTTCAAAGCCGCCGGCATCGTAGTTTTGCAGGGCGCTCATCCGCTCGCCCAGACGGCTTGGCGCATGCAGCGTCAGCACCGCACCGGCAACGCGGCCCCCGGCTTCATGCAGCGGCAGCGTTTCCAGCATGTAGGGCTC
Organism: uncultured Dechloromonas sp.; assembly: GCA_964583695.1. Taxonomy (GTDB): domain Bacteria; phylum Pseudomonadota; class Gammaproteobacteria; order Burkholderiales; family Rhodocyclaceae; genus Azonexus. The sequence continues at coordinate 30,549 of CAZOWA010000015.1, forward strand.
GCCGTTCATGACGATCTCGCAGGTCGGCAGGTGGTAATCGCCATCGACCAGCTCGCGGAGCAGGGCCGGGTTGCCGATCACGTCCTGAATGGCGGCACCGATCAGCGATGTTTCCTGCATGCCACTGGCGTTGATCGCGGCGGCATTGGCGACGACGATGCGGCCGGCTTCGTCGATGGCCAGTACCGGGTCGGGTTGCGAGGCGAGCAGCGCGTCGAGATAAAGCCGGCGTTGCGCGCCAGGCAGCATGCCCACCGGCTCGACGGTGCGTACCCCGGCAACTTGCAGCAACTGGCGGCGCAATCCGTCGAGATCACCCTGATCGACAGCCGGGGCCTCGATGAAGATATGTGGCGGCTCGACTTCGACCGCAGTCACGTTCAGGCTGCGGCGAGCCAGCTCCGCCAGTATTTCCTGGGCGATCCCGACGCGGTCGGAAAAAAAGACATCAATGCGCATGGCGTGTGTCGCGAAATGAATACAGTGTATTGATTGTAATACAATTGACTCATCGCATTGAAAAATAATGAATTTATATTCGTCATTCGGGTTTTGACGGCGATTGTGTATCGATTTCACTACGGTTTTCCGGTTGATTCCCTGGTGGTGATTTGTAATACGTTGTTTATAAACAATATTGTGGTGTGGCACGGGAATCGCTATTGAGGTTCACATAACCGGCACGGTTTCCTCAAGGAGAATCCAAATGCATGTCCTCGTTCTCGGCAGTGGCGTCATCGGTACCACGCTTGCCTACTATCTGGCCAAGGCGGGCCATCAGGTCACGGTGGTCGATCGCCAGCCCGGTCCGGCACTGGAAACCAGCTTTGCCAACGCCGGCGAGGTTTCTCCCGGCTACTCCGCGCCCTGGGCGGGGCCGGGCGTGCCGCTCAAGGCCATCAAGTGGATGTTGATGCACCACAGCCCGCTGGTCATCAAGCCCATGCTCGATCCGGCCATGTGGCGCTGGGGGCTGTCGATGCTGCGCAACTGCACGGAAGCGGCTTATCAGGTCAACAAGAGCCGCATGGTGCGAGTGGCCGAATACAGCCGCGACTGCATGAAAGCCCTGCGTGCCGAAACGGGCATCAGCTACGACGAACGCGCCAAGGGCACCGTACAACTGTTCCGCACGCAAAAGCAGCTTGACGGCATCGGCAAGGATGTCGACATCCTCAAGGAATTCGGTGTGCCGTTCCAAGTGCTCGACCGTGCCGGCTACCTCGAATACGAACCGGCGCTGGCGCCGGTGCAGGAAAAGTTCGTCGGCGCACTGCGCCTGCCGGGTGATGAAACCGGCGACTGCTTCAAATTCACGCAAAACCTGGCTCGGATGGCCGAAGCGCTGGGCGTCAAATTCCTGTTCGGAACCGCCATCGAAGGCATCGAGCAGGATGGCCGCCGCATCACCGGCATCCGCACCGCCGCCGGCACCCTCACCGCCGACCAGTACGTGCTGGCGCTGGGCAGTTATTCCACGGCGCTGCTCAAGACGGTTGGCATCGACATTCCGGTCTATCCCGTCAAGGGCTACTCGATCACGGTACCGATCACCAATCCGGCCATGGCGCCGGAATCGACCCTCATGGACGAAACGCACAAGGTCGCCGTGACGCGCCTTGGCGACCGCATCCGCGTCGGTGGCACGGCCCAGCTTTCCGGCTTCGATCTCAGTCTGGATGAAAGCCGGCGCAAGACGCTGGAATTTATCGTCAGCGACCTGTTCCCCAAGGGTGGCGATGTCAGCAAGGCCGAATTCTGGACCGGCCTGCGCCCGATGACGCCGGACGGCACGCCGATCATCGGCAAGACCCGTTACGCCAACCTCATGCTGAGCACCGGGCACGGCACGCTGGGCTGGACCATGGCCGCCGGCACCGGCCGGGTAATCGCCGACCTGATCAGCGGCCGGGTTCCGGAGATCAGCGTCGAAGACCTGAGTGTGGCGCGCTACGGCAAGCAGGCGGTTGCGCCGGGCGCCGCTGATGGCAAGACGCGCCAGGCCCTGCAGTGCTGAAACCCTGCGGGGTGCGGCTCTGCCCACCCCGTTTTTTCGCCTGACCCGGCCTTCACAATCCCGTTTGACATGAAACGAAAAGCGCGGCGATACTCGCCCCGGATTCAGTTTCTGGTCTCAATGAATAATCAACGGGGGTGTCATGGGTCTTGGGCGGGCAGCGACGGAGGAGGTCGGCGGCAGTGGCGCGGGTTCGCCGCAGGACGTGCCGCCCTTGCCCGGCAGCCAGCCGGTCGATCCGACCCTGCCCGAGGCAATCCGCAAGGAACTGGAAGCGCCCGATCCAGTCATCATCGACACCGCCGCGGCCGAACTCGCCGACGGTGCCAATCGCTGCCCCAGTTGCGGTTCGAGCGAAATCAGCCTCAAGCCCGGCACCGATGCCCTGGTCTGCCAGCATTGCGGACACCACTGGAAAGGCGAGCGGGTCGAGGAGTTGTTTGGGCTGGGTGAGGGCATCGCCGATCTCAAGGGCACCGTCATTGCTTCCGGTGCACGCGATATTGCCGCCGAGGCTGCTGCCACGCTGATGACTTTCAAGTGCACCGGCTGCGGTGCCGAGGTAACGATCAACACCGAAAACGCGATGACCGCCCGTTGCCACTGGTGCCGCCACGTCTTCGGCGTGAACGAGCAGATCGACAATGGCGCCGTGCCTGACGCCGTCCTGCCCTTCCACATCAAGAAAGACGACGCGGTGGCGCGTATCCGCCAGTTTGTCGACAAACGGCGGCTTTTCGCGCTAAAGGCATTCAAGGCCCAATTCACCCCCGAAAACGTCACAGGCGTCTACCTGCCCTACATGATCGTTGACGGCAACGCGAGCGTCGATGTCGCCGGCAAGGGTGAGGTCAAGACCCGCGAATACACCCGAGGCTCCGGCAACGACAAGCAAACCTACTACGACGCCGACATCTATCGGGTCGAACGACACGTCGATTTCACCGTCGATGATTTGCCGCTGGAATCATCCAGCGAACGCGGCAACCTTGATACCAGCGTCAATACCAATAACATCATCAACACCATCCTGCCGTTCGACACCAAAAACGCGTTGAAGTGGAACGCCTCTTACCTGTCCGGTTTTACCTCCGAAAAGCGCAACAGCAACATCGAACACCTGCAGCCGAGGCTGGAACACCAACTCCTGTCAATTGGCCGCGCCCGGGTAAAGGGTTCGGTGCGCCGCTACGACCGCGGCGTGCGCTGGGAACAGGAAAAGCTCGACGTCCACGGCACCCGCTGGGTCTCGATGTACCTGCCCGTCTGGCTTTACTCCTACCATCAGCCCGGCAGGAACGGCGGCATGCTGCACTACATCGCGGTCAACGGCCGCACCGGCGAAACCATGGGCAGCGTGCCCGTGCAGCAATGGAAACTGCTGCTCGCCGCGATCACCGTCGGCACCATCCTCGAAACCATCGCCCTCGCGATCTTGGTGGCTTTCTCATGAGCGACGACAGCGGACTCTGGCTCCTCCTCATCGGCCCCGCCGGCGCCACCGCGCTGTACTGGACCTTGTACCGGTACTACCGCAACACCGACAAATCACACGGCTTCGAGCGCGAAACCAAGGTCGAGGCAAAGCCGGTGACGGGGTCGGACGAGAAAGTCGACGAGATTACCGGCACGCAGCGGACGCGCATCGATGGCGATAACGTGGATGATTATCGGGCGCGGGTTCGGCGGATTGAGGATTAGTCTGTCTGAGTAACCTGGGCGGGGGTTGGTCACGCAGTAGGGGTTTGTTGCTGCGCGAAAGAGGCTGGATTTCAGCCTTTGCTGTCGTTCACGGAGCGGCAGTTAAATGTCAGTACCCGACTCAAAGCGGACAAGAAAGTATTCTTATCAACTCAATGCGAGAGGTTTTTTCGTCAAGTTTCTGAACCACCGAAGACTCAGCAGGAGAACACAGAGAATAAGTAGCGGTGCAATTGCCCACTGGGTTGTATCCCCAACTTGGTGATACTGGACCAAGTAGATACACAGCGAAATGAATGTTGGCCCTAAGTTACCCGAAAAAAAACCAATAAAGGATGCGACGGGGACAAGTAAGGCAGAAACCAAAAATAATGCCACAGACAAAAAGTAGCATATTCCAAAGAATGCCATCCCTACTCCTTGTAGACTTGGAATTTTGCTTAGCCCAAAGACATCTGGCATAAGGAAAACGCCGACGCATAGCATTTCCAGTCCGACACAAAAGGAAAGTCCCAAAAAGAGGATGTATGCAGCTGATGTTGCGAATTGACGCCAAATCTGAAAGAGCTTCAAGATTGTCCTTCCAGCGTTGTATGTTAAACGGATGAAATCATATCGCATATGAACTGGCCGCTTCTGGCCGAATGCTGCCAGACGTCGTCCGACCATCTTCCACGGTCAACCCGAAAATTTCGCAAAAAACGGCAAGGCGCTGACCCCTGTCGGGTGGCTTCGGCGTTCTGCCGAGGGCCGTGTTCTCAGGCCGGATTGCGTTGAAAGCGCGTCAGGCGGACGTCTGCGGTAAGTGCGATTGAAGTCAGTGCTGCGGCCTTGGCTCGCCCTTCGGCGCTGGCGCGGTAGAGGTGCGGGGTCATGGCGAGCAGGTCGGCGATTTGTTCGCGGTCTTCCAGCGCGAAATCGAAGCGCAGGGTTTCGCTGCCAAGCGGGGTGAAGCCTTCGGGCGTGGGGGCTTCGGTGGTGCGCTCGGGCTTGAGGGTCGGGTAGATGATTTCGCGCAGTTGCCGCAGGTGATCGTGTCCGGCGTCGACCTGCAGAAGTTCGCCGCCGGGGCGGAGTACGCGGGCAAATTCGGCATAGACGGGGAAGCCGAACAGGCAGAGCACGCGGTCGAGCGTTCTGGGCAGCACGGGCAGGTTGGCGTTGCTGCCGACCACCCAGTTCACCCGCTTGTCCTGCTTGGCGGCTGAGAGTACCGCCCACTTTGAGATATCGAGGCCGAGCAGGGCGAGGGCGTGGTCGTCGCCCGTTGCGGCGGCGAGTTGGCGCAGGTAGTAGCCTTCGCCGCTGCCGGCGTCGAGGCAGCAGCTGGTGGCGTCCGGGGCAAGGCCGGCCAGCACGCTACGGGCGACGGCGGCGGCAATCGGCTGGTAATGCCCGGCGTTGAGGAAGCGGCGACGCGCGGCGACCATTTCCTTGCTGTCGCCCGGGTCGCGCGAGCGCTTTTTCTGGACCGGCAGCAGGTTGGTGTAGCCCTCGCCGGCAATGTCGAAATTGTGGCCGGCGGCGCAGCGCCAGGCCGTGCCGTGGCGATGCAGGGGCGCGCCGTCGAGCGGGCAGGCCAGTGATTGAAAGGGCGTGATGGTCATGGCGCTGTCGTTTGCCGAATCCGCTTGCTGCTCAGGCCAGGGCCTCGCCGAGCGCACCGGCCACGGCCTGGCCGAGGTGGGCGATTTCGGCATCGCTGACGATGTAGGGCGGCATCAGGTAGACCGTGTTGCCGATGGGGCGGATCAGCGCTTCGCGGTCGAGCGCGGCGCGGTAGAACTTGCGCGAGAAGTGCGGGTCGTCGGTGGCGACGTCGAAGGCAGCGATCATGCCGCGCTGGCGCAGGTGTTTGACCTGCGGGTGAGCAGCCAGCGGGGCGAGGGCGCTTGCCATTTTTTGGGCTTTTTTCAGGTTGACCGTGACAACGTCGTCCTCGGCAAAAATGTCGAGCGTGGCGAGCGCCGCGCGGCAGGCCAGCGGATTGCCGGTGTAGCTGTGCGAATGCAGGAAGGCGCGGGCGACCGAGTCGTCGAGGAAGGCGTTGTAGACGGTGTCGCTGGAAAGGACGATGGACAGCGGCAGGTAGCCGCCGGAGATGCCTTTCGACAGGCACATGAGGTCGGGCCGGATTTCAGCTTGTTCGTGCGCAAAGAAAGTGCCGGTGCGGCCGCAGCCAACGGCGATTTCGTCACAGATCAGGTGCACTTCGAAGCGGTCGCACAGCTGGCGGGCGAGTCGCAGGTATTCGGGGTCGTATATCGCCATGCCGGCGGCGCCTTGCACCAGGGGTTCGACGATGAGGGCGGCGATTTGATCGGCGTGTTTTTCGAGGTGGGCTTCAAGTGCAGCGGCGGCGCGGCGGGCGACGTCGGCCGGCGTTTCGCCGGCTTCAGCCAAGCGGAAATCGGGTGATGGCAGGACGTGCGCGGCAGCGCGGACCAGCGGCGCGTAAGCGTCCTTGAAGATGGCAACGTCGGTGACGGCCAGCGCGCCGACCGTTTCGCCGTGGTAACTGCCGGCGAGGCAGAGGAATTCAGTCTTCTCCGGCCGGCCAACGTTGCGCCAGTAGTGAAAGCTCATTTTCAGCGCGATCTCGGTGGCCGAAGCGCCATCGGAGGCGTAGAAGGCGTGGCCGAGGGCGCCGCCGGTCAGGGCGCTCAATCGCTCGGAAAGCTCGACTACCGGCTGGTGCGTGAAGCCGGCCAGCATGACGTGTTCGAGCGTCTCGAGTTGCTCGCGCAGCGCCGCGTTGATGCGCGGGTTGGCGTGGCCGAAAAGGTTGGTCCACCACGAGCTGATGCCGTCGAGGTAACGCTTGCCGTCGAAGTCGACAAGCCAGGCGCCTTCACCGCGGGCAATGGGCACCAGCGGCAGGTGGCCGGGCGTGCCGGTCTGCGCGTGGTGCTGCATCTGCGTGCAAGGGTGCCAGACGGCGGCCTGACTACGCGCCAGCCAGTCAGCGTTGGTCGTGGTTTTCATGAATGAAGGCCAGACGTAGAGGCGCAGAGGCGCAGAGGGGAAAGGCAAAGAAAACGGGTTCGGTTTTCTCTGCGCCTCTGCGTTTCAAACATACCCATTGATCAATGCAGAACCTGCGAATTGGCTGCCGGTTGTTCCGGCATTTCGGCGTGGACCAGTTCGGCTTCGCGGTTGGGGAAGAAGGGGGCGCCGCAGTCGTCGCAGAATTCCATCGGGAAATGGTGGTCGAGGAAGAGCACGTCCTTGACGCCGGCTTCGCGCAGCACGGTTTCGATTTCGCCGGCGGCGTCGGTGGCTTCGTCTTCGGCGCCGAGCAGCGGCCAGACGATGCCGTGGTAAACCGCATCACCGGTGGTCGGGCCGAGGCCGATGCGGTATTCCTCCATGCGGCGGTCGTAGCAGGGGCCGACGACGGCGCGGATGTCGGCCGGCATGAGGCCGAGCATGGTTTGCAGGAAGGCGACGGAAGCCTTCAGCGAGTACGGCCGCGACAGGCGGTCGGCGTTGCGGCAGGAGGCGTGGTAGGCGTCCGGCAGCAGCGGTTGCCAGGCGCAGCCGGTGAGCAGCGGTTCGAGATTGGGGCTGCCCTGCTTGATCCATTCCTTGAGCGCGGCTTCCCGGGTACTGTCCTTCTCGTTCCAGCGGAAGGGGGCTTCGCCGCGGGGTACGGCGATGGCGCCGACCAGGTAGCGGACATCGGAGAGAAAACGGTTGGTTTCCGGCATGCCGTCGGTGTCGACCTTCAGGTGCTGCCCGAGCTGTGTGGCCTGGCCGAGTGCCTGGGTGAGTTGCCAGGTGTCGCAGAAGCTGCGCGGCAACTGGTCGGGGCTGAACAGAAAGTCGGCCAGCGCGAGGCGGGTTTCGGCGCCGAAGACGTGTGCGCCAAGATGAACGGCCAGCGCAGCGAGCGTGCTTTTCGGCAAGGAGGCGGCGGGAATCGAAAAGCGCGACCAGGCGAGAACCGGGGCTGCAAACAGCTGGATGTCGAAGAGCTTGCCGGAGATTTCCAGCTGACCGGCCTCGGCACGCGACTCGACCATGTCGGCGAGTTCGTCGTGGGCGCGCGGGTTGGCTTCGAAGAGGCGGTCGAGTGCGGTGTTGATGTCGTCTTCCGCTCCGTTCTTGAGCAGCCCGTCGATCATGCCGGCCAGGTGGCTTTCCCAGTAGCTGTCCTCAAGCTTGCCGCCAGATTCGGAAAGGCCGGTGGCCAGGCGCTGAAGTTCGGCAGCGTCGCGCGAAATGCGGTCGCGCGAGCCGAAGCGGGTGCGTTTCATCGGTGTTCCAGATAACTCAAAAACCGAATTTTACCAGCCGGGAAGGGCTTTAGCGCTTTGCTTCCGATGATGCGGACTTGGCCGCGCTATGGCAGCCCTTCAGGCCGCCATCAGGGTGAAAAGCGCAAAAGCCTCGTCGATATTGCCTTTGAGTTCGTCGATATCCCAAGGCTTGGTGAGGAGCTTCCGTGCATAGCCACGGCGGATGGCATCGGTGATCGCTTCGGTTTCGGCGTAGCCGCTAAGTACCATGCGGATGGTTTGCGGATAGTGTTCGGTAACCTTGGCCAGGAAATCGACACCATTCATCGCTGGCATGCGATGGTCGGTGAGGACGACATGCACGTCGTTTTCGGCCAGTACGCCGAGGCCTTCCTGTCCGCCGTTGGCCGACAGAATGCGATAGGGGCTGCCACGCAACTGGCGCTTCAGGGCGCTCAGGATGGAGGGTTCGTCGTCGACGATCAGCAGGGTAGGTTCCATGGTCATGCTGCCTGTACTTGAATGTTGGTCTGGGATTCGGTCGGAGTTGGTGCCCGTTTGACCGGGAGGTGGATACGGAATCGTGTGCCCAGGCCGACTTTGCTGTCGATGTCGATTCGGCCGTTATGTTTCTTGACGATGCCGTAGACCATGGACAGGCCGAGTCCGGTGCCTTTGCCGACCGGCTTTGTGGTGAAGAAGGGGTCGAAGATGCGGTTGATGTTTTCTTCGGGAATGCCGCATCCGTTGTCTTCGATCTCGATCCACACCTCGTCGTGCTCAGTGCCAGTCCGGATATGAATTTCACCCTTTTCGGGAATGGCGTGCGCGGCGTTTACCAGGAGATTCATGATTACCTGATTGATCTGGCCAGGCAGGCATTCGACGTGTGGCAAGCTGCCGAATTCGCGGATCACCGTGGTTTTGTACTTGAGCTCGTTCCACACGACGTTGAGGGTGCTTTCTATTCCGGCATGCAGGTCGGCCGCCTCCCATTCGCTGCTGTCGATGTGCGAGAAGTTGCGCATGTCGAGGACAATCTTGCGCACCCGTTCGATGCCGTCGATGGTGTCGTGGATCAGCCCGGGATAATCCTCGCGCATGAAGTTGTAATCCATCTCGGCGCGGATGGCGTGGATTTCCGAGGCGTCAGCCGGCGTCAGGCGCTGGTAGGCGTCGATAAGGCGGAAACAGTCTTCGACGTAGCTCTTCAGGCTGCCGATGTTGGCCTTGATGAAGCCGATGGGATTGTTGATCTCGTGGGCAATGCCAGCAGCCAACTGGCCGATCGAGGCCATTTTTTCCGATTGGAGCAGTTGCCCCTGCGCTTCTTCCAGCTTCTTGTTGAGTTGCTGCTGATAGCTCAGCGTGTCGCGAAGTTCCTGCTCCAGTTTTTTGCTGTGACTGATGTCGTGCATCAGAACGAGGACGAGATCGCCATCATCGATGGGGGCGCGCAGCATGCTGACATCGAGCCAGAATGTCCGGCCATTGCGATCCCTTGCCAGCCACGGGAAGAATTGCATTCCGTCAGTCAGCGATTTTGCCTGGTATTCGGCCCAGCGTGCGGCGGTAAATCCGTCCTCAACCGACGACAGGTCGGCAATCCCGAGTGTCGCCAACTCGTCGCGGCGATACCCGAACATGCTCAGCATGCGTGGATTGACCTCGTTGATGCGGAAACTGTCGAGCGGCAGCAGCAGGATGGCGTCGCTGATGTGTTCGAAGACCGTCTCGAAGCGTTTCCGGCTGTAGCGGAGCGCCTTGCCGACACGTTGCATGCGCTGGAACATGAGCGCAAACAGGATGACGAGCAGCGGGATGGCCGCCGCACCGGCCAGGAAGCCGGAGGAAATGAGCTGACTGGCAATCGATTCGGGCCGGAAAAGCTGGACGATGCCCAATGTACTGTCCGGGATTTGCTGCTGCGTGGCCAGCCAGGTGCCTTCGATGTCCGCATCCGGCAGTGTTACGCTCTGCAGCGCGCTGTTCGGCAATTTGGCCAACCGGTTGCGCGTTGCTTCCGAGAGGGCTTGAGTCAGCGTGCCCTGGCTGATTTCTGTTCCGTGTTCGTCAATCAGGAGTTCCATCATCTGCTTGCCATCGCGCGGCGAGCGGCTGTCGTCGGAGAGCGTCGCCAGGCTGGCTATGCCAATGACGCTACCGCCTTCCTGGTCGCGCATGCGGACCGGTTCGCGGATGACGATCTGCTGTCGGGGCCGGTCAATGGACAGTTGCTGGGACGCGTCTCCCGCTGGTGTGTCGTCCGGAGAGCTGCGTGAGGTGTCGGCGACCACCTGTCCGCGATCGTCGATATACAGGAGGCGCAGGAATAGCGGGCTGCTACGATGGCTCTTTTGACCGGCAAGTCGATCCAGGCGGGCCTGGATGTCGAAAATGTTGGCGTTGAGTCCATAGCGCAGGGACATGCCCAGATTGCGGTTGGTCAGGTAGTTACCAATCTCGGGGGATTCAGCAAGCGCCCGGATGTGCACGCGGAAGTCATTGAGCAGGACGCCGTAAAGCGCGGCCTGCTCCTTGGCGCCGGCTATATTTTGTTGCTCGGCATCCTGTCGTATCTGTTGTTGCGATTGGTAAAGACTGCCCAGCAACCACCAGGAATAGGCGCTGAAAACGATTGCCAGGCACAGGGGCCAATTGGCAATCAGCTTCTGACGCAGCGCAGCGAGCATTTATCGAGTTTCAGAAAAAGGTCGGGAAATAGCTGCGGATACCCGGGTAGTACTTGTCGACGAGGCGATCATAGGTGCCGTCTGCCTTGATCTTGCGCAGATACTCGTTGAAGGCGTCACGCAGCATTGGCGCGTCTTTCGGGAAGGCTGCGGCCAGTTTCTGTTCTTCCGAGATCGGGCCCAGAACCTTGATCTTGCCGGCCCATTTACGTAGGTCGAGAATGGCATCAGGCACGTCGAGCAAGGTCAATTCCGCCTCATTGTTTAGCAGGGCGGGGACGATTTCGTTGAGATTCGAACTTTTCGTGTAGGAGCGCAGGTCCAGGCCCTTGTTCTTGAGGCCGTAATTGCCCGGATCAATGCAGGTCCGCTCCATGCCGAGCAGGCTGCGCTTGCCAATCAGGGCTTTGGTCTGAGTGATGTCGCGAGCCAGGTCCGGACTATCCTGAATGGGTTTGAGCTGCGAGTCGGCGCGGGCAACGAGCAGGACCTGCGACGGGAAGGTCGGGGTCGAATACATCAGAACCTTTTCCCGCCACGGCAGGACGGTGAAGCCGGTGGCGATCATGTCACCCTTGATCGGGAAATCGCCTTCGAGCAGTACCTCGTTGTCCTTGCGCACGACATCCTTGCCGAGCAGGTCGCGGATGATGGAATAGAAGTCGGAATAAACCAGCTTGTAACGAACACCGATATGTTGGGCGAAACCGCGGGTGATCTCGACATCGAAGCCGTCGCCGCTACCAGTTACGAAGTTGGCGTAGGGAATGCCAAGGTGGCGTAATTCGCCGCGAGCCTGAATTTCCTTGAGATCGGCCGCCTGGGCCAGAGAGATGAAGCAGGCTCCTGCAAAAAGCAGGGCTTTGAGCATGGGTCTGAACACGATAACCCCCTTTTTTTGGAATCGTTCCCTTGTCTTGCCGCAGCTAAATTGTATTCTGATATTCTAATTTTTCAAGTTGTTTTGATATATTTAAGATATTTGAGAGTTTTCGTGGTGCCGGTGCGATGTCGTCCGAATTGGTGTCGCTATCGGTAAAATGGCGCAACGCACAAATCTTCAGATCCGCCATGCTTATCTTCCTGTCGCCCGCCAAATCGCTCGATTACAAGACGCCGCCGCACGTTCCCACCTTTACCCAGCCGTCCTGGCTGAAGGATTCCGAGAAGCTGATCAAGCAGCTGCGCAAGCTGTCGCCGGCCGATATCGCCAATCTGATGGACCTTTCCGACCCGCTGGCGATGCTCAATTTCAACCGTTATGCCGACTGGTCGCTGCCCTTTACACCGGACAACGCCAAGCAGGCGGTGCTCGCCTTCGATGGCGATGTGTACGACGGCCTGGCGGCGAAAACCCTGTCGGCCGACGATCTCGATTTCGCCCAGCAGCATGTCCGCATCCTCTCCGGGCTGTACGGCATGCTCCGGCCGCTTGACCTGATGCAGCCCTATCGCCTGGAGATGGGTACGAAATTCGCGAACAAGGCAGGCAAGGATCTCTACGCCTTCTGGGGCGAAACCCTGCTCAATGCGATCAACGCCGAACTCGCCGACATGCCGCGCCCGGTCGTCGTCAATCTCGCTTCCGAGGAATACTTCAAGGCTGCCGTCGGTCGCAAGATCAAGGGCACGGTGATCCAGCCGGTGTTTGAAGACTGGAAGGGCGGCAAGTACAAGATCATCAGCTTCTACGCCAAGCGGGCGCGCGGGCTGATGACGCGCTTTGCCGTGACGAACCGCCTTGTCGAGCCGGAGGGCCTGAAGGATTTTGACAGCGACGGCTATGCCTACGTGCCGGAAGCTTCCGACGATACCCACTGGATATTCCGGCGGCGCGAAGGGTGAGCGGCTTTTCCGGACGGGGCGTACCGAGCGAGCGCGGCACGCGGGTCGCCCTGATTTTTGCGCTGGCCGCCGAACGCCTGTCCGCTTATTACGAACACGGCGAGTGGATCAACGAAGGGCAGGGCGCACGCCTTGCCGCCGACTGGCTGGCCCGCAACGGGCGCAGCCTGCCGTTGGATGAACGCAAGAAGCTTTCCGGTCTTGGCGATCAATTGGCCCGCCAGATCGTCGCCACCCTTTCTCGCGAGGCGGGGCTTTTCACCACCCATGAAATGATGGAATCCCTCGACCCCAACTACCATTCGGAACTGGGCGAGGCCATGATGGTCGAGTGCGAGCGCCTGCTTGACGCGGCACAGGCAGTGGATTCACCGGCTACGCCGGGCTGAAGGCTGCCACGGTGAACCCGAAAAAACGGCATTTTTTCGGGTTCACCGCGGAAGATGCAAATTGCATCTCTGGTTCGCCCGTAAAATGGCGGCCATGAAAAATACGCTCATTGCCTGCCTGCTTTCCCTCTTTGCCCATGTTGCGTTCGCCGGGCAAGACGTGACGCTGGTGCGGGTTTTGAAAGCTGAGCACAAATTGCAGCTGTTTTCCGGCAGCGAGCGGCTGCATGAATTTCAGGCTGCCTTCGGCGACAATCCGGTGGGCCACAAGCTGCAGGAGGGCGACGAGCGGACGCCGGAAGGGCGCTACCGCATCGATGCCAGAAACCCGAACAGCGCCTATTACAAGTCTCTCCGCATTTCGTACCCGAATGATCGGGATCGCGCCGCCGCCCGCGCGCGGGGCGTCCGCCCCGGCGGGCAGATCATGATCCACGGCCAGAAAAACGGTTACGGCCATCTGGCGGAACTGACCCAGCGCGTCAATTGGACCAACGGCTGCATTGCACTGCGTAACGAGGACATGGAGATCGTCTGGCAGCAGGTCAAGGTGGGGACGCCAATAGAAATCCTGCCCTGAAGATGGGGCGCTCCTTCGGCCGTCATCACGGGCTGACCGCAGAATTTGATCCGGCCGACTGTTTTTCGGGGCGATCCGTTTACAATGCGCGCTCAGTCAGCCCCCCGGATCGATCAAGACATGGATGAAACAACGCAATTATTCGAAGACGTAGCGCATTATTTTGGGCTGCTCTCCGATCCGACGCGTCTGCGCATCCTCTCCTCCCTCTGCCAGGAAGAGCGTCCCGTGCATGAGGTAGTCGACCATATTGGCCTGACCCAGGCAAACATTTCGCGCCATCTGAATATTCTCTACCGGGCCAATGTGGTCGCTCGCCGCCGTGAGGGCAACACGGTCTACTACCGTGTCATCGATCCCAATTTTGTCGACATCATGCGCATGGTCAGCGTGACCGTTGCCAGCCGCGACATCGGGCAATACCTCGGCGTGGAAGTAGCCGAGGCCTGAGCTTGTGATGAACCGGTCTGCGCACGCAAACCGGTTCAGCGGGGCGGGCTTTCCGCCGGGGTAACCCTGAGATTGTCCAGCAGGGCTCGGAACTCCTCTTTGCTGAGGCCCTTGGCATAAATCATCGCTCTCGATTCCGGGTTGCTGAAATGCAGGTGCGTTACCAGTACCCGCTGCGAAACGCCCATGAACATCGAGGTCTCGATGATCTTCGTTTCCTGCCCGGCCACGACGGCGGGCGTTTCACTGGCAGCCACCATCGGCCCGCCATCGCGGGGCGCGCTCGGCACCCAGTAGAACAGTGCTGCGAACTTGCCGCCCGGCGCCTCCCAGGAGCGGAACTCCTGCGTGGCGTATTGGCCCGGCGGGCCGCGGCGCTCGATGCGCTCCGAGGTGTTGCCCACCAGCACATACTCCGCAGGCAAGGAGAAGGACAGTAGCGCGATGATCCAGGTGCTGAGCGTCATGGAGAACTCCTTGTGGAAGAAATGCAGGATGCAATTCTTCCACCAAGCACGTCAATGCGCCATGAATAATCGGCCCGGATGTTACGCACGAAAAGTCCCCGCGTAGCGGTAAATCTGCCCGAACAGCGGATGTATGAGCCGGAAATCCATGGCAAAGCGGTCGTCGTCCAGGGCGGTTTCGGTGATGGTGGTATGCCCGAGCAGCAGCCATTCGGGAATCGGCAATTTCACCGGGCCGAGTTTGGCGACGAAGTAGCGGCCGGTGTAATGCAGCTTGCCGTCTTCGACGTTCACCGCCATGCGCAGCCCGAGAAACGGATTGACGTACTCGACCAGCTCGTTGTCGCCGGCATGCCGCCAGTGGCTTCTGAAATAGATGTTGCGCCCGTCGCCCAGGCTGACTGTGCGCTTCCAGCGCTGGGTCTCGCCGTCCATCCACTTTTCCACCGTGGTCGGCACGCCCTGCGCGCGCCGGTGAAGCAGGGCGCCGATACGGTGCAGCAGGCTGAGCGGCACCTGCATGAAGCCGGGGTATTCGATATCCAGCGTGCCGACATCGGTATGGCGCTCGGCCTGGTAATGCTTTTGCAGCGCGGCGGGCAGTTTTTCCCATTGCGGACCAAGCGCTTGCTGCATGAGGGATGTGTTCATGGCGGACTCCTTGTGGCGGTTAAAGGTCGGGTTTCATGACCATCAGGAAATAGACGCCGAGCATCGCGACGAAGGCCGGGTAGCCGAGCCATTCCCAGTATCTGGCGTAGCGCCAGTAAATCGCCGGAAGGGCTTCGTTACGTTCGTCGGTTTCACGGGCAATTTTTGCCAGGCGCAGTTGCAGCCAGACGACCGGCAGCCAGCAGGCGCCGGTCAGCACGAAGAGAACGATGGACCAGAGCAGCCAGGGCGTGGTCAGCGGCCAGCCGGCGATGTAGGCGAGCCAGATGCCGGACAGCGGCTGGAAGATGACGGCCGGGGTGGTGAACCACCAGTCGGCACGGACGACAAGGCGGGCAACGTCGGCGATGCTGGAAACGCGGCCGATGCGGTTGGTGAAGAAGAGGTAGTAGGCGGTGCCGAAGCCGGTGCCGACCATCAGTACCGAAGACATGATGTGCAGCGCCTTGACGAAGAGATAGGTGTTCATGATGCGTTTTCCTCCGAGAAAAGGATGAGTAGCAGGGCGAGGATCGGCAGGTTCTTGCTGATCGGGCCGTAGGGATGGCTGAGGTATTCGGGCAGGAAGATCGCGATGACTGCCGAATAGAAGGTGACCAGGAACAGTTGGCCGAGCCACAGGCGCCGACCGGGCCGGAACAGCGTCGCCCAGCCCAGGCCAAGGTCGAGCAGGATGGCGCCGTAGAGCGCGATTTGGGCGGTGGCGCCGGTAAGGCCGGTGCGGGCGAGCAGTTGCAGGCTGTCTTCGACCGGATAGGCGAACAGGCAGACGAAAGCGGTGATCAGCCAGACCAGCGCGAGGGCGATGCGCAGAAGCGGATTGCGCCAGGCGGCGAGCGCGGTTTGACGGTGGCTCTTGCCGGCTTCGGGCGAGATGAAGTCGCCTAATTGGCGTGGCGTGCGCCCGAGCAGGGCGGTGAGCGGCCCGGCATCGGCGGTGCTGCCGGCTTGCAGCATCTTCCAGCTGTCCGGCGTCAGCATGGCGCCGGGAAAATGACCGAGCAGGCAGGCGCCAGCGCGCATCAGGCCGGCCGGAATGCTCAGGCAGAGCGCCGGCGCAAAACCCATGGCGCGGCGGAATTCGAGCAGCATCTGCTTGAGGGTAAGCGGCGCCGGGCCGACCAGAGCCAGACATTGTCGGGCTGGCGTCGCCGGATCGAGCAGGGCGGCAACGGCTGCGCACAAGTCGTCGATATGGACCGGTTGCAGCGGCTGGTTTCCGCCAGCCGGCAGGGGAAGCACGGGCAGGCTGGCAAGCTGGCGGAAGAAGCTTGCCGACCGCCCGTCAGGCCCGTAAATCAGCGAGGGCCGAACGATCTGCCAGGCAACCGGCAGACTCATCAGAAAGCGGTCAGCTTCATATTTGCTGGCGAAATAGGGCGTGTCGGCACGTTCCGCACCCAGCGCCGAAATCTGCACCACGCGCTGGACGCTGGCGTCGGCGCAGGCAGCGAACAGGGTTTGCGGCCCGCGTTGATGGAGGTCGAAAAAACTGCCGGCAGCGCTTTCAACCAGAATGCCGACGCAATTGATTACAGCGTCGATGCCAGCCAGTTGGCGTGTCCAGGCGGCGCGGTCGGGGGCGGCGAAATCGAACGGCAGGTCGCCCGCTTGGCGAGGCCGGCGCAGGCCGCGTACTACCTGATGGCCGGCCTTTGTCAGATGCTGGTCGAGCGCATGGCCGACAAAGCCGCTGGCGCCGCAGATCAGGATGCGCATCACGCTTCTCCGTTGGCGTGGTGCTTGTTCAGCGCGGGAATCTGCTTCCAGACGCCACGGGAGAACAGGGCGACAGCGATCAGGATGCCGATCAGGCTGAGGTTCACCGTCTGACGCAGGATTTTGGTCAGGGAAACGATTTCCGGGTTGCCAAAGTTGCTGTCGCCGAAGAAAAGCACGGTAGCGAGCGGCGCGCCGAGCATCAGGATGTTGGTGGTGCGTAGCCAGAAATCGGCCCGGTCAGCGGTGCCGCACAGGTCGATGAGCAGTTTGCGGGTCACGTTGCGCAGGTAGAAAGTGACCGCCAGTCCGGCAAGCAGGGGAACGGAGATCTGGTAGAGGAGGGCGATGGTTGGTGACATGATTTTCTCCTGAAGTTACGGTTATTTCTGTATTAACAGAAATTGATGCTTCAAAAAAACGGGCCGGCATGGCCCGTCGGGTGGGTCGATGGTTTATTCGTCTTTGGTCTTGCGCAATGTGCGGCTGATCTTGGCGCCAACGCCCAGCATCTTCATCAGCGTGTCAGGCTTGAGGCGGAGCATTTCGTCAGACCAGGCGGTCAGCGTTTCGATGAATTCCAGCGTTTCCTTGATGCGGGCCTGCGTGCCGGCCTCTTCATCGGCCAGTTCGGGATTGTTCAGACAGGATTTCAGGACGCTGATGGTCGGGTCGATTTCGCGCTGGCGCCGGCCTTCGACGATCAGCTTGAAGAGTTCCCAGATGTCGGTCGATGTTTCAAAGTGGTCGCGCCGGTCGCCACGCAAGTGGACAATGCTGATCAGCTTCCACGACTGCAATTCCTTCAGGCTGTTGCTGACGTTGGAGCGGGCGACGCCCAGTGTGCTGGCGATTTCCTCAGCCTCCATCGGTCGCCCAGCCAGGTAGAGCAGGGCGTGGATCTGGGCAACGGTGCGATTGACCCCCCAGCGGGAGCCCATCTCTCCCCAGTGGAGAATGAAGCGTTCGGCGATTGGTTTGAGTTCCATGGCTGCACTCTAGTTGTGTCGGTTATTTCTGTCAAGACAGAAATTAAAGAATTTTTTTGGTTTGCCGGAGGAGGCCGCCAGTTCGGGCATGTCACCCCTGAAGCAGGGCGGGCACTTGCCAAAAAAGCCCGATTTTTCGGGTTGACCGCAGCAACTGCCCGGGCGTCGTCGGCGGCTCAGTATTCCCTGAATGACAGCTTCAGAAAATGATCGAGGATCATGAAATGGTCCTCGAACAACTCGCCTTCCATCGTCGCCAGTTCGCCGATCGGCACCCATTTCGCCGCTGCCGCATCGTCGGCGCCGGCGACTTCCGGTAGCCGGCTGTCGCCGAGGTCGAACCAGTGGGCGTGGGTGATGGTGCGGCCGCGCTGGCTGCGGTCGGGGTGGTCGAAGACCGCCGTGCCACGCAGCAGGCTCTCCAGCGTCGCCGGCAGCAGCGCGAAGCCGGTTTCTTCCTGCAGCTCGCGCATCGCCCCCTGCAAGACCCGCTCGCGCGGTTCCAGGAAGCCGCCGGGCAGCGCCCACTGGCCCTTGCCGGGCGGCTGGCCGCGTTCGATCAGCAGCACGTGGTCGGCAGCGGTGACCACCGCGTCGACGGTGATGAACGGCCCGGTGCCCCAGGTTTTCTTGCCCGCTTCAACGCGCGCATGTTCCTCGCGCAGGCCGGCAACGAACGGCAGGTTCAGCCAGCCCAGCAGGTAATGGACGACGGCGGCCGGCGCCAGACCGGCGAGCAGCGCCTGCGTTGCTGCTCGGTCCTCGCCCTCGAACAGGATGCGGCGCAGGCTGGTGGCGTTGATTGCGCCGTAGGCCGGCGCCGGCAGCAGCGTCCAGCCGGGGAAGCCGTGCAGGTATTCGCTGGTCGCATCCTTCTGGTGGCCGATCAGCGCGATGTGCGCGCCCGCCGCTGCCTGCGCCTGCACTGCGGCCTGCGCCGCCGCCCGCCAGCGGCGTTCGTCGTAGTAGTCGCGCAGCGGCAGGAAGCTGACGCGCGCTTTCGTCGCCTCGTCCAGCGTCAGCGCGATCATGCTCGCCCGTTCTTCCCAGGAAAACGGGTTCTTGGCGCTGCGCGCGGCGTGCGCCGAACCGAGCAGGACGATGACCCGGTCGGCACAGCCCAGTGCCTGCGCCAGCAGCGCCGCGTGGCCGTTGTGGAAGGGCTGGAAGCGGCCGATGACGACGGCGATGTCGAATTTTTCTTTGCTCATACTCGGCTCCTCAATCGTATTTGGCGGCAATCGGCATCTGCCGCCCGCTGCCGAAGGCGCGGCCGCGCAGGCGGAGGATCGGTGGTGCCTGGCGGCGTTTGTACTCGTTGCGGGCGATCAGGCGACGCACGCGGGCGATCAGCGCCGGGCCGTCGGGGCCGGCGGCGAGCGTGGCGTAGTCGGCCTGCACGGCGGCGCGCTCGGCCGCGCCCAGGCGCTCGCCCTCGATCAGCACCTTGAGGATGGTGTCGAGCACCGGGTAAGGCGGCAGGCTGTCGCTGTCGCGCTGGTCGGGCGCCAGTTCGGCCGACGGTTCCTTGGCTATGATCGCCAGCGGGATCAGCTCGCGCCCAGCAGCGGCGTTGAGGTGGCGGCACAACTCGAAGACCTCGGTCTTGTAGAGGTCGCCGATCAGGCCGAGGCCGCCGTTGGTGTCGCCGTAGAGCGTGCAGTAGCCGACCGAGATCTCGCTCTTGTTGCCGGTGGTCAGCAGCAGGTGGCCGTAGCGGTTGGAATAGGCCATGAGCACGGTGCCACGCACGCGCGCCTGCAGGTTTTCCAGCGCCAGCCCTTGCAGCGGCTCGCCGAAGGCGGCGGCGAAATCGGCCTCGTACTGGCCGACCAGCGCCTTGATCGGGTGCGTGTACAACTTGATGCCGAGGTTGGCGCACAGCGTCACCGAGTCATCGACGCTGCCGCTGCTGGAAAAGCGCGAGGGCAGCGTCACCGCGACGACGTTCTCCGGCCCCAGCGCCTCGACGGCGAGCGCCAGAGTCAGCGCCGAGTCGATGCCGCCGGAGGAGCCGACCACCACCTGCTTGAAGCCGCAGCGGCGGGCATAGTCGCGCAGGCCGAGGACGATCTGCCGGCGGTAGAACTCCATCACCGGCAACCCGGCCGCCGCCACCGGCGCCAGCGACGCGCCGTCGCCAGCGCGGAAGGCGGCACCATCCCATTGCAGCGTGACTTGCGCGGCAACGAAACGCGGCGCCTCGAAGACCACACCCTCGTCCGGCGTCACCGCAAACGACGCGCCGTCGTAGACCAGCTGGTCGTGGCCGCCGATCTGGTTCACATAGACCAGCGGCAGCTTGTGGCGGCGGCTGGCGGCGGCGAACAGCGCGTGCCGCTGCTCGCGCTTGCCGATGTTGGACGGGCTGGCGTTGATCGACACGACCAGGTCCGGCGCCGCGTCGGCGAGGCGGCGGAAGGGATTGACCGCGTAATCGGCGCCGTCGTCGTTCCAGCCGTCCTCGCAGATCAGGAAGCCGACCTGGGCGCCGCCCACGCGCAGCACGCGGGCCACATCCGGCCCCGGCGCGAAGTGGCGCGATTCGTCGAAGACGTTGTAGGTCGGCAGCAACTGCTTGGCGTAGCTCAACACCACTTCGCCGTCGCGCAGCACCAGCAGGCTGTTGTGCAGGCGCTTGCCCGGCCCCTCGCGCCGGGTCGGCGCACCGACCACCCAGCACAGGCCGGGCGTGGCGCGGCTGGCGGCGGCAAGTTGCGCCAGGCCGGCGTCGACGCGGGCGAGGAAATCCGCTTCATCGAGCAGGTCGCCCGGCCAGTAGCCGGTCAGCGACAGCTCCGGAAAAATCACCATGCTGGCGCCGTCGACCGCAGCATTTTGCGCGGCGGCGCTCATCAGCCCGACATTGCCGGCGATGTCGCCGACGGTCGGGTTGATCTGGGCCAGCGACAGACGCAGCGCGCTCATGATGCACCGTCCTTTCGTCCGAACACCTGGCGCAGGTAGGCGAGGAAGGTCTGGTCGTCGCACAGGGTCTTGCCCGGCGAATCCGAGAGCTTGGCCACCGGCTGGCCGTTGCAGGCGACGATCTTCATGACCACGTTGAGCGCGGCAAACGGCGTGTCGTTGGACAGGTTGGTGCCGATGCCGTAGGAAGTCATGACGCGGCCGCGATAGCGCCGGAACAGCGCGACGGCACGCGGCAAATCAAGGCCGTCGGAGAAGACCAGGCGCTTGCTGCGCGGGTCGATATGCAGCTTGCGGTAGTGCGCCAGCGCCTTTTCCGCCCACTCGACCGGGTCGCCGGAATCGTGCCGGAGGCCGTCGAAGAGCTTGGCGAAGTAGAGGTCGAAGTCGCCGAGGAAGGCGTCCATGCCGACCACGTCGGTGAGCGCCACGCCGAGGTCGCCGCGGAATTCCTGCACCCAGCCTTCGAGCGCCGCCTTCTGGAAATCGCGCAGGCGGAAGCCGAAGGACTGATAGGCCTGCAGGTACTCGTGCGCCATGGTGCCGATCGGGGTCAGGCCCATTTCCTTGGCGAAGAGCACGTTCGAGGTGCCGCGAAAATTGACCGGCAGCTCGGCCGCCAGCGTGCGCACCACTTCCGCGTGCCAGGCGCCGGAATAGCGGCGGCGCAGGCCGAAATCGAAGAAGACGAAGGGCTCGTCGGCCGAGCACAGCTCGTCGCTCAGGCCGCGGATGAAGTCGATCTTCTCGCGCAGGCGCTGGCGCGCCACCGTCAGCAGGTTTTCATCCACCGGCAGGCGGCGGAAGTACAGCTCATTGACGATGTAGAGCACGAAAATCTCGAAGGCCATCACATGCACCAGCGGCCCGCGCGCGACGATCTCCAGCTTGTCGCCATTGACGCGGGTTTCGATGAAACGGCGCTGGAAGCGGAAGACGGTAAGGAAATCGACGAAATCGCTCTTGATGAAACGCAGGCTGCGCAAATAGGCCAGCTCGTCGTCGGCGAAAGTCAGCGAGCAGAGCCGGTCCAGCTCGGCATCCACCGCCGGCTTCAACTCGGCCAGCGGGAACAGCGGCGTGTTGCGGCAGACGAAGGCGTACTCGGCCTGGGCGCCGGGATGACTGTGCAGCAGCGCCTGCCACATGGTGAACTTGTAGAGGTCGTTCTCCAGCAAGCTGCGGACAACGGGTTGTTCTGCCATGGTGTTCATCTTCCTTCTCCTTGTTCCTGCCGTTGCCACGGATCGCTACCGTCATTCCCGCGAAAGCGGGAATCCAGGACAGCTAGCGCGGCGCGCCAGCAAAATCCTGCGGTCAACGCCGAAAACGGCGCAAATTTGTCAGCAGTTCGCCAACAACTCCGGCAACACCGCCTGCGCCGTACTCAGGCGCAAGCCACGCTGCCGCATGTCGTCAAGAAATTCGGCGTACTGCGCTTCAAACCCGCCCACCGCGCTCATGCAGTCGGTGAGCAGCACCAGCCGCCCCAGTTCGCCGGCCGGCCAGTTTTCGACCACATGCTCGACGGTCGCCCGCACGCAGTGGCTGCCTGCCTCGCCGGTGAACAACACCAGGTCGGCTTCGGCCAACTGAGCCAGGAAGCCGGCGTTCAACTGGGTATCGGCATCGTCGGCATCCGGCACCTCGGCCTGGATGGCGCTGAAGTGCTCGGTCCACGGATTGCTGCCCTTGAACACCTTGGTCACCACGGCGGCGTTCGCCTCTTCCCAGGCGTTGTAGGCGGCGCGCACCGCGGCATGGACGCTGTGGCCCCAGGTGCCGATCTCGCAGTGCACCGGCCAGACCATGTGCACATACCGCCCGGCCGCCTCCAGCGCCTCCAGATAAGCCAGCACACGCGGCAGCGCCTCAGCCCGGCGCGGCAGGAAACGCCCGGCGCGCACATCGGCTGCACGAATCTGCGTAAACGCCCCAACCGCACTGCCATCGCCCTGCCGCCAGAAGGTCGGATGCGCGATATCGACGCGCTGGTGGGCATCGAGGGTCAACGAAATGTCGCTCAAACCGGCACCGCCGGCCCGGATCAACTCCGCCACCCGCAACAAATCCGCATCCGCCCCCGCCACCGGCAAAGCCGGCGCCTGCTGCACGCCGCCGATGACCGGACAAGCCGCCGCCGGCAGATCGCAGAAATCGTTCTGCGGATCGATGATGACCAGATGAATACGCTGCTTCGCCATGATCGTTCTCCTTGGGTACAAGCGCTGAATCGTGCGCTTGAGTGCACTGTAGAACACTTAGTTTAAGTTTGCAACTAATTAACGAAAATTGTGGCGCTGCACTCGCGACATTGCCCGCTGACAAACGACAGCGCCCAGCCCCCCGCCCTCCAGAGAATGCAAAAGTGATACCCTTACGGCATCACATTCACGACCGCCGCGTTTGCCATGGATTTCTTGCAGCGAATAAACGGGCCATCAGCCAAAACGGCTGTCAGCTCAGGCTTTCGTCCCGCATTGTTGGCCAGCATATCCGGCAGGCAACCGGAATACACGGCGCTCCCGCCGCATATCCCAGCCAAGCGCCATGTCCGGGCGCCATATATTCCCGCAAATATCACCTTGGACACCGCCCCATGCCGCTCTGCACGGGCATCTTCGGCTGACACGTCGTCCAGGATGGATGGCGGCGTTCCAGAATATGCGGCGAATATGCCGTCTACTTTACGTTAGGCCGCACACACATGGACTGGGCTGAGCATTTCTCTCTGTGGCTGAAAGTACGTGACCAGCGTGGGCCGCAGGCGCATTTGCGGCTGCAGGAGGCACGGAAACGGGTGCAGAAGAACACGTCTGCGGACTGGCAATGGCTATCCGACTCGCTTGCGAACGCTGAGCGCAAGTTCTTCGTTGCGCTTGTATTCAAAAGACAGCCGGTTCCGAAACGCCTTCTCGCAGCATTCGTGCATGCAGCCGTGTTGGAACGCGACCCAAGTGGCAACCGCTGGTACATCGAACCATGCGTCCGTTCTTGGGGTAGCCGGGAGATCTACCTTCGACTGTTGAGCTACCTCCAAACCGGCTCAAATGAAGAAAAGGCCGGCGCCGCTAGCGCCCTTTACTGGGCCGGAGCGAATCCGCGAGATGAAGACCTAACCGAAGTCCGCAATCAAATCCGCAGTCTTCTTCTGCGCGAATTTGTGTCCAACGCTGATGTCTGGGTACGGCAACGAATTGTCCCGATGTTGCGACTTGATCCGTCCGCATACGAATCTGCTGATCGGCCCTTAATTGCGGAGGCAATTGCGCTGGCTCGTGCACACCCGGACGACTACATTCGGCACCGCATTGAAGTTCAGTTGGGGGCCGGCGGGCCATTCAAACCTATTCCGGAAACTCCATCCCATGCGGCCTAACCATCGCTTCGAGGGGACGGCCGAGAAGCTGCGCTTCTCGGTTCCCCGTCGGCTTCGCCGCCGGGCCGCCCCTCAAGCTGAACGTTAGCCCGCTATGTCTGAGCCACTTCCCCGCTTCCGGTATCACCCAGATCCCCTACGAACTGGCGCAATCGTTGCCAGCGATAAGGTATGTATTTGTTGTGGCCGAGATCGCGGGTTCATTTATGTTGGCCCGGTCTACTCGACCAACGATTTGGATGAATCGTTGTGTCCGTGGTGTATTGCCGATGGCTCCGCTGCAAGGAAACTTGATGCATCGTTTGCCGACTCTTATCCACTTCATCAAGCTGGCATTCCCGAGGAAGTCATCGAAGAAGTAAATCTTCGAACCCCTGGTTACGTCTCATGGCAGCAGGAGTATTGGCTTTCACACTGCAACGATGCCTGCGAGTTTCACGGTGATGCCACCGTTGCCGATGTTGGAACAGCATCGCAGGCAACAAAGCAAAGTTGGCTTAAAGAGTACAAGCAAGATGAGGCGGGGTGGAAGTGGGCTACTGAGGGGTATCGGCCCGGCGGAGACTCAGCGCTTTACAAGTTTGTTTGCCGCCACTGTGGGCAAGTGCTTTTCGGTTGGGACTTATGCTGAACGCAAAGCGGGCTAACCCGCCGCTCCAGGGGACGCCCTGCCGGCTACGCCGTCAGGTTCCCTCCGGCCTGCGGCCTCCGGTCGCCCCTGAGCTAGCACGTTAGGCGCTATGGCATCTTCAGACACTACTTGGCGATCTCACCCATTCACAATTGGGCAAGCCTACGTTGCGAAAGAAACATTTGACGCACTTCCTGTCGGGCAATTCGTCGCGGGGCGGCGCTATGTCTTCGATCATGTCGGCTACAGCCATTACGATTCATCCACCGTATTTAGGTTTTATGAGGAAGGCATGTCCGACCCAGTGTTTTGGTGGTGGCACGATGATCAACCGGAATCAAAATGCTATGAAAGCTTTGAGGTCTCAGCTGAGGGGCGCACCTAACATGGCGCTCAACGCCGCTCCCTTCGGTCGCTGGACGCTTCGCCGGCAAGCCGGCTCGCGCCCGTTAGCTCTACGTTGGGCGTCATGAACACCATCTACGACACGATCATGTGGTTGCAGTCGCAAGCGACTTCGCAGCAGTTTCCTATTGTTCAGTTCTCCGGCGACACCGACATGGTTACTGCTGGGTGGGTTTCGCTCACCAGCATTGATAAGCCAGAAATTGTTGTCACCCAGACCACCGCAGCCGAACATCACGCAATTGCACAGGGCCATGATGGCTATTTGCAAGTCGAAAACCGCATAAATGCGGCCCTTGGACGAACCGACCTCCGGTGTGCTTGGTTAGCCCGCGTCGAGGAATCATCCCCAACGATTCAAGGAGCATCTTTTCAAAAGTTTCTAAAGTCGTACCAACCACCAAAGCTTCTTTTTAGAGACATTCTTGGCAATGGGTCGTTGGCATCTGAGGCTTCTCGAACTACTCGCTCCGAATTCGAGCGTAGTGGTGGAAAGGTGCTTGTTCTCCAATGACGCCCAACATTCCAATCCACCGGACCTCTGGCAAGCTGCGCTTGCCAGAGGTCCGGTGATTTACAACGTTGGGCGTCATGAGACCGCTCCTCTATTTATTTGTAGCCTGGGCAATATTGAATTCGGGTGTCTATGCCGAGGAAGCTAACAAACTCGTTGGCGTTTGGCGGCTCGAAGGCGCGTCATTCCCTTTTCCAAAAAAGTGCAATGGACTTTGGTACAAATTCAATGCTGATGGCACATCAGAAAGCAGTGATGGGTATTTACACTTCCAATCAAAATATCTCGCAGAGAAAAGTGAACGAGGCCTCCTCATCGAATTGATCCATGTGTCCGACAACAATAAGAGCAATTGTCAGGATCTTTCCGCTGAGTATGTTCGAGCAAACAATAGCGGCAGCCCCATACTTTTTCGGTTTGTCGGCCACGGCCGCGCTCAGGTTTATTTTGGCGACTCAGAAACCAACCAATATATGACTCTGCACAAAGTCAAATGACGTCCAACATCACAATCCACCGGACCTCCGGCAAGCTGCGCTTGCCTACGTCCGGTGATTTTCAACGTTGGGCGTCATGATCCAAGATCGTTCTACTCGTAATGAATCCGAGGTCG
>CAZOWA010000016.1:0-56044 GCA_964583695.1 uncultured Dechloromonas sp.
TCGTAATCGCACTTCTGCAGCAGCTTCTGGATGATGTTCTCGACGTCCTCGCCGACATATCCGGCTTCTGTCAGGGTTGTGGCATCCGCCATCACGAAAGGCACGTTGAGCAGTCGGGCCAGGGTTTGGGCGAGCAGGGTCTTACCTGAACCGGTCGGGCCGACGAGCAGGATATTGCTCTTTGCCAGCTCCACATCACCGGCATTCTTGGCGGTGTGGCGCAGGCGTTTGTAGTGGTTGTACACGGCGACGGCAAGAATCCGCTTGGCGACTTCCTGGCCAATGACGTATTGGTCAAGGATGGAGCAGATTTCGCGTGGCGTCGGCAAGTCTGAACGCCCTGCCTTGGCGGCCTCTTCCGGCAACTCGTCACGAATGATGTCGTTGCAGAGTGCAATGCACTCGTCACAGATGAATACCGACGGGCCGGCGATCAGCTTCTTAACTTCGTGCTGGCTCTTGCCGCAGAAGGAGCAGTAGAGCAGTTTTTCCTGGCTGCCTTTAGACATCTGTATTTCTCCCGTCAGGCCGCATCGCGGCGGGTCAGAACCTTGTCGATCAGGCCGTATTCTGCCGCTTCCGCAGCAGAAAGGAAATTATCACGGTCGGTGTCTTTTTCGATGCGCTCCAGCGGCTGGCCGCTGTGTTCGGCCATGATCCGGTTCAGCTTGTCCTTGATCGACAGGATTTCCCGGGCGTGGATGGCAATATCAGAGGCCTGCCCCTGGAAACCGCCGAGCGGCTGGTGAATCATTACGCGCGAGTTGGGTAGCGCAAAACGCTTGCCCTTGGCGCCGGCGTTGAGCAGGAAGGCACCCATCGAGGCGGCCTGGCCGATGCACAGCGTCGATACATCCGGCTTGATGAACTGCATGGTGTCGTAGATCGACATGCCAGCCGTTACCGAGCCACCCGGCGAATTGATGTAGAAGTAGATGTCCTTGTCCGGATTGTCTGCTTCGAGGAAAAGCATCTGTGCGACGACCAGATTGGCTGTTGCGTCGTTAACCGGGCCGACAAGAAATATCACCCGCTCTTTCAGCAGGCGGGAATAGATGTCGAACGCGCGCTCGCCGCGTCCGCTCTGTTCGATCACCATCGGGACCATGCCGAGTGCCTGCGGGTCCCAGTTGCTTGCGTTGTCGATATTCATGTCAGCCCTTGTTTGTTACGTTACAGACGTTTGTTGTTTTTGCGACGTTGAGCAGATTACTGCTTCTGGCTCATCAGCTCATCAAAAACGGCAGCCTTGTCGGAAACCTTGGCCTTGCTCAGCACCCAGGACACAACGTTGCCTTCGATGACCAGACCTTCGACATCGCTCAGACGTTGCGGTTGGGCGTAATACCAGCGGATGACTTCTTCCGGATGCTCGTAGCTCTGGGCGGTTTCCTCGACCATGGCACGAACCTGTTCCGGAGTGGCTTGAAGATTTTCCGTCTTGACTACTTCAGCAAGAATCAGGCCCAGCGTGACGCGGCGTTTGGCCTGGTCGGCAAACCATTCGGCCTGGATCGGGAAATCCTTTGTTTTCATGCCGCGTTGTTCCATGTCCTGACGGGCGGCTTGCATGAGGCGCTGGACTTCCATTTCAACCAGTGCGTTCGGAACATCAATCGGGTTGGCCTTGAGCAGGGCTTCCATGGCCTGATCCTTGACCTTGGCTTCGATACGCTTCTTCACTTCACGCTTCAGGTTGGCTTCGATCTCGGCCTTCATCTTGGCGACATCGCCATCGGCAACCCCCATGCTGACAGCGAAATCGGCATCGATTTCGGGCAGTTTCGGAGCCTGTACTTGTTTGACGGTAATGTCGAATTGCACGGTCTGGCCAGCCAGGTCCTTGGCATGGTAATCCGCAGGGAAGCTCAGGTCGAAGGTCTTGGCTTCGCCAGCCTTGCTGCCTTCGACGGCATTCTCGAAATCAGGAAGCATCTGGCCCTGGCCGAGTACGAAGGGATAGTCCTTGGCTTCGCCGCCGGCAAACGGCACGCCGTCCTTCTTGCCGAGGAAATCGATCACTACGCGGTCTTCCTTAGTCGCGGCACGATCGGTATCGGCGTACGAGACGCGCTGCTTGCGCAGGATGTCGAGCGTCTTGGCGACTTCGGCTTCGCCGACTTCGAGCACCGGACGTTCGATTTCAGCAGCGGACAGGTCGCCCGGAACGAATTCCGGATAAATTTCAAACACGGCGGTGAATTCGAGGTGGGTGGTGCTTTCCGTGGTTTTTGGCTCAAGGCGCGGATAGCCGGCTACGTGCATCTTCTGTACGGTCACGGCTTCGCCGAAAGCGCGATCCAGTTGTTCAGACAGCACTTCGTGGCGAGCCTGGTCGCCATACTGTTGCCGGATCATGCTGAACGGCACCTTGCCCGGGCGGAAGCCGGGAACCTTCATGTTCTTGCCCATGCGCTTCAGGCGGGGTTCCATCTCCTTCTCGATATCGGCGATGGCGATGGAGAGGTCGACGCGGCGTTCGAGAGCGTTAGCTTGTACAGTGGTTGCTTCCATGAGAATTCCTTGTGACAACAGAGCCGAAAAATAAAGCTTTCAATTCTATCACGGTGAAACAAACCCGCATCAGCTCTCCGGATCGAGATTGTGTTGCAGAAGTGCTGGACACGTTTGCCGGAAGTTCGTACAATGCGCGCCTCCTTCAGCGGCGGCTGTAGCTCAGTTGGTAGAGTCCCGGATTGTGATTCCGGTTGTCGTGGGTTCGAGCCCCATCAGTCGCCCCAGAATTCCGGAAACCCCCTCGACGTGTCGAGGGGGTTTTTGTTTTTCAGCCTGGCAAAGAGGCGGCCGGCTATTCCAGATGTTCCACCATCAGTTGTGTCGTTTCGACGCCCATGTATTCGTTGATCGACAGGCGGTAGGCGAGGCGGGCGGTGTGTTCCGGTTGCCGGCTGAAGTTGAACTGGATGGCGTCGATGCGGGTATTGCCTTTGCGCAGGCGCAGCTTGAGGTGTTTTTCTTTGAGCACGCGTTGCTGCTCGACTTCGAATTCATCCATGAAGAGCGGGGCGGGAAAGCCCTGGCCCCAGATTTCGTTTTCCAGCAGGCGGGCCGTTTCCAGCGAGAAATAGCCGCCTTCGAGGGCGCCGTCGGTTTCCAGTGTGCGGGTGAGGTCGGTTGGGTCGAGCAGTTCGCCGGCGACCTGGGCGAAGAGATTTCGGAAATTTTCGAAGTTTTTCGCGTCGACCGTGGCACCGGCTGCCATGGCATGGCCGCCGAAGCGGATGAGCAGGCCGGGTGCGCGCTTGGCGATGAGGTCGAGCGCGTCGCGCAGGTGCAGGCCGGGAATCGAGCGGCCCGAGCCCTTGATGATCCCGCCTTCGCCGGGTGCAAAGGCGAACACCGGGCGGTGCAGCTTGTCCTTGATGCGCGAGGCGAGAATGCCGACGACGCCTTCATGCCAGCTTTCGTCGAAGAGGGCGATGCCGGGCGCTGCGTCGTCGGCATCGAGGGATTCAAGGAGGTGCAGAGCCTGCTCCTGCATGTCCGATTCGATCTCGCGGCGTTCGCGGTTGAGTGCGTCGAGTTGCTGTGCGATGTTGAGGGCGCGCGCCGGATCGTCGGTGAGCAGGCATTCGACGCCGAGGCGCATGTCGGCAAGGCGGCCGGCAGCGTTGAGACGCGGGCCGACGATGAAGCCGAGATCCATTGCCGTGGCTTTCTTGACATCGCGGCCGGCGGCCTTGAACAGTGCAGCAAGGCCTGGCTGCAACTGGCCGGCGCGCATACGTTTCAGACCCTGGGCGACGAGGATGCGGTTGTTGCGGTCGAGCTTTACCACGTCGGCGACGGTGCCGAGCGCGACGAGGTCGAGCAGGGCGGCAAAATTGGGTTCGGGCTGCTCGGTGAAGAAGCTACGTTCGCGCAACTCGGCACGCAGGGCGAGCATGACGTAGAATATGACGCCGACGCCGGCGATGCATTTCGATGGGAAATCGCAACCGGGCTGGTTGGGGTTCACGATGCAGTCGGCGTCGGGCAGGGTCTCCGCTGGCAGGTGGTGGTCGGTGATCAGCGTGGCGATACCGTGTTCGCGGGCGCGATTGACGCCTTCGATGCTGGCGATGCCGTTGTCAACGGTGATGATCAGGTCGGGCGATTGTTCGGCGGCCAGGTCGACGATTGCCGGCGACAGGCCATAGCCAAGCTTGAAACGATCGGGGAGCAGAAAATCGACATCGGCGCCAAGCATTTTCAGGGCGCGCATGCCAACGGCGGTAGCGGTGGCGCCATCGCAATCGTAGTCACCGACGATGAGCAGCTTCGCTTCGGCTTCGATGGCATCGGCCAGGATAAGGGCGGCATCGCTGGCGTGGGTAAGCGTCGCCGGCGGCAGCAGGGACTTCAGTTCGTAGTCGAGCTCGGCCTTGTCCGTGACACCACGCGAGGCGTAGAGGCGGGCGAGCAAGGGGTGCAGTCCCTGTTGTTCGAGTTGCCAGACGGCGCGTTGCGGAACGCTGCGCTTGACGATGCGGGTCACGATTTTCCTTGTGCGAATTCGTTGGCCAGTGCTGCAAGCGGGCGTGCCTTGCGCCAGAATTTCCAGCGATCCTTGCCGGTCAGGCTGTAGTGCAGTTCACCGTAAATGGTGGGTGCGATGATTTCCAGATGTTCAATGCGTCGCCCAAGCGGGCCGCGCAACGGTGCAAACCAGTTGTTTTCCAGCGCCTCGAATGCTTGGCGCCAGCCTTCGCTGTCTTCGTAAAGGACGGGGGGCAGGAGACTGTCGAGGACGACAAGCTGCTCACTGTCCGGCGCGGCTTCGGCGAACAGCCCGGCGAGGTCAGGCGGCAGCGGGTGGCAGGGTACATGGGCAGCCCTGGCGAGACCGATGGCAATCGGATTATTGCTCGACAGCGTAAAGGCGTGGCCGGCTGGGCTGCACGGCAGGTCGCCGACGCCCCAGAGCCACAGGCTGTTGATTGCCGGCTTGCCCTCGCTTTGGCGGCGTTCGTTGATCGGATGGCCATGCAGGAACATCTGCACTTCGTTGAGCCAGCGGGTGAGCGGGGCTTTTTTGTCGGAAAGTTCGCTGTCGACGAGGCGGCCGGCAACTGCCGAAATTGGCTCAAAATTCCGGTTGACCGCAGCATTCACCAGTTTTTCGCGGCCGGCGTCGTGCAGGCGCAGATACCAGCGGCGGGCGGTGCCGAGATGGAATTCGCCGATTTCGGCGAATTCGCTGTTGAGCGAAGTGACGATGGCTTCGGCTTCGGTCTCTTCGAGATCGAAGGCGCCGGCATCGGCGAGCACGATGCGTTCCTGGTGAAAGCGCAAATGCACCGGATCGGCGCACAGCCAGTGCCCTTCGCGGGCTTTCTGTCGCAGTGCCTCGCCATCTTCGCCGAGCAGGCGCAGCGCGCCGAAGGGTGCTTCGTCGACCGCAAAGCGTTGAGCGAGGGTCAGCTCGAAGGCGCGGCGCGGCTGACGTGTGCATTCCGCTCTTGCTGCCAGCCACTCGAAACCGGGAGCGACAAGCTTCCCGAGGGCAAGCTGGTCGGCGGGTTCAGGCCAGAGGAGTTCGGGAACGAGCAGGGTGAGACGCACAGTGAGCGAGGCCGGACAGACGGGGGAAATGACGAAGCGTGTACTATAGCGACTTTTCCTGTCTGCCCCTCACCGCATGGCTCTGCCTTACGAACTCCTGATCGGCTTGCGCTATACCCGCGCCAAGCGACGAAATCACTTCATCTCCTTCATTTCATTGATCTCCATGCTTGGCATCGGTCTTGGCGTTGCGGCGCTGATCGTTGTCCTGTCCGTCATGAATGGCTTTCAGAAGGAATTGCGCACACGCATTCTCGGCGTCGCTTCGCATATCCAGATTACCGGAGTGAGTGGAGAGCTGGACAACTGGCCGGTACTGGCGGCGCAGGCCATGCAGAACCCGGAAGTCAAGGCGGCGGCGCCCTTCGTGCAGTCGCAGGCGATGTTCACTTTTGATGGTGGCGTCAAGGGCGCACTGGTGCGCGGCATCCTGCCCGATCAGGAAGACAAGGTCGCGGATTTTGGCAACGCGATGAAAAGCGGGCGTCTCGACGATCTTCGTCCCGGCGAATTTGGCGTCATTCTCGGTGCCGATCTTGCGCGTTCGCTGCGTGTCTTCACCGGCGACAAGGTGACCCTGATTGCCCCGCAGGGCACGGTGACCCCGGCCGGCGTGGTACCGCGACTGAAATCGTTCAAGGTGGTCGGCATTTTCGAGGTCGGCATGTTCGAGTACGACAGCGGCCTGGCCCTGATTCACATGCAGGATGCCCAACGGCTTTACCAGATGGACGAGCGGGTAACCGGCGTGCGCCTCAAGGTGGACGATATTTTCGAGGCGCCGCGCATCGCCCGTGATCTGGCACCGACCATCAATGCCGATGCCTATCTGCACGACTGGACGAAGAGCCACGCCAATTTCTTCCGCGCCGTGGCCATTGAAAAGAAAATGATGTTCATCATTCTGTCGTTGATCGTTGCCGTTGCAGCCTTCAATCTGGTGTCGACGCTGGTCATGGCGGTGACCGACAAACAGGCGGATATCGCCATTTTGCGCACGCTTGGGGCGCGGCCTCGGTCGATCATGGGGGTGTTTGTCATCCAGGGCGCACTGGTCGGTTTCATCGGGCTTGGACTGGGCGTTGTCGGTGGGGTGGCGCTGGCGCTCAACATCGATGTCGTGGTGCCCTTCATCGAGCGCATGTTGGGCATTCATTTCCTCGACAAGTCGGTTTATTACATCACCGACCTGCCTTCCGACCTGCAATGGGGCGATGTCTGGGGCGTCACCCTGATTGCCTTCGTGCTTGCGTTGCTGGCGACGCTCTATCCCAGTTGGCGGGCTTCCCGCGTCAATCCGGCGGAGGCGCTGCGTTATGAGTAATCCCATCCTGATTGCCCGCAAGCTGGGCAAGACTTTCCGTGGTGGCGGGCTGGAGGTCGAGGTTCTTTTCGACATCGATCTCACGGTTCAGGCCGGTGAGACGCTTGCCATCGTCGGTGCATCCGGCTCCGGAAAAAGCACGCTGCTTCACTTGCTGGGTGGGCTGGATGTGCCATCGGCCGGCAACGTGACGCTGATGGGGCGTGATTTTTCAGCGCTCGGTGAAGTCGAGCGCGGCGACTGGCGTAACCGTCATCTTGGTTTTGTTTACCAGTTTCATCACCTGCTGGCGGAATTTTCCGCACTGGAAAACGTTGCCATGCCCCTGCTTATTCGCCGTACCGAGCGCAGTGCTGCTCTGGCCAAGGCCGCCGAAATGCTGCATGCGGTTGGTCTCGGTCATCGTCTGGAACACCGACCCGGCGAATTGTCAGGCGGTGAGCGTCAGCGCGCTGCGATCGCCCGCGCCATGGTCAGTGAACCGTCCTGCCTGCTGGCCGACGAGCCCACCGGAAATCTGGACAGCCAGACAGCTTCGCTGGTTTTCGATCTGCTATTCGAACGGGTGCGTAAACAACAGGCCAGTCTCATCATGGTGACGCATGACCGCCAGTTGGCAGCGCGTGCTGATCGCGTGCTAATCCTGGCCGACGGCAACTTTCGCGACTGATTCGTGATTAGCGACGGCTTTTCCGCCGTCGCTGCCAGGCACTGATCAGGAACAGGCGCCAGACTCCCTTGGTCAGGAAATAGCCTGCCACGGAAAGGCAAATGGCGAGAATGAACAGCCCGATGCCGAGTGGCCTGGCGACCAGCAACATCCAGTGTTCGATGGACTCGGTCCAGCCGACGAGGTCGCCTGAGTTGAACTCGGGCGGGGCGATGAAGCCCGTGCTGTCGCCACTGATCAGCCGTCCGATCTGGTAGGCAAGCAGATAAAGCGGCACGATGGTGATCGGGTTGGTGTAAAGCGTGACAAGCATGGCGAGCGGCAGGTTGACCCTGAAACGCAAGGCACAGAGCGCCGCGCTGATCACTTGCAGGGGGCCCGGAATCAACCCGCAGAAGAGTCCCGTCGCGACAGCGCCCGCCGCCGAGTGACGATTGAGGTGCCATAGTCGCGGATGCAGCAGCCAGGACGCGAACGGTCGCAGCCATCGATTTTTCAGGATGGCCTGATGATCCGGCAGGAACTTTTTCAGCGTTCGGCGCATGCCCTATTATTGCAAAATGCGTCGACTCATTCTCGCTTTTGCCATCGGCGTGCTGGCCTTGCAGTGGCAGCCGGAATTGCCCCCTTCGGGGCTGTGGGCGCTGGGTGGCGGCATGATTTTTTTAGGTGCACTAGTCTGGCGCGGTTGGGTAAGGTGGGGGTTACTGGTCGTTGCCTGTTTTGCCTTAGGGGTATCCTGGGCCGGCTGGCGCGCGGAAAGCCGGTTGGCCGACCGGCTGGAAGCGGATTGGGAGGGGCGTGATATCGAGTTGGTTGGTGTCATCGCCGGCTTGCCGCAGGATTTTGCCAACGGCACCCGCTTCGAATTCGCCCCGGAATTCGTGTTGACCGCAGCAGACGGAAAAACGGTGGCGGTTCGCGGTCGGATCATGCTTTCCCGCTATCAGGGGCTCAGCGATGAGGAGAATTTCGCCGCCCTGTCCGTTCGTCCCGGCGAACGCTGGCGTTTCACGGTTCGCCTGAAACGGCCTCACGGCAATGCCAATCCCGGCGGTTTCGATTACGAGGCCTGGTTGCTGGAGCGGAACATTCGGGCCAGTGGCTACGTTCGTCCGCTGGCCGCACAGCGGCTGGACGACATGGTGTGGCGACCGGACTACGCCATCGAACGGTTGCGCCTCGCAATACGCGATGCCTACGCCCGCACCCTGCCTGCCGGGCACTATCCGCTCCGAGGTGTGCTCGTGGCGCTGGCCATCGGGGATCAGAAGGCCATTGACGGTGCGTTATGGACGGTCTTCAATCGCACCGGAACAACCCATTTGATGAGTATTTCCGGATTGCACGTCACCATGGTCGCGGCGCTTTTTGGCTGGCTGGTCAGTTTTGGCTGGCGCAGGGTGCCGCCCTTGGCCTTGCGGCTGCCGGCACAAAAGGCCGGTATTGTGGCGGCCTGTCTGGCTGCGCTGTTTTATGCCCTGCTGGCCGGCTTTGCCGTGCCGGCACAACGTACGCTATATATGCTGCTGGTCGCCGGGGCGGCCCTGTATTCGGGGCGGATTGTCGCTCCCAGCCGGATTCTTTCGCTCGCCCTGCTCGTCGTTCTGCTTGCTGACCCCTGGGCAGTAGTTGCTGCCGGCTTCTGGCTTTCGTTCGGTGCGGTTGGTACCTTGCTTTATGTGACCTCGGCCCGGCTATCCGAAGGCGAGAGCTGGCGGCAACGGCTGCGGGCATGGGGGATGGTTCAGTGGGCAGCGACGCTGGCTTCGCTGCCGGTGCTGCTTCTCGTCTTTCAACAATTGTCGCTGGTTTCACCGTTGGCCAATGCGCTGGCCATTCCGGTCGTCAGCTTCGTTGTGACGCCGCTGGCTCTTCTTGGCGCGATTTTTCCTTGGTGGCCGATACTTGCGCTGGCGCATCTCGTTCTTGAATGGCTCATGCTTTTCCTGAATTTCTGCGCCGGCTGGCCAGTCTGGCAGGCGCCGGAACCGCCTTGGTGGGCTGCCGTTGTGGCCGGAGTCGGCGTGCTCGTCTGCCTGTTGCCGCAGGGTGTGCCGGGCCGGTTGCTGGGCGGTTTCCTGCTTTTGCCGGCACTTTTCTGGTCTGCGGAAAAACCTGCAGAAGGCGATGTCTGGGTGAGTTTTCTTGATGTCGGTCAGGGGATGGCCAGTGTTGTGCGTACCCGTGAACACACGCTCATCTACGATCCGGGGCCGCTTTACAGTGCCGACTCGGATGCCGGGCAACGAGTTGTGGTGCCTTTTTTACGGGCGCAGGGGATCAATCGGGTCGATACTCTGGTGATTACCCATCGTGACAGTGATCATGCCGGTGGGGCGGCATCCGTGCTGGCGGCGCTGCCGGTCGGCGGTGTACTCACTTCCGTACCGGAATTCGGCGGCCGGCTCTGTGAGGCCGGGCTGCGCTGGGAGTGGGACGGCGTTGCTTTCGAAGTGTTGCACCCCTTGCACGGAGAGGTCGCAGGCGAGGGGAGCACCAACGCGGTTTCCTGTGTTTTGCGGGTTGAGGCAGCTGGACGTCGCCTATTGCTCACCGCCGATATCCAGGCACAAGAAGAGGCGGCACTGCTCGCGCGTCATGCCGAGGGGCTGGCGGCCGATATTTTGCAGGTGGCGCACCATGGATCGAAGACCTCATCGACCGAGGCATTCCTGATCGCGGTTGGTGCTCGCGAGGCGGTCATTCCCGCAGGTTACCGCAACCGCTTCGGTCATCCGACGGAGGAGGTTCTTGATCGCCTGGCCAGGCAAGGTGCCCGCGTCTGGAGAACGGACCGTGACGGTGCCATCGAGGTTCGTCTGGGTGCGGGCGGCATCGGGGTCAGTGCCTGGCGTCAGGTGCATCGCCGCTACTGGTACGGGCAGTGATACATTTCGGATTGGGAGGCGCCATGAAATTTACTCAACGCAACGTTCAATGTCTCAGCCCCTCGGGGCTGCACCGCATGGCTTACACCGAGTGGGGGGAACGCAGCAATCCGCGCGTGCTCGTCTGCGTCCATGGTCTGACCCGCAACGGAAGGGATTTCGATGCTCTGGCCGAGGCGATGTCGGCGCATTACCGGGTGATTTGCCCCGACGTGGTCGGTCGCGGCCACAGCGCGCGTCTGCGTGATCCGACGGGCTACGCAGTTCCCCAGTACATGGCGGATATGGTGACGCTCATTGCACGTCTGGATGTCGAACGTGTCGACTGGCTGGGTACCTCGATGGGCGGGTTGATCGGCCTGGCGCTGGCGGCGCAGCCCGGGTCGCCGATTCGCAAGCTTGTGCTGAACGATGTCGGGCCGTTGATTACGGTCGAGTCATTACGTCGCATTAGTGAATATGTCGGTGGGGATCCAAACTGGGTTTCCTTCGATGAAGCGCTGGCTTACGTCAAGCTGGTCTGTGCACCGTTTGGCGCACTCAGTGAGGGCCAATGGCATCATCTGACCGAGACTAGCGTTGTGCAGTGCGAGGACGGGCGTTGGCATTTTCGCTACGACCCTCGTATTGCCGAGCCATTCAAGGCGAGTTTTGGTGAGCAGGAAATCAGCCTGTGGCCACTTTACGAGGCGGTATCCTGTCGCACGCTGGCAATTCGTGGAGCCGATTCGGATCTGCTTACCCGGGAGACCTGGCAAAAAATGGCCAGCTGCGGGCCGCGTGCCGAGCTTGCTGAGATTTCTGGGGTTGGTCACGCGCCGATGTTTCTGGATGAGGGGCAGATCTCGGTGGTCCGCGATTTTCTTTTGAGCGCATGAAACACATCATCATTCGCGGCTTGCGTCTGGAATATCTCGATATTCCGGCGGCAGCTCCGGGCCGGCCGGTGCTTGTGCTGCTCCATGAAGGTCTGGGTTGTGTCGCCTTGTGGCGGGACTTTCCGGCACAACTGGCGGCGGCGACCGGGTGTCGTACCATCGCCTGGTCACGTCCGGGCTATGGCGGTTCCGCTGCTTATTCCGAAGCGCGCACGCCACGCTACATGCACCGGGAGGCCGAAGAAATCCTGCCGGATTTCCTCGCAGCGCTGCACATCGAGAAACCGGTGCTGGTCGGGCATAGCGACGGTGGCAGCATTGCCTTGATTTTTGCCGGCGCATTTCCCCAGTCAGTACTGGGTATCGCGGTCATGGCGCCGCACGAATTTGTCGAAGAAGAAACACTGGCCGGTATCCGGCAGGCGAGGCAGGCGTGGAATACGACGGACTGGCCGAAAAAGCTGGCGCGCTACCACCACGATGCATCAAGGGTGTTCAGCGACTGGAACGATACCTGGTTGTCGCCGGATTTTCGTGAGTGGAATATCGAGGAATATCTGCGAACTATTTCCTGTCCCGTGCTTGCCATTCAAGGCGAAGATGACGAATACGCCACCATGCGCCAGATCGAGGTGATCGGTGAGCGGGTGGCAGGGTCCGAATTGCTGAGGCTGTCCCGGTGTGGTCATTCTCCGCATCGCGATCAGACCGGAGCGGTTCTGGATGCTGTCAGTTGCTTCGTAAACCGGCTTTGAGTCTGCATCTCCGCCATTTTATCGACGCACCCTGAGCGGGTGGTTTACAATGTGGCACGCAGGACCGATGGGGGGTCGGGGGTGAAAATGATAGCGGTATTTTTTCGCGCGCTTGTCGTCGCGTTACTTTGTTTCCTGAGTGTTGCGGCGCATGCCGATGAGCCATTCGTCGTTGCTGTGAACAGCAACGACAGACCTTTTTGCTGGACTAATGAGCGTGGTGAGCTGACCGGGTTTTCCGTTGATATTGCACGCGCCCTGTGCCGGGCGATGGGACGTGAATGCCGTTTTGTGACAGCAACGTTCGCGGACTTTCTGCCCGGGGTCATGGAAAGGCGTTTCGATTTCGTGGTTGCCAACGTGCTGCGCACGCCCGAGCGCGAAAAACTGGTCGATTTCACCAATCGCTTCTGGCGATCTTCCTCCATGTTCGTCGGCAAACCTGGTGTGCTCAGGGATATTTCCGTCAGCAGCCTGAAGGGCAAGGTGATTGGCGTTCAGAAGGGTGCTGTGCAGGAACGGTATCTGCGTGAGCGTTACCCGGATGTGGTTTCCATTCTTGCCTATCCGACCAATGCCGAGCGCAATGCGGCATTGGTGGGGGGGAAGGTTGATCTGATTTTCGGTTCAACGGTCAGTCATTTCGCTTTTTTATCGACGCCTGAGGGCGCCGGATTTGATTTCGTCGGCGGACCGATCGACGGGCAGGGGTTGGGGGGAGAAGTGGCCATTCCGCTGGCCAAGGGGCGGGACGATCTGCGCAAGCGGCTGAATGCGGCGATTGATGCGATTCTCAACGACGGTACCTTCGCCCGCATCAACAACAATTATTTTTCTTCCAGTGTCTTCTAGGCGCAGCGGCTGATGGCTTCATCCTGTTCCGGCGCGTGTCGCGCTCACTTCCTGTGATTTTCGCCGCTTTGCCGCGTCGCGCTTTTTCCCTGCGCCATCTGGTGGCCTGGGGTGGGGTGCTGGTCTTCGTCGTGGCGATTGCGGTGTTCGGGGTCGTTGTTTTCACCCAGGCCAGAATTGCCGATGTTGCCGCGGATACCCGCGACAATGTGTTGCCGGTCATCGTGACGCATCAGGAGATATCCCGTGATGTCGAGCGGCTGATTCTCTTTGGTGAAGAGCTGATCAATTCGCCCGATCCGCTTAAACGGCGCCAGGCACAGCTCAATGCGCAGGCGTTGGTGTACAACGAACCGGCCTTTCGCTCCGACGCCAAAATATGGGATGTCGGTTCGCGCACCCTGAGCCGTCTTGCCGAGCTTTCTGCGCGGCGTAACTTGCAGGGGGAACTCAGCGACAAGCTGTTTGCGATGTTGCTTGATGTCGGTGCCGAGCCGGTCCGAGGCGAGTCGCGCAACGCGCTGAGAACCCTGATGATCCGTGTCATGAGCATGGATTCGATAGCCGCACTTGATGAAATGCAGAAAAGTCTCGGCGACGGCAAACTGCCGGGACAAACTATCCTGCGCCCAGAAGATCGTGAAAAGCTGGATCAGGTAATCGCGTTGCGCCGCAAGATTGTCGAATTCGAGAAGGGGAATGCGGTTGCCTGGGGAGAGGTTCGTCACCAGCTGAAAAGTGTGACCGATACCATGGCCATGCAGGCCCAGTTACAGACCAGCGAGCGGTTTTCGCAGATTCAGGAAGAGGCCCGGTGGGCCGAGATGATAGCTATCGGGGGCTTGCTGTTTTTGCTTGCCTTGATGGTGGCGTTCGGCTTTGCAGTTCATCGCGTGCTCATCCGTCCGCTGGTTAGGGCAACCGACAGTCTTGAGCGGGCATTGCATGGTGAGGAGATTTTGCCGAATCCGGAGAGTGCGATTGTTGAGGTCGGTTCAATCGTGACTGCAGCCTGCACACTGGTCGACAATACGCGCGCGATTGAGGATGAACGGCGCAAGGCCCTGTCGGCTCGCCTCGAGTCGGCCGAGATGGCAAATCGGAGCAAGAGTACCTTTCTGGCAACCATGGGCCACGAATTGAGAACGCCGATGAACGGCATTCTCGGCATGGCGCAATTGCTGCAAATGGGGAATCTTGATGATGAGCAGAAGGTGGAAGTCGCCGAACTGATTCGTAGCGCTGAATCCCTGATGGGCGTGATCAACGACATCCTCGGATTTGTTGCAGTAGACGACGGGCAGGTCATTCTCAGAAAGACTCTCAATCATCCCGCCAGTGTCGTGCAGCACGTGCATACGTTGTTTGCCCAACGCGCAGCTGACAAGTCCTTGCGCCTGAAGCTCGAGATCGCGCCCGACTTGCCAGGGGTAATCGAGCTTGATGTTTTCCAGACGCAGAAAATCATCGAGATATTTGTCGAGAACGCACTGGATTTCACTTCGCAGGGTGAGGTCGTCATCGCCGTGCTGCGTAGTGCAGAGCACGGCTGGCTCGATTATGCGGTGCGGGACACGGGCATAGGGATGTCGTCAGCAGTTCGCGAAAAGTTGTTCCAACCCTTTTTCCAGGCCGATGGTTCGGTGACGCGCAGCCATGGCGGTATCGGTCTGGCGCTGGCGACGGCACAACGGATCGCAGCGGCAATGGGAGCGAAAATCCAGGTGCAGTCCGAGTCCGGTGCCGGCAGCACCTTCGTGCTTTCCTTACCCGTCGACGGTGTGGACTGAGGCCAGCGGGTCCTGCCGGTAGTAGCGCCGGAAAATTTCGTAAACTTCCCGGTAATCGCTGTTCAGTATTTCCGGTTTCTCGAAGAAAATTTCGGACAACACGGCAAAGAACTCTTCCGGCGCTTCGCTGGCGTAGGGGTCGATCAGCGTTTCTTCGCCACTGTCCACACGCTCGCAGAAGTTTTCGTAGGCCGGATAAAAAGCTTCTGCCCAGGCTTCGGCGGTCAAGTCGCTGTGCAGTGCCGGCATGCCGTCTGCCTCGCCATTGAGCATGTCGAGTTTATGGGCGAATTCGTGGATGACCACGTTATAGCCGTCGCCCGCCATCTGCACGTCGTGCCATGAAATGAGCAACGGACCACCTTGCCAGGCTTCTCCGGATAGAACGTCGTCAAACTCATGAACGACGCCGTTGTCGTCTTCGATGATGCGGGGAACGACGAATTCGTCGGGATAGACGACGATGCCGATCCAGTCACGATAGGCGCCTAGCCCCAGTTCGAGGATCGGCAGGCAGCCCTGGGCGGCGATGGAAACGCAGATGTCGTCGGTAAGTTGCAGGCCACCAGCGGTGCTGAATTCCTTTTCGGAGAGGAATTGTTCGCTTAGCTTTTTTAGCCGTTTTTTCGCGTCGACCGTGAGATTCGCCAGAAAAGGCAGGCTCGCCAGGGTTCTTGCCCAGACCTCGTCGGGAATTGCGGTTGGGGTGTCACGTCGGAACCAGTCGAACAGGCCCATCACTTTTTCATGGTCAGCCAGATGCCGGTGAAGATCAGCGCAATGCCCATGTAGTGATACCAGAGCGGAATTTCACCGAGGAAAATGACCGAGAGCAGTGTGCCGAAAACCGGCATGAGATGGATGAAGAGGCTGCCCTTGTTCGCCCCGATTTCACCGACGCCGCGGTTGTAGAAGATGTAGCCGAGGAAACTCGGAAAGATGCCGACGTAGGCAAGCGATGCGAGCGAGCCAAGATGCACGTTGATATGCCGGCCTGCAGCCATTTCCCAGAGATAGGCGGGGAACAGGGCGGCCAGGCCGACAGCAGTCATGGCAGCGAGCATGAGCATCGGATGAACGCCACCCGGGCGCCAGGCCAGGCCGACGGTATAGACGGCCCAGACGACGACGGCGAGCAGCATCCAGGCATCGCCGAGATTGAGATTGAGGTGGGCGAGGACGTGGATGTCGCCGCGTGCGATGATGCTCAGTGCGCCGCACAGCGAGATGATGACGCCGATAGCCTGTAGACGACTGAGATGCTTGCCGAGAAATGCCCAGGAAATCGCGATGGTGACGACCGGGATAAAGGAGTTGAGCAATACGGCGTTGGTGGCCGAGGTGTATTGCAGCGCGACGTAGGCAAAGGTGTTGTAGCCGCCGACACCGATCAGGCCGAGGATGACTACCGGTTTCCAGTGCTGGCGCAGCAGCGGCCACTGACTTTTGAAATGGGGCAGTGCGAGCGGCAGAACGAGCAGGAAGGCGATGCTCCATCGCCAGAAGGCGAGGGCCATCGGTGGCACGTCGGCACGGATGCCCCGGCCAAGCACCATGTTGCCCGACCAGAAGAGCGCAGTCAGGGTAAGAAGCAGATAGGGATTGGTCAGGAAGTTGCGGTGTTGGGCTGTCATGGAAACGAATTATGCCTGAGGCGGAGGGTGGCGCTCAGACGGTATAATTACGGAATGGTTTCTGTCATTCATTCGGTTGCCGCGCAGAGCGACCTCGATCAATTTCTGTCTACCCTGACGGCGGGGCTGCAGCCGGACGAAAGCGCCCGTTTGCGTCAGGCCGTCGAGTACGCCTGGGAGGTATACGGCGACAAGAAACTGGGCAGCGGCGAACGCATCTGGTCGCATGCGCTCGGCATGGCGGTCATCATTGCCGGCCTGAAGCT
Organism: uncultured Dechloromonas sp.; assembly: GCA_964583695.1. GTDB lineage: Bacteria > Pseudomonadota > Gammaproteobacteria > Burkholderiales > Rhodocyclaceae > Azonexus. The sequence goes on from CAZOWA010000016.1 coordinate 16,626, forward strand.
CGATGCCGAATCCCGCATGGCGGCGATTCTCTTCGCGCTGCCGGCCTTGCAGGAAAATGCCATGACGAATATCGAGGAGCGTTTCGGCAAGCCGACGGCGCACCTCATACATGGCATTTCCCGTCTCAACAAGTTGCGGCCGATTGCCCGCGGCTTTGTTGCGGCGAATCTAGAAGCGGGTGAGTTGAACCCGGTCGAGATGAAGGCGCAGGTGGAAGTGCTGCGCAAGATGCTGCTCGCCATGGTCGAGGATATCCGCGTCGTCTTGCTGCGTCTGGCCAGCCGCACGCAGACCCTGCGTTTCTATGCCGCCAACCCCGATGACTTGCGGGTGCAGGTGGCGCGCGAGACGCTCGAACTCTACTCGCCGCTCGCCAACCGGCTTGGCGTCTGGGAACTGAAGTGGGAACTGGAGGATTTGTCCTTCCGCTTCCTGCATCCCGATATCTACAAGAGCATTGCCAAAATGCTCGACGAGAAGCGCAGCGAGCGCGAACAGTTCATCACCGATGCGGTGACGAAGGTGCGTCAGGAGCTTGAGGCGCTCGGGGTGAAAAACGCCGAAATTTACGGTCGGCCGAAGCACATCTACAGCATCTGGAACAAGATGCGCAAAAAAGGTGTCGAGTTTTCCGAGGTCTATGACGTACGCGCCCTGCGCATCATCGTTGATGACCTGAAGGATTGCTATACCGCACTGGGTATCGTGCACAACCTGTGGTCGCCGATTTCCAAGGAGTTCGACGACTACATCTCGAATCCCAAGGGCAATTACTATCGCTCCCTGCATACCGCCGTGCATTGCCCGGATGGGCGCAGTCTGGAGATCCAGATCCGCACGCAGGAAATGCACAAGCATGCCGAACTTGGCGTCGCCGCTCACTGGCGTTACAAGGAAGGCAGCAAGCGGACGAGCGAGGACGACTACGATGAAAAGATCGCCTGGCTGCGCCAACTGCTGACCTGGAAAGACGAAGTCGCCGACAGTTCCGACTGGATCAACCACTACAAGCAGGCCGCGCTCGACGAAACGCTTTACGTCATCACGCCGCAAGGCAAGGTGGTGGATCTGCCGCAAGGCTCGACACCGATCGACTTCGCCTACCGGGTGCATACCGATCTCGGCCATCGTTGTCGGGGGGCCAAGGTCAACGGTCAACTGGTGCCGCTCAACACGCCGCTGGAAAGCGGGCAGCAGGTTGAAATTCTCACCGCCAAGGTGGGTGGGCCGTCACGCGACTGGCTCAATCCGACGCTCGGCTACATTCACACCAAGAGCGCACGCGTCAAGGTACGTGGCTGGTTCTCCAATCTTGCGCTGGAAGAAACGCTGGCCGAAGGGCGCGCCCTGATTGGCAAGGAGTTGCAGCGCGCGGGCCAGACCAGTGCCAACATCGAGGAACTGTCGCACAAACTGGGTTTTTCGCGGGCTGATGACCTGTATATCGCGGCGGCGCGCGGCGAGCTCAACCAGCGGCAATTCCAGTCGGTGGTGCGCGGTGGCGACCTGCTCGCCGAAACCCAGCTGCCGGACGAAGTGCAGACCAAGCCGAGCAAGCCGGTCGAAGGCAATCAGGGCATCCTGATCGTTGGTGTCGACAAGCTGCTTACTCAGCTTGCTCGCTGCTGCAAGCCGGCACCGCCCGACGAAATCCAGGGCTTCATCACGCGCGGCAAGGGGATTTCCATCCACCGCGCGGATTGCTCCAACTTCACCCATCTCGCCGCCCTGCATCCGGAACGTGTCATCGAAACCGACTGGGGCGTGCAGACCACGGGCGTCTTTGCCACCGATATCGTGGTTGATGCACATGATCGCCAGGGCTTGCTGCGCGACATCTCGGAAATCTTCACCCGTGAGCGGCTCAATGTTGTCGGCGTCAATACCCAGTCTAAACAGGGCAAGGCGCACATGAGCTTTACCGTCGAAGTGACTAACCTGCAACATCTGCAGCGCACGTTGACATTGATCCACGAGGTGGACGGTGTGGTTGGCGTACGTCGCGCCTGATCGAAAGGAGCGTTGTGATGAGAGGTAATTTTGCTGCGCTGGCCCTGACTGTGATCGGTCTCGTGGCCCTTGCCGTCAACCTCGAGCTGCTTCAATTCGATCTGGTCGAGCTGCTGCGCAAATGGTGGCCGCTGGCCTTGATCGGACTGGGCGTGGCGCTCTATTTCACGCCGGACGACACGGCCAAAAGGCAAAAATAGCCTGCCTTTTTTGGCTGTTTTTTCAGGTTCACCGTGGAAGCCGTATCAGGTGTTTCCCAATAGCACCATCAGGTCGCTCTGCGCGTTGTGCAACTTGGCGCGTGGTGAACGGCGGCGCTGATAGATACCCTGGCTGTTCATGTCCCAACTCAGCTGATTGTCGGCCAGGTAGAACTTGAGGCCTTCGGTGATGACCCGTTTCTTGAGTTTCGGATCGAGGATGGGGAAGGCCAGTTCGATGCGCTTGAAGAAGTTGCGCTCCATCCAGTCGGCGCTGGAGAGGTAAATGTTTTCCTTGCCACCGGCGTAGAAATACATCACCCGGTGGTGTTCGAGGAAACGCCCGATGATGGAGCGCACCCGAATGTTTTCCGACAGGCCGGGAACGCCGGGGCGCAGGGCACATACGCCACGCACAATCAGGTCGACGGTGACGCCGGCCTGCGAGGCTTCGTAAAGGGCGTTGATGACCTCGGGTTCGAGCAGCGAGTTCATCTTGGCGACGATGTGTGCCTTGCCTCCCGCTCTTGCAATCTCGGTTTCATTGCGGATCGCGGCCACGACATTCTGTTGCAGCGTGAAGGGTGCCTGCCACAGGTGCTTCAGCGTACGGGCCTTGCCCAGTCCGGTGAGCTGCTTGAACACTTCACTGACGTCGTGGGTGATTTCCTCGTTAGCCGTCATCAGGCCGAAATCGGAATAAAGACGGGCCGTGCGCGGGTGATAGTTACCGGTGCCAAGATGAGCGTAGCGCTTGAGGCCGCCTTCCTCGCGGCGCACGATGAGCAGTGCCTTGGCGTGCACCTTGTAGCCGACCACGCCATAGACGACGTGCGCGCCGACCTGTTCCAGCTTGGTTGCCCAGCTGATATTGGCTTCCTCATCGAAGCGTGCCATCAGCTCGACGACGACGGTAACTTCCTTGCCACTTTCTGCCGCGCGGATCAGCGACTGCATCAGCACGGAGTCGGTTCCCGTGCGGTAAACCGTCATCTTGATGGCGACTACATGTGGGTCATTGGCAGCCTGGTTGAGCAGTTCGATGACTGGTGCGAACGACTGGTAGGGGTGGTGGAGCAGGATGTCACTGCGACGGATGCTGTCGAAAATGTTGGCACCCTTGCCGACCGCCTTGGGCAGACCAGGGGTAAAGGGTGAAAATTTGAGGTCTGGGCGATCCACGCCATCCGGCACCTGCATCAGTCGCACCAGATTGACCGGGCCATGTACCCGGTAAAGATCGGCCTGTTCGAGGCCGAACTGGGCGAGCAGGAACTCGGTCATCGCGGGCGAGCAGTTGTCGGCAACCTCCAGGCGAACGGCGTTGCCGAAATGGCGCTGTGGCAATTCACCCTGCAGCTTGGTGCGCAGGTTGGTCACTTCTTCCTCATCGACGAAGAGGTCGGAATTGCGGGTGGCGCGGAACTGGTAGCAGCCGAGCACGGTCATGCCGGTAAAGAGTTCGCCTACGAATTCATGCAGGATGGATGAGAGGAAAACGGCGCCGTGCGGTGATCCCGCGAGTTCCTCCGGCAGATGGATAACACGTGGCAGGACGCGTGGTGCCTGGACGATAGCGGCATTCGAACTGCGCCCGAAAGCATCCTTGCCTTCGAGTTCGATGGCGAAATTGAGGCTCTTGTTGAGGACGCGCGGGAAGGGGTGTGACGGGTCGAGTCCGATCGGTGTCAGTACGGGCACCATTTCGCGGATGAAGTAATTGCGGATCCATTCCCTTTGGGCCTCGTTCCAGCTCGAGCGGCGCAGGAAACGGATGCCCTGTTCAGCGAGTGCGGGAAAAATGACGTCGTTCAGATGCTGGTATTGTTCGGTGACAATGGCGTGCGCTTCGGCGGAAACCAGCCGGAAAGCTTCCTGGACGGTCTTGCCGTCGGTTGTGACTCCAGGTGCGTTGGCACGTACCTGTTCCTTGAGCCCGGCCATGCGGATTTCGAAGAATTCGTCGAGGTTGCTTGAAACGATGCAGAGAAAGCGCAGTCGCTCAAGCAGGGGTACACGCTCATCCTGAGCCTGGGCCAGCACGCGGCGGTTGAAGGCAAGCAGGCCGAGTTCGCGGTTCAGGTAGTTCTCGGTCGGGAAGCGGGGTTTCTGGTAGGGGGGATTCATCACGCTCTCCATGTATTTTCTGAAGTATATGCCTCAAGCCCATCATTTTGTTGCACTTAAGTTTCAGCAAGATGACAGTTTTCTGGTTTGGCGTGGAGGTGGTCTGGGAACTTTATGGAATTGCCTTCGTCCGATTCACAATCGTTTACATCAATTGACCAGGCATCAACAGACACGAGCACGGCTCCTTGGTAGGATGACTGTGCAACGTGTTTTTTCTTTGTTTCAGGAGCCGTTCCATGACCTCTCAACTCATGCTCATCAAGGCGATACGCAGCGGCCGGCTGGCCGAGGTGCAAAGCGCGCTCGATGCTGGTGCGCCGGTGACGCTGGATGACGGTCAGGGCGATCCGGGCTTGCCCATGGGTATCGCCTGCTTCATGGGCTTCGTCGATATTGTCCGTGAGCTCGCGCGGCGTGGCGCCAGCGTCAACGCAGATGACAACAGTTTGCCGACATCGCCGCTCAGCATGGCCATTCGCGGCGGGCGCGTCGAGTGCGTGCGTACGCTGATTGAGCTGGGAGCCGTTTTGCCCGATGGCGTGCAAACCGGCCTGACCGAACAGGAAATCCTGCTTGCACAATGGAAAGCCTTGCGGGACGGCTATCTGGTTGATCCGGAAAGCGCGGCGGTGATTCCCGAGGCAGATTTCGAGGAGATCGAAGTCTTGCGCTGTGCAGGAACAGATACGCAGGTTCTGGAGGCGGATGTTTTGCGTGCCGCCCGCGAAACCACCAGATAACGTTTCCTAACGCAGTTGCGGCAGCGTCGCGATGATGGCGTCGAGTGTCGCCAAGGCCTGATCGTAGGCAAAATCCTCGATCTCGGCACCCAGACGGGCGACGGACCGTCCGGCCAGTGCGGTGAACCTTGGTTGCAGATGTTCGAAGGTTTCAAGTGCCGCGAGGTCGTCGGTGGCAATCAGCTCACGAAGTTTGTGCAGTTCCGTGCGCAGCCCGGAAAGGTCATCGCTGCCCGACGCAATTCCTGTTGTCGGGTGATTCGCCGACCAGTCACGATAGTCTTTGGCAAATTGTCTCAGTTGTGCGTCAAGCTCGCTGGCTGCCGCAGCCAGTTCTGCTGTGGGCTTTCCTGAAGTAATGCCTTGCTCGATCAACGCCGCGATTTCCGAGATTCGGGTCAGGCCGAGCGTTGCCCCGGTTCCCTTGAGCGAATGCGCGATCAGGCGCCCTTCCTGCAGATTGTCGTTTCCCAGTTGTTCTTTCAGCTTGCGTGCATCGCCTGCATGATTGCTGACGAAGCGCTCCAAGAGCCGGTTCAGTTTTTCCCGGTTGCCGAGGGTGGAGCGTAGGGCGATGGCGAGATCCACTCCAGGAATGCAGGCGTCGTCCCGGGGCGGGTTTGCGACAGGCTGTGCATTTCCGGCAGTGGCAATGTCATTGCCGTGATTTAGCCAGCGGGCCAGCGTCTTGTAGAGCAATTGCGGGTCTACGGGTTTCGGAATGTAGTCGACCATGCCGGCGGCGAGTGCGGTATTGCGATCTTCTTCGAAGGCATTTGCGGTCATCGCCACGACTGGCGTATTCCGGTGGCGGGGCAGTCGGAGTATCTGCCGACAGGCTTCCAGACCATCCATGTTCGGCATCTGGACATCCAGGAGAATCAGGTCGTAGTCGTTGTCCTCGGCCAGGTGCAGCGCCTGCAGACCATCGTCGGCAACGTCAACTTGCAGGCCGACCTCGTTGAGCAGGTCAAGGGCCACTTCCTGATTGAGGGGGTTGTCTTCTGCGAGCAGTACACGATGACCTGAAATTGATTGGTGCTGGGCTATAAAATCGTCGGCGGGATCCGAATTTTTACTGCTTTCCTGCTGACGGGCGTGCTCCTGCATGTCGTGGAAACGTTCCAGAGCGACCAGCAGACTGGAGGGGGTCATCGGTTTCGGTATGAAACCGGCCAGCCCGTGTTCGGCCAGGTTTTCGCTTGGGGCACCGAGTGTTCCGCTGACCAGAAAAACGGCCGGGCGGATTTGCAGCGGTAGCTCCAGCAATCGGCTGGCCACTTCGATTCCGTCCATGCCGGGCATTTGCCAGTCGAGCAGCATGAGATTGAAGGCTGTGCCAGATTGATCGGCTGAGATGATGCGCTCGATCGCTTCCCGGCCCGAACTGGCGCATTCGGCTTCGGCACCCAGTTCCCTGAGGGTTGCTGCCAGTGAGTTACGGGCGTCTTCGATGTCATCGACAATCAGTGTCCGTGTCCCGGGCGCAAGAATCTGGGCCGTGCTGCGGCGACGCTGCTGGGCGGCCCTGGTCAAGGGGAGCTCGAGCCAGAAAATACTCCCGACTCCTGGTTCGCTGTCGACGCCGATACGCCCACCCATCAGTTCAGCGAGACGCTTGGATATTGTTAATCCGAGTCCAGTGCCACCAAATCTTCGCGTGGTCGAGGCATCTGCCTGTTCGAAAGCATGGAAGAGACGGCCGCATTGTTCAGCGGTCATGCCAATCCCTGTGTCCTGAACCTCGAAGCGCACGGTCATGCCGGTCGGTGCTTCGGTGGTGATGCTTGCACGCAGGACAACGCTGCCCTTTTCGGTGAATTTGACCGCGTTCGAGAGGAAATTGAGCAGAATCTGGCCGATGCGCAGGCCGTCGCCCGTCAACACCGGGGGCAGGGCGGAAATGTCGGCAACCAGTTCCAGGCCTTTTTCCTGAACCTTGTTGGCAACCAGAGTGCAGGCGTTGGTGATGATGCGGTCGACATCAAAATCTGCTGATTCCAGGGTCATTTTCCCGGCTTCGATTTTCGAGAAATCAAGGATGTCGTTGATGATGCCCAGCAGGTGATTTGCCGCGCCGGATATCTTTTCGAGCTGGGAGCGTTGCCGTGCATCATTCGTGTCGCGGTGAAGCATGTGGGTCAGGCCGATGATTGCGTTCATCGGTGTCCGAATTTCATGGCTCATGTTGGCCAGGAAAGAACTCTTCGAACGATTTGCAGCCTGTGCTGCATCTCGGGCTTCAGCCAGTTCGATCGTTCTTTCGGCAACAAGCTCTTCAAGCCGGGTGCGGTAGTTTTCGAGCTCTTCGCTGGCCCGTTTGCGTTCGGTGATGTCGAAAGTGACGCCCAGCACCCTGACCGGGTGCTGATCGGCGAAGATTACACGCCCACGCGAACTCAGCCAGCGCAGGTCACCATCACTCCGAATGATCCGGAACTCGATTTCGAAAGCTTCCCGGCTGTGCTGATGTTGCCTGAGCGTGTGTCTGACTGCGCCAATATCATCAGGATGAACCTGTTTGAGCCAGGCGTCGTTGTTCCCTGCAAAGCTACCGGGAGCCAGTCCGTAAAGTTTCTCCGTTTCGGAGGACCACCAGGTTCGATTGCTTTCCAGATCTGTTTCCCAGAAACCGACACCCGCGGCAGATTGGGCAACCTCGAGCCTTTCCTGGCTCGCCGCAAGATTCTTTTCAACTTCCTTGCGTTCGGTAATGTCGGTCCAGACAGCGGAAAGGCGGCGACAGCTGCCGACTTCAATGGCTTTGACCGAAATCCAGAAATCACGCACCGAACCATCCTTGCAACGCTGCTGGTTCTCGAAGGCGTTGCCGCCACGCTTAAGGATCATGGCAATTTGACGATCGACACGGCTCCGCTCCGGACTCGCCTGAATGTCGTAAACGGAGAGTTTGGCGAACTCTTCCCGGGAATAGCCCAGATGGGCACAGGCCGCATCGTTGAACTCGATGAAATGCAGGCTTTCGATGTCGATCAGGATGATGCCGCTGTCGGCCTGGCCAACGATGGCAGAGAAGACCTCTTCACGATGGCGGAGCGCCTCGGTGGCCGCCTTGATCGAGCTGATGTCCTGAACCATGCCGATAGCCCGGGTTGCCTCGCCGGACTCGTTGCGCTCGATTTCGGCCCGTTGCATCACCCATTTGGTCTGATCGTTGATGTGGATGCGGTGCTCGACGTTGAACACTCCTTTCTCTGGGGCTGCATGCCAGGCATCCCAGACGCGTTCGCGGTCTTCCGGGTCGACGAACTGGAAGAACTCGCGCGGTGTGAATGTCGTGCCGATGGGAATGCCGAGGATGTTGTATGCCTCTTCCGAGCCGATCAGGGTGTTGAAACGGTAATCGCAAACCCAGCTGCCGATCTGGGCGACAGCCTGGGTGCGCTTGAGGTTGGCCTGGCTATCCTGCAATTCGCTGTGCGCCATGTGCTGGGCAGTAATGTCCCGCCCGACACCGAGCACGCCGCATAGATCGCCGTTCTCATCGCGAACGGCAACCTTGAATATTTCGATGAGTTCTCTGTGACCGTCCGGGAATGTGCGCCATTCCTGCTCTGAAACCACGCCTTCGTGCATTGAGGCACTATTGTCGAGCGTGCGGTAGTGCTCGGCGTCGAGGGCGGGGAAAAGATCGAAATCGCTCCTGCCTACCAGATCATGCTCGGGAAGTCCGGCAAATGTCTCAAAACGTGGGTTGCAACGGACATAAAGTCCTTTACTGTTTTTGAACCACACGAGATCGGGCATGCTGCGCAGCAGCAAGGTCAGCTGCTTTTTCTCGCTGAGCAGCGCGCCTTCCGCTTCCTTGCGGGCCTGCATCGTCTGACCAAAGGCCAGTGCGGCACTGGCCAGGTCGCGCAGGAGAAAACCGGTGATTTTTTTCAGTCGTGTTTGCTCTTCGGGTGCCAGGGTCTGCGCCTCATCGAGTCGTTGAAGAGCGTCCGAAATGATCGAGAGGTGCCGGGCTATGGCACCCGCCACGATGAACCAGAGAGAAATCATCGTCAGGTAGGCAAGCACTGCCGTGATGCCGACACGGACCAGTTCGGCAGCGGTGGCCTTGTCGCTCTCCTCCATCCTGAGCAGGCTCTGCTTGGTGAGGCCGCTGTTCAGATGCTGCATCCGGTCGGCAAATTCGATGTAGCGCAGATTGGCGTCATCGATGTAACGGCTGGCCAAGGCCGGTTCAATGGCGACGATGTCGGTCGCCGAAACGGCGAGCTTCCGGTATTCGGAAAACCCGGTCAGGGCCTCATTCAGTTCAGGCCGGAGTTGCGGGTAGTCGTTTTCGGCATTCAGCTGACCGAGTTGCTTGTCCATACGGTCCAGCAAATTGACGATGCGGCTGTGTACCTGGTACGCCGCCGCTTCGTCGGCCTGTCCGATATTGGCCAGTTTGAGAATGCCAGCCAGTTCTTGCTGGACATTGAGCATCTGGTGACCAAGTTCGCCGGCTGCCATTTGCATCTTCAGGTCATGTGCCTGTGCCGCTGCCTGGATGCGGTGTTCGCCTTCGTGCTGCTTGAAGGCATACCAGCCGAAGAAAAACGCAGCACCGATGCCGAAGACAAACGGCAGGAAAAAAACCAGAAAGGTTTGGGTTCTTCTGGTCACCTGATTTACCTGAGCAACTCGGCCCACATTTTTGGATGGATGCTGGCGACGTATTCATAGCCACCATTGCCGTTCTGTGTGAAGACGACAACGGTTCCCTCGGGCTTGACGAAGAATCCGATCAGGTCGGCCAGGTTCGGGGCATGTGCGACAAGAACACGGTTGCTGCCAGCGGGGACCGGGGTGCCAAGGATCTTTGCGAGTGCCTCGAGGCGTGGCTTTTTTTCGTCGCTGGTCATGTTCGCCGAATACATCAAGGGCTCGCTGAGCGAGAAATTTTCGCCGAACGCGAGGCGTGCCGATTCCTGTGTCCGGCACATCGGACTGACCAGCAGTTCGCCTGTCGGTATGCGGGCTGCCCGAATCGATTTGCCGACGTCGCGCATCAAGGTGCGTCCTTCATCGGAGAGCATGCGCTGGGTGCTGCAATCGTTCAGATCGACGGAGGGTACACGATCCGGTCGGCTGTTGTCGGTGTAGCCATGGCGCAGGTAGAGCACGTAGCCGCCATTGCGCAACTCGGCAATGGTCGCCTTGGTGGCCAGTTTTTCAACGAATGGAGGTGGCGGAGCAATGGGCTCGGCACGCACGGGAATGACTATTGAGAAGAGGATGAGAGCACAGGTCAGGCGCAGGTTCATGATGCGGGCCTCAGGCGGAATGGGGGGTGTCGGCGTAATGCTCGGCAATTGCGGCGAAGCTTTCGACATGTTTCAGGAACACATCGACGATGTCCGGATCGAAGTGTCGAGCACGCCCTTCCTGAATGATGTGAGTGGTTTCTTCCAGCGAAAAGGCTGCCTTGTAGTGGCGCTTGCAGATCAGTGCATCGAAAACGTCAGCCAGTGCCATGAGTCGCGCCGACAGGGGTATCTGATCCCCGGCAAGGCCGAGTGGATAACCGGAGCCGTCCCATTTCTCATGATGTCCGCCGGCGATTTCACGCGCCAGTTCAAGAAAACCCAGCGCATAGTGATTGTCTTCTTCCTGCGTTTCATCCTGCCTGGCAGCGAGAACGCGCTCGATGGCTTCGGTCAGCGCATCGGCACCGATGCTGGCGTGGGTTTTCATGATCTCGAATTCTTCTGGAGTCAGGCGACCCGGTTTGAGAAGAATGTGGTCGGGAACGCCGACCTTTCCGATGTCATGCAGGGGCGCTGCCTTGGCAATCAGTTCGCGCCGACGCGGTGTCAGTTCGGGCGCAAAGCGGGGGAGTTCGGCCAGGTCCTGCATCAGCAGTTCGATGTAGCTGCGCGTGCGGATCAGGTGGTTGCCGGTCTCGTTATCGCGTTTTTCAGCCAGGGTGGCCAGCGCCTGCATGCTGACGTCCTTGATCAGTTCGAGTTCCCGGGTGCGCTTCCTGACTTCGCCCTCAAGCGTATGATTTTCGTCGGAGAGCCGGTCTCGTGCGGCCTTGAGTTCGAGCTGGGTGCGCACCCGTGCGAGCAGGATGGCAGGGCGGATGGGCTTGGTGACGTAGTCGAGGGCGCCCAGGCGCAGACCGATTTCTTCGTCTTCGTCGGCATTCATGGCCGTCACGAAAATTACCGGTATGTCGCGGGTTTGCTCGTCTTCCTTGAGCTTTTCCAGTGTCTGATAACCATCCATGCCCGGCATCATGATGTCGAGCAGAATGAGATCCGGGCGCGGTTCGGATGCGGCAACCTTGAGTGCGCGCTCACCGGAGTTCGCGATGCGTACCCGGTAGGTGTCTTCGAGCAAGCCGCCAATGACGGTCAGGTTGTCACGGGTGTCATCGACAACCAGGATGGTGGAACGTTCGGAATGGGGCATGGGCAGTCCTCTTGACGGATCTAATTGTTTTCCGACCGCGGGTGTGCCGAGGTGATGAAGTCGGGGTTGGGGAACGGCGTACCGGTAATGACCGGGAAGTTCGCGGAGCGGCGGGTTTGTTGCATGGAACAAGCTCCTGTTATTTTGTCTGAGGGCTATGATATATGGATATTGATGCAGATCGGCGCCTCGATTTGTCAAATATACAATATATTAAAAATGTTTTGTCGCGGCTGGATTAGTGCTTGCGCGCTTTTTGGCCCGAATCCGGATTGCGCCCTAGAATGGGCAGGTGTTTTGTGGAGGTGGCATGAGCGAATTTTCGGCGAAGCCGGGTGAGAGCGGTGAACTACCCGGGCCAGGCACCATTTTGCTGGTCGACGATGAGGAAAATATCCTGTCGTCGCTCAAACGCCTGCTGCGTCGTGATGGCTATCGCATCCTGACTGCCAATGGCGGTGCGGCCGGTCTGGAAATACTGGCTGGCGAGCGGGTTGATGTGATTCTTTCCGATCAGCGCATGCCTTACATGACCGGGGTCGAGTTCCTGCGGCAGGTCAAGAACCTGTATCCGGATACGGTGCGCATGGTTCTTTCCGGTTATACCGAATTGCAGTCGATCACCGATGCGATCAATGAAGGTGCGATTTACAAATTCCTGACCAAACCGTGGGATGACGAGCAGTTGCGCGCGATCATCAGCGAAGCTTTTCGCTATCGTGCCATGGCCGGTGAGAACAAGCGTCTGGCCGCCGAACTGGCGCGGGCGAACGGGCGGTTGCAGCAACTGCTGCTGGAGCAGGGAAAGCAGTTGCAGAACGAACAGGTTGTTCTCGGCGTCATGCAGGAAATCCTGCAAGTGGTTCCCCTGCCGATCATCGGCCTGGACGATGATGGCCTCATCGTGTGCGCCAACGCCGAGGCAGATCGTGTTCTTGGCGATAACGCGCCGCTGATTGGCTCCGTCGCCGATGAAAGACTACCTGCTGTGCTCCTCGATACGCTGAGTTGTCAGGTTGGAGAACAGGTCTGGACGAAGGACTCGGTCGACTGGCGGGTGACCTGCCACCGGGTTGGCGGGCAACCGGGAATCGGCGGGCGCATGCTGATTCTTTCCCGCCAGGACACCTCAGATCGGTAGCGGAGCCGGCAGCAGCGGTACGAGGCCGGTTTTCAGATAATTTTCACAACGTTCGATGTATTCGCGGGTGCTTTTCGGCATCGGGGTACGAGCGCGGACGATGTAGAGGACAAGGTCACGTCCGTTGCGGATCAATTGCAGGCCATCGGACACGCTGTACCGGATGCCTTCCTTTTCTGGGACAGCGACCGGGCGTGGTGTGAAATTGGCCAGACGTTCGGCCGCGGTGACCGTCTCTGACCAGACATCGAAAATGTCAGGATCGGTGCGCAGGGTTTCGGTTTTCACCTTGGCGACATCGGCAAATTCGCGAATGGCCGGTTCGACTTCCTCGAATCCGGGAATCTGTTTGAAGTTGGCCACCATGGCATCGGCAATCCGGTCGATGTCGCGCAGGCTCTGACCGATCTTGATGTACCGGCTTTCGTAAAAATCTTCGACGGGAATTGAAAAGGCGCGAAACGGTTCGCCCCAGAGTTCGTCGATGCCTTCTTCGCCGCTGCGATGGCGGACGAAACGACCGAGTTCCATGGCTTCGATCAGGCAGCGGCCGCATTCGCGCATGAGTGCATCGTCGCTGCGGATCTCGATGCCTTCACCCTGCAATTCGACGAGCTTGCGGAAAATGTCGGTGGCCCGGTTGAATAGCGTACCGGCCAGCATGGCACCCTTGACCCGGCGTCGGCCGGGATCGGTTTCCGCTTCGTAATGTTCGCGGGCTTCGGCCAGACGTGTGCCGGGAATGTTCAGGCCGTGTTCGGTGTGATTGAACAGGCGGCGGGTCAACGCCTCGATCAGTCGCTTCTTGGCATCCAGCGAATCGGCCGGAACCGGGTAGGTCTTGATCCAGTAGCCATCATAGAAAACGCGTTCCTGTGCATTGATGATGCGGCGCGTTCCCTCGGCGGGCTTGTCTTCGGTGTTCTGGTTCTGATCTAGTCGATATGCAATGGTCATTGCGCTTGTCTTCGATCTGAAATAAACGCGAAGTTTGCGCGAAAAATGGTGCTTTGCGGAAGCGGTTTTTGCACTGAATCAAATAATTTATTTGTTGCCTTTTGTCATCTTCTGGTGCATTGCGGTAGTGATTCAGGTGGTGTGGGCGATGCCACGGTCAACCCGAAATTTTGGCTTATTTTGCCAATGTTGGGGCTTCCGGTTTCACCTTCAAACGCCGCTTTCGTCCCAGCGGAACTCCATCTGGTGTGCCGTGCGTAGCGCCAGTTCGCGACCGGCCAGTCGTTCGACCAGATGCAGGCTCATCTCGATGCCGGCCGAGATGCCGCCCGAGGTGACGTATCGGCCGGTATCCACCCAGCGCACGCTGTCGATGACTTGCAGTCCGGGAAAATCATGGCGAAGATCGGACTGGTCTTCCCAGTGCGTTGTCGCCGGCAATCCGTCGAGCAGGCCGGCTTTGGCCAGCATGAAGGCGCCGGTGCAGACGGCGGCAGTAATTTTCGCCTTGCCGGCGGTCTCGCCCAGCCAGCGGATGACTGCCGGTTTCGCGAGTTCGCCGGTGACGACACCGCCTGGCACGATCAGCAGATCGATTGGCGGAGCACTGGCGAAATCGTGCTCGGGCAGCGTCTTCAGGCCGGCACGTGCGGAAATTTCCGCACGTTGTTCAGCAACGGTGAACACCTCGAAGGGCCGCACGGCAGCGGGCCGCTCACGGGAAAAGACCCGGCTGGCAGTGGTAAAAACTTCATACGGCCCGGCGAAGTCGAGTACTTCGACATCGGGAAAAATAAATATTCCAACGCGTGTCGGCATCACATTTTCTCCTTGGCGAGGGCGGCGGGCAGCCAGGGCGAAGCATAGCCGGTGCAGCCATCTTCCGCTTGCGGCGTGCCGGGCAGGCAAGTCAGCGGAATGACGCCGGCCCACACGGGAATCTCCATGTCTTCCAGACTGTCGATGGCGCCCATGTCGCGAATCTTGGCGGCGGCTTCGTGCAGGGGAATTCGCAGGATGCGTGTGCCGGCGAGTTCCGCATCGCTGGAGGCGCGCACGTCGGCATTGCGGCCGGGGCTGACGTGTTCGATGAAAGCAGCCATTGCCTTTTTTTTGTCTTTTTTCAGGTCGACCGCAGCAAACTGCCCGTAGATGACTACCGAGCGGAAATTCATCGAATGGTGAAAGGCCGCGCGGGCCAGCACCAGGCCGTCGAGGTGCGTGATGCAGACGGAACATTCGCCGGCCAGCAGGGCGCTGATCATGCGCGAATTGTTGGCGCCGTGAATGTACAGATAATCACCGACGCGCCAGCAGGCGGTGGGTAGGCAATGCACGCTGCCTTCGTGCGTGAAGGCGATATTGCAGACGAAAGCAGCGTCCACGATGGCGTGGATGCTGGCCGCATCGTAATGGCCGCGATCCGGTTTGCGGCGGACGGTGGTCCGCGGGCTGGGGGGCAGGGACATGATTTCTCCTCGATGTGATGAGGCAAGCATAGCGCGCCTGTGGCACTATCACTGGAGCCACTAAACACATGATTGATGGAGCCAGATGTCACTCGCCGCCATTCTTTACCCGCTGAAGGAAGCCGCCGGGGCCGTGCCGCGCCAGCAGCAACTGGGCCGCCTGCTCAAGGAGGCCATTCTCGATGGGCGGCTGGCCGGTGGAGTCCTGCTGCCGGCCAGCCGGCAACTCGCCGCTGATCTCGGTATTGCCCGTAACACCGTGCTGCACGCTTACCAGCAGTTGCTGGCCGAAGGTTTTCTCCATGCCGACCGGCGGGGCACGCGGGTGGCCGATTTGCCGACATTGCCGGGGAGGGCGGTGGCGTTACTGCCGAGTGAAAACGGTTCAGTCGGCTTGTCGCGGCGGGCTGGCGGTTTGCCGGCCCGCCATGACGAGCCTTTGTTGCCCTTTGCGCCCGGCGTTGCCGACCTCAACGCCTTTCCCTGGGCGAGCTGGGCACGCCACCTGCAAAAGGCCTGGGGCGAAGTCAGCGCACGGCAACTGGCGTACGCCGAGCCGGGCGGCGAGCCGCGTCTGCGCCAGGCGGTTGCCCATGACCTGCGCGCCCGGCGCGGCGTGGTGTGCAGCCCGGAACAGGTCTTCATCGTGGCCGGAGCGCAGGTGGCGCTCGATGCCTGCGCCCGCCTACTTGCCGATGAAGGCGATACGGTGTGGCTGGAAAGTCCGGGCTATCTGCCGGCCCGTGCGGTCATGCTGGCGGCAGGGTTGAAGCCGGTGCATGTGCCGGTCGATACGTTTGGCATGGCGCCGGGTGCCGGGCTGTGGCAGGGCAAACCGCCGAGCTTGGTGTATCTGACGCCCTCGCATCAATACCCGCTCGGTGCGGTGCTCGGCCTTGAACGTCGCCTCGAATTCCTGCAGCGCATGACTGCGATGCAGGGCTGGATCATTGAGGATGATTACGACAGCGAATTCAACCACGCCCTTCCCGGTTACCGTCCCCTGCCTTCGATGCAGGGCCTCCACACCGAGGCGCCGGTGGTCTATGTCGGCACCTTCAGCAAGCTGCTTTATCCGGGGCTGCGCATCGCCTACATGGTGGTGCCGCAGCGGGTGGCACGGGCCTTTGGCGATTGCATCGAAAGCCTTTATCGATCCGGCCAGGCCGTTGAGCAACGCGCCCTTGCCAGTTTTATCGAGAGCGGCGCGCTGACCCGATACCTGCGCCGCATGGCGCCGATCTACCGGGCGCGCCAGATGGTCTTGCGGCGGGAATTGCTCGCCGGCTTCGGGGCGGAGATCGAAATCCTCGGTGGTGATGCGGGCCTGCATCTGGCCGTGGCCTGGCCGGGAGAACCTCGGGATGTGCAGGTGGTTGCCCGGGCAGCGCAGCTCGGCGTGACCGCCCGCGCGTTAAGCAACTACTACGTGCCTGAAATGGCCGGTATCGCCCGTAACGGCTTGCTGCTTGGCTATGGCATGGCCGAGGAAAAGCGGATTCCGGAACTGGTGTGCCGTCTTGTTCAAGCCTATCGAGGCTGTCTTGAGGCCGGGGCAAGCGGTGATCGGAACAGGGCAATGGCGCATCCGGAATCCTTGCCTTGACGCATTGCGCGCAATGCCACGAGAATATGGCGATGACTGATGCCTCTATCGCCGTGGTGAGGGATATTTCACCGTTTCTCAGTACCAACCGTTCCTTTTTCCGGAGAGGCCAGCAATGAAACAACCGATTGCCGGGCCGATTGTTGGCGGCCTGCTGGCGCTGGTCGTTGCCGGCGTTCTCCTGATGTTTGCCCTGCGCGGCGATGGTCCGGGGACGATCTATGTCGGCGTATTCCTCGCACTATTCGTGGCGGCGCCGCTGCTCATCGCCAATGTCGTGATGACGGCAGTCTATCTCTGGCGCAAGGCTCCGCCGCGCACCTATGTGATGATGTGGGTGCCGCCCATTCTGGCGATGGCGATCCTGCCAGTGTCTGAACATCTGGCCTACCGGAAGCAACAGGAATTCTGGGCGGAGAATCCATCGATCCGCGAGATGCACGTCAATCTTTCGGGGCAGAGTCTGTGGCTTGATCCGGAGGAGGCTGGAGACAGTTCCGGCGGCTCCGGTGAGCTTGCGGGCGACAAACCGGAACAGTTCGTGCCGCTGACCCGTTATCCCGGCGGCAAAGACCGGATGAGCGCCTACACGCGGGCACGTTTGCAGGAAACCTACCGCGAAATGCGGATTTTTCGCGGCCATCCCGGCAATACCGCACCCACGCTGATGCCGGTCAGTCAGACGGCAGCCTTTCCCGAAGTCGAGATTTTCAGAAACCTGCCCAGGTTCATGGGCAAGGAGGCCGGCATCATCGAGTACTGGTACTACCATTATCCCGACCGTGTCGAAGTCGTGCCGGCGCTCAGTCTTTCCGGATCGCACGACATGGATTTGTGGGGAAGCGGCCTGCCGGTTGTGGATTTTCATCTGGCCAACCTGGGCAACCTGCCCATTGTCCGGCTGGAAATCAACGGACAGGCGATTGCGCTCAGTGATCATGCCTTTTTCTCGGAGACGACGGAGTACTCCGGTTGCACCAGCCGGAATTTTTCGGCGCATGCCATTACCCGTCTCGATCAACCGCTGAAAGTCCGCTGGCAACTGGGTGAAGTCAGTCCGCCCTGGCATGAGGCCACTGTCCCGGTCAGGGGGTTCGGGCCGGGGCCGGCGCAGGGACGCATCCGCTCGACCAGTGTCGAGCTCTATTTCCAGAAAGACGGCAGTGTGGTCGCCGAGCCTTCCCAACTGATTGACCAGCCCGGCAAGAAACTCGCCCTGCGTATTCATGCCGATGCGCCGCCTCTGCGTCAGGCGCCGCCTTGTGGCCGGGTGCGCGAGCGCTACGCCGAATGGGTTCAGGTCATTCGTGAATAGTCTGCGCGGCGAGTGAACAGGCACAGGAAATTCTGACTGCATGCCGACGCTGCTCAGTCACCCGGCGGTGCCTCTGGCCATGGCTTGTGCGCTTGCCGACAAGCCGGTTTCGGGCCGTCTGCTGGTGGCCGGCATCGTCGTTTCGATATTGCCCGATCTTGATACGCTCGCCTTCCGTTTCAATATTCCCTACGGCGCCGAGCTCGGGCATCGCGGCTTCAGCCATTCCCTATTGTTCGCACTGATCGTCGCGGTGCTGGGGGGGCTGGCGGCCGACTGGCTGCGCTCGACGCGCTGGCGCAGCTTTGTTTTCCTTTTTCTTGCCACCGCCTCGCACGGCATTCTCGATGCCTTCACTAATGGCGGTCTGGGCGTTGCCCTGTTGTGGCCGTATTCCGAACTTCGCTATTTCGCGCCCTGGCGACCGATTGCCGTATCGCCCTTTGGCCTGGAACGCTTCCTCGCCAAGGCGCCGAAGCTGCTTGCCTCGGAGCTGCGCTGGGTCTGGCTGCCGCTGTTCGGTACCGCGTTGCTGGTTCTGGCCGGGCGCCTGTTGTTGCGGCGGCGCAAGGAATGAACATCGGCTTCCCGTTTTTGGCGTTTTTTCGGGTTGACCGTGGCAGCGTTTTTTTTGCTGCATGCAGACGTCTTGACGCACTGCACAAATTCCCGCCACAATAGACCAATGGCTTATCAGCACAGCTCCTCCTTCCTGAAATCTTCGCACCGTCGCGCCCTGCGTGCGTGGCGCGTTTGCGCTTGTGTTGGGCCGGGAATGAGTTAGTCGCAATCCATTCCGTATTTTTGCAAAGGCCGCGGCAACAAACCCGCGGCCTTTTTGTTTTTGTCGACCCATGAAGTGAAGGAATTGATCATGCAATGTGTCTCGCTGGAAGAAGTGCGCAGCAATATCGACCGTATCGACGCGCAGCTGGTGCGCCTGATTGCAGAACGCGGCAGGTACGTGAAACAGGCGGCCCGCCTGAAAAAGACCGTGGCAGAAATTCCTGCGCCGCAACGGGTTGCCCAGGTGCTGGCGCGCGTCCATGCACTGGCGGAAACCGAGGGCGCCAACCCGGAGGTCGTCGAGGCAACCTGGCGCGCGATGATCGCGGCCTTCATTGACGCCGAGCGCATCGAACACGCATCGCCTCCATTGGGGTCCCAATAGTTCTACCGGAGAAAATCATGTCCGTACCCGCAGCCTATCTTGGCATCATCCTGATCTGGGCGACCACGCCACTGGCCATTCAGTGGAGTTCGCAAGGCGTCGGCTTTGCTCTGGCCGTACTCGTTCGCATGTTGATCGGCGTTCTGGTCGCAGCGTTGCTGGTCGCGCTCTGGCGTATCAGGCTACCGTTGCACGCACGGGCAAGGCGGGCTTATCTGGTCGGCGGACTGGGGCTTTTCGGGGCGATGGCGCTGACCTACTGGGGTGCCCGCTACGTGCATTCCGGTCTGATTTCAGTGTTGTTCGGCTTGTCGCCACTGATGGCCGGGGTGCTGGCCGCCGTGTTCCTTGGCGAACGCGCCCTGACGCCGCTCAAGGTCGTCGGCATGTTGTTCGGCGCGCTTGGTCTGGGTGTGATTTTCATGCATGGCGGAAGTTTTGGCGGAGAGCACATGGTCACTGGCTTGCTCGCGCAGCTTCTGGCGGTGCTGGTCTATTCCGGCAGCCTGGTCTGGCTCAAGCAGATCGGAGACGACAGCCCGCCACTGGCGACCACGGTCGGCACGTTGCTGGTTTCCCTGCCATTTTTCGGACTGCTCTGGTGGTTTGCCGATGGCCATCTGCCGGCCATGGTGCCGCCACGCTCGGGGGCTGCCATCGTCTATCTCGGCATTTTCGGGTCGGTGATTGGCTTCGCCCTGTATTACTACGTGATCAAGCATCTGGAAGCGTCAAAAGTGGCGTTGATCACGCTGATCACGCCGGTCATCGCGCTGCTGCTCGGCCATTTTCTCAATGGCGAAGCTGTAGGCTGGCGCCTTTGGGCAGGCACCGCGCTGATTCTCCTTGGCCTCGGCGTCCATCAGTGGCAGGCGCTGGCCTTCCTGTTGCGGCCTAGGCGAGCAGCGCCACCGATTTGATCTGGGCGTGCAGGGCGAGGCCGGGGCGAATGTGCAGGTGCTCGGCTGAGCGTCGGGTAATGCGGGCAAGCAGCGGTTGCCCCGATGCGTCGAGCTTGACCATGACGTGGCCCGGCGTTTCGGTCGGGGCCAGATCGACGACGATGGCGCTGACGCAGTTGAGGATGCTGGTGTTGGTCTGGCGCGCCAGGGTCAGGCTGACATCGCGTGCATGGATGCGGCAACGCAGTGGCGTACCGACCGGCTCGTCGTGGCGCGAGACGAAAATGGACCCGCCGGGAAATTCGAGGCGGGTCAGGTCGTCGGCTTCCTGCCCGGCGACCGTGGCATTGATGACCACGCCGGCGTCGTCGGCGAAGGCCGCAGGCAGGTCGATACGGCAGAGAACGTCGTTGAGCGGGCCGCTGGCGATGACGCTGCCCTGATCGAGCAGGACGAGATGGTCGGCCAGGCGGGCGACTTCGTCCGGGGCGTGGCTGACGTAAATGATCGGGATGGCCAGTTCGCGGTGCAGGCGTTCGAGATAGGGCAGGATTTCCAGCTTGCGTTTGAGGTCGAGCGCGGCCAGCGGTTCGTCCATGAGCAGGATTTGCGGGCAGGCAAGGAGGGCGCGGGCAATGGCGACGCGCTGGCGTTCGCCGCCGGAGAGCTGGGTTGGCATGCGGGCGAGGAGGTGCGCGATGCCGAGCAATTCGGCGACGTTCGGCAGGGCGAAGCGTTGTTCCCGGGCTTTCTGGCGTTTTTGCCCGAATTCCATGTTGCCGCGCACCGAAAGATGCGGAAACAGGCTGGCTTCCTGAAAGACCATGCCCAGCGCACGTTGGTGGGTGGGTACGAAGACACCGCGCATTTCGTCCTGCCAGACTTCGTTACCCATGCTGAAATGCCCGCGCGGCATGCGCTCCAGGCCGGCCATGGCGCGCAGGCAGGTCGTCTTGCCCGAGCCGGAATGGCCGAACAGGGCAGTAATGCCGTGGCCGGGCAGGGTCAGGTCGACGTCGAGTTTGAAACTTCCACGGTCAACCCGAAATTTGGCGTGAATTTGGGAGGTCATGAGGTCTTCTGCCGGGCCGGATTGAAGGTGTACAGGGCAAGCAGGACGAGGAAACTGAAGATCACCATGCCGCCCGCCAGCCAGTGGGCCTGCGTGTATTCAAGTGCGTCGACGTGGTCGTAGATCTGTACCGAGACCACGCGGGTTTTTTCCGGAATGTTGCCGCCGATCATGAGCACGATGCCGAATTCGCCGACGGTGTGGGCAAAGCCGAGAATGGCGCCAGACAGGAAGCCGGGTTTGGCCAATGGCACGGCCACCGACCAGAAGGCATCCCACGGGCTGGCACGCAGGGTGGCGGCGACTTCGAGCGGCCGCTCGCCGATGGCTTCGAAGGCGTTCTGGATCGGCTGGACGACAAAAGGCAGCGAATAGAAAACGGAGGCGATGACCAGACCGGGAAAGGTAAAGGGCAGCAGGCCGATACCGATTGCCTGGGTGAATTGCCCGATCGGCCCGTTCGGGCCCATGGTCAGCAGCAAGTAAAAGCCGAGCACGGTGGGCGGCAGGACGAGCGGCAGGGCGACGATGGCGCCGACTACGCCCTTGAGAGGGGAGCGTGTGCGGGCCAGCCACCAGGCGATGGGCGTGCCGACAACGAGCAGGAGAACGGTGACGATTGTCGCCAGCTTGAGCGTTAGCCAGATGGCGCCGAGGTCGGAGCTTTCCATGATCAGTGTCGGGAAAAAAGGTCGCGCAGTTTACACAGGCTGGTGGTGATGTCGAAGCGCGGATCGGCCAGTGCTTCCCCGGCTAGAATCTGCGTGATGACTACGGCCGGATCG
Organism: uncultured Dechloromonas sp.; assembly: GCA_964583695.1. Classification (GTDB taxonomy): domain Bacteria; phylum Pseudomonadota; class Gammaproteobacteria; order Burkholderiales; family Rhodocyclaceae; genus Azonexus. The sequence goes on from CAZOWA010000016.1 coordinate 38,554, forward strand.
GTTTCGCCGGTGACCAGAACGTCGGCACCGCGCGTCTTCATGTGACGGATGAAGCCGTCGCCAGCGCTGCCGCAGACGACGAGATCGACGCCATCAAGCGGGTGCGGTGCATCGTCCTCGAAAACGTGGATGAGTTGCGTCTTGTCCAGCTCGATGCGCGTGGGTGCTGGCAGCAACTGGTTCGCCTTGTGCCGGGTCAGGTCGTAAAGCAGCCAGTGGCGGGTCTGGCCGGCGTGGCCACTGACCGAGCTGAAGTTTTTGGTGGCGATGGCGATTTTCATGGCGTCAATGCCTTGCTGGAGAGAGGGTTACCGCCACATCGCGTGGCGGGGCGAAGTACGGTGCCGAAGTGACCAGTATGCCAGCCCCGGCGCACGCGTAGGCTTCAGCGTTGGCGGGATTGACGCCGCCGGCCGCGGCGATCCGCGTGGGTGAGTCGAGTGGAATGGCGCGACGGATGCGTTCTACGACATCGGGCGGCAGTTTTTCCAGTTGCAGTACGTCGGCCCCGGCGCCTTGCCAAAGAAGCGCTTCGGCCTCGCTTGAGACTTCGACGACGACGGCGCGCTCCGGCCATTGCCGGCGCAGTTTGGCTACGGTGGCGGCGGGCGCTTCTTCGCCCAGAAAGACGCGATGTTCGGCAAAGATGAGCAGGGTTTCCGAGAGGCTCAGGCGATGCGGGCTGGCGCCGGCGCAGAGCACGGCTTTCATGGTCGGCAGCTTGGTGCCGGGGAAATTCTTGCGCGTGCATACGATGCTGGCTGCGGGGTTGCCGCGGCGGGCAGCAGCGATGATGTCGGCGGTGCAGGTGGCGATGCCGGAAAGGTATTCCATCAGCGTTTGCGCGGTTTTCCAGACGATGTGCAGGCCGGCAGCCTGACCTTCGAGGCGCAGGATTTCAGCGCCGGCGGCGAGCCGGGTGCCGCTGGCAACGAACGGCCCGACGCTGTTCAGGCCGCGCAATTCACCCATGCGGCGCGCTTCTTCGCTGCCACAGACGACCATGTCGTAACGGGCGCGGAAGACGAGCGTTCCCGGCTGCTCGTCGATGCCGAGCGCAAAGGTGGTGGCATCGCCGCAGGGTGTGTCTTCGAGTAGAAGGGTGTCGAGAGCTTGATCGGTCAGGGTGTAGGGCGACATGCTCGTTTTCAGAAGAGAGCGCCCGTCCGGAAACGGGCGCAGGTTGGGTCAGGGGAGTTCGTAGCCGAAAGAGCGGATGACTTCCTTGGCCTTGTCGCTCTTCAGGTAATTCATCAGGGCGACGGCGGCTGCCTTGTCCTTGCCTTTGGCAAGGATGACGGCATCCTGACGGATCGGGTCATAAAGATTGCCCGGCACGATCCAGCCAGAGCCGGAACCGATGGCGCCGTTCTTGATGACTTGCGAATAGGCGACGAAGCCCAGTTCAGCCGCGCCGGTGGAAATGAACTGGTGCGTCTGGGAAATGCTTTCGCCCTGAACGATGAGTGGCTTGATGTTGTCAGCAACGCCAAGCTTGCTCATCACCTGCATGCCGGCGGCGCCATAGGGGGCGGTTTTCGGGTTGGCCAGGGCGAGGTGCTTGAAGCCACCTTTTTTCAGGATTTCTCCCTTGCTGTCGACCTGTTTCGGGTCGGCCGACCAAAGCACCAGCTTGCCGATAGTGTAGGTGTAAGGCGTGCCGGCGACGCCGTGGCCTTCCTTGACCAGGCGGGCTGGCGTTTCGTCGTCGGCGGCCAGCAGGATTTCAAAGGGCGCGCCGTTGGTGATCTGCGCGTAGAACTTGCCTGTGGCACCGAAGGAGAGCTTGGCCTTGTGGCCGGTGTCGCGCTCGAAGAGCACGCTGATGACCTGCATCGGGCCGGTGAAATTGGCGGCGACGGCGACCTGGACTTCATCAGCAAGGGCTGGAAGTGCAGCAAACAGGGCAAGCAGCAGGGGCAGGGTGCGTTTCATGGGAAGTTCTCCGGTTAGGTCAGGCGTATTTGCAGAGGATGACGGCGGATGCCTTGAAGACGGCGCAGGCTTGTTCGCCGACGCTCAGGCCAAGGCGTTCGATGCTGTCGTGAGTGACCACGGCGCAGACAGTCTTGCCGCTCTTCATGGCGAGCGTTATTTCAGCGTTGACCGGGCCGTCGTGGATGCGCGTGATTTCGCCCCACAAGTGGTTGCGGGCCGTGGTGCGAACGGTCGGGTCGTTGAGCAGCAGTACCGAGGATGACTTGACCAGGGCGCTGATCTCCATGCCGATGGTCAGGCCCAGAGTTTCGGCGGATTCGCGGGTGATGACGGCGACGACTTCGTTCTCGTCATCGAGCTTGAGTCGAACCTCATAATCGACATGCCCTTCGCGCAGCCCGACGATGTGGCCGGCGAACTGATTGCGGGCACTGGTTTTCATGGACATGCGCTTGAGCAGTTGGCGAAACTGTTTGAAATCGCTCGATTCGCCCTCGTTCATGCTGGCAGTCAAGCGTTCGAGCGCGGCCTGGTATTCGGCTTCCAGAGCACGGTAGAGCGCAATCACCTTTCTGCCATAGTCGGTGAGCAGGGTGCCGCCACCGTTCTTGCCGCCGGTGGAGCGTACAACCAGCGGCTGGTCGGCGAGGTTGTTCATGGCATCGATGGCATCCCAGGCGGCCTTGTAGGAAATTGGCACGGCCTTTGCTGCCTGCGAGATGGAGCCGTGCTGCTCGACGGCTTCGAGCAGGCGGATGCGGGTGTCGCCGAGAAAGGTGCCGAACTCGGTATCGACTTCAAGTTTGCCGCGCAGGCGGTGCAGTATCGTATCCATGTTTCGAAATGTCGTGTTGTATATAGCGAGTACTATATCTCAATTGATTTCAGTCGAAATATCGTTTGCGCTATGGTTGAATCCGTAAAACGGATCGGTCTAGAGTGTCGCTGTTCCGACAATAATTCGTTAGCTTTGTTCGTATATAGCGAAAATCGGGCCAGATTATTCAATCTTTTATGGAGAACACCATGAACGTCAGTGCTCGCAATGTATTCAAGGGAAAAATCAGCGCCCTGGTCGATGGCGCGGTCAATGCCGAGGTCGAATTGACCCTGGCGGGTGGCGACAGGATTGTCGCAATCGTGACAGACGGCAGCGTCAAGTCGCTCGGTCTGGCGGTCGGCAAGGAAGCGGTTGCCTACGTCAAGGCGCCGTGGGTGATGCTGCTGGCTGGCAAGCAGGATATCCGCTTCTCGGCACGCAACCAGCTTACCGGCAAGGTGGGCAGCGTGCATAAAGGTGCGGTCAACACGGAAGTCGGCATTGTTTTGCCTGGCGGCACGACCGTCTATGCCGTCGTGACCAATGAAGCAGTTCTCGAACTGGGGCTGAAGGAAGGCGTCGAAGCCAGCGCACTGATCAAGGCCAGCCACGTCATTCTTGGTGTGCCGGCTTGATCTGACCTGTGCTGAAAATGCGGGCAGCCGGCAGGCTGCCCGTTTTGTTTCGGGATTTACCAGCCAAGGGGCGATTTCGAGGTGCGCCGGAGCAGGGTGAACAGCGCCACGGTAACCCCGCCCAGAATCAGTGACAGCATGCCGGCGCGTTCGAAATCGCCGGAAATCACGGCGTTGTAGATGTCGAGCGAGGCGGTTACCGTTCTCCCCTCGATGTTGCCGCCCAGCATCAGCGTGATGCCGACTTCGCCCAGAGCGCGTCCGAGTCCGAGAATCAGCCCGCCCGCCAGCGCGCTACGGACATTGGGCAAAAGTACGAAGAGGAATATCTCGGACTCACGCTTGCCCAGTGTTCGTGCCGCTTCCGCCAGACGCCGGGGGATGTTCTCGAAGGCCGATTGCACCGGTTTGACGACCAGCGGCAGGCCGCTGATGAAAGCGGCGAGCAGTAATCCCCAGAAGGAAAAAACGAGGTCGATGCCGAACCAATCATGCAGGGGCGCGCCGAGCGGTCCGCGTCGCCCGAACAGCATGAGCAGCAGAAAGCCGGTCGCCATGGGCGGAAAGACCAGCGGCAAAGTGACCGCGCTGTCGAGCAGCGACCGCCCGCACCAGGCAGGTTTGGCCAGCAGGTAGCCGAGCAGCAACCCGCACAGCGCGTGCAATAAAAGTGCGGCCAGCGCCACGCCGGCAGTCAGCCAGAGCGTGTGGCGCAGGCCGGGTTCGCCGAGCAGGGAGAGAAAGCTGTTCATCAAAGCCCGTGTTTTTCGGCGATGGCGCGCGCTTCCGGCGACTCGATGAATTGCTGTAGTGCTTTCACCGTTGCGGCGTTTTCAAAACCCTGAACCACCGCGCCAACGATGTGAATTGGCGAATACTGGCTTTGATCGATTTCCTGATAGCCGCCGATCTTGTCCTTGATACCGAGAGCTTCCGTGAGATTAATGAAGCCGGCGTCGATTTCGCCACTGACCAGGTAGGCAGAAACCTGCGGAACGGTCGAGACGACCTGCAGTTTGTCCTTGATCCGGGTGTCGAGCTGGCTCTTCTTGAGAAACTCGGTGGCAGCAATGCCATAGATGGCTGCCTTGGTGTCCGGCATGGCGATGCGGGTAAAGCGGCTTTCGGCGAGATCGGCCGGCTTGCTCAGACTGCTGCCGTGCGGCCAGGCAACGACTAGCCGGCCCTCGCCAACAGGCAGAAATCCGGCAAAGGCCAGACCATCGACCTTTTCAAGGTAGCTCTTGTCACCAAAGATGATGGCGACCTGGCCGCTCTGTTTTGCCTGCGAAATAACACCAGCCATATGACCGTAGATTTGCTCAATGTGTGTGCCGGTCTTTCTTTCAAAAGCGGTAGCCAGTTCGGCCATTGGCCGTTTGTATCCGGCGCCGGCCGCGATAAGCAGCGTATCGGCGACAGCGGGTAGGGCGAGCAAAAAGCTCAGGGCAACGAGTAGCGAATGACGGAGGCGCATGGCGGGTTCCTTGATGAACGTGGTTGGGGAAAGGGGCGAGTGCTGCGGTCAACCTGAAAAAAGCGAAAAAACGGTGAATGCGGCGGTGGGCTGGGTGCCGGGAACGAGGTTGATCTGGTCGGAAACGACGCGGCCACGATCCATGCGGACGATGCGGTCGGCCAGCAGAAGCGCTTCATCGGCATCGTGCGTGACCAGCAGGGCATGGTCGACCAGCTGGCGCTGGCGGATATCGAGCAGCAGCGTCTGCATGTCGAGGCGCAATTCCGGGTCGAGTGCTGCCAGCGGTTCATCGAGCAGCAGTATCGACGGAGCGGAAGCGAGCGTTCTGGCCAGCGCCAGACGTTGTTGCTGCCCGCCGGAAAGCTGGGCCGGGTAACGGGCGGCCAGGCCATTCAGTCCGACCAGTTCGAGAAACTCATCAATGGATGCGCTGGCCCGGGAGACGTGGGCGAAGGCGACGTTTTGGCGGGCTGTCATGTGCGGAAACAGGCCGAGATCCTGAAAGACGAATCCGATGCCACGCAGTCGTGTAGGCAGGCTGAAATTCCGGGTGCTATCCAGCCAGGGGTTTCCATTGGAGCGTATATGACCGGCCTCGGCTTCGGTCAGTCCGGCAAGCAGGCGTAACAGGGTGGTTTTTCCCGATCCGGATGGGCCAAGCAGGGCGACCCACTGTCCGGGTTCGATATTGAGCGCGACAGCAAGCAGGGAGCTGCCGGTCGAGAAATCGAGACGCTTTTGCAGATCGAATTCAAAACCGGTATGCGCAAGGGGGGTGTGTCGGCTTTGCATCAATTTGATCGATATATTGTAAGGTTTATAACGAATGCCGCGCTGTTGGCTTGAGTGCATGTTAATCAGCTGGCAGTTAGCGTTTTCTGGGTGTTTTTTAGGAAAGTTCGGCGCAAAAAGCGTCGAGTCGCTGGTAATACAGCGAAAATCGGGCCAGCAGCTTTAGTGCGCTTTCCGTTCGTTCTGCAAGGCTGCGAACCAGCGTTCGAGCACGCTCGCTTCGGCGGGTAATTCGCATGCCAAACCGCCGGTGAAGTGCCGCCATGCGGGGAGATGGCGCGGGGATACGATGGTGATGACCGGTATGCCCTGATTCATCAGGTTCAGCATTTCTTGCGCGAATCCTTCTCCCTTCGCCTCGAGCCCGGCGAAACGGTTAAAAATGGCGAGATCGGTGTTGTCCTCGCTGATCCTGCGCATGACGATGCTGGCCTCAGCCATGCCACCGGTGTCGATCTGGCATGAGGTGGAGTGCGAACCAAGGCGTTGGCTGATTGGGTAACTTTCCCCATTGTCTACGTCTTGTAGCCAGACCGCACATCCTGCTTCGGCGTGGCATTTTTGTTGGACCAGACCCCGTGCCCGGTATCCCGATTGCTCGAGCTGTCGGGCGAAATCGAGCAACAGGCGATCCGCATCGGCATTTGCGTCGGCGATGATGGCGGCTATATGCGGTACGGGTTCAACGGTCATCAGGAGTTATTCATCATCGCTTTTCAGGATGACTTCCGTTTCAAAAAGAGGAAATTTCGCGACCAGACGCAACTCGCCGCCCAGGCCTTCTACGTAGCGGGCAAGTGTCGAGATCAGCATGTCGGATTTTCCCTCGGTTTTGGCGATATGGGGTTGAGAAATGTTCATGAAGGCCGACAAGGTGACCTGAGATATCCCCCTGTGTCGTCGTATATCGGCCAGCCTCGCTGCGATCGGGTGCTTAACGCGGCATCGTCGGGCTGATGACATAAAACCCCCTCGGCGAATTGCATTGACCACTGTTGATGATGCGATAAACCAGCCAGCGTCCGTCGCGTAGCCGCCACGACGCCATTTCCTCGTAATAACTCACTGTTTCGTAGAACTCTTCGTCGTCGTCAGAGTGAATCTGTGTCAATGCGAACCGGTGGCTGGTGAAGCAGGGCTTGTCGCTCGCGTCGTATCCGACCGTGCGTTCGGCCGGCATTTCGTATTCGCGGAAGTTGTTGACGTAAAGCGGTGCATCGACGTGCTCGGACCAGATGTCCGGCAGATGTCTGTCCCAGCGAGTGGCGGATTCGCCTTCGGGGTGTCTGGATTTGCCCCGGCAGGTTTTCGTCTGTGGGGTGCAGTTCGGTGTGGGTTCGGTGATCATGGCTGTCGGCTTCACTTGTCGTTGGAGACGAAGATCATGGTTCGATCAGAATCGGCTATGTAGTTAACTATACAACGGTGTCGGCAAGGCTACATTCTGTTGTTGCAAGGTGTCGCGCAAAGGGGGCGACAGCCGGAGGTTTCAGGAGTTCTTGGGGGAAACCGCAGTTTCCAGGCTGTCCCTTTCAGGCGCATAAGCGAGAAGCGGGCCAGCATTGTGGGTGCCGGATAAGGTATTTTCCGGATGACACCAATGGAATGGTGCCCATGGGCAGGATCGAACTGCCGACCTCTCCCTTACCAAGGGAGTGCTCTACCACTGAGCCACATGGGCAACCTGGTGCGTCCTGACGGGCTCGAACCGCCGACATTCTGCGTGTAAGGCAGACGCTCTACCAACTGAGCTAAGGACGCAGGGGCGCGCATTATAACTAAAAAATCGCGCTTGTCTTCCCGATTGCGGGCCAGATGATAAAATCGCTTTTCGCAAACTTGGAGTCTGTAGCAAATGTTGTTGCGCAGGAACTTCCTTTTCTGGTGTCTGGGCGTGCTGTTGGCCGTGCTTGCGGGCCAGGGGTTTGCTCAGCCGGGACAGATTAAGGTTGCCGTGCTCGACGATGCGCCACCGATGTCTTATCGCGATGGTGCGGGCAACCTGACTGGGTTCAGCATTGAGCTGACCCGTGCCCTTTGCGAAGAAATGCGGGTCAGTTGCGAATTTCACCCGACTCGCCTCGATTACATCGTCGATGATTTGGTGACCGGTGGGTTTGACCTGGCTGCGGTCGGTTTGCTCAATACCCAGGAGCGGCGTCGGAAGATTCTTTTTTCCCAGCCGTTTTATCGTTCCATGTCGCTGTGGTTCGGGCGCGAAGGCGTGAGCCCGGGGCAGCCGGGTGTGCGCGTGTCGACCTTTCGCGGTTCGGCGCAGGAACGTTACGCCAAGTCGCGGGGCTGGGATACCTTGATCGCTCACAGCGATTCACAAATGATCGAGCAGCTTTCGGCCGGGGTGTCTCAAGGCATGATCGTGCCTTTGATGACCAGTTTCAATTTGCAAAAGAACCCGCATTTCCTGCGCCTGGGTCTGATGCCTACTGTCCTGCATGCACCCGAGCTGGAAGGTGATGCCTGTTTCGGCATCAGTGCGCGCCGCCCCGATCTCAAAGAAGCGCTTGATAACGCACTGGATACCCTGCGACGTAACGGGGTTTATGACCGGATCAACACGCAGTTCCTGCCCTTCCGGGTAGACTGAGATTCATCCTGCCCGGCACGTCGTCGGGCGGATTCTCGCCGTAAAATACGGCCTTTCGCATGCCGGGGCTTCCGGACAAGGTTTTGACTGCATGAACATCAAGGAAAAAGTGCCGACTGTCGGCTTCGTATCGCTCGGCTGCCCGAAGGCCACGGTTGATTCCGAACACATTCTCACCAAGCTGCGCGCCGAAGGCTACGTCGTCTCGCCGACCTACGACGATGCCGATCTGGTCATCGTCAATACCTGCGGCTTCATCGATGCCGCCGTCGAGGAATCGCTCGATGCCATCGGCGAGGCGCTCAACGAAAACGGGCGCGTCATCGTCACCGGTTGTCTGGGGGCCAAGGGCGACATCGTCAAATCGACGCATCCCTCGGTGCTCGCCGTCACCGGCCCGCACGCCGCCGATGAAGTGATGGGCATCGTGCATCAGCACCTGCCGCAACGCCACGATCCCTTTACCTCGCTGGTGCCGGAGCAGGGCATACGCCTGACGCCGGATCATTTTGCCTACCTGAAGATTTCCGAAGGCTGCAACCACAGTTGCACGTTCTGCATCATCCCGTCGCTGCGCGGCCCGCTCGTTTCGCGGCCGGTGGGCGATGTGCTGGCCGAGGCGGAAAGTCTGGCGCGGGCTGGCGTCAAGGAAATCCTGGTGATCTCGCAGGACACCTCGGCGTACGGCGTCGATCTCAAATACCGCACCGCTTTCTGGGGCGGCCGGCCGGTGAAGAGCCGCCTCAAGGAATTGTGCGAGGCGCTGGCCAGCTTCGGCATCTGGGTGCGTCTGCACTACGTGTATCCGTACCCGTCGGTCGATGACGTCATTCCGCTGATGGCCGAAGGCAAGATCCTGCCTTACCTCGACGTGCCTTTCCAACACGCCAGCCCGAAGATCCTGAAAGCCATGAAGCGCCCCGGTTCCAGCGAAAACACGCTGGAACGCATCAACCGCTGGCGCGACATCTGCCCGGAACTGGTCATCCGTTCGACCTTCATCACCGGCTTCCCCGGCGAGACGGAAGAGGATTTCGACCAGCTCATCCAGTTTCTCGAAGATGCCAAACTCGACCGCGTTGGCGCCTTTGCCTATTCGCCGGTCGAAGGCGCCACGGCCAACGAACTGCCCGGCCTGCCGCCGGAAGACGTGCGCGAGGATCGGCGGCGCTGGCTGATGCAGGTGCAGGAAGACATCAGCGCCGACAAGCTGGCGGCAAAAATCGACAGCACCATCGAAGTGCTGGTCGATGCCGTCGACGAGGAAGGCACGATTGCCCGCTCCAAGGCCGATGCACCGGAAATCGACGGGCTGGTCTATCTCGACGGCTTCTTCGACGCCGAACCGGGCGACTTCCTGCAAGTCAGGGTAGTCGACGCCGACCACCACGACCTCTATGCCCAGCCTGTCTGAACGGCTGATCGGGATCGTCGGTCCGGCGCATGTGCTGACCGACGTCTCCGAGATTGCGCCATTCGTCACCGACTGGCGCGGGCGTTATGCCGGTCGGGCGCAATGCGTCGTGCGTCCGGAAAACACCCAACAGGTCGCGGCCGTGGTCAAGGCGTGCGCCGAAGCCGGCGTGCCCGTCGTGCCGCAGGGCGGCAACACCAGCCTGTGCGGCGCGGCGACGGCGGATGATTCGGGCCGGGCCGTGGTGCTCAGTCTCGGGCGTCTGAACCGGATTGCTGCGGTCGACCCGAAAAACAACACGATTTTGGCAGGGGCCGGCTGCACGCTGGCGGCGATTCAGGAAGCAGCGGCAGCAGTCGACCGGCTTTTTCCGCTGGCTTTGGCCTCGGAAGGCAGTTGCCAGATCGGCGGCAACCTGTCGACCAATGCCGGCGGCGTGCAGGTGCTGCGCTACGGCAATACCCGCGAACTGACGCTCGGCCTTGAAGTGGTGCTGCCCAGTGGCGAGATCTGGAACGGTCTGCGCGGCCTGCGCAAGGACAATACCGGCTACGACCTGAAACAGCTTTTCATCGGCGCCGAAGGCACGCTCGGCATCATCACGGCGGCAGTGCTCAAGCTCTTTCCCCTGCCGAAAATGCAGACGACCTGCTGGCTCAATCTCGCTTCGCCGGATGCAGCTGTCGAGCTGCTGGGGCAGGCCAGGGCAGCGTTCGACGCGCATCTGACGGCCTTCGAACTGGTGTCGCAGGCATCACTCGGTCTGGTGCTCAAGAATATTCAGGAGACGACGGCGCCGACGGCGGCGAGTCCCTGGTACGTGCTGGTAGAGTTTTCCGATATCGAACCGGCCGTGCTCGAAAGCTGGCTGATGGCCCGTCTTGAATCGGGTGCAGTGAGCGACGGGGTGATCGCCCAATCAGCGGCGCAGGCAAAGGCGCTATGGTTCCTGCGCGAAAATATTTCCGACGCGCAGAAGATCGAAGGCATCAGCATCAAGCACGATGTATCGGTGGCGGTTTCCGCCCTGCCGGAATTCATCCGTCAGGCTGATGCTGCGCTGGAAAAGGCGTTTCCCGGCATTCGCATCGTCACTTTCGGGCATGTCGGCGACGGCAACCTGCACTACAACCTGTCGCACCCGGACGCGCAGGAAAACACGGCTTTCATCGCCAGCCAGCCCGAGGTGAATCGCATCGTCCATGATACGGTCCATGCGCTGAACGGCTCGATTTCCGCCGAACACGGCATTGGCCAGTTGAAACGAGAAGAACTGCTGCGCTATAAAAGCCCGGTCGAAATCGCACTGATGCGGCGTATCAAGCAGGCCATCGACCCGCAAGGGCTGATGAATCCGGGGAAGATCCTGTGATTGCACTGGAACCATCAATGTTTTCTTGTTTTTGAAAGATGTCTGCATGCGCAAATGGAATGTTCCTGTCTGCCTGATGACGCTTTTTCTGGCCGCTTGTGCCAATAATCCGGCCAATCGCCCCGTTTCATCCGGGGCGGCGGATCCGGTGCAGCAGCCGGTTTCAACGGTACAACCGGCCGTGCAGCGAGAGGATCGGGCAGTTGCTGCGGTCGACGAGAAAAACAGCGTTTTTTTCGCATCGTCGTCTGCTGCCCTCGACGCGCTCGCAGAGCAGGCGCTGCGGGAACACGCCGCGCGCATCAAGGCAGAGCCGAATCAGGTTGTTCGCCTGGTCGGGCATACCGACGATCTCGGCAGCCGGGCCTATAACCTGGCCATTGCCGAGCAACGGGTGAATGCCGTTTATGGGTTTCTGCGCCGCGCCGGAGTCCCGGCGCGCCAGTTGCGCCGGAGTGGCAGTGCCGGCGATCTTGCGGATAAATCCTGCGAATCCGCCGAGTGCCGGGCGAAGAAGCGGCGCGTCGAACTGGTTTACCCGGCACCCTGAGCGGGCGCCTGGGCGCTCAGTGCAGGGCGCTTCCCTCGCTGGCCGCGAAGATTGCGGCAACGTCCTCCGGGCTGAAGCGGTAGTCGTGATTGCAGATGTCGTCACGAATGAGGATTTCACCGTGCTCGGCGAGGATGGTTTCCGCATCGGCGCGGCCCAGGCTGCGAATCATGTCGCGTACCTTGTCCCAGTCCTGCGGGCAGTGATAGGTGACGGTCTGCGGCTCGTAGACGCGGATGCCGCGCGCTTCGATTTCCTCGTGGAACAGGCGCCCAAGCAGGGTTTCGGCGTCGAGTTCGAGCAGTTCGGCCGGCTTCACGGTGGCAGCTAGCTGCGCAATGCGTGCCCAGCCATCGCTGTCGTGGCGGTCAGCATCCGGCATCTTTTGCAGGAAAAGACAGGCTGCGGCCTGCGGGCCGGCGCTGGCGAACAGGCGTGACGGTTGTTGTTCCGACTGTTCGAGGTAATGCTCGAAAATGGCGGCGATGCTGTCGCCGACCATGGGAACGAAGCTCTGGTAGGGGAGCCGGGCGTCCGGCATGTCCAGGCTCATCATCAGTTGCCCGCCCTGGTCTGCGCCCAGCAGATGGGTGACCGGCGCCGGCAGAACAACCGGGTTGCTGCGTGCCATGCCGCGCATTTGCAATTGCTCATTGCAATCCATGATCAGCAACTGGATCGGGCCGTTGCCGCGCAGTTGCAAGGTGAGGCGGCCAGGTTGCTTGAGCTGGCCGGCGATGAGTGCGGTAACGGCGGACATTTCGCCCAGCAGTTGCGCTACGGTCGGCTGATAATCCCGGCCAGCCTGCATCTGCTGCCAGCAGTCACCCAAATGAACAATAGCCCCGCGAATGTCGAGACCTTCAAAAAGAAAACGGCGGACGGTGCTGGCACTCATTTCAGTACTTCCGCATAGTTTTCCGGGGTGAAGCCGACGAGCAGTTCGTGCACGGTGTCGAGCACCGGACGCTTGATCAGGGCCGGATAGCGGACCATCAAAATACGGGCTTTTTTCGCGTCGACCGCGGATTTTTCCTCATCGGAAAGCTTTCGCCACATCAGGCCACGCGTGTTGAGCAGCTTTTCCCAACCGGCACGTGCCATCCAGTCGTCAATATGTGCTTCGACCACGCCGGTTTTCTTGTAGTCGATGAATTCGTAGGCGACGCCGTTGGCTTCCAGCCAGGCAAAGGCTTTCTTCATGGTGTCGCAGTTCTTGATGCCGTAGATCCGGCTGGCAGGATGATTCGAGGCTTCAGACATGGTTCAGGCTGTGCAAGCAGATGTTTCGATGGAGGCGGATTTTAAACCGCACGAGCGTCCATCGTTTGAAATTTGTCCGAGCCTCGAATGGCGTTGCTTCAGGTCGTGCGTATCAGCGGCGGGGCCTTTGCTGGTGCCGGGCGTGCTGCACGGCGAACTCTTCCGGCGACAGGCTGCCGTCCTTGTTGGTGTCGATGTCGGCAAATGCAGGTGCGTTGGCCAGGCCGCGCATCGGGTAGCCGGCGGTGGCGCGCTGGCTGATTCTTGCCGCACGGACTTCATCGAACTCGGCTTCGCTGATTTTGCCGTCCTTGTTCAGGTCGAAATCGGCGAAGGTCAGCATGTCCTGTGCCGTCGCTGGCAGTGACAGGCTTGTGCAGGCGATGGCTGCGGCGAGGGTGAAATGACGGATCGTCGTTGATGAATTCATGATCGAGCCTCTTTCCGTTTGGTTGTGATAGCGGGATTTATCGAAACTCGAAAATCTCGCGGTGAAATGCACCGGCCGGCAATCCCCCGGCTGTCAGCATCCGGTTCAATGCAGCACCCCATGCGGACGGGCCACAAAACCAGATCGTACTCCCGGGTGTCAGGCAGTTGCGGACTTCTTCCGGATCGAGCTGGCCGTCGCGATCGGTCAGGCGGCGATGGAGCCGGACGCCGGCGGCGGCACAGCGTTCCGCCAGGTTTTCCGGGAAGCCGGAAGCCTTACGTGTGCAGTAGAAGAGATCGGTCGCGGTGGTCGTTCCCAGGCGGAGCCGTTCATCCAGCCGGGCCAGGAAGGGGGTGATGCCGATACCTCCGGCAATCCAGACCTGATGTTCCGCGCTTTGCCTTTCTGACGAAAAATCGAAGGCACCATAGGGCCCTTCGAGCGTGATGTCCTGGCCGATCTCGATCAATTCCGGCAGGCGGGTCGTGAAGTCGCCGAGCGCCTTGATGGCCAGCGTCAGGGTGCCGTCGTTGGCGTTCCACGCCGAGGCGATGGTAAAGGGATGGGCGCTTTCTCCGGCCGAGCCAAAATTGGCGAAAAGGAACTGGCCGGCTTCGTGGCCGGGCCAATGCTGCGGGCGACAGGTGATTTCCAGCGTCTCTTCATCCACGCGGCGAGTTGCCTCGATGGAAGCAGGAAAAGTCCGGCTACGGCCGATGCGGTTACCCAGCGAGAGCAGGGCGGGGATAACGCCGGCCGCGGCTGCAATGGCGGTCAGCCAGCCCAGCGGGCTTTGCCAGAAAGTGCCGGGCATGAGCATCAGGCCGTGGAAGGCGCCAGCGATGAAGACCACGCCGAATGCCTTGTGCACCCAGCGGAAGTAGCGGTAGGGAATGCGTTTGACGAGCGCCACGACGACCAGCGTGAGCAGGATGTAGCCGGCCCATTCGCCGACATCCTTGGCCAGGTCGATCCACAGGTTCGGTTCGCCGTGCGGTCCGCGCGGGCGGTTCGGGCCGACGATCAGGCCGGCCTTGGCGAGGTTCTTGGGCAGCCACTCGATCATCCAGTGCGCGAAGACGAGGATGCCGGCGCCGATGCCGATGTGCTTGTGCAGGCGATAAAGTTTGTCCAGCCCGCCGAAGCGTTTTTCCAGCCACGGCGCGCGGCTGGCGAGCAGCATGCCGGCGCTCATCCACCACAGGGCGAGCAGGCCGGACAGGATGATCAGCGGCTTTCGCCAGGCCCAGGGGCCTTCCGGGTTGGCGGCGAGAACGTCGGGCAGGGCAAAGATGCCCCAGAGGGCGAGGGGTATGAGAGTGAGGTAAAACAGGGGGCGTTTCATTGGCGTTACGGATTCTTGTTTTGACGCCTTCAGTTTATGCCAAACGAAATGCAATAACTGTTAGCTCCCGGTTGCGAGATGTAATTGCATGTTTCTGAAACCTGCTGGTTTTTTCGGATCAGCCAGCAGCCAACAACTCCGCGCAAAGTTGCCCGAGGCGCTTCACGGCTCGCTCGATTTCCGGGCTTTGCGGCCAGCCGCAGTTGAGGCGGATGAAGTGCGCGAAGCGGTTGGAGTTGGAGAACATGACGCCCGGGGCGATCAGGATGCCTTCGGCCAGCGCGGCGTTGAACAGCCGCGAAGAGGAGAGTTGGCCGGGCAGTTCGACCCACAGCGAAAGTCCGCCATTGGGATGGTTGAGCCGGGTACCGCCGGGAAAATGATCGACGATGGTCGCCGCCGTTTGCTCGCGCTGGTTGGCGAGCGCTGCCCGCAGCCGGCGCAGGTGGCGGTCGTAGGCGCCTGAACCCATGAAGTGGCTGGCTGCCTGCTGCGACAGTTCTTCATTGTTGCGGCTCTGGACATGCTTGAGCATTTCGACCCGCCCCTGCCAGCGGCCGGCGCTCATCCAGCCGAGACGCAGGCCGGGGGCGAGCACCTTGTGCAGCGAGGCGCAGTGGATGACATTGCCGGTCTTGTCCCAGGATTTCAGGGCCTTGAGCGGGGTGTCGCCGTCGGCCAGCGCACTGTAGGTGTCGTCCTCGATCAATGGAATGCCGTGGTTGGCGCAAAACTCGACGAGCCGGGCCTGATGGGCGTCGGGCATGATGCTGCCGAGCGGGTTTTGCAGATGCGGCACGACGACCAGTGCGGCAATCGGTTCGTGGGTTTGCGTTGCCAGTTCGAGTGCTTCGAGGGAAATCCCGGTCTGCGGACTGGTCGGTATCTCCAGTGCGCGCAGGCCGAGGCTTTCGAGGATCTGCAGCAGGCCGTAGAAGGTCGGCGATTCGACCGCGACGATATCGCCCGGCTGGGTGACAGCGCGCAGGGCCAGGTTGAGCGCTTCAATGCAGCCCTGGGTGACGACGATGTCTTCGGCGGCGATTAGCATGCCGTTGGCCATGGCGCGGCGGGCCAGAACGTTGCGGAATTCCGGGTTGCCGTTGTGGGGCGAGACCTTGACCATCAGGTCCGGGTCGTGGCGCAGGGCGCGCGTCGCGGCATTTTTGAGGGCTTCGCCGGGGTAGAGGGAAGGCGCGCATCGGGCGCCGGACAGGTTGGCCTTGACCTCGGCTTGCCGGCCACGGGCGATGAATTCCGAAACGCGGGCATTGATCCCGACATACTGGGCCGGGTCCAGGGGCTGTCCGGGCAGGGGTTCAGAAAGGGGGCGAGGACTGGTCCGCCGGGGCTGGCGGACGAAGTTTCCCGAGCGTGGGCGGGCTTCCAGCCAGCCGTCGTTTTCCAGTTGCCGGCAAACCTGGAGGGCTGTGGACAGGCTGATTTCGTGGCGGGACATCAGGGTGCGCATGGACGGGAAACGGTCGCCGGTCGCCAGCGTCCCGGATTCGATGGCATCCCGGTAATGGCTGGCAAGACGGCGGTAGATAGGTTGCGGATCCATGCCTTATCTTCTCCCGGCGGACGGTTTGACGACAGATATAGTTCGGCGAATTTTGCACCATAACAGATGCCGGTTTTTGCATCTGCTGCGGTGCAGATAGGGAAATTCTGTCCCTGTTTTGGCCCGCTGTCGCTCGCTACCATTTCTCCACCGTCCCGGCTTGGGGACAACTCCTTGGAGAACTGTCATGGCTGATCGCCGTTTGATGAGGCTCGCGCTGAGCAAGGGCGAGTCGCAAAGGTTTCTGGTGGACGCCGGGACGACCGTGCTGGTCGTCTCGGGCGCTCTGGTCCTGCGCGGCCCGCTGGTTTGGCTCGCGGAGAACTTGGCTGCGCCGGAACAACGGCTTGGCCCAGAACAGTCGCTGGTGATCAGCGACGGCGGCTGGATCGATCTGCTGGCCGGCGATGGCGTCGAACTGCTGTTGATCCCGCCGGAGAGCGGCTTGCTCTGGAAGCAGGCGGTGCGGTGTCTGGGCGGGCTGTTCGGCAACGAACAGCACGGCAAAATGACCGCTCCACCGTCAAGCTGAATTCCGGCCTGATGGCCGGATCGTTTTCCTAGCGTTTCAGCTTGGCAAACGCCGACGCCATCGCGTTGTTGGTCGGCGCCGGACCTGTGCTGCGTTGTCCCCCAAGGGGACTTCCTCCGGGGCGTTGCGGGCGAACCGGTGCGTTGCCACGGCCAGCCGGGGCGCTGTCGTGGCGCTTGGCCTGGCTCGGTTCGTCGCTCATGCGCATGGTCAGCGCGATGCGCTGGCGCTGCAGATCGACTTCGAGGACCTTGACCTTGACGATCTGGCCAGCCTTGACGACGGTGTGCGGGTCCTTGACGAAGGTGTTGGAGAGCGCCGAGACGTGCACGAGGCCGTCCTGATGCACGCCGATGTCGACGAAGGCACCGAAGGCCGCAACGTTGGTGACGACGCCTTCGAGGATCATCCCCGGGCGCAGGTCGCTGACCTTTTCGACGCCGTCGGCGAAGGTCGCCGTCTTGAACTCGGGGCGCGGGTCGCGGCCGGGTTTTTCCAGTTCCTTGAAGATGTCCTGGACGGTCGGCAGGCCGAAGCGCTCGTCGGTGTATTTCGACGGATTCAGGCCCTTGAGCGCGCGGCTGTCGCCGAGGATGTCCTTGATCGACCTGCCGAGGTCGACAATGATCTTCTCGACCACCGGATAGGCTTCGGGGTGCACCGACGAGGCGTCGAGCGGATTGTCGCCGTTCGGCACGCGCAGGAAGCCGGCGGCCTGTTCGAAGGTCTTGTCGCCGAGGCGCGGCAC
>CAZOWA010000017.1:0-20365 GCA_964583695.1 uncultured Dechloromonas sp.
CCACACCTTGACCGGGACGCGCCCCTTGTTCAGTTCTAATTGAATGCCCATGATGATTCCAAAATAATGCTTTGAGCGGCAATGCCACTCGAATCGGAATCCGGGCTATTGCAATGACGGGCAACAAAAAACCCCTGCACCGGATGGCCAGGGGTTTTGTCTTCCCGGCCCGGATTCGCCATGCGCGAGTTCCGGGCAACGACATGCCTGCGAACTTAGCGCGTGTAAACCTCTTGATTTGTGACAGGCATATCGATCTCCTTGGAATAAATGGTTGCAAAAACGAGCCGCCAGTTTCTGCCCGGATGACATGAGGGTCAAGACTGCTTTTGCGCCATATACAACACAAAACGGCCTGATGTTGCAAAAACACGACAGAGTGATTGGCAAAATATCGCGTTTTTTCCGGTTCACCGTGGCAATTCGTTTTTCCTCCGGCACGAAACGCCGCCGCCACTTCACCGTCACTTCACACAGCTTCACCATCCCTTCGTCATGCGCTCACGCAAGGCGCCGACACTGGCCTCACTTTCAAACAAGGGAGCCAGAAATGGACAAGAAACTGTTCCTGAAAATTGCCGCGATCTCCTTCATGTCGCTGTTGCTGCTCGTCCCGCTTGCCCTCATCGACGACCAGATCCGTGACCGCAGCCAGCGCCAGAATGAAGTTCAGGAAAGCATCGCCAACAGTGCGGCCAGCGCACAAACCCTGATCGCCCCGGTCATCGCGGTGCATTACCGCGTGCAGCACGAAGTCATCATCCCGAAGGACGAAGGCGGCAACGGGAAGACCAAGCGCCCACAGATCACCGAACATTCCTATTACGTCGCGCCGGACGTGCTGGAAATGACCGGCGACGCCTCGGTCGAAACGCGCAATCGCGGCATCTACCAGGCCCGGCTGTTTCACCTCGCGCTGGCCACGAGCGGGCACTTCGTCGTTAATCAGTTGGTCAAACAGGACAGCAGCGGCCAGGTTCGCGCCGAAGCCGAGGGACGCATCCTCGATGCCCGCGCCGAACTGGTGCTCGGCATCACCGACCCGCGCGGCGTGAACAACGCCCCGGAAGTGCTCATCAACGGCCAGCCCCAGCGTTTCGAATCGGCCGGCACGAGTGACAACGATTCCGTCTATCGCGTGCGCCGTCTGAGCATCGATCTCGGCGCCATCGACATCCATAAAGCCAACAAGTACGAGTTCAGCTTCCCGCTGCAACTTACCGGCACGACCCGCCTGGCCATCGCCCCGACCGGCGATGAAAACCACATTAACCTGAAATCGGCCTGGCCGCACCCGAATTTCGGTGGCCGTTTCCTGCCCACCACGCGCACCGTCACCGACGACGGCTTCAACGCCCGCTGGGAAATCTCCCACCTCGCCCGCGACTTCGAAGCCACCCTCGACCCGGGCCGCGGCGAGGTGCTGAGCATCGACTTCGTCGACCCGGTCAACGTCTATCTGCAATCGGAACGTGCGGTGAAATACGGCGTGCTCTTCATTGCGCTGACATTTGCCGGCTTCTTCCTCACCGAAATCCTGCGTCGCTCGCCGATCCACTCGATGCAATACCTGCTCGTCGGTCTGGCGCTTGCCATCTTCTTCCTGCTCCTCATCGCCCTCTCCGAGCATCTGCCGTTCTACGCCGCCTACGGCATTTCAGCAGTGGCCTGTATCGGGCTCATTGCCTTCTACCTGGCCGGCGCGCTGGGCGGCGCGAAGCAGGGGCTGGCCTTCGGCGGCGGGCTGACCGGCCTCTACGGCGTGCTCTACGGTGTCCTGCTTTCCGAAGACAATGCGCTGCTCATGGGTAGCCTGCTGCTCTTCATCGCGTTGGGCACGATCATGCTCGCCACCCGCCGCCTCGACTGGTATCGCCTCAGTGACCAACTCAAGGGCAACAATCCGTGAGCATCCTCACCAACATGGATCGGGCCGGCCGCAAATACAGTCTCGCGACCGGCCTGCTCGCCACCCTGCTGCTCGCCCTCGCCTGGCACCTGAAGCACCCGCTGATGGCCTGGCTGGGGCGAGGCGAGACGCCACTCCTGCTGGGGCTGGCGCTTGGCGGACTGATCTGGCGACGGCGCCGGGCGGGCAAGCTGACGGTCATTCTGCTGCTCGCGGTCATCAGCATCACCCTCTACCGCGAAGGCGAATACCAGATGCAGCGAGCCGCCGTACTCGCCGCTGACGAACGCATGCAGGCGGTCGGCGCCCATTTCGTGGTCGGCTTCAGCTCATTTGATGAACTCGAACCGCTCGCTGCCCGGGGTCTGATCGGCGGCATTTACCTGACCCGTCGCAACCTGCGCGGCCGCACGCTGGGCGAAGTTGCCGCCGACATCGCCGCCTTGCAGGAAACCCGCCGGCGCGCCGAACTGCCGCCGCTGATCGTCGCCGCCGATCAGGAAGGTGGCCCGGTATCGCATCTTTCGCCCTGGCTGGAAGCCATGCCGGCACTGGCCACCCTGGTCGGCAGCGACGATCCGGCAGAACGGGCGCGGCAATACGGCGCCCGGCAGGCCGATGGCCTGGCCGCGCTGGGGGTCAATCTCAATTTCGGCCCGGTGGTCGATTTGCGTCCCGCAGCCGGCGACCAGCCCGGTGACCGCCTGACCCGCATTGCCACCCGCGCCATCGCTGCCGACCCGGGCACGGTCGGTTCCGTCGCCGGCGCCTACATCGCCGGGCTCAACGAACATGGCGTCCGCGCCACGCTCAAGCACTTCCCGGGCCTCGGGCAGGTGCGTCAGGACACCCATTTCCGGACTGCCCGACTGGATCAGTCGCCCGCCGCACTGGCCGACGACTGGCAACCCTTCCGCCAGCTTGCCGGCACACCCGGCACGGCGATCATGCTCGGCCACGTCAAGCTTTCCGCCATCGACCCCGAACGCGCCGCATCGCATTCAGCCGCTGTCGTCGATGGCCTGCTGCGCGACGACTGGAACTACGACGGCATCCTGATTACCGACGACCTCAACATGGGCGCGGTGTACGACCTCGGCATCGGCAGCGTCGCCGCCGAAGCCCTCGGTGCCGGCGTCGATCTGGTGCTGGTTTCCTACGACCCTCGCCAGGTTTACCGGGCCGTGTACGGCGCTGCGCAGGCGCTGGAACGGGGCGAAATCACCGCATCGCAACTTGCCCACAGCAACCGCCGCCTGGCCGAGTTCAATCAGGCGAGCGAAAGCGGGGCGGCAACCGGGACAAATGCTAAAATCGCGGCCCCTGCCCCACTGATCTGCTCCGATGCGCCAGCTGATTCTCGAATTGCTGCCGGAAAGCCCGCCTTCGCTGGATAACTTCGTTGCCGGCGGCAATGCCGAAACGCTGGCCGCCCTGACCGGCTGGCTGGCCGGTGTCTATGCCGACACCTCGTTCTGCCTGTGGGGCGAAGCAGGCTGCGGGCGCTCGCACCTGTTGCTGGCCAGTGGTTTCAGTCTGGTTGATGCCGCCACCGACCCGGCGCTGCTCGGAGCTGACGAAGTCGAACAGCTGGCAGTCGACAACGTCGATGCGCTCAACGAGGATGGCCAGATCGCCCTGTTCAACCATTTCAACCGCCTGAAAATGGCCGGCGGCATGCTGCTCACCGCCGCGCCCCAGCCTCCGGCACACCTCACCCTGCGCGAAGATCTGCGTACCCGCCTCGGTTCGGGCCTGATTTATCGCCTGCACCCCCTGTCGGATGCCGAAAAGGCTGCAGCACTTGCCGCCCAGGCGAAGGAACGCGCCCTGAAGCTCTCGCCGGAAAGCATCGATTACCTGATGCGCCACGCGCCGCGCGACATGCGCACGCTATCCGCCTTCATCGTCGCCCTCGACCGCTACACGCTGGAACACAAACGCGCCGTCACCCTGCCGCTGCTGCGCGAACTGCTCAACACCCGCTGAGCATTTCCATTTTGGCCGTTTTTTCCGGTTGACCGTCAAACCGGCTGAACGACACGCATATCAGCCAGGGATGTCCTGACGCCTGTGCCAGCAGGCAAATCCGAACTCATATGACATAATGCCGGACTTTGTCGAGCAACCTCAAGCTCGTGCTGCTCCGGGAGATCACTGCATGAAAGCGATTGAATCGCTGATTTCGAACGTCGAAAAAGTCATTGTCGGCAAACGTCCGGTTATCGAAATGGCCGTCGTAGCCCTGCTCTGCCGCGGTCACGCGCTGCTCGAAGACGTCCCCGGCACCGGGAAGACCATGCTGGCCCGAGCACTGTCGCGCTCGATCAATGTCGACATGAAGCGCCTGCAATGCACGCCTGACCTGCTGCCCTCGGACATCACTGGCGTGCCCATCTACAACCAGAAAACCAGCGATTTCGAGTTTCGCCCCGGCCCTGTTTTCACCCACATTCTGCTCGCCGACGAGATCAACCGGGCCACACCGCGCGCCCAGTCGGCCTTGCTCGAATGCATGGAGGAGTTTCGCGTCAGCGTGGACGGAATCAGCTACGACCTCCCCGGTATTTTCATGGTGATCGCGACCCAGAACCCGATCGACATGGCCGGCACCCATCCCTTGCCCGAGGCTCAGCTTGACCGTTTCTTCGTCCGCCTGCACGTGGGTTACCCGAGCCTCGACGAAGAAGTGCGCATTCTGGCTGCACAGGCTCAGGCTCACCCGATCGACCGCCTGGAGGCCGTCGTCGCCGAAGCCGACATCAGCGCTGCCCGCGAGGCGACCAAAGGCATACACATTCACGCCGACGTGATGCGCTACATCGCCCAGATCAGCGCCCAGACTCGCCAGCATGCCGACCTGCGCCTGGGTGTCAGCCCGCGCGGCACGCTGGCATTGGCCAGGGGAGCACAGGCCATGGCCTGGCTGCGCGGACAGGCTTACGTTACACCGGACATCGTCAAGGGCATGGCCAGCGCCATCCTTGAACATCGCCTGATTGTCCGGCCGCAGGCTGCGGCCGCCGGCCGGAGCGCCCGCGACATCCTGACCGAGGTGCTCGGGCAGATCCCTCCGCCGGTTTAAGCCATGTCCGGCAGCACCGCCACAACCCATCCGGGAACGCGTCGTCAGCTCTTTGTCCTGCTGGCGATCACGGCTGTCGCCTACCTGGCGGCGATCAACCGGATGCAGCCGTTCTTGTGGAGCATTCCGGCCCTGCTCTCGGCCACGCTCATCACCGGCTTCGCCTGGCCGCGCTGGCTCGTCCGCCGATTGAGCGTCGAGCGACAAGGCCCGACCCGTGCTGAGGAAGGGGAAACCATCCGCTTTTCAGTCGCGGTCCACAACCGCGGCTGGTTGCCCCGCTTCATGGTCGAACTGGTCGATCGACTACCCTTCGTCGTCTCGGCCGAACCCGCCCGAGCCGGTGGCGAAACAACGCTGGGCATTGTCGCCTACCTGCCCGGCCTTCGCGTGCGGCAAATCGACATTCCGGTCGTTTGCGAGAAAAGGGGTTACTACCGCCTCGGCCCTGTCAGCCTCGCTTCCAGCTTCCCTCTCGGCCTGACCGAAGCCCGTAGCACGCGCAACGACGGTATCCAGTCGCTCACCATCTACCCGACACTCTTTCCCATCCTCAGCCTGCCCCTGCGTGGCGCGCCGAGCCAGATTCATCGCGGCGGCTATCTGTTGCCGGAGGGCGCTGGCGCTGCCGAGTTTTCCGGCCTGCGCGAATACCGGCGCGGCGACAATCCGCGCCACGTGCATTGGCCGACCACGGCACGCCTCAATGAACTGATGGTCCGCGAATACGAGCCGCTGGCCTCGGCTTGCCTCTACATCCTGCTCGACCAGTCGCCGGAGTCCAACCTTGGCGAGGGCCGCGAATCGACCTTCGAATACGCCGTGCGCATCGCTGCTTCGATTGCCCGTACGGCATGCACACAGAACATTCGCACCCGGTTAGCCGGTGATGGACAGCACACCCTGCGTACCGCGGCAGGTTCGGGCAACGCTCATTTCCAGAACCTGCTCGACAGTCTGGCCGTAGTCACCGACGACGGCCAGACGCCCTATGCCAGCCTGCTGGCCGACGTCGGCCCGCACTGCATCCGTGGCGAAACGGCCGTCGTGTTTCTATCGCAACCCGAGCGGCGATGGTCCAACACACTACAGGAACTGGCCACGCTGCGCGCTCGCCAAGTGCATATACTCGCCATCGTCTTCGATACCGCCAGTTTCGTCGCCACCGAAAAAACGAGCCGACCCGGCTATCGCCTCCGGCCCGCCGAGGTCACCGGCGCCCTGAGCGAACTCGGTGCGTACTGCATCACCATCCGCCAGGGCGACGATCTGGTCCGCAGCTTCAACGCATGAAACAACCGCTCGCCTACACCCCAGCCTACATCGGCCTTTTCGCCAGCCTGTGGCTGGCGGTGGTGTGCAATGCCTATCTCGATATCCAGTACGGCGCCTTTACCTTCCAAGTCGGATTCTGGTCGATCCTGTTCGGGGTGACCGTGCGAATCGGCTGGCGCCAGCAGGGCGTTACCGACGAGCGCGGACAGCATGCCCAGAAAGTGACCCTGGGCATCGGACTGCTCCTCACCGTTCTAATCTTCATCCCGATGTGGGGTTTCCCCCGTGCCGGGCTGTACCTGCTGGGTGCGCTGCAGGCCGCGCAGAACTGCGTTACGACGACGCGTCGCCAGCTCCATCTCGGCCTGCTCGTCTCGGCCGTCATGGTCATTTTTGCCGCTTCGCACTTTCGCGCCGACTGGACGATGCTCTTCTACCTCATCCCCTACATCGTCGCTGTCGTCTTCACCCTGGTTTCCGAGCAGATCAGTCGCTATGTCGAGCGGGTTCGCGACAGCAGCCTGCACGATACCGGCATGGCAGGACAAGGCGTGGCCATTGCTGCCGCGACCGCGCTGATTCTGGCCCTAGGCGGTGTTCTCTACCTGGCCACACCGCAATACAGCCATCTGACCCTCGCCTCGTCGCTGGGCCAGCCCGGTAACCTGGGCTTGGGTGGCCAGGAAAGCGGCGCGGGTCAGGGAGCCCATGCGCCAGACGGCGCGGGACAAAGCGGCAATGGCCAACCCGGCGACGACGGACTTCCTGCCAGTAGCTGGCCCAGCCCGGACGACATGCGGCAGGCGGCAAAACGGCCGGGCATGCCCGATTGGCAGTCATCAACACTCATGTCCATGGCCGATCTCAGCGAAAAGATGAGCGATGCACTCAAACCGCTCCGCGAGTCGCTCGATGAAATCTGGAAAGACCTCAAGGAATGGATGAAGGAACATCGTGACCAGATACTCATCGGCCTCATGAGTCTGCTCGCGCTGATCATTCTCGCCATCCTGCTCTTTCTGCTCCGCGATATCCGCGCCAGAACGTGGCTGCACACGCGCTTCGATTACGCCTATCTGCTCGCGCTGGGACGGCACGCCCCGGGAACAGCTGGCGCGACCCAGTACTACCATGCCATGGAGCGCCTTTTTGCGCTGCGCGACTGTCCGCGTCCGGCCACTGCGACCGTGCATGAGTTCCTGCGCGAAGCGACCTACTATCGCGATGAAGTGCGGGCACCAGCCACCGAGCTAGCCCGGCTCTTTGAACGCTTCCGCTACGGCCCATGCGTCCCTGACCAGCAGCAAATCGCCCGCATGCGCGCACTGTATCGCGAGCTGTTCGCCAAAATCGGTTAAACCGACGGCGCCAAACGACATTTTCATTTTGGCCGTTTTTTCCGGTTGACCGTGCGAGTCGGAGCCCCACCGGCATCAGCCGATATAATATCGGCCTTCTTTTGCGATTCGCCCCAAAGACATGAAACTCGCCCTTTTCGATCTCGACAACACCCTTCTTTCCGGCGATTCCGACTTCGAGTGGGCGCAGTTTCTGATCAGCAAGGGCGTCGTCGACCGCGAGTTGCAGGAAGCGAAGAACATCGAGTTTTACGAGCAGTACAAGGCCGGCACGCTCGACATCTACGCCTTCCTGATTTTCCAGCTTGCTCCGCTGACCCGGCACAGCCGCGCCGAGCTCGATGCCTGGCACGCCGAGTACATGGCCCGGCACATCCTGCCCATCATCAGCGACAAGGCCCGGCAGCAGGTGCAGCAGCATCTGGCGGCCGGCGACCTGTGCGCCATCGTCACCGCCACCAACACCTTCGTCACCGGGCCGATTGCCCGCGAACTGGGCATTCCGCACCTGATTGGCACGGTTCCCGCGGTCAACCTGAAAAATGGCGCTTTTTCGGGAGGCCCGCGCGGTACGCCCGCCTTCCGCGATGGCAAGATCGAGCGCGTCGAAGCCTGGCTGGAATCGCTCGGCCTGTGGTGGGGCAGTTTCGAGGAGAGTTTCTTCTACAGCGATTCGCACAATGACCTGCCGCTGATGGGCAAGGTCACCACCCCAATCGCCGTCGACCCCGACGATACCCTGCGCCGCCACTGCGACGAAGCTGGTTGGCCGGTCATCAGCCTGCGCTGATCATGTTCGACATTCCCTACCTGAGCGCCGAGGCGCCTTACGCGATCATCGCCATCGCGCTCTGCCTGCTTTTCATCCTCCGCCCGCTGAAGGCGATGCGGCGCTCGCTGATCAACACCAGCGTGTTTTTCGTGGCCTGCGTCCTCGGCGATTTTTTTGCCGGCATCATGGGCGCCCAGCACCGCCTCTCCGCCATCGGCAACCTGCTGCAGCAAATCTGCATCTTCGGCGAGGGGCTGGCGGTCATCCGCTTTCTCGGGCTGGCCGGATTCAATGTTGCTCTGCCCCGCATCCACATTCACATTGCCGGTATCCTGGCCGACATCCTGGTCATCATCGGCTACATCGCCTGGGGCTTCTTCCGGCTGAACCAGGCCGGCATCGAACTGACCCACCTGTTCGCCACCTCGGCCATCCTCACCGCGGTCCTCGCCATTTCGATGCAGGATACGCTCGGCAACCTGCTCGGCGGACTGGCGCTACAGATGGACAACTCGCTGGAAATCGGCGACTGGATCAAGATCGACGACCTTTCCGGCCAGGTAACCGACATCCAGTGGCGCTACACTGCCCTGCTTACCCGCAATGGCGAAAAGGCCATCGTACCCAACAGCCAGCTGATGAAGGGGCGCTACTACGTGCTTTGCGACAAGCACGCCGAACACCCGACCTGGCGCCGCAGCATCGACTTCAATATCGACCTCGCCGTACCGCCCGGCCGCATCGTGCACATGGTCGAAGCCGACATGGCTGCCGCCACCATTCCCAACGTTGCAGCTTCGCCGGCGCCCAGCTGCATCCTGGTGCACTTCGGCCCCGGCTATGCCCAGTATTCCCTGCGCTACTGGCTGACCGATCCACTTCCTGACGAACTGACCGACTCCGAGGTGCGGACTCACGTCCTGGCCACCTTGCAACGCAATGGAATCCGCCTCGCCACCGACGATCACATCATCCACCTCGTCGAAGAAGGCGCGGCCCATCGAAAAGATGTGGAACACCGCGAGCTGCAACGACGCCTGCGCGCCATCAACGCCATCGAATTGTTTACCCGCCTGGCCGATGGCGAAAAGCTGCAACTGGCCAATTTCCTGACCAATGCGCCATTCGCCCGCGGCGACGTGATCACCCGCCAGGGCGCCATCGCCCACTGGCTTTACATCATCATCAACGGCGAAGCCGAAGCCTGGTGGCAACCGCCGGATGGCCCTCGGCGCCTGCTCGAAAAGCGTGGACCGGGCAGTGTCTTCGGCGAAATCGGCCTGATGACGGGCGCCCCGCGCCGGGCCACAGTCATTGCCACGACCGATGTCGAAGCCTATCGCCTGGACAAGGAAGGTTTTCAGGAAATCATCCGCCAGCGTCCGGAAATTGCCGACAGCCTGTCCGGCATTCTGGAACGCCGCCTGCAACGCTTTGCCGAACTGGAACAGGGTTATCACCAGGGACGCAACGAGCAAACACAGAACATCCCGGGCAGCGCCGCCATCGGCCGGAAAATTCGTGAATTCTTCGGTCTCGATTGAAGACGCAGACTTTATTTCGATGAAAAATCATCGCTTTGCAGTAAAATCGCCATTTTTCACAGCGTCTCCGGCGCTCCTGAACGGTAATCCGTGATCCGCAAATTCATTTCCCGCGTTTTAGGCGGCAAAAAACCCCGCGCCGGCCAGCATGAACCGGCCGTCATTCCCGTCTCCACCCATGGCATCACCCGCGACCGTATCAGTTCCGGCAGCCGGCGCGTCTGCGAAACCCTGCAGGAGCACGGGCACAAGGCCTACGTTGTTGGCGGTGCCGTACGCGACCTGCTGATCGGCGCCGAGCCCAAGGATTTCGACGTCGCTACCGATGCCACGCCGGAAGAAGTCCGCCGCTATTTCCGCCGATCGCGCATCATTGGGCGCCGCTTCCAGATCGTGCATGTGATGATGGGGCAGGAAACGCTGGAGGTGACCACCTTCCGCGGCATGCTGGACGAAAAGACCAAAACCGACGAACACGGCCGCGTCCTGCACGACAACGTGTTTGGCAGCCAGGCCGAGGATGCCGCCCGTCGCGATTTCACGGCCAACGCGCTGTATTACGACCCGGCGACCGAAGCGGTCATCGACTATCACCACGGCGTTGGCGACCTCAAGCAGAAGACCCTGCGCATGATCGGCGAGCCGCGCGCCCGCTATCGCGAAGATCCCGTGCGCATGCTGCGCGCCGTGCGCCTCGCCGCCAAACTCGGGCTGATCATCGACCCGGCAGCAAGCAAGCCGATCCGCGAAATGGCCGGCCTGCTCGAGAACGTGCCGGCAGCACGTTTGTTCGACGAAATGCTCAAGCTGCTGACCTCGGGCCATTCGGTAAAGTGCATCACGCAACTGCGCGACGAGGGCCTGCATCACGGCTTGTTGCCGCTGCTCGATGTCATCCTCGAACAGCCGATGGGCGAGAAATTCGTCATGCTGGCGCTGAAGAACACCGACGAGCGCGTTCGACGCGGCAAGGGAACTTCGCCCGGTTTCCTGTTTGCCACCCTGCTCTGGCATGAAGTGCTGGCGTACTGGGAAAAATTCAAGGCCAAGGGTGAGTCGAAGATTCCGGCGCTGTTCCAGGCCATGGACACAGTGATTGACGTACAGGGCGAAAAACTCGCCATCACCCGCCGCATCGCCGGCGACATCAAGGACATCTGGGCATTGCAGCCGCGCTTCGAGCAACGCGCCGGCAAGCGCCCTTACGCCCTGCTCGAACAGCCGCGCTTCCGCGCCGGCTACGACTTTTTACTGCTACGCGCCGAATCCGGCGAAGTCGACATGGAGCTGGCAACCTGGTGGACAGACTTCCAGAATGCCGACGGTGACGAACGTGCCGCCATGCTGATGCCCGAGCAGGCCGGCGACAAGAAAAAGCGGCGGCGGCGCAAGAAGCCGGCAGCCGCACCCACCGAATGACGCTCGCCTACATCGCGCTCGGCGCCAACCTGGGTGATGCGGCCGGCACCGTCCGCGCCGCCATGGGCGCGCTGGCCAACCTGCCGGAAAGTGGCGTCCGGCGCTGTTCGTCGCTCTACCGCACGGCGCCGGTCGGCATCGCCGATCAGCCGTCATTCATCAATGCGGTCGCCCTGCTTGAGACAAAACTGCCGCCGGAAACCCTGCTCGACGCCCTGCTTGAAATCGAACAGCGCTTCGGCCGCGTGCGCGCCGAGAAAAATGGCCCGCGCACGCTTGACCTCGACCTGCTGCTCTACGACGACCAGTTCATCGACCTGCCACGCCTGACCCTGCCGCATCCACGCTTGCATCTGCGTGCCTTCGTCCTCCAGCCACTGGCCGAGATTTCACCTGATCTGACCATCCCTGGTCGCGGCAACATTGCATCCTGGCTACCGGCTGTCGCCAATCAGGGCATCGTCAAGCTGTGAACCTGTTCGGTTTCAACATCCCCGTGCTCTGGCAGACGGTGGTGCTGCTGGCACTATCGAACGTCTTCATGACTTTCGCCTGGTACTCGCACCTCAAGAACCTCAACGAAAAGCCCTGGTGGATTGCCGCCCTTTTCTCCTGGGGCATCGCGCTATTCGAATACCTGATCCAGGTGCCCGCCAACCGCATCGGTCATACCGAGATGAGCCTCGGCCAGCTCAAGATATTGCAGGAAGTGATCACCCTGGCCGTCTTCGTGCCTTTCGTCGTTTTTTACATGGATCAGCCACTGAAGCTTGACTACTTGTGGGCGGCTCTGTGTATCCTAGGCGCCGTCTATTTTGTTTTCAGGACTTGAATTGTCTGCCCAAACCATTACCCGCCGCCTGACCCAGGCCGATCTCGCCAAGCTCTACCAGGCTGGCGAAAAGGTCGTCATGTTTACCTGCTACGACGCCAGCTTCGCCCGTCTGCTCGATGGTGCCGGGGTTGAATCGCTGCTCATCGGTGACTCGCTGGGCAACGTCATCCAGGGGCACGACACGACGCTGCCGGTCACCGTTGCAGACATCGCCTATCACGTCGCCGCGGTGAAACGCGGTTGCGACCGCCCCTTCATCATCGCCGACATGCCCTTCGGCAGCTATCAGGAGTCGCCGGAGCAGGCTTTCCGCAATGCGGCCACGCTAATGGCCGCTGGCGCCCAGATGGTCAAGCTGGAAGGTGGGCAGGAAATGGCAAAAACGGTCAAATTTCTGGTTGACCGTGGCATTCCCGTTTGCGCGCACGTTGGCCTCACGCCGCAGTCCGTACACGCGCTGGGCGGCTATAAGGTGCAGGGCAAAGGTGATGCCGCGGCGCAAAAGCTCAAGGATGATGCACTGGCCGTACAAAATGCGGGCGCGACGATGATCGTCCTCGAAGCCATTCCCGCCGTGCTGGCCACCGAGGTCACAGCGCTGCTCGACATCATCACCATCGGCATCGGTGCCGGCAAGGAATGCTCCGGGCAGGTCATGGTGCTGCACGACGCCTTCGACATTCCGCCCGGCAAAAAGGCCAAATTCGTCCGCAATTTCATGGACGGCGCCAGCAGCATCCACGACGCAGCCTGCCGCGCCGTCGCGGCTGTCAAAGATGGCAGCTATCCCGGCCCGGAACACACCTACGCGGCTTGAACTCCAGCCGCAGAGGCGCAGGGAAAACCTGCTTTGAAGTTCTCCGCGCCTCCGCGTTTCAACTTTCATCCCCGAAACCCGAACATGCAAATCCACTCCAGCATCGCCGATCTGCGCGCCGCCCTGAAGAACCGCGGCCGCGTTGTTTTCGTCCCGACCATGGGCAACCTGCACGCCGGCCACATCAGCCTGATGACGCAGGCGCGCAAGCACGGCGACACCGTGGTTGCGAGCATTTTCGTCAACCGCCTGCAATTCGGTCCGAACGAGGATTTCGACAAATATCCGCGCACATTCCAGGATGACTGCGACAAACTCATTGCCGCCGGGGTCGATTTCCTTTTCGCACCGACCGAGGCCGATCTCTATCCCGAACCACAGGAATACGTCGTCGAGCCACCC
The DNA here is from genome assembly GCA_964583695.1 of uncultured Dechloromonas sp. Lineage (GTDB taxonomy): Bacteria > Pseudomonadota > Gammaproteobacteria > Burkholderiales > Rhodocyclaceae > Azonexus. Next base: position 13,417 of record CAZOWA010000017.1, read on the forward strand.
GCCATCCAGCACGAGTTGGACGGCGAATTCCGCCCCGGCCATTTTCGTGGCGTCGCCACCGTCGTTCTCAAGCTCTTCAATATCGTTCAGCCGCAGGTCGCCCTGTTCGGCAAAAAGGATTACCAGCAACTCATGGTGCTGCGAAACATGACACGCCAGCTGGCCCTGCCGATCGAAATCATTGGTGGCGAAACCGTGCGCGCCGAGGATGGACTGGCGCTTTCCTCACGCAATGGCTACCTGAGTTCCGACGAAAGAGCCGAAGCACCGCGCCTGCAACACGAACTACGCAAGATCCGTGACGCCATCCGCAGCGGCAATCGCGACTTTGCCCGGCTCGAAGGTGAGGCCATCGCAGCCCTGGCCGCAGCCGGCTGGCGCACCGACTATGTTGCAGTGCGACAACAGTCCGACCTGGCCCCGGCAAACAGCGCCGACAGCCCACTGGTGGTGCTTGCCGCCTCGCGGCTCGGCAATACCCGGCTCATAGACAACATTGAAATTTGACGCAGCTTTTTGCGACCGTTGACAGGGGAGACAGGGCCGTTACAATGCGCTTCCCCCAACCTTCTGGATGAGTGAAACCATGCAGAGAACAATGCTGAAATCCAAGCTGCACCGCGTGACTACAACCCACGCCGACCTGCACTACGAGGGTTCCTGTGCCATTGACGAAGATCTGCTCGACGCCGCCAACATCAAGGAATACGAACAGATCGACATCTGGAACGTGAACAACGGCGAACGTTTCACGACCTACGCCATCCGTGCCGAACGCGGTTCAGGCGTCATTTCGGTCAATGGTTCGGCAGCACGCCGTGCCGCACCGGGCGACATCCTGATCATCGCCACCTTTGCCGTCTATAACGAGGTGGAACTGGTACGTCACGAGCCGGACCTGATCTACGTCGACTCACAAAACCGCATCGTTCGCCGCGGCCACAAGATCCCGGTTCAGGCTGCTGCCTGATACCCGGAACCCCGAATCGAAAAAACCCGCCGCTGGCGGGTTTTTTATTTTGTGTATGTACAATGCTCTCCACAAGATTCACACAAATAAATAATGGAGACAAAAATGGGCGTGGTATTTGCAAAAACACCCAAAGGACAAGACGAAATCGCGAGCAGGGCCGGCGGCCTGACGCCACGTCAGCGACGTGTCCTGATCATGATCGACGGCAAGAGAACGGTCGACGACCTGCGCGAGATGTTGCAGGCCGACGACCTGCAGCACACGCTCGGCCTTCTTGAAGAGGAGGCCTACATCGAAATGATCCGCGCAACCGACGCTGCAGGAAAGACTACCTCTGCATCGCCACTGCCTTCGATTACCGCCTTTGGCGACCTGCCTGACGGCACCGATTCCGTGCGTCTGCAACAGGCACGGAATTTCATGATGAACACCCTCAACGCCTTCGTGGGGGCTCTCGGCACGAGTTCGCTACTCGACCGGATCGAGAATGCCGGTGGCCATCCGGAATTGCGCGGACTTTACGACGAGTGGTATCACGCCATCGTGATGTCGCGCGAAGGAAAGCGCGAAGCCGAAGCGCTCCGCACCAAGTTGCTGGCTGTCATCTGACCTGACTAGGTCGAGACTCAAGCCTCGGAAACAGGCTTCGGCTTGCGGGTACGCGGTTGACGTTTTTTAGGTGATTCGACTGCCGGTTCGTCCGAAGGAGGGGTTGCTTTCGCCACACTTTCCTTGCGCGACGAGCGCCCTCCCCGTCGCCCCGACTTGGTCTGCACCGCCTCGACAGCAACCTCTTCGACGACGGATACCGCAACCGGGGCAGCTTGTGGCGTATCCACCACAACCGGAGGCACAGCATGCTCTGCCGATTCCTTGCGCGAACGACGACCACCGCGAGTGCGCGGTTTCGGTGCACTTGCGGAATCAACCACCTCTGGGACGAGTGGCATTTTCGGCTCATTTTTCGGGTTGACCGCAGCAGACTCCTCGGCAGCCACCTCTTCCGCGGCAGCGATCCTGGCCGATACCCGCGTCACGTAGGCGCCGGATTTTTCGTCCCGGCCAAAACCGATCAAGCCACGTGCAGCGGCTTCTTCCAGCAGGTTGCCGAAGCTGCGGAAACCGAAATAGCTTTCGTTGAATCCGGGGTTGCGCCGCTTGACCACTTCCTTGAGCACCGACGCCCAGATCCGCTCGCTTTCGCCACGATCCGCCATGAGGTCGACAAAAGTGGCTGTAACCAGATCGACGGCCTTGCTCTTGCGCTCTTCGATCTTTTCGCGACGCTTGGCCTCTTCTTCCGGCGAGCGCTTTTCGCGGTCACGACGCACGGTAGTGCGCTGGGCCTCGCGGTCACGCACCAGGTCATCGTAATAGATGAATTCGTCGCAATTGGTCACCAGCAGGTCGGAGCAGCTTTGCTTGACGCCGACCCCAATCACTTTTTTGGCGTTCTCGCGCAATTTGGAAACCAGAGGCGAAAAATCGGAATCGCCGGAGATGATCACGAAGGTATCCACATGAGCCTTGGTGTAGCACAGGTCGAGCGCATCGACGACCATGCGGATGTCCGCCGAATTTTTCCCGGATTGCCGAACATGCGGAATTTCGATCAACTCGAAATTCGCTTCATGCATCGCAGCCTTGAAGGCCTTGTACCGATCCCAATCGCAATAGGCTTTCTTGACGACAATGCTGCCCTTGGCGAGCAGCCGCTCAAGCACGGGTTTGATATCGAATTTCTCGTACTGGGCATCGCGCACACCGAGGGCAATATTCTCGAAATCACAAAAAAGCGCCATGCTGGCGGTGTCGGCAGGATTGGCCATGAAGTACCTTCAACTTTGGGAAAGCGGAGTATAAGCCCGCGAACCACCCGAATACACGCCTTGAAAAAGATTGCCGGCGCCCTTCAAAAGAAAAAGGGGCGACGCATCGCCCCTTTTTTTCAACCAGACGAAGACTCAGTCGATAATCAGCTTGCCATTGGCGATCATCGTCTTGAGCAGTGTCGCCTCGTCACCCGCGGTTACGCCGGCCTGCGTGTAGAGGTTAACCCCGGTCAACTGGATCGACTGATCGTGGCCACTGGCCAGATCGCCCACACTGCTGATGCGCAAGGTCGTCGTTCCCCCCGAAACTGAAACGTCAATGTAGTCGAGCAGATCGGAGATTTCCACCGCACCCGCACCGCTTCCCGAATTACTGGACGTCGTGTGTTCGCCTTGCAGCAAATCGCGCAGATCAAGTTTGTCATTGGCATAACTGTAGCTGCCAATAACATCGGCCGCAGGTGCAGCAACCGTGCCAGCATCACCATCACGCCAGACAAAGGTATCAGTACCATTGCCCCCTGTCAGGTTGTCGTTGCCGCCACCACCAACGATGTAGTCGTTACCATCGCCGCCGGAAATCGTGTTGTTGCCGGCATTGCCTTCGATGCGATTATTGGCACTGTTGCCGGTCACATTGAAATTCGCCGTTCCCTGGAGAATGACGTTCTCCAGATTGGGAGAAGGAACCAGCGTATAACTCGTGTTGGCCGCAACATAGGCAGAATCCAGAATAACCGTGTCGTAGCCTTCGCCTGAATTCTCCGTGATGGTATCGAGCGTATCGGAAAGGATGTAGGTATCATCACCGACGCCGCCCACCAGCGTGTCGGCACCGGCGCCACCGATCAGCGTATCGGCGCCGGCACCACCGTTGAGCGTGTCGTTGCCTGCACCGCCATAAAGGGTATCCGCTCCGTCATTACCGTTCAGGATATCGACACCATCATTGCCGTACAGGACATCGCGGCCGGCTGCACCGGTCAGGGTGTCGTTGCCGGAGCCGCCATCCAGAATACTACCCGTCCGGATCGACCATTCAGTCGTTGTGGTGTTGTAAACCAGATCCTGAATCAGCGGATTGGTCAGCGTCGGCGCCGTCTCATTGGTAAACATCGCGAGATTGCTCAGAGACATCGTCTGGTAGGCAGAATCCGGGTCGTTCGACAATTTGTATTCGATTTTCAACCGTGCATTTCCGCCCTGTTCCCAATAAAGGAGTTCAAAGGCCTGCAAGCCGCCATTGGCATCCCCCAGCGCCAGATTGGTGAAAGTACGGGTCGTCGGCCCCTGATTGCCGTCATACTCGACCAGCGTCTGACCGGCAACGTTGAGTCGAAAACCGTCATCTGCCAGCACACGGAAATCGTAAACCCCGGGATTGAAATACACCTGGCCACTCAGACGAATCGCTGCATCGGTCGTCAAACCAAGCCCTGAATCGCCATTCGTATTCAGCGCACCGGTTTCCGCAACGGCTGTCGGGCGATCCTGATCCAGGAAGTTGCTCAAGCCGCGCGTCGCCGAACTCGGATTATTATCCCCTGCCGGAAGCGTCGTTCCGGCAGCCACGTCGCTGTTTGACCCTAGGGACGAATTCACTTCAGGTGTCTGACCATAATCCAGCGAACGAGCCTTAAAGCGAACATCCGCGGAACCTGCGGTCGAACTCAGGGCAGAGCCGACCAGATCCGACGTACCACCAGTGGCTGCGTTCCGGCCATTAATGATGAGATACAGATCCTCAACCGAATTCAGGTTCCCTGCGGCATCATGCAAACCAAAAGTGGCCGTACCATCGTCACTGTGTGTCCGGTAGGAAGCTGCGACTGATGTCGTATCGTTGTAGCCGTAGTACTCACCGTTCAAGCCACTTGCCGTGTTGGTCAGGGGCGTAATGACTGGCGGCGGTGCAGTGTTATCCGCCGTTCCCGTCACATTGACCGTCAGGGTTGCCGTGCTCGTTGCACCATTGTTGTCGGTAATGGTGTAGGTAAACACATCGGTCGCCAACTGACCGGCCGTCAGGTTATTGGTCGCCGGCCGAGAATTGTCGAGTGTGTAGGTGTAGGAGCCATTTGCAGCAATCGAAATCGTGCCGTACGTCCCATTCACCGTTGTGGCGACATTGCCACTTGCCGAACTTGCTGTCCCGGCAACAACGCCGGTGACATTGAAGCTGTCGCCCACATCGACATCATAATCCTGACCGGGAGTTCCCGGTGTCACATCACCGGAAACCGTCGAAGAGGCCGTAGTCGTTCCTTCGGTGATACTGGCTGTGTCATTGATGGCAACCGGGGCGTCGTTGACCGGATACACCGTCACCTGCAACGTTGCCACCGCAGTTTCCGTGTCTGCATTCGAACTTTCGGTCGCAGTTGCCGTCGCGACAAGATTGAACGTCCCACTGCCATTGAGCGGCGGAACAAAAGTCAGGGTCGCCAGATTCCAGTTAGCACCACCCGCGGCAGAGGCAGGGCTATCTTCGTTCCAGATAACCGCCGATGTATTTCCAGCCGTTGCAGTAAAGGTATGTACGCCATCACTGATGGTCGCTCCAACCGGAATTCCCGATAGCGTGACAACGTGGCTTTCCGAATTATCCGGGATGTCACCAAAGGTCGTTGCCAGAGAAGAAAGCTTGATCGCCGTGTCTTCCATCCCGCTATTCAGCCCAACCGGGTAATAACCACCCTCGCCGGTGCTGCCATTGACAACAAAGGCTGAATGCTGCCCACCAGCCACATCAACGTCCGAAATATCACGGTAAAGTGCGAAATTGCTCGTTGAGAGATCCTGTACCGGGCCGCCATCGACACTGACGTTGAAATCGTAACCACCATTCCCCTTGGTGTTATAGATGAACGCTTCAATCGTGTAATAGCCGGTCACCGCTGGACTGAAGTTGGCGCCGCTAATTACCGCTGTGCCATAGTTGTAATTGATTGCAGGCGTCGACGACTCCTGGTAGGTGCCACCAAAGCGTCCATTAACAATCGTCTCGCCGCCCACCTCGACGCGAATCGTATCATCGGCATAACCACTGAAGGTGTAGGTTTTACCCGCCTCAAGGTACATTAACCCCTCGATGTGGTAGGCATCATCAACGGCGACGGCAACAACGTTCGTCCCGCTACCAACCCCTGCAATACCGGCGTTAGTGATCGTCTCGGTCGTAGTCACATTAACCACACCACCTTCAACCGCGTTCTCGAGATCCGTAGGTTTCGAACTTGCGGGGGTAACATTGTCGTTGAGACCGGTCGCGTTAATGTTGTCGAAAAACTCGCGGATCAGTCCTACCGCAGGTGGCGGATTCAGTTGATTTCCACCGGAAACACCACTACTCCAGGCGATGGAAACAGGATCAGCAACAGCTTCGATAGCAAGAGTTGTCGTGTAGGAGATCGCACTCCAACTCGTACCATCACTGACGCTGAACAGGAATGAACTGTCGCTGTCGCTATCGTTCACCGGATCAAATGTCAGCTTGCCACCATTAATGTCGGCGACAGACACCACAGTGCCTGCATTAATAGCCGTACCGTTGAGCAACAGGGTGCCATTAGCCGGAAGAGAATCGATGCGAACCTGGGCGAGGGGCGTTCCCTCCTGATCGGCATAGGTACCGAAATCATTGACCGTCAGTGTGTAGACACCCGCCGAGTTGTTCAAATCCTCAAGGATCGCAATCGAATCATTTGAGGCAGTCGGGGCGTCGTTGATCGGATTGACCGTGATCGCAACAGTGTCCACGTCGGTCAGCGTGCCGCCTGCGCCGGTGTTGCCGTTGTCGCTCGTGGTCATCGTCAGCGTGTCGCTGCCGTTGTAGTTCGCCGTCGGGGTGTAGGTCACGTTCGCAGCCAGCGTGGCGTTGATCTGCGCTGCGGTGCCGGTCAGGGTGACCGTGCCGGTGCCACTGCCAGCAATCGTCGCCGTGCCACCGCTGACAGCCAGCGTGCCGTGGGCTACGTTGAGGGTCACGGTCATGTTGCCCGTGCCCGCATCGACGTCGCTGATGCTCAGGCCCGTGATGGCTTTTGCTGTGTCTTCGTTGGTGCTTTGCGCTGCAGGTACCGTGTTCACCGGGGCGTCGTTGATCGGATTGACCGTGATCGCAACAGTGTCCACGTCGGTCAGC
>CAZOWA010000017.1:20465-21572 GCA_964583695.1 uncultured Dechloromonas sp.
CTTCGTTGGTGCTTTGCGCTGCAGGTACCGTGTTCACCGGGGCGTCGTTGATCGGCGAAATACTCAGAGTCAGCGTCGAGGTGTCTGTACCACCATTACCGTCACTCACCGTGTAGGTAATGACCGGGATGCTACCCGTGTAGTTGCTCAGCGGTGCAAAGCTGTAACTACCGTCGCTATTGATGGTTAGCGTGCCAACACCAGGTATCGCAACCGGCACATTCACCGGTTGCGTACCACTGATGCTGGCTACGGTGTAACCCGTGATAGTCGGAGTGCCACCATCCGGATCGGTGACGTTGTTCAGCAGGTCGCCCGTATCCCCATTCGCTACCGTCAGCGTCACGTCTTCGGTTACGTTGTTGGTTTCGTTGCCATCAACTGGTGCCGTGTTCGGACCAACAATCACCGTCTCCGTCGCCATTTCAGTGACGCCGCCACTGCTTACCGTGTAGGTGTAGGTGGTCGTCCCGCTGTAGTTGGTCGTCGGCGTGAAGGTGAGTGTCCCGTCCGCGTTCAGGGTGACGCTGCCGTTGCTCACGGCTACGCTGCCTCCGGACGTAATCGCCGTGCCGTTGATCGCCGTGATCGTCGGCGTCCCTTCAAAGTTGTCTGCTCCGCCCGGGGCGTTTGTGCCAGTTCCACTGATCGGGTTGTAGGTCACCGGAACGTTGAAGCCCGTGCTGACCGTGTCCGCAACAATGTCTGCAACCGCCGTCACGTTGGCGATGCTCACCGTGCCCGGCGCGCTGGTGGCGCCCGCGTTGTCCGTGACGGTGTAGGTGACCGGATCAACCGCTCCGTTGTAGTCCGCTGCCGGTACAAACACTACCGTCGCAGCTTGCGCCGGGGTGAGAACCGTGTTCAGCGGTACGGCAACCAGCGCCGTCGCAGGGTTGCCGTCGTTGTCGTAGAGAAGCTGACCCTGGGCTGCGCTCGGCCCGCCCGTGATGGTGACGCCAGCAATGCTGCCGTCCGGGTCGCTGCCCGTGAGCGGAATCGATACCGCCGTGTCTTCCGTCACGCTCGCTACCGACCCGCCCGTCGCCGTCGGTGCCGTGTTCGGACCAACAATCACCGTCTCCGTCGCCATTTCAGTGACGCCGC
>CAZOWA010000017.1:21672-52120 GCA_964583695.1 uncultured Dechloromonas sp.
CCCGCCCGTCGCCGTCGGTGCCGTGTTCGGACCAACAATCACCGTCTCCGTCGCCGAACCAACTCCAGATCCAGCGCCCGCCCCACCAATTTCACTCAGAACACCGCTACGCGCCGTGCTGAACTGGAAGGCCAGCGGATCGACCGTTTCTACGATACGCAGGAATTCGACAAAGCTGTGGCCTTCGTCACTGCCACCACCAATGGCCCCGGCCGCAGGTTCTTCGAGCAGGTCATCGAGATTCCCGCCGGTGGCGAGCGCCTTGGCAATCTTCTGGAAACTCTTGGGGTCGTTGGCAAGCGCGCTGTCGCTCGCGTCCGGCTTATTCAACGCACCGACCTCAGCATCCATCCTTGCCGTTTCACCCGGTTGCACGGTCATTTCACGACCGTCGGCAAGCTTCAGCGTAACCAGGCCCGCGTCATTTGCAACAACGCTTTCACCTTCGCGAATAACGTCGCCCACTTTGAGGCGGCGCAGCTTGCCAGAGGCGTCACGGGCGAATGCTTCGCCGGAGAGGGAAGTTACCTTGGCAATGACTTGGGCTTGGGCCATGTTGCTACTCCAGACACAATGAAAGATTTTCGTAGTGTATGGAGGCCGCGGAAACGCCGCTATTGCACCAAAGTACAACCCGGCACGATGGCTGTGAATTACTTCACATCGGCGATCAAAGTCCCAGTCCGTTGACCTTCAGCGATAGCTGCAGGCGATCTCGCACGGACAGTTTTTCGAAAATCGAACTGAGGTGGGCCTTGACCGTTCTCTCCGAGATCGATAACTGCCTTGCAATTTCCTTGTTGCTCGCGCCTTCGGCGACGAGGCGGGCCACCTGCAATTCACGTCCGGAAACAAGATGGGTCCAGTCGGCATTTTTGGCCGTTTTTTCAGGTTGACCGTGGAATCGCGACGTACTGCCCAACAATCGTTGCAACAAGGACTGCCCGACCCACAACCCACCATTGGCAACAACCAGCGCCACCTGCTGCAGCACCTCGGGTGCCGCAAAACTGTTGCAACAGCCGTCGACACCTGCGGACAAAGCCGCCATCACCAACGGCTCATCCGGTTCATCACAAAGGAGGACGAACTTCTGCCCTTCCTCACGAGCCCGGATCGGCAACACGGCGTCGACACTTTCGCCCGCGCGCAGACGACACCAGATGATTCCCGCGCCCTGAAGCGGGTAATCATTGATCTGTTCCCGCGCGCGTATCACGGCATCAGGCATCGCTTCAAGCCATGCCGGCAAGGGTGTGGAACGGGCATTGAATATCCAGTGCTGCATCAACGCTCCGTCAAGGCGACACTTTTGGCGCGCAACACCGGCTTCAACAGGTAAGCCAGGACGCTTTTCTTGCCGGTCAGGATATCGACTTCGGCAACCATGCCGGGGATGATCGGCAAATTGCCGGCGCCGAAGCCCGGTTGAGTGGTACGCACCCGGACGATGTAGTAGGCATTGCCTTTGTCATCCATCACGGTATCCGCACCGATGTGCTCAAGCGTGCCTTCCAGACCACCGTAAACCGAAAAATCATAGGCGGTAAATTTGACCATCGCCGGCTGCCCCGGACGTAAAAACGCGATGTCACGAGGCAACACGCGCGCCTCCAGGAGAAGAGCGTCTTCCAGGGGCACGATTTCAATCATGTCCTTGGCGGGCTGAACGACGCCGCCGACCGTATTGACCAAAAGCCGTTTCACCGTTCCCTTTACCGGAGAGCGTATCGAGGATTGCTTTACCCTGTCCGACAATGCAACGCTGCCCTCACCGAGCGCATTGACTTTCGCCATCGTCTCGGAAAGCTCTTTGCCCGCGTCGTTACGGAAAGTAAGCTCCACCTCTTCAATTTTGCGCTGTGCCTCGTTGATTGCCGCCTGGATGCGCGTGATCTGGGCCGATGCCATGTCGCGCTCGCCGCGATAGCGGGAAACGTCGCGCTCCAGACGCAGGAGCTCAACCTCGGATACCGCTCCGGAATTGATCAAAGGCCGGGTCACACTCAACTCTTTCGAAGTCAGTTCATAGCCCTGTGAAGCCTGCGACCTTCTGGCCTGCGCCTCATTCAGTTCCTGCTGCCGCTGGGCTAATTGCTGGCGCGCAATCGAGACAGCCGCATTCATTTCGTCGCGCTTGGCTTCGTAAAGCGTTCTCTCCTGCTCGACGATTTCCGGCGCTTCGGCGAGCACTTCCGGTGGCGGCACGAAATCCTTGCCGTCGGAGAGTGCCTTCAGACGTGCCGCCTTGGCGATCAGTCCAAGAGATTGCGCCTGATTTTCCTTGACCGAAGAAGCAAAGCGGGTCTCATCGATCTTGATCAGAAGCTGATTTTCCTGAACGACATCGCCTTCGCGAACCAGAATTTCCGAAACCAGACCGCCATCGATACTCTGCAACACCTGAAGCTGCTTGGATGGAATCACCTTACCCTCACCGCGCGTCACTTCGTCGAGTTGCGCAACTGCCGCCCAAACGATGAACAGGGCAACAACAATCCCGATCGAGCGCAAGAGCACCCGGGCGCGCAGCGGCTCCTGCCGCAGCATGGCAAGGTCGGCATCCGTCGCGAAATCGACAGCCTCGATTTCTTCGCGACTGGGTAAGCGACCAAGTAAGCGCTCGACACGCGGCGCATTTCTGGCTGCAATTTTTTCCAGCCAGCCATGAATGGGACGCAAGAACGCGAGCAAACGTTTCATGACGCCCTCCCGATCCGTCCACCTTGCAACGCCTGGATAACCTGGTCACGCGGCCCGTCGGCGACGATCCGGCCGTCATCAACAACAATGACCCGGGTAGCGAGATCAAGCAGGCTGTTGCGATGCGTGACGATCACCACCGTCTTGTGCGCGGCGGTCTTTTTCAGGTTTTGCTTGAACTGCTGTTCGGACGAAAAATCCATGGCGCTGGTCGGTTCATCGAGCAGCAGAATGGGCGGATCCATCAGCAGCGCCCGCGCAATCGCCACCCCCTGGCGCTGCCCGCCAGAAAGCGAATCGCCTCGTTCGCCGATCATCATGTCGAAGCCGTCCGGATGACGATTCACAAAATCAGTCAGCCCTGCCACTTCGGCAGCAGCAACAATTGCAGCATCATCGGCATAGGGCGCGCCAATGGCGATGTTGTCGCGCAAGGTGCCGTAAAAAAGCGTGACATCCTGCGCCACATAACCAACATTACGCCGCAAGTCAGCCGGGTCGAGCTGGCGAAGATCGACACCGTCGATCATGACCGCCCCCCCGGTCGGCTGGTAAAGACCGAGCAGGAGTTTCTGCAAGGTGGTCTTGCCGGAACCGATGCGACCAATCACGACAACCTTTTCGCCTTCCGCAATACGACAACTCAGACCTTTGAGCGTAGCGACCGTGCTCCCCGGATAACTGAACTCGACATCCCGGAACTCGATATTTCCCTTCAACTCCGGACGATGCACGAACGTCGCATCGGCAGGTCGCTCCACCGGCTTGGCCATGACATCTTCCAGGGAAGTCAGCGACACCTTGGCATTGTGGTACTGCATCAACAAACCAACCATCTGCCCGAGCGGCGCTACCGCCCGCGACGTCAGCATGGTGCAGGCGATCAGACCACCCATGCTGAGCCTGCCATCGGCAATCAGGTACACCCCGGCAATGACCACGACGACGTTGACCAACTGCTGGATTTCCATCGCTCCATTGGTCGCAGCGGCCGAGAGAAAGCGCATCTGGTTGTTCACCCGCGAAACAAAAGCAACCGATTTTTCCCATTTCGACTGCATCGCCGCTTCTGCGCCCTGCGTCTTGATGGTCTCCAGCGCGGTCAGGCTTTCGATCAGCGTTGCATTACGCAAGGCACCGGCGCGATAAGTCGTTTCCGACAACTCATGCATCTTGTGCTGCAAGATGTAGGCGTAAATGATGACGAGCATGATCGCCAACAGCACTGGCAAAACCAGCTGCCAGGCAATCAGGGCGATGACAAAAACAAAAAGAAGGGCAAACGGCAGATCGATGAAAGCCGTCACCGACGCCGAAGTAATGAAGTCGCGCACCGACTCGAACGAGCGAAGGTTCGAAGAAAAGGCCCCGACAGCGGCGGGGCGCGCCTCCATGCGCACCCCCAGAACGCGCTCCATGATCTTTGCGGAAAGCTGCATGTCGATGCGCGCGCTGGCCAGATCGATGAAATACCCGCGCAACGAACGCAGCAACATGTCCACACCAATCAGCAGGATCACGCCCAACCCCAGAACCCAAAGCGTTTCCATCGCCCGGTTGGGAACAACCCTGTCGTAGACGTTCATCGTAAACAAGGGCATGGCGAGTGCCATGACATTGATCAGCAACGCTGCTCCGAGCACATCGCGATAAACCTGCCACTGATCGGCAATCGCGCCCCAGAACCAGTGACGCAACTTGACTTCGCCTACCTGCGGCGTACGTTTGTCGAAGCGAAAATGCGGCCGCGAAAAAATGGCGATGCCCGCATAGCGCTGTTCCAGCGCTTCACGCGAAAGTACCACCGAACCCTGTCCGGTTTCAGGGAAAAGCAGACGTGCGTTCTCACCGGAAGCATCCCATCCAAGAAGGACGCAAGCCTCCTCGCCTTTGAGCAGCAACACCGCTGGCAACAGCACTTCATCGATTTGCGCCAGCGGGCGTCGCAACAGCTTGGCAGACAAACCAGCCCGCCCGGCAGCGCGAGCAAACAAGGACGGGGTCAGCGAACCCTTTTCCAGCGGCAAACCGGCAGCCAGGGCGGCACGGGTACTCGGCCGGCCATGAATTCGGGTCAGCTCGACCAGACAGTCGAGCAAGGGGTCATGATGCAGGATGTCTTCCCGCATGCTCGCACCTGTCTGCCCCTCGGAATTATTCGTTGCCTCGACCATATCTACCCTGATGCCCCCCTGCCGATTCTATCGTGCCACATCATTTTCAGTTTGAAGAAATGTAAAAAGGCGGCCGAAACCGCCTTTTTACCTGAAAAACACAAAAATCAGACCATCAGCGGCACGATCAGAAGCGCCACGAGATTGATGATCTTGATCAGCGGATTGACTGCCGGACCTGCCGTATCCTTGTAAGGATCGCCAACGGTATCGCCGGTCACGGCTGCCTTGTGCGCATCGGAGCCTTTTCCGCCGAAGTTGCCGTCTTCAATGTATTTCTTCGCGTTATCCCAAGCACCGCCGCCTGTCGTCATCGAAATGGCGACAAACAAACCAGTCACGATGGTACCGACCAGCAGACCACCCAGTGCTTGCGGACCCAGCGCCAGACCGACGACGATAGGAACGGCAACCGGCAGGATCGATGGAACCATCATTTCCTTGATGGCAGCAACAGTCAGCATATCGACAGCCCTGGAATAGTCCGGCTTGCCGGTACCTTCCATGATGCCCGGGATTTCCTTGAACTGACGACGCACTTCGACAACGACCGCACCAGCAGAACGCCCCACGGCCTCCATCGCCATGGCACCGAACAGATAGGGAATCAGGCCACCGATAAAGAGGCCGATAATCACCATGTGGTTGGAAAGGTCGAAGGTGATGTTGCCCAGACCCGCTGCCTCCAGGCCATGCGTGTAGTCAGCAAAGAGCACCAGTGCGGCCAGACCGGCAGAACCGATGGCATAGCCCTTGGTCACAGCCTTGGTGGTGTTGCCGACGGCATCAAGCGGATCGGTCACGTTACGCACTTCCTTCGGCAACTCGGCCATTTCAGCGATACCACCGGCATTGTCGGTGATCGGCCCATAGGCGTCGAGCGCCACAACGATACCCGCCATCGACAGCATGGAGGTCGCCGCAATCGCAATACCGAACAGGCCGCCGAGCGCATAGGCTGCGTAGATCGAGGAACAGACAGAAAGCACCGGCAGGGCACAGGCCTTCATCGAAACACCGATACCGGCGATGATGTTGGTTGCGTGCCCGGTCTGGCAGGAAGAAGCCACGTGCTTGACCGGGGCGTAGTCGGTACCGGTGTAGTACTCGGTAATCCAGACCAGTGCAGCGGTCAGAACCAGGCCGACCACGGAACATCCGAACATCGAGGCCGTAGTGATTTTCGCGGCTGCATCACCAGCACCGATCAGCCAGGAGGTGATCGGATAATAGGCAGCCAGTGCCAACACACCTGCCACGATCAAGCCGCGATACAGGGCAGACATGATCTTGCCGCCTTCGGTCGTCTTGACGAACATGCACCCGATGATGGAAGCGATGATCGACACGCCCCCCAGCGCCAGCGGATAGAGCACCAGATTTTCGCCCAGCACAGGGAAGGACTTGATCGTCAGCGCCGCCAGCACCATGGTTGCCACCACGGTTACGGCATAAGTCTCGAACAGGTCGGCTGCCATGCCCGCACAGTCACCGACGTTGTCACCGACGTTATCGGCAATCACCGCCGGATTGCGCGGATCATCTTCAGGAATCCCCGCTTCGACCTTGCCGACCAGATCGGCGCCCACGTCTGCACCCTTGGTAAAAATACCACCACCAAGACGGGCAAAAATGGAGATCAGCGATGACCCAAACGCCAAACCGACCAAGGGTTCAACCACGTGATGCAGGTCAGCATCACCAGCGGAAGAGCGGAGGAATGCATAGTAGCCAGCCACCCCGAGCAAGCCCAGGCCGACGACCAGCATGCCGGTAATCGCGCCGCCCTTGAACGCCACCGCAAGTGCCGGGGCAATGCCGCCACGAGCTGCTTCGGCGGTACGCACGTTGGCACGCACAGAAACGTTCATGCCGATGAACCCTGCCGCGCCAGACAGCACAGCTCCGATGAGAAAGCCCGCGGCAGTCAGCCAGCCAAGCTTGGGAACCAGCCCAATCACCAGAAAGAGAACAACGCCCACCATGGCAATGGTTTTGTATTGCCGGCTCAGGTAGGCAGCAGCGCCGTCCTGAACGGCCTTTGCAATCTGCTGCATACGTTCGTTGCCGGCAGGCAACGCGAGAATCTGCTGACTGGAAATCCAGCCATACAGGACTGCCAACAGGGCGCAACCAAGCGCCAGTAACAACGCTGTACTCATTATTCCCCCTCTGTGACTGACAAAAAAACCTACACGGCGAATGCCCCCAGCTTCTTTGGCACCGCGATATTCTTCAGACGCACGTAGTCGGGGAGGCCGTTCCGATAAGGTGGCGGATCTTCCCCTTCTATGAGGGGTTGGAGATACGCCCGGCAAGCGTCAGTAATATGGAATCCGTCGGCCGAGATGAATTCGGCCGGCATCTTGCGTTCAACATTGGCCACATCTTTCAGTGGCGCATCGCCGATTTCCCAGCGATAAGGCTTATCCGCAAGGCGATTGATGGTCGCCATCACGGCATTTTTTTCCTGCATGGCGAGGCCAACCGCAGCAACACCCAAGGCGTGCGCCTGTTCGAGGTCAGTGCGTGATGCAAGGTGACGTGCTGAACGTTGCAGGTAATCTGCCAACGCCCAGTGATATTTCAGGCCCAGCTTTTCCTTGAGCAACTCAGCCACGGTCTGCCCGACCCCGCCCAGTTGCGCATGACCAAAGGCATCCTTGCTACCGGACTCGGCAATCAATTTCCCGGAAGCATCGGAAAGCCCCTCGGAAACGACCACCGTGCAATAGCCGTGCTGACTGACGCACGCCTCCGCGCGCGCCACGAAACGTTCCGGGTCGAAAGGCACTTCCGGAAACAGAAGAATGTGTGGTGGCTCGCCGGCATTTTCCGATGCCAGACCACTGGCGGCAGTAATCCAGCCAGCGTGACGGCCCATGACCTCGAGAACGAACAATCGGGTCGAGGTTCGCGCCATGGACGCAACGTCGTAACCTGCTTCGCGAATCGAGGTGGCCACGTACTTGGCCACCGAACCGAAGCCCGGGCAGCAGTCGGTCAATGGCAGATCGTTGTCGACGGTTTTCGGGATGCCGATGCAGACAACGGGGTAGCCCATTTTCTCGGCGATCTGCGATACCTTCCAGGCGGTGTCCATCGAGTCATTGCCGCCGTTGTAGAAGAAATAGCCGATGTCGTGTGCCTTGAACACCTCGATCAGGCGTTCATATTGTGCACGATGCGTTTCCAGACTTTTCAGCTTGTAGCGGCAGGAGCCGAAAGCGCCGCCCGGCGTCGCACGCAGGCGGGCAATATCGGCTTCGGATTCAAAGCTGGTGTCGATCAGATCTTCGGTCAGAGCGCCGATGATGCCATCGCGTCCGGCAAAGACCTTGCCGATTTTTTCGGGATGCCGGCGTGCCTCCTGAATCAGGCCGCACGCCGTGGCATTGATGACGGCAGTAACGCCCCCTGACTGTGCGTAGAAGGCGTTTTTTACCGTCATTCCCTGGCCTTATTTCAGTGCGTCAAAAACGCTTTTGGTGATGTTCTCAACACTGCCGACACCGGCAATCTTGCGAACCTTCGGTGCAACAGCGTCGCCCTCGGCAGCCCATTTGGTGTAGAAATCAACCAGCGGCTTGGTCTGCGAATGGTAGATGTCGAGACGCTTCTTAACGGTCTCTTCCTTGTCGTCGTCGCGCTGCACCAGATCTTCACCGGTCACGTCGTCCTTGCCTGCGACCTTCGGCGGATTGAACTTGACATGGTAGGTACGTCCGGATGCCAGGTGGGCACGCCGACCGGCCATGCGTTCGATGATGTCGCTGTCCGGCACGTCGATTTCAAGCACGAACTCGATCGGCACGCCGGCATCCTTCATCGCCTGCGCCTGCGGAATGGTGCGCGGAAAACCGTCGAACAGGTAACCGTTCTTGCAGTCATCCTGAGTCAGGCGATCCTTGACCATGCCGATGATGACCGCATCGGGCACCAGGCCGCCGGCATCCATGTGCTTCTTGGCTTCAAGACCGAGCGGCGTGCCGGCCTTGACCTGGGCGCGCAGCATGTCGCCGGTGGAAATTTGCGGGATGCCGAATTCTTTGGAGATGAACGTGGCCTGCGTACCCTTGCCGGCGCCCGGTGCGCCCAACAAAATCAATTTCATGGAAAAACCCTCGGTCTTATGTTTAGCAAAAATATTGTTATCGGCTTTAATCAAGCATTCGCGGCCGTTCTCCAAACCGCAAAAATTACTCGCTATTTGCAGCCCGGTCAAACAGTTTCCGCATCCGCTGGGCGTCTTCGGGCGTATCAACACCCGGCGCCGGCGCTGCGTCAATCATCGTCACGCTGATCCGGTAGCCGTGCCACAAGGCGCGCAACTGCTCCAGAGATTCGAATTGTTCGGTCGGTGCTACGGTCAACCCGAAAAAAGCCCTTAAAAAGGAAACGCGGTAAGCATACAGGCCCACATGCCGGTAAGCCGGAAACGCTGACGGCAACGTCTCGCCCCCCTTTTCGGCAGCGAAATGGTCGCGCGCATAGGGAATCGGCGCCCGCGAAAAATAAGCCGCGTCACCATCTGCGCGACACACCACCTTGACCACGTTCGGATTGAAGAAATCGGCGGCCTCGGTTATCGGATGCGCCACCGTGGCGATGTCTGCACCGCTCGTTGCCAGCTGCCGTGCGGTCTGCACGATGAGTTCGGGCTCGATCAGCGGCTCGTCACCCTGCACATTGACAACAATCGTGTCGCCGTGCCAGCCCCGCTGTTCGACCACTTCAGCCAAACGGTCGGTGCCGGTAGGATGGTCGCCGCGCGTCATCAGTGCCGCAAACTCGTGCGCCTCGACCGCCTGCCGAACCGCCTCGTGATCGGTAGCCACCCAGATTTCCTCGGCACCCGACAAGCGGGCCCGTTCGGCCACGCGCACCACCATCGGCTTGCCGCCGAGATCGAGGAGCGGCTTCGCCGGCAGCCGCGTCGAAGCATAGCGCGCCGGAATGACGACCTTGAAGCCCGGCATGCTCATTACACTTCTTCCGCAGTCAGCGGGCGAGCCTCGTCCTCAAGCATGATCGGAATGTCGTCACGAATCGGGAAAGCCAGCTTGCAGGGCTTGCAGACGAGCTCCTTCTCGGCCTTGCGGTGTTCGAGATTGCCCTTGCAAATCGGGCAGACGAGAATATCAAGCAACCTGGCGTCCACGCAGTTTCTCCAAAACAAGTTCAACAAGAGCCGGCGAAAGCTCGGCTTCGACCGGCAAGACCCAAGTTTCGCCGACCGTCAATCCGGCACATTTTACTGCATCCTTCTCTGTCATCAGCAGAACGCCATCCTTGGCAAAACAAAGATCATCCGCAACATAGGCATGGTGATCCGGAAAAGGATGCTCTTCCGCCGCCAGCCCAAGCATTTCGAGGCTGCGAAAAAACCGTCGTGGATCGCCGATCCCCGCAAGCGCGTAGAGCTTCCTGCCTGCCAAATCCTCTGCTGCACAAGTCTTCGTCGGATCGTCCAGTGCGTAAAAACGGCCCGGTTGCAAACTCATGTCGAAGCGAGGCACACCTCCGGACAATCGATGATCCGGCAAACCGTTGCAAATGATCGCGTCGACCGTAGCAAGACGTCCGAGCGGCTCGCGCAGCGGGCCAGCAGGTAAAAGATGGCCATTGCCCGCCCCGCGCCCGTCAAAAACCGCGAGCTCGACATCGCGCGCCAGACGATAGTGCTGCAATCCATCATCGCAAAGCAGAACATCCACGTCCGGACGAGCGGCCAGCAGGGCAGCGCCAGCCGCTGCCCGATCACGCCCGACCCACACCGGACAAGCACTGCGCCGCGCCAGGAGCAGCGGCTCGTCGCCCACCAGAGACGGATCATCATCGATACGCACCGCTTGCGGCGCCAGAACCTTGCCGCCATAGCCGCGACTGACAATCCCCGGATGCAAACCGTTTTCCCGAAGCTTTTCCGTCAACCAAAGCGTCAGCGGCGTCTTGCCGGCGCCACCCACGGTAATGTTGCCCACCACAACCACCGGCACCGGAAGACGCCGGGAGTGCTTGCGCCAGCGATTGAGCAGGGAGAGCAGAAAAAACAACCAGGAAAGCGGCAACAAAAGCCACAACGCCGGCGAAGGCCGGCGTTGTTCAAACCACTGCCGCTGCAACCAGCGTGACATCAATGCTGCGACTGAGTCGCGAATGAGATATGCGGATAGCCCGCTGTCTGCGCCGCCTGCATCACATCAACCACACTCTGGTGCGTTGCCTTGGCATCGGCATTGATGACGATGATCGGTTCTTTCTGCGCACCAGCTGCCTTGCGCAAGGCTTCGGAAATGCTTGGAACATCGGCAACCGTCAATGGCGATTTGTTGACCAGCACCTGGCCGCTGGCCGTTACCGCCACATCGATCTCATTGGGCTGCTCGCTCTGCTTGCTGGCATCGGCCGTCGGCAGATTGATTTCCAGACCGGAGAACTTGGCGTAGGTGGTTGTCAGCATCAGGAAGATGATAATGACCAGCAACACATCAATCATCGGGATCAGGTTGATTTCCGGCTCCTCGCCGGCGCGCCCGCGCTGAAAATTCATGGCTTACTTCCGCTCGCCGTGCATGTACTCGACCAGACGAATCGCCTGCTGCTCCATCTCCACCACGAAGCCGTCGACCAGCGCGCGGAAATGACGCCAGAAAATCAGGCTCGGGATCGCGATGAAGATACCGAAACCGGTGTTATAGAGGGCAATCGAAATACCGTGCGCCAGTTGCATCGGGTTGGCACCTGAAGTCGGCGACTGTGATCCGAAAATCTCGATCATGCCGACCACCGTGCCGAACAGACCCATCAGCGGGCTGATTGAGGCAATCGTCCCCAGCGTCGTCAGGTAACGATTCAGCTCATGCGTTACGGCGGAGCCGGCCTCCTCGATCGACTCCTTCATGATCTCGCGCGACGCGCTGACATTGCGCAACCCGGCCGAAAGCACGCGTCCCAGAGGAGAATGGCGATCAAGTTCTTCCAGCAGTTTGTCGTTGTTGGCACCGCGTTTGAACTCGCCGACTGCGCGCTGCAGCAGGCCAGCCGGAACGACTTTGCTACGACGCAACGCAACCAGACGCTCGATGATCAACGCAACGGAAATGATCGAAGCCAGAAGCAAGGGGTAAATCGGCCAACCCGCGGCCTGAACAATTGCAAACACGTGAGAAATCCTCGGTGGATAATTAGCCGTGGATTTTGCCTCTCCCCCGGCGCCCCGGCAAGCCCTAAAAACAAGGCTGTTTCGGCCTTATCCCCAAAAGCTGTGGATAAGTCTGTGAATGAAGTGTCATCAAGTACGCTAAACCCGTTTGCACAAAGGGTTTTTCCTGCTCTGCCAAAAAACAAGGCATATCGATTAATTCTCAAATAATCATATAGTTAAAGAATCAACACTTTCACCCAAGCTGGCAGGCAACGGGCACGGTACAATCACCCGATGCCAGACATCCCTCTCTCCACGAGTGCTACGCCTCTTTCGGTAAGCACCTTCAACCGACAGGTTCGTGAAAGCCTCGAAAGCACATTTCCCCTGACCTGGATTTGCGGCGAAATATCCAATCTGACTTACGCCGCCTCGGGCCACGTGTACTTCTCACTCAAGGATGCCAGCGCCCAGGTACGCTGCGTCATGTGGCGCAGCAAGGCCCAACTTCTCGGCTGGCGGCTTGAGAATGGAAACAAGGTTGAAGTTCGCGCTCTTGTTTCGTTCTACGAGCCACGCGGAGAATTCCAGATCAATGTCGAATCCGTTCGGCGAGCCGGCCAGGGCGATCTTTTCGAACGGTTTCTTCGGCTCAAGGAAAGGCTCGAAGCGGAAGGCCTGTTCGCCACGGAGGCCAAGCGCCCCCTTCCCGAATTCCCCCGTCATCTCGCCATCGTCACCAGCCCGCAGGCAGCCGCCTTGCAGGATGTCCTGAGCACGCTACGGCGACGCGCGCCCTATCTGCGTATCACACTGGTACCCACCCCGGTTCAGGGAGATGGTGCCGGTGAAAAGATCAGTAATGCCATCACCCTGGCTGACAGCATCGACTGCGATGCGATCATCCTGTGCCGGGGCGGCGGCAGTATCGAAGACCTCTGGGCGTTCAATGACGAAGGTGTGGCACGTAGCATCCGCGCCACGAAGACGCCTGTGGTATCTGGCGTCGGTCATGAAACCGATTTCACGATTGCCGACTTCGCTGCCGACCTGCGCGCGCCCACTCCCACCGCAGCAGCCGAGCTGCTCAGCCCGGAACGAGAAACACTGCTCAACCAACTGACCATGCTGGAGAAAAAGCTTTCCGGACAACTTCAGCGCAACCTCGCCGAACGCCAGCAACAAATCGACTGGCTGTCCGCCCGACTGCAACACCCGTCGGAAAAAATCAGGCAACGCCAACTCGAAGCCGGCATATTTTTCCAGCGGCTGAGCCAGGCATTTGAGCGCCAGTTTGAAAGAGCGCAAGCACAATTGGGCCGTGCCGAATTGCAACTGCACGCCGCCGCACCCTGCCCCGGTCAATATCGCGAAGCGCTAAGGCATTTGCGATACCGCCTGAACAATCTGGTTCAAGGGCAAATATCTGAACAAGGCATGAAACTAAATGCCCTGGGCAGAAGTCTCAGCCAACTCGATCCCCACGCGGTACTGGCACGCGGTTATGCAATAGCCATCGGAAACGATGGCAAAATCATACGAAACGCTGCCGAACTGAGTCCGGGAAACCCTATGCAGATAACCTTCGCCAAGGGCACCGCCGAAGTCACTGTCGACCGGGTTGTGAGCCCCGCGCAAGCTGACTAGAATTTTCGCTTTACCCCATCAACACAACGGAGAAAACAAATGGAACATCAACTGCCGCAGCTGCCCTACGCCAAGGATGCCCTGGCCCCCCACATGTCGGCCGAAACCTTCGACTATCACTACGGCAAGCACCATCAGGCCTATGTCACCAACCTGAACAACCTGATCAAGGGCACCGAGTACGAGGCTCTCGACCTTGAAGCCATCGTCAAGAAAGCCCCGGCCGGCGGTGTTTACAACAACGCTGCACAAGTCTGGAACCACACCTTCTTCTGGAACTGCATGAAGCCGAACGGCGGCGGCGCACCGAGCGGCGCGCTGGCAGCGGCCATTGACGCAAAGTGGGGATCGCTTGACGCCTTCAAGGCCGCCTTCCAGGCATCTGCAGTAGGCAACTTCGGCTCCGGCTGGACCTGGCTGGTCAAAAAGGCTGACGGAACGCTTGAAATCGTCAACATGGGCGCTGCCGGCACCCCGCTGACCACCGGCGACAAGGCGCTGCTCTGCATCGACGTCTGGGAACACGCCTACTACGTCGACTACCGCAACCTGCGTCCGAAATTCGTCGAAACCTTCCTTGCCTCGCTGGTGAACTGGTCTTTCGTTGAAGCCAATTTCGCTGCCTGAGCGTTCACGCCGTAAGGATCGGCGGAAGCAGTTTGCTCCATCAATCTGATAACAATGCCCCCGAAAAATTGGGGGCATTGTTTTTTAGCAACCTCAGGTATACGGACTGCTTTTCAACCCTCAGGAAAATCAGCCGCTCAACCCAGGCGGCTGATGGCCGGCAGAAAAACCTCGGTCACCATGACCTGTTGCCCGCCAAGCCGGTGAACCGAACGGCGTGCCCAAAGATGATCCGGCACTGGAACAAATGCAGCAGCGCGGGCATGCAGGAGATGACGCCGGTCGAGGCGGCAATACTCGATGCGTGCGCGTGCAAAGCCGGGATAGGCAAAAAGCAGCGACCCCAGCGACCGGCTTCCCAGACGCCCCAGCCAGCGTGTCAGACGACCGGCCACGGCCGTCGACAAGGTGGTATGGGCGAAGATCACCGGAACCCCGTCGCACTCCAGCACCACTTCACGCACCCAGGCCAGACGACCAGCGTCTTCGTCGACCAGCGGCCGCGCCTTGGCAAAACTGAGCAGACGCACGCGAAACACCGAGCATGCCTTCTGGCAACGCGCTGTCAGGGAATCCGGCTCGGTCAGCCAGGAACGCAGCCGCGGGGCAATCCGCTCTTTGCCCGTAAGCCGGGAACGCCATTGAAAAAGGGGCATTACTGCGGCCGGGGGGCTTTCTCGATCCCGCCCAGGCGGGCACCCGGCTTGAGGCCGCGCTGGGCGAACCAGCCGAGATTCATTTCCAGCGCATAACGGGCCGGACGCCGCGCACAGTGGTTATTTTCGGTCTGCGGCTGCATGTCCTCGATATTGATGATTGCCCCGTCTTCATCGAGAAAGGCCACGGAAAGCGGCAGCAGGGTGTTGCGCATCCACATGCAGTGCGTATTGGCCTGCGGAAAGACGAAGAGCATGCCGCGCTGCTGCGCCATGCTCTTGCGATTCATCAGCCCGACCTGACGATTCCGGTCATTGGCTGCCACTTCCGCTTCGATGCGGTGAAAGCCCGCCGTCAGCTCCATCACCGGCATGGCGCTCTGCGCACCGGCCAGGCCACTCAGCAACAAACCGGCAAGCAGGCCGGCGACTGTCTTATTCATTGAATTTTCCTTGCAAATCCTGATGACTGCCTTCGATCAGCCGCCACGCCCCCGGCTGCAGACCTTGCAGCGTCACGCGCCCGATGGCGGCCCGGATCAAACGCAGCGTAGGATACCCGATCGCCGCCGTCATGCGCCGCACCTGGCGATTTTTGCCCTCGCGAATACGGATTTCCAGCCAGCTCGTCGGGATCGACTGCCGGAAACGAATTGGCGGATCGCGCGGCCACAAACCCGCTGGTTCGTCGATCAGGCGAACGCCCGCCGGCTGCGCCGTAAAGTCTGACACCGTAATGCCTGCACGCAGGCGATCCAGCGCAGCCTCGTCCGGCACACCTTCGACCTGCACCCAATAGGTTTTTTCCAGCTTGTGCTTCGGATCGGCAATGCGCGCCTGCAAGCGGCCATCGTCGGTAAGCATGAGCAAGCCCTCGCTGTCGGCATCAAGCCGCCCGGCGACATAAACACCCTTGACAGGAATGAACTCGTCCAGCGCCCGCCACTTGCCCTCGGGCGTAAATTGGCTGAGCACACCATACGGCTTGTTGAGGAAGACGAGTTTGGACACGGCAGACGAGGTTCTGGGCTCGGGAAAAAGGGCAATTCTCTCCGATTTTTTGCCGTTTTTTCGAGTTGACCGTGGAATCCGCGAATTATTCGGGGACGGAACCCGATCCGGCGACTGAAGCATTTGGTGCCTTGGGCGAGACTCGAACTCGCACAGCTTGCGCCACTACCCCCTCAAGATAGCGTGTCTACCAATTTCACCACCAAGGCTGCTGCATCCGGAGATGCTGACTTGCTTCATGCGCCGATGAAGGGGCGAGATTCTAGCGTGAAAGCGGCACGCCGTTAAGCCCCCCAGACAACTTTTTAGAGTTCAACCGGTTCGCAGCGGCAGACCTGGCAGTCAACCATCGGCCCCGTGAGGCGTTACGTGGGCTGCCCAGCCCTTGCTGTATACTTCCCTGATGACCCCGAACGCAATGCTTTCTGCCGGCAACGAGCCGGCGCTCCCCAGCCGCTGGGCTGCCGAAATCAGCCCGCTGCTGGGCGTTGATGAACGCCCCCAAGCCTGGCTGGAAATCGATCTCGACCTGCGCCTGCACTTTGCCAACGGGCTGGTCGTCGTCACCAACCGCCGCCTGCTCGCCCGCGCACCGGGCGACACTGCCTGGAGCGAATGGCCCCTGCGCGACGGCCTCAAACTTAACCACCTCGATCATGCCGGCGTCGGCACGCTCGAACTGGTTGATACACAGGGACGGCTCGCCAGCTGGCGTTACACACTGGGCCACAACCTCGCCGCCCTGCGCGTGATTGCAGAATTCGACCTGCACCTGAAAAGTCTGACCAGCGGCCAGCCGGTACAGCGATCAACCGAAGATTTCTGCCCCAAATGCAAGGCGCCGCTCGAACCGGGCCAGGACGAATGTCCGATCTGCACGCGCGAAACCACCGTACCGCCGTCGACCTGGACACTCTTCCGCCTCTGGCGCTTCGCACGCCCGTACAAGTGGAAGCTGCTCGCCGGCTTCCTGCTCACGCTGGCATCCACCGCCGCCACGCTGGTCGCGCCTTACCTGACCATGCCGCTGATGGACAACGTGCTGATTCCCTTCCAGAACGGCAAGCCGATCGACTGGAACCTGGTCACGCTCTACCTGGGCGGACTGGCCGGTGCCGCGTTTGTCGCCTGGCTGCTCGGCTGGCTGCGCACCTACATTCTGGCGCTGGTTTCGGAGCGTATCGGGCGAGACCTGCGCACCACCACCTACGAACACCTGCTCGGCCTGTCGCTCGAATACTTCGGCGGCAAGCGCACCGGCGACCTGATGGCACGCATCGGCTCGGAAACCGACCGCATCAACGTTTTCCTCTCGCTGCACCTGCTCGATTTCGCAACCGATGTCCTGATGATCATCATGACTTCGGTCATTCTCTTCTCGATCAATCCGTGGCTGGCGCTGGTCACGCTGGTGCCGCTGCCCTTCATCGCCTACATGATCCATTACGTGCGCGACAAACTGCGCACCGGCTTCGAAAAGGTTGACCGCGTCTGGGCCGAAGTCACCAACGTGCTGGCCGACACCATTCCTGGCATTCGCGTCGTCAAGGCCTTTGCCCAGGAAAAGCGCGAAGCCGAGCGCTTCCGCGAAGCCAACAGCCGCAACCTGTCGATGAACGACAAGCTCAACAAGACCTGGTCGCTGTTCTCGCCCACCGTCACGCTGCTCACCGAAATCGGCCTGCTCGTCGTCTGGGCCTTCGGCATCTGGCAGATTTCCAAGGGCGACATCACGGTCGGTGTACTCACCGCCTTCCTCGCCTACATCAGCCGTTTCTACACGCGACTCGATTCAATGAGCCGCATCGTCTCCGTCACGCAAAAGGCCGCCGCCGGCGCCAAGCGCATTTTCGACATTCTCGACCACGTTTCCAGCGTACCGGAGCCGACCAGCCCGGTGCACCTCAGCAACGTCCAGGGGCGCCTCGAACTGCGCAAGGCCAGCTTCCGCTACGGTACCCGCGCCGTCACCCGCGATGTCGACCTGATGATCGAACCGGGCGAAATGATCGGTCTGGTCGGCCATTCAGGCTCCGGCAAATCGACGCTGGTCAACCTGATGTGCCGCTTCTACGACGTCACCGAAGGCGCGGTTTTCATTGATGGCGTCGATGTCCGTTCGGTGCCCGTCGCCGAATTCCGCCAGAACATCGGTCTCGTCCTTCAGGAGCCTTTCCTCTTCTTCGGCACCATTGCCGAGAACATCGCTTACGGCAAACCGGACGCCAGCCGTGCCGAAATCATCGCTGCCGCCCGAGCCGCCCACGCCCACGAGTTCATCCTGCGCCTGCCGCACGGCTACGACTCGCTGGTCGGCGAACGCGGCCAGGGTCTGTCCGGCGGCGAACGCCAGCGCATCTCGATTGCCCGCGCCCTGCTCATCGACCCGAAGATCCTCATCCTCGACGAAGCCACTTCCTCGGTCGATACGGAAACCGAGAAGGAAATCCAGAAGGCGCTCGACAACCTGGTGCGCGGCCGCACCACCATCGCCATCGCCCACCGCCTCTCGACGCTGCGCAAGGCCGACCGGCTGGTAGTCATGGATCGCGGGCGCATTGTCGAAGTCGGCAACCACGACACCCTGATGGCCGCCGAAGGGCACTACTACAAGCTTTATCAGGCACAGGCCCGCAACGTCGACACTGAAGCCGCCGATCCGGTACTGCCCGTCACGCCCAAAACCCCGACCGCCTGAGGATGACCATGTCCAACGCCGATTTTCAATTGCACCGCGACAGCTACGGTCAACTCGAATTTATTGCCCCAAACGGGGAACGCCATATTGGCGTGGTTCCCGTACGCGCCTTCCCCATTGCCGAGCCCGACGTCGGCATCGCCCTGGTCAACACGGAAGGTCACGAAGTCGGCTGGATCGAACGCACCGCCGACCTGCCGCCGGAAATCGGCCAACTGATCGAAGAAGAACTGGCCAGCCGCGAATTCGTCCCGGAAATCGAACGCATCGTCGCCGTGTCGAGTTTTGCCTGCCCGAGCACCTGGCAAGTCCTGACCAACCGCGGAGAAGCGAGCCTGCTGCTCAAAGGTGAAGAAGACATCCGCCGTCTCTCGCAGACCCGCTTGATGATCGCCGACACCCACGGCATTCAGTTCCTGATCCGCGACACCGGCACACTTGATCGCCACAGCCGCAAGCTGCTCGACCGCTTCCTGTAACCGCGCGTAGCAAGCTGTGACAATTTTTTCTCGGCAGTCAGCCACGGACCCCGGAAAGCGTTAATAATTACCAAATGCCCCCACACATATTGCCAACAACGGAGCCGGGCGAATAAAGCATGAAGAAAAAAGAACTCATCATTCGGGACATCATCACCCTGCGTGGCCCGAACATCTGGACCTACCGCCCGGTACTCGAAGCCTGGGTCGATCTCGGCGAACTGGAGGAGTATCCCTCCAACAAGATTCCCGGTTTTTACGAACGTCTTTCGGCCTGGCTGCCTTCACTGATCGAACACCGGTGCAGCTACGAGGAACGCGGCGGCTTCCTGCGTCGGGTGCAGGAAGGCACCTGGGCCGGACACATCCTTGAACATATCACCCTGGAGTTGCAGAATCTGGCCGGCCTACCCGGCGGCTTCGGCAAAACCCGCGAAACCACCGAACGCGGCGTCTACAAGGTTGCCATCCGCGCCTGGCATGAGGATGTCACCCGCGCCGCCCTCTACGCCGCCCGCGACCTGATCATGGCGGCCATCGAAGATCGCCCGTTCAATGTCGAAGAAACCGTCGAAACGCTCAGCGACATGGTCGACTCGAAATGCCTCGGCCCATCGACCGCCAGCATCGTCGATGCCGCTGACGACCGCGACATTCCCGCCATCCGCCTGCTCAACGACGGCAATCTCGTGCAACTCGGCTACGCCGCCGCCATGCGCCGCATCTGGACCGCCGAAACCGACCGCACCAGCGCCATCGCCGAAACCATCTCGCGCGACAAGGACCTCACCAAGGAACTCCTCTCCTCCTGCGGCGTACCCATTCCCGAAGGCCGCGAAGTGAGCAGCGCCGCAGACGCCTGGGATGCCGCCGAAGACATCGGCCTGCCGGTCTGCGTCAAACCGGTGGACGGCAACCATGGCCGCGGCGTCTTCATTGACGTCAAGACCCGCGAGGAAGTCGAACGCGCCTACGCCATCGCCGTCGACGAAGGTTCCGGCGTCCTCGTCGAACGCTCCATTCCCGGCACCGAACACCGTCTTCTCGTGGTCGGCAGCAAGCTGGTCGCCGCCAATCGCGGCGACATGGTGACCGTGACCGGCGACGGCAAATCCACGGTCCGCGAACTGATCGACACCCAGGTCAACTCCGACCCGCGCCGAGGCCCGACGGAACTGCATCCGCTGTCCACCATTCGCATCGACTCCGCTGCCCGCATGGAGCTTTCCCGGCAAGACCTCGATGCCGACGCCATCCCGGCCAAGGGTCGCGAAGTGCTCATCCAGCGCAACGCCAACCACGCCTTTGACGTCACCGACGACGTGCATCCGGAAACCGCCGCACTGGCGACACTCGCGGCCCGTGTCATCGGCCTCGACATTGCCGGCA
This sequence comes from uncultured Dechloromonas sp., assembly GCA_964583695.1. Lineage (GTDB taxonomy): Bacteria > Pseudomonadota > Gammaproteobacteria > Burkholderiales > Rhodocyclaceae > Azonexus. The sequence goes on from CAZOWA010000017.1 coordinate 42,204, forward strand.
TCGACCTCGTCTGCGAAGACATCTCCAAACCGCTTTCCGAACAAGGCGGCGCCATCGTCGAAGTCAATGCCGGCCCCAGCCTGCTCATGCACTTGCGTCCCGGTGTCGGCAAACCCCGTCCGGTCGGCAAGGCCATCGTCGACAATCTCTTTTCTCCGGCGGAAAGCGGGCGTGTGCCGCTCGTCGGCGTCACCGGCACCTTCGGCAAGACGCAGGCTTCCCGGATCATTACACATCTCGTGCACCTCTCGGGAAAACGGGTCGGTCTGGCCTGTTCCGAAGGCATGTTCCTCGGCCGGCGACAGGTTCAGAAAGGCGACGCAGCCAACTGGGCCGGCGGTCATCGCCTGCTGCTCAACCGCGCAGTCGATGTCGCCGTCGTCGAAAACGGCGCACGCACCATCCTCGGCGAAGGCCTGCCCTATGACCGCTGCTCGGTCGGCGTGGTCACCAACATCCTGCCCGAACAGGAAAAACTGGATCGCTGGGATGTTCAACCCACTGGTGGCGAGTACTTCACCACCCATCGTTCCACCTATCGCTGCCAGGTCGATGTCGTGCTGCGCAATGGCTACGCCGTTCTCAACGCAGCCGATCCGCTGGTCGCCGATCTTGCCGAACTCTGCGACGGTGAAGTCATCTTCTTTGCCGCTGACCGCAATTGCCCCGCCATGGCAGAGCATCTGGCGGCCGGAAAACGCGGCGTCTACGTCAGCGAAGGGCGCATTGCGCTGGCCACCGGACAGAACGAAATCCGCCTGTGCCGACTGGGCGACTCGCCGATCATCGGCAAGCCCAAAGACCCGGACACCATCGCCAACGTACTGGCTGCCGTCGCCGCTGGCTGGGCACTGGGCCTGACCCAGGAAGTCATCACCACCGGCATCAAGACCATCGGCCTCGAACTCCCAGACCCTGCCGCACTGCTGCCCCAGCGGGCCCGGAAGTCGGCAACCGAACGAAAATAACAAGGATCAAGCGTCATGGACGTTTCCCGCATACGCGCCCTGCGCGGCCCCAATCTGTGGAGCCGGCACACTGCCATTCAGGCCATCGTCAACTGTGACGGTGCCGAATGCGCCATCGCCAACCTTCAAGGCTTCGAAACCCGGTTGCGCGAGCGCTTCCCGGAACTGGGCGATCTCATTCCCGCCGACCACCTCGACACCGTATCGATGGCGCACGCCTTCGAATTCGCCGCCCTCGGCCTGCAAGCCCAGGCCGGGTGCCCGGTCACCTTCAGCCGTACGGCTCAGACTGTTGATACCGGCGTCTATCAGGTCATCGTCGAATACACGGAAGAAGACGTCGGCCGACTGGCTTTCGAGCGTGCCGAGCAACTCTGCCTTGCAGCACTCAACAACACGCCTTTCGACCTCGATGCGACGCTCAAGGAACTGCGTGACCTCGACGAAGATATCCGCCTCGGCCCCTCGACCGGCGCCATTGTCTCCGCCGCCACGGCGCGCGGCATTCCCTACCGTCGCCTGACGCAGGGCAGCCTGGTCCAGTTCGGCTGGGGCAGCAAGCAACGACGCATTCAGGCTGCGGAAACCTGTTTTACCAGCGCCATTGCCGAATCCATCGCTCAAGACAAGGAGCTGACCAAGAAGCTGCTGCACGCCGCCGGCGTCGCCGTCCCCTATGGCCGCCCGGTCGCCGACGAGGACGATGCCTGGGTTGCCGCCCAGGAAGTCGGCCTGCCGGTCGTCGTCAAGCCGCAGGATGGGAATCAGGGCAAGGGCATCTCGGTCAACCTGACCACCGAGGAACAGGTTCGCCGCGCCTACCGGGTCGCCATCGAATTCCGCGACGACATCATGGTCGAGAAATTCCTGCCCGGTCATGACTGGCGTCTGCTGGTCATCGGCGACAAGCTGATCGCCGCCGCCCGGCGCGACCCGCCGCTGGTCATCGGTGACGGCACGCACACCGTGCGCGAACTCGTCGATATCGTCAACAGCGATCCGCGCCGCTCAGACGGCCACGCCACTTCGCTGACCAAGATCCGCTTCGATGAAATCGCCCTCGCCCGCCTTGCAGAGCAGGGCTACGACGCCGACTCGGTCCCGGCACGCGGCACGCGGGTCGTCCTGCGCAACAACGCCAATCTGTCCACCGGCGGCACCGCCACCGACGTCACCGACGACGTGCACCCCGAACTGGCGGCAGCGGCCATCGCCGCTGCGCAGACCGTCGGCCTCGACATCTGCGGCATCGACGTCGTCTGCGACACCATTCACAAGCCACTCGAAGAACAGGGTGGCGGCATCGTCGAATGCAACGCCGCCCCCGGGCTGCGCATGCACCTCGACCCGTCGTTCGGCAAAGGCCGCGCGGTCGGCGAAGCCATCGTCAGCATGATGTTCCCGGATGGCGACAACGCCCGCATCCCGGTCGTCGCCATCGCCGGAACCAACGGCAAGACAACCACCAGCCGCCTGATCGGCCGGATTTTTGAAGCCAGCGGCATGCGCGTCGGCATGACCAGCACCGATGGTGTGTACATCAACGGCAAACGTACCGATACCGGCGATTGTTCCGGCCCGAGAAGCGCCCGCAACGTCCTGCTACATCCCGATGTCGACGCTGCCGTATTCGAGACGGCCCGTGGCGGCGTGCTGCGCGAAGGCCTCGGCTTCGACATGTGCGATGTCGCCGTAATCACCAACATTGGCCTGGGCGACCACCTCGGGCTCAATTACATCACCACGGTCGATGAACTGGCCGTGGTCAAGCGCGTCATCGTCGAAAACGTGGCACCTGCCGGCTCCGCTGTGCTCAATGCGGCCGATCCCGTTGTTGCTGCCATGGCGCATCACTGCCAGGGAAACATCATCTTTTTTGCCCAGGATCGGATGAATCCGGTACTCGCCACCCACCGCGCCCAGGGCCAGCGCGTGGTTCATGTCGAACGCGATGCCATCGTCTGCAATGAGGGTCGCAAAAAACACCGCATTCCGTTCGCCAACATTCCCCTGACCCGCAACGGCACCATCGGATTCCAGGTCGAGAATGCCATGGCAGCCATCGCCACCGGCTGGGCACTCGGTTACTCGTGGGAAGTCATCGAAAAGGCGCTGGCCGGTTTCGTCAGCGATTCGGCAACCGCGCCGGGTCGCTTCAATGTTTTCGATTACAAGGGCGCAACGCTGATTGCCGACTACGGCCACAACCCGGATGCCATCCAGGCATTGGTCGGTGCCATCAACAACATGCCGGCGGTGCGCCGCTCGGTGGTCATCAGCGGTGCTGGCGACCGGCGCGACGACGATATCAGGCAGCAGACCGAAATTCTGGGCGAAGCCTTCGATGACGTGATCCTGTACCAGGATGCCTGTCAGCGTGGACGCAAGGATGGCGAGGTCATCGCGTTGCTCCGCGAGGGACTGGCCAACGCATCCAGAACCAAGCAGATCGACGCCATCACCGGCGAATTCATCGCCATCGACACCGCGCTGTCCCGCCTGCAACCCGGCGATCTCTGCCTGATCCTCATCGATCAGGTCGAGGAAGCCCTGGCCCACATCGCACGGCGCATCAGCGAGGCGGGCTGAGCGGGTGCCCGGCAAGGTCTGGCTGGTCGGCGCCGGCCCCGGCGACCCCGATCTGCTAACCGTCAAGGCAGCGCGCCTGATCGCTGCCGCCGACGCCATCGTCTATGACCACCTTGTCGGCGAAGGCATCATGCAACTTGCCCGCCCCGACGCGCGCTGCATTTACGTTGGCAAGCAAGCTGCCCGGCACACGCTGACGCAGGACGCAATCAACCAGTTGCTGCTCGACCTGGCTGGTGAAGGCTGTTCGGTAGTACGCCTCAAAGGGGGAGATCCGTTCATTTTCGGACGTGGCGGCGAGGAACTTGAAACACTGCTAGCCTCAGGCGTTCCCTTCGAAGTCGTCCCCGGCGTGACCGCCGCTACCGGCTGCGCCGCCTATGCGGGCTTTCCGCTCACCCATCGGGCACACGCCCAGTCCGTCGTCTTCGTCACCGGCCACCTGAAAAACCACAGCGTTGACCTCGACTGGCCCGCGCTGGCCCGGCCGAAACAAACGGTGGTTTTCTACATGGGGGTCGGCGGCGCCGAGGAAATCTGCCACCAGATGATTGCCCACGGCCTGCCGCCGGAAACACCCGCCGCCGTCATCCGCAACGGCACTCTGCCCAGCCAGCAGACACTGCTTGGCACACTGGGCACACTCGCGCAGAAAATTTCCGGATCAGGCATCAAACCGCCGGCGCTGATCGTCGTCGGCAGCGTGGTCAGCCTGCATGAAAAACTCAACTGGTACGAGAAAAAATGAAATATCTCTGGCTCATCCTCCTCTTCGTCGGCACTTCCGCCCAGGCCTACACCATCAAGGAATTGCGCGATGACTGTCTGGCCGCCGAGGCGTTTTACGCACAGACCAACAGCAACGACATCTATCAGGCGGTAAAAAGCGGGCGATGCATCGCCTACCTCGCCGGATTCGCCGACGGATTCGCGGTCAGCGACTACCTGGCTGACAAGGTCGGCGTCAATCTGAACGCCTTCTGCCTGCCCAAGGATGACAAAAATCTCTCATCCCGACTGGTACGCGCCGTACTGGCCCAACTTGACCGGCAACCACCCAACGCCGATGGCAGCACCGCCATGCTGGTCGCCGGCGCGCTGGCCAAAGCCTTTCCCTGCACAGATTCACTTGAATCAAAGAAGTGATTCAGGGATAATCCGCGCTCCACTCGCCCCGGTGGCGGAATCGGTAGACGCAGCGGATTCAAAATCCGCCGCCGAAAGGTGTGCCAGTTCGAGTCTGGCCCGGGGCACCAAAATGAAGTACAGGCAGTACCCAGAAAGTCCAGAGAGCCCGCTTAATAGCGGGCTTTTTGTTGTCTTTTAGTCCGGTAGCGTCCAGAATAACTCCGACAAATCCAAGCCCAAACAGGGGTAACTCTGGGGGTAAGCCACCCACCCAAAGCAGTTGTTACCCCCAAGCACTTACCCCACAGGGTACGACTTACCTTCGACGCTTCGATGGAGTTGCAGCCATGCCGCTAACCGACACCACTATTCGCACAGCAAAACCGAGAGAAACCCCCTACAAGCTGGCAGACGGAAAGGGGCTTTTCCTCTTGGTGAGCCCCGCTGGAGGCAAGTGGTGGCGGCTAAAGTTCCGGATTGGAGGCAAGGAAAAACTTTTATCCCTTGGCACCTACCCTGATACAGGCCTGAAGGAAGCGCGTGGCAAACGCGACGAGGCCCGGAAAATGATGGCCACTGGAATAGACCCAAGCGAGCACCGAAAGGCAGTTAAGGCGACAGCAAGGGAGCTTGGCGCGAACAGCTTCGAAGTAATCTGCCGCGAATGGCTAGAACATAAGCGTTGCAACATTGAGGATGCACAATACCTAAAAGCCAAAGCACGAATAGAAAAGGATGTTTTTCCATGGATAGGCTCCAGTCCGATAACAGAAATTACCGCCCCCGAAGTGCTGGCGGTGCTGCGCCGAATTGATGCCAGAGGCGCCCGTTACACCGCCCACAAGGTAAAAAGCGAAATCAGCCAGTGCTTCCGCTACGCGATCGCCACTGGACGTGCGGATCGCGACCCCTGCCCTGACCTGCGAGGCGCCATCCCTGCACCAAAAACGGAGAACCGTCCGGCCATCACCGACCCCAAGGAAGCAGGTGAACTGCTGCGTGCTATCGATGGCTTCAAAGGTACGTTTGTTGTGCGCTGCGCCCTTCTGCTTGCCCCGATGCTGTTTGTCCGCCCAGGAGAGCTGCGCAAGGCCCAATGGGATGATTTCGACCTAAACAAGTGCGAATGGCGATACTTCATCAAAAAAACGAAGAGCCAGCACTTGGTGCCGCTCGCTGCACAAGTCGTGGCCACGCTTCAGGAGCTACATGCGCTAACTGGGCATGGCTCTTATGTCTTTCCCGGCCGCGATCCAAAGCTACCAATGAGCGACGCTGCCGTTAATGCTGCTTTACGTCGGATGGGCTATGACACAAAAACAGAGATTACTGGCCATGGCTTTCGGGCAATGGCCCGGACGATTTTGCACGAAGAATTGCATATCAAGCCGGAAGTAATTGAGCACCAGCTCGCACACCAGGTTCCGGACAGTCTCGGCACCGCTTACAACCGCACAAAATTTCTAAGCGAGCGAAAAACCATGATGCAACTATGGGCAGATTATCTTGAGAAGCTTAAGGCCGGGATATAACCTATACCATTACCTGGCGACGCAACACGACAGGTTCGCCTCATTTAATATTCAAGGTTGACAAGTTTTATTTCTTAGGAAAGCTTGACGGCAATACAAAAAATTTCAAAAATAGGCTCACAAGTCATCACGCAACACCATCTCGCGCCTTACTGAAACATCGGCGCAAATCGCCAGCCATGGCGACATTCTCTGTGTTTGCGGCTCTTTAGTTTGAGCCGCAGCGGCCTTCGCTGCGTACGCTCAAGGGCTCCGAGCTATATCTCTTTCGCCACGACCCCCGTCGAATGGCGCAATCCATCCGGTTCACCCGCCAAAAGGCGGCTGCAGTTGCAGCAAAAATTTCGCACGCTCGAATGCAGCACTGCGAGCGTTTGCAATCGCACTTTATTCGTGAGGTATCAGAAATATGTATGCAAAATCAATAGAAAACCAACCCATAAAAATCGTCCGCCTACGTGATGTCATCGCAAAAACCGGGTTGGCGAGATCCACAATTTATGCAAAAACATCACCAAAGAGCAATGACCATGACCCCTCCTTTCCGCAGCCAGTTCGTCTAGGAAAACGCACGGTGGGTTGGATCGAAGACGAAATTTGCGCATGGCTTCTTTCCCGCCCTCGCACCCAACGGAAAACGGAGATCATGCAATGACACCTGCCATGTATCCAGTTAACGCCTTCCCGAAAGCAGTTCGCGAGGCAATTTTAGAAGTTGAAGGCAACCTCAAAGCACCCCGCCCCCTGATTGCAATGTCATTTATTTCTGCCATGTCGGCAGCCGCTCAAGCGAAAATCAAGGTAATTCATCCGCTCAGCGGCCAGCTAAAACCAGCCACCATTTTCTTGTTCGTAGTTGCCAACTCCGGCGAACGTAAGAGCTCCGTCGACCGCTTGGTATCTGCTCCGCTACACACGCACGATGAGGCCAGTGAGGCGTGGCATAAAAAAGCTTTACTGAAATACAACAATCAGCACCATCGATGGAAAAGCGTTCGGCGAGAACTTGAAAGGCGTTTGACCAATGCCATTTGCAACGGCCAACCAACTGAAAACCTGTCCCAGCAACTCGACGAGCATGAAAAGGGGGAACCGACAAAACCACGTTTGCGACGCCTAGTCTTGCAGGACGTATCTGAGCGCGCGTTGCACGACATCCTGGAAGGTGAAGGCGAATCTGTGGCGATCATTTGCGATGAGGGAGAGATCGTTCTGCGAAGCCCGCTTCTGACCAAACACGGCGCAATCAACAAGGCTTGGGACGGCGGAACACTTGTGTTGAATCGGGGCAATGGCGTGAACATTTCAGCCCGCGACCCACGTGTCACGCTGTCCATCATGGCCCAACAAAGTGTGCTCAAGGATTTTCTTCGCAAACGAGGCGAAGCGTCACGCGGAACAGGATTTTTCTCCCGCTTTCTGATGGCTTGGCCGGAATCGACGCAGGGGTATCGATTCAACCACCCCAACAACGAAATAACCTGGGAGCACTTATCGCAGTTCCATTCAAAGATTTCTGAGATGCTTCCCGATGCATCAAATGATCTACCAACCCGCGGCCTCACGCAGCGATGCTACGAGCTTGATGACGATGCAAAGGATATTTTTACCGAAATCGTGAATCGCGTTGAGTCCATGATCCAGCCGATGCAGTATCTGAATGACATTCACGACTCGGCGTCCAAAATTGGGGAGAATGTAATACGAGTGGCAGCGCTGCTTCATCACTTCAGCGATTCAGAGGGAAAAATCAGCCGTGACACCATCGAACGAGCTCACGAAATTGTTGCTTTTCATGTCAATCAATTCAAACGAATATTCTCTCCGGATTATGAGCAGCCGCCAATCTTCAAGGACACTGAATCGATTGTGGCCTATCTGCACCGAATAGTCTGGAGCCAAGGATATTGGAGCATACCCAGAACAGATGTCCATCACAGTGGTCCAGTGAGAGACTATGCCCGTTTTGGAGCCGCCATCCAAAATTTGCAAGCTCAAGGAATAATTTTCCTGAAGCAGGTACTGCCATCGAAAAAGGTGTTGATCGATCTGAATATTCAATATTTCCGTAGCCTGCCTCCACTGAAGCCGAGATTGGGGGGCACGATATTGCCTGTATAAGCTTGGGAACCATGAAAAATAATACCTAAGCATCCAAAAACCGTGCGATTCCGTGCGATTTATCGCAAAATCGCACGGTTTTTCCACCCTTGGCCTCGTACAAACACATGCCAGGAGGCAATGCATCTCATCCGGCATTGCCTCCATCGTGTTAAGTCTGAACCTGCCCCCTCCATTTCCATAACTCCGTATATATTGTGGAAAGAATAAACCTCGGCTCACTAGGACATGCCTGATACGGGATACTCACAATTGCGAAGCATTTTCATTTGTCCATTATTGCTTCTTATGGAATAGCCAAGTGACACAACTCAACGAGGGCAAAGAATAGCAATTTATCCGCCTTGGGCTGCCAGAAAATTGGAGATCCGCAGTGATCAAGCGAAATAGTCACTCTGCCACCGCAGTCCGCGAGCAACTCAGGTTCTTCTTTCCGATTTTAACCAATCTGCGAAAGGAGTTGATCGTGCACAAGTCACCACTTAACGAGCAATATATGCTAAGCACAGGCGCTCCCGGTAATGCACGACTGAGCCGTCAATCTCAACGTAACGTTGACCGTGTCTTGCAGCTAGAGCAGGCCATGTTCGAGAGTCGCTCAAGATACCTCATCCTCGTGCTAACCCTGAACTATCAGGAGCACTACCGACACCTGATCTCGCTCGAAACCATTCAGCAGCACCGAGATATGCTCCTCAACAACCGGCGTAGCAATCAACTACTCAGCAAAATCGAGGGGTACGCCTGGAAAATCGAAGAGGGACAAAACTCCGGCGGGCTACATCTGCACATTGTCGTGTTTTACTCTGGGCAGCATAGGGCTGATATACAGATCGCACAATCCATCGGCGAGTACTGGGTCAATGTTGTCACACGCGGCATAGGCGCTTACTGGAACAGCAACGCACTAAAGGGGCTCCATGCTCAGTACGGCCATGGCATTGGCACCGGTCAGATCGACCGCAACGATCACGCCAAGAGGGAGGCACTTCGCGCGAACTTGGCCTACCTCGCGAAAGACGACCAGTACGTCACATCGAAAGCCAGTCCTCACGAGAGGATGTTTGGTACGAGCCAATTCCCCAGCCATTATTAAAAGCGGCACTAGCAATTTGGTTTACGCTGAAGCTGGCGCCGCCACCGTCTCGAATTCGGCCAAAGCCGACCTTAGGCCTCTGGTCAGGATCAGGCCGCAATGCGCTGCTTACCCGCCGCTAAGCCGTTGAGGATGCTCAATGGCCGCTTCCGTTGTTGGCCCAGGACGGCTCCCGACCCTCAACAGACTTTCGCATCTCGGGCGGGGCAACGGCAGCTTACCGATGACTGCCGACGTTCAGCGCGTCGGTTGAATGCGAACTCCTCGGCCAAAGCCGACTTTGGACCTCTGGCCCGAATCGGGCGGCTATGCGCCAGTTACCTGTCGCTCAGCCGCTGATGGCGGTCAATGGGCCGCTTTCATCGTATGTGAGGGACGGCACCCGACCCAAAGAGGACGGTCACGACTTTGGAAAGCAGTCATTCAGGAACGTAGAGCTGACCGGCGCTGCGCGGCTTTATCGCGCAGCGTCCAGCGACCAAA